>CAWJYQ010000012.1:0-308615 GCA_963847045.1 uncultured Alphaproteobacteria bacterium | reverse complement strand
GGAACTCCAAACTGATCCTTGAACTGCCGGCTGAAATGCGACGAACTGCTGAAGCCGAATGAGAAACAGACGTCGGTTATCGAGCGATGCGCCTGGCTCGGGTCTCGAAGCGCCTCCGCGCAACGGATGAGCCGACGCCGCCAAAAATACCGCGATACGGATCCGGCTGGATCCTCGGCGAACCGGCGGTGCAACCCACGAAGGGAAATGCTGCATGCCCGCGCAATTCGCTCCACGGTGAGCTCGGGATCGGCGAGATTCGCTTCAATATAGGCCTTGATCCTCATCGGTAGTTCGTCGCGGTGTCCGATCAATTGCGGCGTCTCTATCTGCTCGCGCAAGGCGTCCCATGCCATCGTGGTAATGGCCGCACCCAGTTTTCTTCCGCCCAATGGTGAAAGACGGCGTATCTCGCCGAAGCTCTCGTTGACCATGGCATGCAGGACCCGCGACAATCCACGCCCGCCGTTTGATTGACGCGCGATGCCACGCTCGAAGAGGGCGGCAATCGCTGCATCGGACGGACGGGGTAGCATCATCACGAACGCTTCGATCTCGGGGCTCGTGATCACGTACCCCAGCGGCTGCTTCGTGTCGATCAGGGTCCAGTCGGCCTCGGTGAGAGTGCAAGTGTGGCCGCATTGGAAAAATTTGCAGCTGCCTCTGGAGACTGAAACGAGCATAATAGGGGTTGGCATTGTTGGTGCCGGTGTAGTCAACGAGCGGGTGAACTGATAATTGGTGGCCGCGAATTTGCACAAGAACATCTCACCAAGTGCGCCATATTCGATGCGCCCTTTGAACGAACGTTCATCGATGGGCAGGCAACTCACTGCCTCCTGCTCGCGAAGCGCGGGATCGACTTGCCCAACATGAGCGCTAAGGGTGTCCTCCCACTTGCGCAGCCGGCCGCTGGGCCGCTCCACCTCGACGCAAACAATCGTGGGCGCTCCCATCGTCTGAGCCTCCATTGTCCGCGTCAGGTATCTTGCCGCGTCACCTCTGGAGGGATTTGATCTGAATCAATTTTGCGCCGGTCCCTGAGCAGGCACGCGCAGTCAATCTTGGCATAGTGAGGCAAGCGGCTGGTGCCAAGTTACGCTTTGTTAAGTCGACTGAAGACAGTAGGCGCGGCTTGATGGGGGGATATCGATCCCCGCTCGCTTCTGGCGGTTGGTCAACATTTGCGAGGAGGAAAGTTTACTGGGCGAATGTCTTGACTCGGCTGGCGCTCCCATGCGCGGCGAGCGCATGTTCGAGGAGATTTGCAGTCGAACGCCGCAGCGAAATCGACGCGACGTCACCCGCATGAAGGCCGACGCAGCAGCAGCCCGGCGATTGCGCGATGGCATCCCCGGTGACGGCGCCGGCGGCATCGCTGAGACCGAAAAAGCATCACCGCCAGGGGTGATCCACATGGATGCCGCATACCTTTCGGCACTATCGGCGCTTGCAGGCTCAATGGTCGGTGGCCTGACATTAGGCGTCACGAGCTGGCTGAGCGAACGTACTCGGGCCAGGGCTGCGAAGCTCACCCACGATCTGTCGCGCCGCGAGGACCTGTTCAAGGATTTCATCGTGGCGGCATCGAAAGCATATGGTGAGGCCCTAATGAGCAACGAGCCGCAAATTCAAGAGCTGATTGCTCTCTACGCCATGATCAGCGGCATGCGGGTCGGGTGCTCGCCGCGGACCATCTCATGTGCCGAGAAGATCATGCGCGCAACCACCGACGCCTGTGTCGCACCTAACAAGACAATCCCCCAGCTGCATGAGATGTTGAAGAGCGGTGCGGGAATCGATCCACTGAAGGATTTCGCCGAGGCCGCGCGCGACGAACTCTCCTCGTTGTAGGGCGACCATGGCCACGCCGCCCCGATAGCGCTTCCGCGCGGCGCGCGCCCGAGCCGCTCGAATCGTCCCACCATGTTACGTCGCGTGACCTCATCACTTGTGAATCCCGCTCAGCAACCCCTCGCCATCTGTGGCGATTATGTCTCAGTTGTTTATGGACGCCCTTAGCAGGCGCGCGCAATCAATCGTGGCACGGCTAGGCAAGCGCCGGAAGGCTGCCAAGTCCAAGCTGGTTGAACACGGATGGCGGGCGTGAGGGAAGGGAATCCCGCCAAGGAACGAAGCTAAGCGGTCTCCATATGGGGGAAGAACCGTGGCGTCTATGAGCATCAAAGCGCTGCCATCCGCAGGCAACGGCAATCTGTTACCGAAGAAAATATGCATAACGGCCTTGGTTTTCGTGATGGTTATTGCCTGTGCGACCTCAGCGTCTGCGCAGTCGGTGACGAACAGGACTGACTTAATAAGCGTCTCATCCGAAAGCCAATGAAGGTTTTTCAACAGCCTGCTAGCTGACCAGGGAGAGACGCATATGTTTTACAGCAATGGTAACTACGAAGCGTTCATTCGTCCCCGCAAGCCGAAGGGCGTGGACGAAAAGTCTGCCCATCTCGTCGGCGGCGGCATCGCCTCGCTCGCGGCGGCGGCCTTTTTGATCCGCGACGGGCAGATGGACGCCAAACGCATCACCATCTACGAGGCGAAAAATATCTGCGGCGGCTGCCTGGATGGCATCGAGGACCCAAAGGAGGGCTTCCTCTTCCGCGGTGAGCGCGAGATGGAGGACCATTACGAGTGCCTGTGGGATCTGATGCGCTCGATCCCGTCGCTCGATGTCGAGGGCGCCTCGGTCCTTGAGGACTTTTACCGGATCAACAAGGACCACCCCAACTACTCCCTGTGCCGGACCACGCACAAGCGCGGGCAACCCTTCCCGACCGACGGCAAGATGCTCCTGACCCCCAAGGCGCAGGGCGAGCTGATGAAGCTCTTCTACACCCACCGAAGAGAGCTATTCGACAAGCGGTTCGACGAATTCGTGAGCGAAGAATTCTTCAAGAGCAATTTCTGGGTGTATTGGCTGTCGATGTTCGCCATCGGGCCCTGGCACGGCGCGCTGGAGATGAAGCTCTACATGCAACGCTTCGTCCAGCACTTCGGTGGGATGGCGGATCTCAGCACCATCAAGTTCACACGCTTGAACCAGTACGACTCCCTGATCCTCCCGCTGGTCAAGTGGCTCGAGCAGCAAGGCGTCACGTTCGTGTACGACACAAAGGTCACTAACGTCGTGTTCGACATCACCAAGGAACGCAAGGTCGCTCGCCGGATCGAGTGGATCCAGGGCGGAAAGCGCGGAGGACGCGACGTTACCAAGAACGACTTCGTCCTCATTACCAACGGCTCCGCGGTCGAAAACACCGCGTGGGGGGACCACCACACCCCGGCCAAGTGGAACAGGGACATCCAGGACGGCAGCATCTGGGCGATGTGGCGCAACATCGCAGCCCAGGACCCCGCGTTCGGCCGGCCCGACAAGTTCTGTGCCCACACCGACCAGACCAGCTATGTGTCGGCATGCATGGTCACCCTCGACGACAAGATTCCGCCCTACATCGAGCGGATCTGCCAGCGCGAAACGTCCAGTCACGACGGGAAGCCCATCACGGGCGGCTTGGTGACCGTGCGCGATTCCAATTGGGTGTTTTCGTGGAACGTCGAGCGCAACCCGCACTTCAGGAACCACCCGAAGGGCCAGCTGATGCTTCACTTCTATGGCCAGTACAGCCTCGACCGGCCCGGCAACTACGTCAAGAAGGCGCTGAAGGACTGCACTGGCGAGGAGGTCGCTCGGGAATGGCTCTACCATTTGGGGGTGCCGGACGATCAGATCCACGAGCTGGCGGCCAAGTCGGTGAACGTGCATCCGTGCATGATGCCCTACATCACGGCCTTCTTCATGCCCCGGCGCGACGGCGACCGTCCCAAAGTGATACCAGAGGGAGCGGTCAACTTCGGGTTCCTGGGGCAGCTCGCCGAGACCCACCCGCGGGACGTCATCTTTACCGTCGAATACTCCGTGCGGACGGCGATGGAGGCGGTCTACACCCTGCTGGACATCGAGCGGGGCGTGCCGGAGCCGTGGGCCTCGCTGTACGACGTTCGTGCGCTGCTCAACTCGGCGATCGTGATGCGGGATGGCGAGAAGCTAGCGCTGCCTGCGCCGATCAAGGCGCTGGTTCAATATCTCGCCGGCGTTGACGATCTGGAGAAAACCGAAATCGGCGAGCTGCTGCGGGACTACGGGTTCATCGGCAAACTCGGCGAAAACGAGCTCACGGTCGCGATACACAAGAACCCTCCGCGGGTGACTGAAACGGTTCTCTAGACCAGCGGAGAGACGGCAGCCTGACGACTCGGATCGCGGACTTTCTAAGTTGCAAGGTCGGGTTGGTTCGGCTGTTAGCGGAGGACTCGGGCTTTTACGAGCGCGCTCCAGTCCTCCTTTGCCCTCAGCGCAGGGCACACCTTGCAAAGAGCCCGAGAGCCCGGATCGATGGAATGAGAAAACAGCGGATAAGGAGCGCTGAGCTAGCGGAAACGGGGGACTGAGATGACCCAGAAGTTGACCAAGTGGGCGGCGGCCGCTGTGCTGTCGGTTGGCGCTGCAGCGCCGGCGCTTGGCGGCTCCGTCACGCGTCCGGGTGACACAATCGGCCTTGCGGTCGGGGTGCCGCTCCCTGAAGGCCTCTATCTTGGAAATAATACGACCCAGGAATGCCGGAACACAAGCCCGCAAACCACGTGTTACCTCGTCGACACCCCCATCCTGGTTTGGTCCACCCCCTGGACGATTTTTGGCGCACGAGTGCAACCGGCCTTTGGGCCCGTAGTCCCGATTACTAATCGGTCACTAATTTAGAAGACAAATATCTTGCGACAAGTTGTCGATTTCAATATGATTCATTCATGAAGCGGGACGGACGAAAATTAGATCACAAGACCTTACAAGAAATTCGTCGGATGGCGGTTCAGCGCGTATGGAACGGCGAGAAACCGAGCGTCGTGATTGCCTCCTATGGGTTCAGTCGTCAGATCATCTACAAATGGTTGCGAGAGGCGCGAGGGAAAGGGCGCGGCTTGCGCGCGCTAATTTCACGAAAAGGAACGGGGCGCCCACGAACGCTCACGCCCAAGCAAGAGCAACAATTGTTTCGGTGGATCAACGGAAAGGATCCTCGTCAGCACGGCTTTGATTTCGGCATGTGGACGAGGTTGATCGTGCGCAAGCTGATTGCGGACAAATTCGAAGCTAATTTGGGTGTGACCGCTGTCGGAAAGTTACTTGCAAAATTAGGATTGACGCCGCAGAAGCCACTGAAGCGAGCTTACGAGCGAGATCCCGTTGCGATCGAAGCGTGGAAAACCGACGTCTATCCAGCCATTGCGAAACGGGCAAAAAAGCGAGGTGCCGAGATTTTTTTCTGGGATGAGTCCGGCTTTCGTTCCGAAGCCGTGCAAGGAAAGACTTGGGGTGTGAAAGGGCAGACCCCAATTATTTTTGTGCCCGGCACACGGCAATCCGTCTCGGCGGCTTCAGCCGTAAATGCCAAAGGCGGTTTCTGGTGCGCGACCTACAAGGGTGGAATGAACGCGGAGCTATTTATTGCACTGCTCAAGGCAATGATGTTTCGTCGTAAGAAGCCTGTGCTCCTAATTCTTGATAGTCTGCCTGCCCACAAAGCCAAGATCGTCAAAGATTACGTTGCGTCGACCGAAGGGAAGCTTGAATTTCACTTTCTGCCGGGCTACGCCCCCGAACTCAATCCGGATGAGATGGTGTGGAATTACATGAAGAGGACCGGGACGGCACGGAAGCCGCTTGCAAAAGGGGAATTGTTGCACAATCGGATCGACGTCGAGCTGCAACAAATTCAAGAGAACCGCGCTCTCGTTCGGTCTTTTTTTCGAGCAGAATCTGTCTCCTATATTAGTGACTGATTAGTAAATTCAACAGCGGGGCCGATGGCATCAGCGGCTACTTCAATTCGTTTGGAGCGGTTCAGCTGATCTGGGATCTCGGCAACCATTGGGGCTTCAGCTACATGCTCGGAGGCTATACCAACAACCGGAGCAGCCCGGTGGCGATTAGTTCGGGCTCGCTCAATCAGCGCTTCGGGCTGACCTACAGCGGCAACGGATGGGACCTGACCGCGAACGTCATTTGGGGCATCAATTTTGACTCGGTCACAAGCAAGCCAGAACTTTCGCCGTGCCCGGTTTCGGCAGCCTACCCTTACAATGGCTGTAACCCGAACTTCCTCAACGTTGACCTGACGGCGACCAAGAGATTCGGCCAGTGGGAGTTGGGGCCGGTTGGTTTGTATTCCACCGATCTCAACGCGCCGATCGCCGCCTATCAAAAGCAAAGCCAATTCGCCTTGGGGGGTCTCGTCGGCTATTATTTCGATCGGGTAAGTGTGCAAGCTTACGTTACAAGCGACGTGTATGAGAAGAATTACGGCGGCTCCAGAAATATTAGCGGAAATTTACGCGTCACCGCCCCCCTTTGGAATCCGTCCGCTCCGGCAAAGGCTGATCTTCCTGCGAAGCCCTACACCAAGGCTCCGCCGCCACCACCGCCCTTCAACTGGTCCGGATTCTATGTCGGCGCCAACATTGGTGGTGCCTGGGCCCGCAACGGCTGGAGGGACCCACTCTTCCTGACGAACTTCTACAACAGCAATGGCGTATTCATCGGCGGCGGGCAGATGGGCGGCAATTACCAGATCGGCAACTTCGTCATCGGCGGCGAATGGGACTTCGACTGGGCTCCCAACAACAAAAACACTAGAGTCTTGGTGCCGGGCTTCGGGGCCATTGTCGCGGCCTTGCCTTCATTGCCCTTCGCACCAGCGCCGACGGGCCCTCCACCGTCGGTTCCCTCACCAGTCACCGGCATCAATCACTGGATCACGACAGTGGCTGCCCGCTTCGGCTATGCCGTCGATAACTGGCTGTTCTACGGCAAGGCCGGCGGCGGCTGGATCGGCAACAACAACTGGACCATCACCGACGTCACGACGGGTGTGTCGCTCACCTGCGGTAACTTCACCAACAATTGCGGCAACAACAGCGGCTGGCTGGTAGGCGCTGGCTACGAATATGCGTTCACGAACAATTGGATGGTGAGGCTGGAATACGATTATCTCTTTTTGGGCCACCGGACCCTCGTCATTCCGGCCACCGCCCCGCTCCTTGCCGGCGATACGTTCACCTCCAACAACGGCAATGTCCAGATGGTGAAAGTCGGGGTCAACTACCTGTTCAACTGGGCCGCACCGGTTGCCGCCAGATACTAACCATCGACTGATCTCAAACTGAAGGGGAGAGACAGATGACCGTACATAGACGCACCGGTAGGTCTGCCAACTTCCTCACCCTCGCAGCGATCCTCGTCCTTGCGACACCATCGTTCGCACAGGCGCCGCCAGAAAAGGCTGACAACGTCGCCACCAAAAAGAAGAAGCAAAAATCAGTTTCGACCCCAGCGCTCGGTCCGTCGGCCGCATCGAGGGCTGCCGCAGGGCCTGCTCCATCGCAGACGGACCAGACCGCTCAGGGCGTTCAAGCGCAGAACCCGCTAACGCCGCTGTGGGGCGTTATAAATGAGAACTACACAAATTTCCGTATGGGCCCGCTTGAAAAAACCCAAAACGTCCTTGTCGTCGAGCCAGTAATTCCGATCAAGCTTACGCCGGACTGGAATCTGGTAACCCGTTGGAACACTCCCATCACATATATGCCGCGGCTCGCGAACCCCAAGGGCCCTATCCCGGGAATTGACCCGGATTTCGGCCTCAGCAACATGCAGCCCCAGTTCTTCTTTACGCCAGCACATCCAGGCTCGTTCACTTGGGCCCTGGGACCCGCACTTTGGTTACCGACTGCGACCGACAAGACATTGGGAATCAACAAGTGGGGTGGCGGGCCGGTCGCAGTAGCGCTGACGACCCAGGGACCTTTGCTCGCAGGTTTCCTTGTCCAAAACATCTGGGCCGGGAGTCAGTCCAGCTTGCCCGGGGAGCATGTCAACGCGCTAACCATTATGCCATTCGTCTTCTACAATCTGCCGGGTGGCTGGTTCGTGACCTACCGTCCGCAAATTACAGCAGATTGGACCGTAAATTCACATCATCGCTGGACGGTGCCCGTCGGCGGAGGCTTTGGGCGAGTATTCCCGGTTGGCGATATGGTCATGGATGTTCATGTCCAGGCATTTTACAACGGGCTGACTGCCCCGGCAGCGGGGATGACGAACGTGGGCAAATGGACGTCGCTGTTGGTGGTACACTTCCTTTCCCCTGGAGCTCAAGTTCCCTCTCTTTTCTGAAGCTCGAAAAGAGAACTATAATTTTTTTAATCTACGTCATTCGGCTCAAAGGGTCGGCGCTTGGCTTCAAGACGGTAACGAACACCACGAAGCACCACGCTTCGATGCCGAACGTGAAGAGGCTCAGAACTTCTTTCATACTCGCTCCTATGCATTTTCCAGTTCGCGGCGAGAGGGCGCGTCAGCTGACAGACCTGCTTGCAATTCGGGGGCAACCAGATTTTCGCGATCGTTGCCCGTTGCGGGCTCCGGCTCCTTGATCCGGAACCACGCCACATAGAGCGCCGGCAGGAACAACAGGGTCAGCACGGTCCCAACGATGATACCGCCCATCATCGCGTAGGCCATGGGCCCCCAGAAAATCTCGCGCGCGATCGGGATGAGCGCGAGACTTGCAGCGGCCGCAGTCAGCATGATCGGCCGCATGCGATGCTCGGTCGCTTCCACGACCGCGTCCCAGGCGGGCCGTCCCGATTTCCTCAGGTCCTCGATCTGCACGATCAGGATGACCGAGTTGCGGATCAGGATGCCGATCAGCGCCAGCACACCGAGGATCGCAACGAAGCCGAGGGGGGCTCCGCTTGGCAGCAAGGCCATGACAACGCCGATCAAGGCGAGGGGTGCCACCGCAAACACCAGGAACAGCCGATGGAAGCTTTGCAGCTGAATCATCAGGATCGTGGCCATGATGAAAAGCATCAGCGGAACGACCGCTTCGATCGGGGCCTGGCTCTTCGCGCTTTCCTCGACCGAGCCCCCGATCGCGACCGAGTACCCGGCCGGCAGTCCTTTTGCGAACTCGGTCACCTTCGGCGCGAGTTGATCCACGATGGTTTTCGGCTGCACGCTGTCGAGAGCGCTCGCCTTCAGCGTGATGGTGGGAAGCCGCGACCGGCGCCAGATTGTTGGCTGCTCGATTTCGTAGCGCAGCGTAGCAACCGCTCCGAGCGGCACCGATTGACCGCCCAAGCCGATCAATTGCAGGTCGCGCAACGTATCGATTGATGCCCGCTCCGGTGCGGTCGCACGTCCCGTCACATTCACCAGGTAAATGCTGTCGCGCACCTGGGTGATCGAGGAGCCGGCAAGGACGCCGTTCAACGTCGTGGCGATGTCCTCGGAGCTCACGCCAAGCTGGCGCGCCTTGTCCTGCAGGACGTCGACCTTGACGACGCGCGCCGGCTCCATCCAGTCGAACACGACGTGATCAAGGTGCGGATTGGCGCGGACGATGGCGGCGAGGTTTTGGGACAATTCCCTCACCTTGGCGATATCGGGTCCGCTCAGGCGATACTGCACGGGACGCCCGACCGGCGGTCCGACCTCGAGCAGCTTGACGAAGGTGTCGGTGCCCGGAAAGGTCTTTTTCAGGTAGGTTTCGAATTGCGCCTTGACGCGATCACGCGCGGCAATGCCGCCCTTGGTGACGACGACCATCTGGCCAAACCAGGTGTTCGCCGTCTGCAGGTCGAATGACAGCACAAAGCGCGGAGCGCCGGTTCCGACATAGGTCGACCAATGATCGACACCGGGATTGCCGTGCAGCTGTTCCTGCTCGAAGCGGGCGATCTGCGCGTTGGTCTCGGTGATCGAGGCGTTTTGAGGCAGGTTCCAGTCGATGACCAACTCGGCACGGTCCGACGAAGGAAAGAACTGCTGCTGCACGAACTTCATGCCAAACAAAGCGAGCGCAAACGCCACGACCGTCACCCCAACGGTGATCCAGCGATGACGCATGCAAACCAGAAGCAGACGGGAGAACGTCTGCCCAAGCCGGCCTTTGGATTCATGATGACCTTTGATCCTGGCCGGCAGGATCGTGACGCCGAGCAATGGGGTGAATAGCACCGCAACGATCCATGACACGAGCAGCGAGACAGCAATGACCACGAACAAGGTGTAGGTGAATTCACCGGCGTTGCTGGTATTGAGGCCAATCGGGATGAAGCCGGCGACGGTGACCAGCGTGCCCGTCAGCATGGGAAAGGCCGTAGAGGTGTAGACGTGCGTTGCGGCCTTCTCCAGGGGATCGCCAACTTCCAGCCGCGCCACCATCATTTCAACGGCGATCATGGCGTCGTCGACCAAAAGCCCGAGAGCGATAATCAGTGCTCCCAGCGAAATGCGCTGCAGCGAGATTCCTGCATACGCCATCACCACGAAGGTGATGGCCAGAACCAAGGGAATCGCGATCGCAACAACCAGGCCGGCGCGGAGGCCGAGGCTCAAGAAGCTGATTCCGAGCACGATGACCACCGCTTCGAACAGGGCTTCCGTGAAGCCAGACACGGCGTGCTCGACGACGACCGGCTGGTCAGCGACGAGATGAACTCCGAGGCCGATCGGCTGCTCGGCTAGAATCTTGGACATCTCTTCCTTCAGCGCCTCGCCGAATTTCAGCAAGTTCGCGCCCGACTTCATTCCGATAGCGAGTGCGATTGCGGGTTGACCGTTGAAGCGAAACAGCGTCGTCGGCGGATCGGCGTAGCCGCGCGTGATGGTTGCGACATCCGTCAGCGGGAAGAACCGGTCGTTGACCCTGAGATTGATCGCCTTCAGGCTTTCCTCGGATACGAATTGTCCGTTAACCCGGACGCTGATGCGCTCCGGTCCCTCCTCGAATACGCCGGATGGCGCGACGGCATTCTGCGCCTGCAGCGAAGAGACGATTGAACGGGTGTCGAGGCCGAGCGCCGCGATCTTCCGGGTCGAAAATTCAAGGAAGATCTTTTCATCCTGCGCGCCGAGAATGTCGACCTTGCCGACGTTCGGGACAGTCAAGACTTTTGCGCGAATGTCCTCGACGCGGTCGCGCAACTGGCGCTGGGTCAGGCCGTCGCCGGTGAAAGCGTAGATGTTGCCGAAGACGTCGCCGAAGCGGTCGTTGAAGCCGGGACCGACGACCCCTTGCGGGAAATCGCCCTTGATGTCCGCGATCATGTTGCGCACGCGCGCCCAGGTCGGCGCGACATCGGCGGCCTTCGTCGTATCGCGCAGATAGACGAAGACGGTGGTTTGGCCCGCAACGGTGACGCTCTTGGTATAGTCGAGCGACTCCAGCTCTTCGAGCTTCTTCTCGATCCTGTCGGTGACTTGGCGCGTCATTTCTTCGGGCGAAGCGCCCGGCCATTGCGCCCCGATCACCATGGTCTTGATGGTGAAGTCAGGATCTTCCTGCCGTCCCAGCTGCAGATATGCGAAGAGACCCGCCACCATGAAGGCGATCATGAAATACCAGACGAGCGAACGATGTCCGAGTGCCCAGTCGGAAAGATTGAAGGTTTTCATGGCGTGGCGTCCTGTTCGATGCGGACTTGCTGTCCTTGTTTGAGGCTGTGGATTCCGGCAGTCACGATGCGCGCTCCGATGGAGAGACCATCGGTGACCCGGATGCCTCCTTCGTCCTCGGAGAGGTCGACCTTGTGCAGCGAAACCGTGCTCTTGGGAGCGTCGATGACCCAGACAAAGGTCTCGGCGCCCTCTTTGAGCACGGCGGACGCGGGCACTCGGAGAACTGAGTTCTGACCGTTGCTTAGCCTTGCCGTGATGGTGCTTCCGAGCCGGAAGCTTTCAGGCGGATCATTCAAGGCGATACGGACGCGGCGCATGCGCGTCACGGAATTGGCTTGCGGCGCAATTTCGCGAATTTGTCCCTGGACTTGAACAGCAGGAAGCAGCTGCAAGCTGACGCTGAACGGCAAACCGACGGTCAAGGGCGCGGGGAAGTCCGCGCCGATATCGACCACGGCCTCCCGGACATCAGGCCGCGCCACGGTCACCACGCTCTGACCCGGCGAGACCACTTGTCCCACCTCGGCGCTCACGGCCGTAACGACACCGGCGAAGTCGGCCTTCACCTCGGCATAACCCAACTGCTCGATCGCCTTGGTCAGGTTCGCGCGGGCGCGAGCGGTCGATGCTTGTGCGCCCGCGCGCACCTGCTCGGCGTCGTCAAGCGTCTGCTTCGTCGTGGCGTCGGTCTTGATCAGGATCCGTTTCCGCTCCTCGGTCCCGATTGTGTTTTCAAGCAGGGCCTGAGCTTTCGAAAGGTCCGCTTTCGCTGATCGCTCGGCGAGCTCCAGGGCAGTCGGGTCGATTGCGGCAACCATCTGCCCCTCGGCCACCAGATCACCGACGTTGACTGGACGCGCGATCACGCGCCCCAGCACGCGGAAGCCGAGATTGGTCTCGTAGCGGGGCTGGACGGTCCCAACCGCGACCGTGCTGCCCGACGCGACCGGTTGCAGAATGGCCGACAGCACGGGCCGGACCGGCTCCGGCGCCTTCGCCTCCTGTTGGCATCCGGCCATGGCCAATGCCGAGGCGATGGTGCTTGCGAGGACAAGAATTCGCGTTCTCATGATCGATCTCCGGCAAATGTCACGGGCTGGCCGGAGCTCAGCAGCTTGCCACCGTCGATGACGACGCGGTCTCCAGCCTCGAGCCCTTCCTTGATCAGCACCGCTCCGGCTTCGTAAGCGCCGATGACCACCGGCTTCAGCGACGCTGTGCTTGTCTTGGGGTCGACGATCCACACCGCGGGCTTTGAGCCCGTTGCCATCAGGGCGGTCCACGGCACGGTGATCTCGGTTGCGGGTTTCGTCCCGGCGGTACCCGCGATGGCGCTTCCGAGCGTCATCGCCGGGGGCGGATTTTGGATTACGACTTTCACGCGAACCGTGGTGCTCTTGGGATCGACAGCAGGCGATATTTCCCTGACGTAGCCGACGGCGGTCACGTCAGAACCCGAGACCAGAGCCAGCGACACGTGGCCGTTGTCCACATCGGCGAAGAACAGCGATTCGGGAACATCGAAGACAGCGTCCCGCTCGCCGTCTTGCGCGAGTGCGAAAACCGATTGGGTCGCCTGGACGACTTGCCCGACTTCAAGGTTTCGGGCGGTAATCACCCCCGCGGTGCGGGCGTGCAGTTCGGTATCGCCAAGCGCCTCGCGGGACCTTCCCAGCTCCGCTTTCGCCGATTCAAGCGTGCTTTGTGCGGTTCGCAATTGCTCCTGCGCCTGGTCGTAGGCGACGCGGGTAGTGAAGCCGCTCGACAGGAGATTGCTCTGCCGGTCAAAGGTCGCTTGCGCCACGCGCAACTGGGCCTCCGCCGCAGCCACACTCGCGGTCGCAGCGTCGAAATCGGCCTGCTGCTCGGCCGGATCGAGCCGGGCCAGGAGGTCGCCGGCATTGACGTGGGCGCCGACGTCCACCAACCGTTCGAGCACGCGTCCGCTCACCCGGAACGACAGGTCGGCACGGAAACGGGCCTGGACCTCGCCCGTCAGCGTTACGGCAGCCTGCCCATCCCGCGGCTGCACAAGCTCGGTGTGCACCACCGCGGCACGCTCGACAGGCGCGGCGGAGTGGTCATTGCAGGCACCCAAGGGCGTCGCCAGAAGCGCGAGCGCCAATGCGGCACTCATGGGCCCCGGAATAGCCAACGCGGGCGGAATGGAAATGGAGTGGTGCACGGCGGTTCTCCTGTAACCAAACTATACCGTATAGTTCATTTATCGGATCGTCAAGTCCGAAATCGAACCTGAGAGGCAAGTCGCGTTCGGCCAAAACACAGACGCCCCGGTGCAGGACCGGGACGCCAAAGGGGAGTCCGATTCAATCAGTCTCCATGACAGACGAGAACGCGCCTGGTGCCATATCGTCTGTATGTGGACACGTAGGTGCAGCCGTCGTCTGAGGAGGCGTAGGATCTGCCATAGGCGTAAGCCGCCGCCGCATACGGCCAATAACGGTAGCCGCGGCCATAGCCATGGCCGTAGCCGTAGCTGGCGTAACTATTGCGGATGTGACCGTTGGCGCCGTAGCCCGAGGCGCGAGCTTCGACGACCGGTCGATCCGCCGCGACCGAACCGTGCAGTCCGGCCGCACCATCCAGATCGGGACCGCCGGCAAGATCGCGCGGAGGTGCGCCCGGGCCGCCACGGGGAAGGCCAGCGACAGGTCCGGCCGGACGACCACCGAGCGGGGGGCCGCCGGCGAGACCCGGAGGAGGACCACCGGCGCCGAGACCAGGAGGAGGACCGGCGAGCATGGGCGGAGGACCGGGAGGAGGGCCGAATTGCGCCAGTGCAGCGTTGGGCGCGGCGATGGCGGCGCCGAGCAACAGGCTTGCGGACAGGGTAAGAAGAGTCTTTGCCGACATTGTGTGTCTCCTTTGATCTAGAGCTGTGGCTGAGCGACGATCGGATTTGCCCGATCGCCGGCGACTGGCGCGGAAGGCAGCGAAAGCATGGCCTTTAATCGACGGCTGGTTCTGGGACGGCGCGCGGCAACCGCGCGGTTGGCGTGCTGTTCGCGCTGCGTCAGAGGGAAGTCCAGGACGAACGAGGTCGATGTGGTACCGAACGTGTGAGCCATCCGGCCACCCAGGCTTTTTGCCAGCTCGCCGACGATCCGCAGGCCGCGACCAGGCTTGATCCTTTCGAGTGCCGATCCGTTATCGGTCACTCGACAGTTCACCCAGGAACCGGCCCGCATCAGCTTGATTTTGATTTCGCCGTCGTGGCCCTCGAAGCAGGCATGGCGGACCGCGTTCGTCACCAACTCGTAAACGGCCAGCGCCAGGCGCCAGCACCGCTCTGATTCCAGCGGCAACGTGTCGATCGACAACAGAAGGCGGATGTTCATGCGATCCAGCTTGCACCGGCTCGCGGCCAGGCCAAGCTTGCGAAGCTGTTCGCCGGCGTCGACGAGTGCGTCGCGGTCAGGCATCGTCAGAATGTTGTGGACCTCGACATGCTGGTGAAGCAGGTCGACGACTTTGCTCAACTCTTCCTTGGCGTCGACGTTGTCCGTCCAGATTGCTTTGAAGGAGACAAGGTTGATGACCGAGGCAAGCTCGTTCTTGATCCGGTGATTGAGCTCGTCCAGCAGGGTTCGTCCCTCCAGGGCGGGCAGATGGTCGATGGAATGGGGCACAGTGGTCTCCTGATTGATTTAAACTATACCGTATAGTTTATTTTACTTGCACTTGGATCGAGAACATGTCAAGCCAACATCGTCAGCGAGCTTGGGCGCTCGCAGCATCGTGAATGCAGGGGTGAAGCTGATGGTGAGCAAGCACAGTGATTTGAAACGGCCGCGTCCCGGAAGACCGCCCAAAGACCTGGCGGGCGACGTGAAGGAACGAATCCTCGATGCGGCCCAGCGGGTGTTCCTCAAGAGGGGTTATCAAAGCGCGAGCCTCGATGAGATCGCAGAGGTGGCGCCGGCGAGCAAGCCGACGATCTATGCCCACTTCGAGGGAAAGGAGGCGCTCTTCGAGGCGGTTGTGGCCCGCGTCATCGCGGGGTTGACGAATTTCGAAGGTTTTGAGCCCCGGGGGCGCACGGTGCAGGACAGGCTCGCGAGTTCTAGGCACCGAGATCGTGGAACGATTCATCGAGGAGACAATCGGCGTCACCCGTGTAACGATTGCCGAAGCCGACAGATTCCCCGCGTTGAGCCGCCACGTCCACGAACACGGCCGGGACCGAGCCGCGGCTGCCGTGTCCCATGTCTTGAACGATGCCACTCACGCGCTTTCGCGCGGCTCCAAGGGACCCTTCGGCCCGAAACGAAGCGTCTCCACGGCGCAGATTTTCATGGATCTGATCCTGCTGCCGATGATCATGCGGGCTTTGATGGGGGAGGGCGCGAAAGAGCTGCGCGGCGAATTGCCCGCTTTCGTGCGCGAACGCGTCAGTTTCTTCCTGGCGGCTTGTGAAGCGGATTGGAGAAAGTAAGGCCCTTGGGCGCTGTTATCGACGGCGCGAGATAGTTCAGTTTGACGCGCCTTCCCAATTAGCGTCGCGTCCCGGTCCGCAACCTGGCCAGCGGAGCAGGGTGGTCGAAAGCAGGGCCTGGCGGGAATAGCCATCTCGGCGAACGCGTCGAAGGGTTGGCGCTCAGCCTGGGCGGACGTTTCGCTTCGGTCAACGTCGGTGTCTGAGTCGGCTTTCGCTTCGCGCGCCAACGTCGAACGCGTCGTGTCGAACACCACGCGTTCGGGCCATTTATGTTCCGTGTGGATCCGGATGTTGATTTTCTGATCGAGCGGAACATCAGAACGCGGCGCTGACTCAATCGGTGCGGAGCAGCACCAGTTCGCGGCAAGGAGCGCCGCGATAAGAAAGCCTCCCACCCAGCCAAAATACTGAAACAGCGGCATGGTCAGAGAGCCTCAGCGCCGGTCGGCGATTGCAATTCGCGGCGGCAGGCCTCGCTGAAATCGCGCAACGGATCCATCTCGTTGATCAGGTCGGGCAGGTCGACGAATGTCCGGTTTGGCGAAAGATAGGTTTCTAGGATCAACCGACCCGCCTTCTCGGCACCTTCAATCACGGCATCGCTCGAAAGGATTTTCATTCGGGCGATGAGAGCGTACAGGTCAACGAGTTTCGACACCTCGGACTTATCGTGGACGAGCGCGTCCGCATACAGCCTCGACGCTTCCTCAATGAAGCTCTTGTAGAGTTCTTCGCGCTGGGACGTGGCCCGCAGTTTATGACGGACGCGGTCCTTGCGACGCCGGGTCACCCAGCCGGTGACAATCGACGCAAGCGTTCCGGAAGCCGATCCCGAAAATGACGCAAGCGCGGGAATATAGAACATATCCATTTTGAATCTCCTTTTTGTTGCCCTTATTTGACCCTGCCGGTCACGGGGTCGGCGCTTTGCTCGAACACCGTTCGGCATGCCTCGCTGAGACCGGACTTGTTCTGCCTCAGGCATTGCTCGACGCCAGTGGGATCGGGAATGTAGGTGCTGCAGAACCTGAATGCGTCGGGCGCACAAGCGGCTCGCTGTTCGGGGGTGCCGCGATTTTCCTGGGCAAAGGCGGTTGTTGCGCAGAACAAGACTGCCAACACCGCGATAGAACGGCCGTCAAATTTCGAAATCATGTCGGATCACTCCTCTCATTGGTGTCATTAGCGAACGGCCGGCCTGCCAAAGGAATTTGGATTCCCGCGATACTCCCGCGCTCACGAAGCCGAACACGGGTATGTGACCCGTCCTTCCTTGACAGGACCTGCTCGTTCATGGCGTATATAAACTATACGGTTTAGTTTAATAAGTCAACGCAAAAATCTCGAGACCTCTAACCAGTGGAGAATCTAATGACAAAACCCAATCTTCTGTCGGCTGCACTGATGGCCGCGGTTCTACTAACCACGCCCGCTATGGCCCGGCAGGGTCAACCAACTTCACAGCGTCTCACCGCGAACGCGCGTATCACGATGAACGCGCATGGTGCGGACGGGCAAACCCGCTTTCGTAATCGCGCTGGTGACTTGCATGGTCCTGTGGACCGCGACGTGTGGGGCCACTGGGGCGACTACTACGGGCCGATGGTCGTCGCTCCTTGAGCCGAAAATCACCGGACGTACGCGGGATGAACACCACGCGTCCGGTCCCATCTTCCAAGTTTTTCATACCGCACGAATCTCGTGCAAAACGTCAACGAAAGAACTGAGCCATGAATTTCCAGCTTCGTCCGAATTCGATAGAGGCGCAAGAACGTCTTCCATTCGAATGCGTCGCACTGCTCTTGCAAGGCGGCGGCGCGCTGGGCGCATATCAGGGAGGCGTCTACGAGGCGCTGGCGGAGGCCGATATCCATCCCAACTGGATCGCCGGCATCTCGATCGGCGCGATTAACGCCGCCATCATCGCAGGCAACCCGCCTAATTCCCGCGTCGATCGCTTGCGTGAGTTTTGGACGCAGGTGACTTCAACCGCGCCGTGGGATTGGTCGGGCAATCCATTCGTCGATTTCGCCCGAAGCGACCACGCACGCAATGTCCTCAATCAAATGAGCGCCAATCTGGCCGCCACGTTCGGCGCGGCAGGATTTTTCTCAGCGCGACCTATGATGCCGTGGCTGCAACCGGGTGGGTCGCTGCCGGCGACCAGCTTCTACGATACCAAGCACCTCAAGCAAACGCTGGAGCGCCTGGTGGATTTTGATCGCCTCAATGCCGGGATGACGCGCTTCAGCGCGGGCGCGGTCAATGTCAGGACCGGCAACTTCGTCTACTTCGATACCACCACTCATACGATTGCCCCCGAGCATGTCATGGCGAGCGGAGCGCTCCCACCCGGCTTTCCCGCCGTCGAAATCGATGGCGAGCATTACTGGGACGGCGGGCTTGTATCCAACACGCCGCTGCAGTGGGTGATCGAGAGCAACCCCCGCCGCCAGGATACGCTCGCATTTCAGGTCGATCTCTGGAGTTCGCAAGGCGCGCTTCCGCGCCATCTGGCGGAAGTCGCCACGCGTCACAAAGAAATTCAGTTTTCAAGTCGCACGCGCGCGAGCACCGGCCAATTTAAGAACGTGCACCGGGTACAGCGTGCCCTTGCTGCCCTGCTGCGCAGGCTCCCTGCCGATCTTGAAGAGAACGACGATTTGAATATCCTGAAGTCGGTCGCCAGTGACAAGGTCTACAACATCGTCCACCTGATCTACCGGGCTCGAAACTACGAAGGTCACTCCAAGGACTACGAGTTTTCCAGGCTGTCGATGCAGGATCATTGGCGCGCGGGTTACCACGACGCAGTGCGCACGATGCGCCATCCCGAGGTTCTTTCTCGTCCCTCGAGCCTCGACGGTGTCTTCACGTTCGATCTCGAACGCGACGGTCGCGAATAGCCAAACAAACTGAATTCAACGCAAGGAAAACCCACGATGCAGGAGAAACAAGTGCTGGAGCGCGCCTTCGCGATGCCGCTGACCAGCCCTGCCTATCCGCCCGGACCGTACCGGTTCGTCAACCGCGAATACCTCATCATCAGATATCGTACCGATCCGGCGAGGCTGCGCGCGGTGGTGCCCGAGCCGCTCGAACTCGACGAGCGCGAAGCGCTAGTGAAGTACGAATTCATCCGCATGCCGGATTCGAATGGTTTCGGCGATTATACCGAAAGCGGTCAGGTCATCCCGGTCTCTTTCCGCGGCCGCAGGGGCAGCTACACCCACTGCATGTTCCTCAATGACGAGGGGCCGATCGCCGGTGGCCGCGAGCTCTGGGGCTTTCCGAAGAAACTGGCACAGCCGACGCTGCGAACCGAGATCGACACACTGGTCGGAACTCTGGATTACGGGCCGCTTCGGGTCGCCACCGGCACGATGGGCTACAAACACCGCGAAGCTGATTTGGCGCAAGTCAAAGCTTCGCTCGCGGCTCCAAATTTTCTGCTCAAAATCATTCCGCATGTCGACGGCACGCCGCGCATCTGCGAGCTCGTCGAATACCATCTTGAGGATGTTACGATAAAGGGCGCGTGGACCGGGCCCGCGGCGCTACACCTCTCGCCTCACGCCTTGGCACCCGTCGCCGAGTTGCCGGTGCTCGAGATCGTGTCCGCGATCCACGTCCTTGCCGACCTGACGCTTGGCCTGGGCAAGGTCGTGCACGACTATTTGTGGCAGGCAAGCCAGACAACGCCGGGCAGCAAAGAAATGGCTTTGGCGAGTTGATGCCACCCTCTGCACTAGACGATCGATTCCATGAAACCTGCATCAAGGAACCAATGGGTTGATGGCGGATTCCTTGTTTTGCGGTTGGCGAAACGAGGAGCGGCATCATGGCAGGATGGCGGCGAGTAATCGAATTGGCAATGACCTGCGAAGAGATTGAAAGATTGACGGCTCTTTCGCGGTCGCGAACCGAACCGGCGAGCCGGGTATCGCGGGCGCAGATGCTGCTGGCCTATCGCGAGAATCCTTCGTTCTGTGCGGTGGGGCAAAGAGTTGGGGTTCACCATCAAACGGTTCAGCGCTGCGTGGAGCGGGCGCTGGGCTATGGGCCGCTGGCGGCGATCGAGGATCGGCCACGGCCGGGCAAAGAACCGGTCATCACGCCGGAGGCCAAAGCCTGGTTGGTGTCGCTGGCGTGCGACAAGGCCAAGGAGCACGGCTATCCGCATGAGTTGTGGACGACGCGGCTTTTGGCCCGTCACGCACGCGAGCACGGCCCGACGGCCGGGCACCAATGTCTCGCCAGGCTGGTTCAAGGCACGGTGTGCAAGATCCTCGGCCAGGAGGAAATCAAGCCGCACAAGGTGCGCTACTATCTGGAACGTCGCGATGCCGAGTTCGAGCAGAAGATGGCCGAGGTTCTGTGCGTTTATCGCGAGGTCCAGCTTCTGAAGAGAGCCGCCGCCAAGTCGCGCAAAGCCATCAAGCGAGTGGCGATCGTTTCCTACGACGAAAAGCCGGGAATCCAGGCCATCGCAACGACAGCACCCGATTTGCCGCCCAAGCCCGGCGTCCACGCGACCTTCGCGCGGGATTACGAGTACAAACGTCATGGCACGCTGAGCCTGTTGGCCGGAATCGACCTGCTTACCGGGAAGGTCCATGCGCTCGTCAGAGACCGCCACCGCAGCCGGGAGTTCATCGAATTCCTCAAGTGTCTCGACGCCGCTTATCCGGCCAGCACCGCGATCAAGCTGATCCTCGATAATCATTCCGCGCACATATCGAGAGAAACAAGAGCCTGGCTCGACGCTCGACCGCCTGGACGCTTCGAGTTTACCTTCACGCCCAAGCATGGTTCGTGGCTCAATCTCATCGAGGGCTTCTTCTCCAAATTCGCGCGGTCGGTCCTGCGCCACATCCGGGTCACCTCAAAACACGAACTCAAAGAGCGCATTATGGCCGGCATCGACGACGTAAATCGCCACCCCGTCATCCACACTTGGTCATACAAACTCGCCGACGCCGCCTGATATGATTCGAACCAAGGAAACGCTGACCTAGACGGCTTGTGATGCAGTGTGCCCCCAGATTTTGCCGCGACTGATCCTCCATGGAGGGCTGTTCTGTCCCGCGTCATGGAAAAGTTGCAGAGGCAGACCGAGCAATGATCCGGCGCGGATAACGAACGACGTGATCGGCTTTAAAGAGCCACTTACGCCTGTGTGTACCGAAAACCGTATTCGAGTTGATGACGTGATGGAATCGCCTAAGCTGGCTGAATGATCGGGCTGCTCTGTTTCGTTCTGGCCGTCCTGGCCTCGCCATTCAAGTCGACGTTGCGGCTTGAAGCTGAGAACGCAGTGCTTCGATATCAGTTGAATGTCTTGAGGCGTAGGCCGCATGGTCGCGTCCGGCTCACGAACAATGATTGCTGGTTCTTTATCCAGCTGTA
This sequence comes from uncultured Alphaproteobacteria bacterium, assembly GCA_963847045.1. GTDB lineage: Bacteria > Pseudomonadota > Alphaproteobacteria > Rhizobiales > Xanthobacteraceae > Bradyrhizobium. The sequence continues at coordinate 287,208 of CAWJYQ010000012.1, read as the reverse complement.
TCGCTGGTTTCCTTCTATCCTGCAGGTTCTTACGATCATCCGGCCCGAGACACTCGTGTGTTGTCACAGGGCCGGCTTTCGCTCCTACTGGCGTGGAGGTCGCGCCCACAGGGAGGGCGACCGCAGATCCACACGGAGCTGCGCGCATTGATCCGGCGGATGAGCGTCGAAAATCCGCTTTGGGGTGTTGTGTCAAGAAGACGCGCGAGCGTCATGCTGTGCGAAAGATGAAGGAGGACCCTTCGGAGCCGTCCTGTAGGGGGAGGCTTCAAACTGCCATAAGCTGCTTCGGTCAAAAGCCGCGGTGGTGAACGTTATGGTCAAAAGGCGTGACGTTGATCACGTCAAGTATGGATGAGAGAGACGAGCGCAAGCGAATCTCTGGCGATGCATCGAAAACGGATTCAGATGACATCAAAACCGGGGCCTCTCCCTAGCCCCGGGAAAAGTATGGCGGAAACCTACCTATTGGCCATGCGGTGTCCGGTGTTGAGGAGGCGTGACTCTCATTCGGGCTTTTGCACGGAACTTGAGAACCTGGACGGCGATGGCAAGGGAAAAGGCACAAGCGGCCAAAACCGCGAGGCCGAAAGTACCGATGCGCCGACCAGGGGCGGACTGCTTGGTAGTAGTGATGAAGCGGGGTAATGCCCGTGGAGCGAAGCGAGCAGGTCATCGCCGTTGGGATTGGGTCAACCGGCAACGGGAGGAGCCCGATATTCAACGGAAGGCGGCAGCCTTCAAGCGGTGGCACGAGCCGGATGATGCGAGAGTATCAAGTCCGGATCTGTGAGGGACTCGGGGTGAAAATCCCCGGGTCCACTCGGCCGCCGCGCATCCACGGCGAACTGCTCAAGCTCGGGTTTGAAGTCGCGCAGTCGAGCGTCGTCAAGTACATGGTCAAACGACGGGGGCCAGCCAGCCAGGGATGGCAAACCTTCTTGCGTAACCACGCGCCGGACATTGCCGCCATGGACCTGTTCGTTGTTCCAACTATCAATTTCGACCTGCTCTATGTCTTCGTCATCGTTCGGCTAGACCGCAGAGATCTTGTCTGGATCAACGTCACGGCACATCCAACCGCCGAATGGGTCGCGCGTCAAATAACGGAGGCATTCCCCTGGAACGAGGCTCCGCGCTACATGATCCGGGACCGGGATTGCATCTACGGTGCGGTCGTCACACGCCGAATGCGTGCCATGGGCATCCGGGACAAGCCGATTGCACCGGCCTCACCCTGGCAGAATGGCTTTGTCGAACGGCTGATCGGATCGATCCGGCGTGAATGTGTGGACCACATCATTGTCCTGGGCGAGGCACATCTGCGCCGGATTCTGAAATTCTATGCTCGCTACTATAATGAGACGCGAACGCACTTGGCCTTGGATAAGGATGCGCCCGTTTCTCGCCCAGTTCAGCGAACCGGTGTGGTCAGGTCACTTGCCATCCTGGGCGGACTTCATCACAACTACGCCCGTGTTTAGGTTTTCGGTACACACAGGCTGGGGTGCGCGAGCGCATGGGTGAGGTTGGCTGCGAGAGTCAGCACGCGGATCGGCACAGCTATTGCCGCCTCATGTGCTCGGCGGCGGCCCCTTATTTCGGCGGCTGCAATCCGGGCGATGTAAGCCACTCGGTCATGTGTGAGCCGGTTTCGGCCTGCCGCGCTTTGTGGATTAGATCGTCGCGCTCTATCCCCGGTGGGAGAGTCTCGGCCTGCTCTCTGAGGCGCTTTGCTTTCTCGGAAAGTCGTTCTTCAAGCGATTGAGTCTGTTTGAACCGGCGACGCAGCATGACACAACCTCGTGCTTACGGGTCCTAACCGCAGGGTTTGCACTTCCGATCCTAAATACGGTGCCGCCGGCCCGTCAGTTCCAAAGTGGACACAAAACGAATTAGGCCACCGCATTTTTCAGGTTTGGCCACTGCGGCGCGGCACCAATTCGGCGTCGTTTCTTTAGGTACTGTCACGAAGCTGCCAGCTTTGCCTCGATAATTGTGCTGAACCGCAGAGGGAGGTTTCGATGGCTCACTGGCGAAAACCGCTGCCAACTTACCCCTTTAACTCTTTTGCAGTTTGGACGGTCGGCACATGGGTCGTATTAGCGACACTCGTGCTCATCGCCCAGCACGGTTACATTTAGAGAGCCGCAAAGTCCGCTTTAGCGGCGCGGGTCCCGCGAACAGGCTCACGCAAGCAAAGAGGCCGCCAACTGAGGCGGCCTTACCTATAACAACGACATCCGCGCGAATGCCCAACCAGCATTCTCTTTCATCATTTCGATGGCTTTACCGGTTTGATCTTCGTGACCGATTTAGCGGCGGAGGCGGCTTGAGCTTCCTTCGTCAGTCTTAACCCACGAAGTCGCTCCATATTCTTGCGAATGACGACAGCCGCATCAACGGCATCTTCCATGGCGCGTACGCCATCTGGCCGGGAAACGCGCAGTCTATTTTCCGTGGCTATCTGCTCGTCAGTTTTGCTGGTCATCACGTCTCCATCTTATCTCGGCGACAGCAACCCCGGCGAGTTAAGCCACTCCTCAACGTATGATGCCTTTTCGCTTTCTCTGGCTAGCGTGAGAAGGCTTTCCCGTTCCTTGCCGGGCGGAAGCAGCTTGGCGCGCTCTCCCGCTTCTGCAGCCAGTTGAGCCATGCTATTCAACGGTGTGCTTTGCTTGATAGGGGTTTGGCGCATAGCGTTGCTCCCTGCGTGAGAGTGGGGCGCCCTAACTTCCCGGTCGCCGTCGCCTATGGACCGGCGCACCAGTCCCCCATATGGCAATGACCGCGATCGCGTTCGCCGCTGCGACATAGAGAACCAGAACGACAGCGAGCGTGTGCATCATGGCGCATTCCAATGCAACGAATGCGAAGAGTACCGTCTTTTCTCAGCCCAAGCTGAGCAAAATTGAACAGGTTAGAGAAGAATCTCCTCGTTGCAGGGCGCTGGATGCGGGCCTGCAGACCAGTACGCAGCCACGCGGCCACCGCGTGCCTCAAGCAGGAAACGGGCCTAGCCACTAGCGGGCTTCACAGTCGTCCTCAGGCCGCCACTTCTTTCGTCAGTTTCGCCCGCTTGCGACGATGGACAACAGGCACCCCTCGATCGGTCATGCTGCGGTCGCTTGGCTTTGCCGTCTTCCGCGCATGTGCCTGGGCCTCGACTTTTTGTGCCCATCGCTTTTCGAATCTCTCCACAATGTGGCGCGGCAAGTTCGATCCATCCATGATATGGTTCCTCCGACCGGGCCGCCACGACGCGCGTGCAAACGCAATCGACAAATGGGAGCGCGGCCTCACGATAGGGCAGCCCTTACGTTGGCGCTCGCAATTCACCCTGGAGCCAGCCCGGGCCGGTGATTTGCAACAGTCTTCCACGCACGAGCCCCAACATACTGGTCAATACAGACCACTTCTCGTAAAAGTTAGCGAAGGCAAATTAGGACACTCACGGATTCAAACTAGGACTAACGCCTCCGCCATCGCGTCAATGAGGGACTGCCGCCAACTGCCCAAGTCGATAATTCCTCGGAAAGTCTGTCGGCTTTCCTGACCAAGACGCTCCCCCGCTACCACCTTTCCCCACACTCCTTTTACCCGGTTCGGATACCGTCTCGACCACCTGCGCGCGCTGGCCCAGTGCGTTGAAGTGGACGCGAAAGAGGTTCGTATCATGGGATCGAAAGGCGTGCTCCTGCGCACGCTCGCCGCTTCAAGCGCAAAAACGGCGGGTTTTGGAGTGCCCCGTCGATCCTTCCGCCCAGCCGCCTCACTCGTCTCTCTTTATCTCGGGCTTGTCGTACAAAACCGCGTTCAAGAGCGAACTATGAACCTCGATCTTGCCGTTATAGGTGATGAAGCCGAGCTTGCGAAACTTGTTCATGAAGAAGCTGACGCGGGAGCGGGTTGTCCCGATCATCTCTGCGAGCGTCTCCTGGCTGACCTGCGCCGCGATGGGCTGAGGGGCGCCATCCTTTCCGAAGTTCGCCAGAAGCAGGAGAAGACGCGCGAGCCGCTTCTCGCTGGAATTGAACAACTGGTCTATCAGGTCTTCTTCGATGCGGCTGTTTCGACTAAGAAGATACGCCATGAACAATTCGGAAAACTTTGGCTCGCTTTTGAGCGCCGCAAGCATCGCGGCTTTCGTAATGGAAGTGATCACGCATTCTTCCATTGCCGTCGTTGTTGAAATTCGCACGGGATGGCCATTCAGGCATCCTTCGCCGAAGAATTGTCCGGGTTCCAGGATTCCGACCACGGCTTCCTTGCCCTGCTCGGAGATGACGAGAACCTTCATCCTTCCCTTTTGGATATAGAAAACAGTATCGGCGGCGTCGCCTTGCGAAAAGACGACCTCGTTCTTGTCAAATTTCAATACGGTTGTGCCCTCGCCGACCTTGGCGAGAAATAGTTTTGGATCAAACAGGTTTTTCGCGGCTTTTGGCATGAGGCCTTTGGCGCCCGGTGCTGCCTTAGCTTAGCAGATGCACCTCCCAGCATGTTAGGGAATTTGGCTATTTTGCGCTTGCGCGCCTTGTGCCTCGACGCTCGCGACGGTTGCTCGATGGAAGGGGGCAAATTGCGACTCTACCTGATCCGGAATGAACCGGCCTGAAATCCGTGCCAGTCGTTTCGTAACGGCTCTTTCGATCCCGCGGATACATCCGCGCCGTCGGCCCAAAAGCAAAACTTATCCGTCCGCGGCAGCTCGCGCTGAGCAAAATCGCACAGGCCGTTCCACAAAACTGTCAACACTTACCAGTGAGCGTCGCACAAACGAGCGGCATGTGAGCAATTTTGCTCAGTATCCGTCACGGTTCGGGCTTATCATGGAACCCTGTGGTGGCTAGCGCCTGGCTGCCCGATCGCGGGGACGCAAAGATGAACATATCGGGCGAAAGCCTTCTCGTCATATTGATTGTCGGCATCGCCGCCGGCTGGCTCGCGGGACAGATCGTCCGGGGTACAGGCTTTGGCCTCGTCGGCGACCTCATCGTGGGGGTCGCGGGCGCCTTCATTGCGAGCTGGATATTTCCGCAACTCGGGATCCATCTCGGTTCGGGCATCGTCTCGGCAATCGTTGAGGCCGCGATTGGCGCGATCTTGCTTCTCGTGCTCATCAGGCTGGTCCACGGAAGAAGCCGATGGGGAGGAAGCTGGGGCGGCTGGCGGAGACGCTGGTGGTGAAGGTGCAGAACGTGGAGATGGACATGATTCCGCAAACTCGGACGCCCCTGGCTGGTACCGGGAACATCCTCTGGCAATCGCCCCACCTCGTTGAGGCCGACGCTGCCAGAACGATGGCTCAGGGAATTGTCGACACCATACGCGAACCTCTCCTGGTTCTCGACCGGGGCCTCCGGCTGGTCGCCGCGAGCCGCGCCTTCTGTTCGACATTCAGGCTCGACATCGGCGATATCATCGGCAGGCCGCTTTATGAGCTGGGTGGCGGGGAGTGGAACATCCCCCAACTGCGATTGCTGCTGGAGCAAATCATACCCGAACAAGGGGCAATGGAGAATTACGAAGTCGAACACGACTTTCGGGTGCTCGGACGACGAACGATGCTGCTCAACGCGCGGGAGGTGTTCTACGAGGGGGCATCACCCGCGAACATCTTTCTCAGCATCGAGGACGTCACCAGCAAGCGTCTTCTGGAGCGCGAGAATGCCGATCTGCTTCGGCAGAAAGACATGCTGCTTGACGAAATTTACCATCGCGTGGCCAACAGCCTGCAAATCATCGCAAGCATCATTTCCATGAAATCCAGAAAGGTGATTTCGGACGAGGCACGGCGAGCTCTGGAGGACGCGCATAGCAGGATCATGTCGATCGCGGCCGTGCAAAAGCATCTTCATGCGTCGGCCGGGAGCGGGTCCATCGCCCTGATCCCCTATTTGACGAGTCTGTGCGAAGCCATCTCCCATTCGATGATCAGCGACGACCAGCCAATTTCGATTGAAGTCCGTGGCCAAGGTGCCAACGTGAGCCGCCAGAAGGCCGAGAGCCTCGGGCTGATTGTCGCTGAACTCGTCATCAATTCGCTCAAGCACGCATTCGGCAATGCCATGAAAGGCGGGAGCATCGTCGTGACCTACGGTGCCGTCGAAACCGAATGGACGCTGTCGGTGTGCGACAACGGGAGCGGCAAGCAGAAGCGCGCGAGCAACGCCGAAGGCGGGCTCGGTACCGGTATCATCGCGGCCCTCGCCAGCCAGCTGAATGCGCAGGTCGTGACCGAAAGCGGCGCCCAAGGCACCTCCGTTTCAGTCGCGCATCGCACGGCCAAAGCCATCTAGCACTTGCTCAGCAAAGCACCAGGCCACGGCTGATCCTGGCGACCGGCACGATCAAATTTCGCAATGGGGAGGGTTCAGCGGGATATCTTCGATCGGCGCAACATCCAAGATTGCGCTGGAATTGCAAGGAGCCGCAACGACAATTCCGCTTTCGCAGGCATCCGCGCCATCCCTTCGAGAAAGGCACGGTTTTACTCCGGTCATCCACGTTGCCCAGCGTATTTCGAAGTTTCGTTGAACGTGAACGGGACAGATGATTGCGTTCATGGCTCCCTCTTCCTGTTGCAGGCGGGAGCGCGGCCACGTCTCTCAGCCCCCGACGCCTGGCCTTTGTCGGTGATGAAATTGATGTAGCGAGCAATCCTCGGATAGATAGGTCGGCACAAAAATGAAAGCGGCGTGACCTGATTGCCCGGACACCGGGGTGCTGTCCTCATTCGCACTCCGCTCGGAGAAATTGGGACAGTGCCCGGAACCAATGTTGCCGGTGTCACTTGGTGATGGGCGACCGGATGTAATGCCCACCCATCACATCCGATGAATGACGGCCCCAGTTCGTACCCCCGTGCTGGGGTCGTTTCCTTTCGGGCAGCTCGCGCGAGGTCCACTCAGCAGAAGGACCGCAATCTTCGGGCGGCAACGAAAACAAATGCTGTCGCAGGAACCTTCGTCGGATGACTCTATTAGCACCCTGTCCAATCAGGACGCACGACAACTGGTAAACATCATGAAGAAGAGTCTCTTAGCGACGGTCGCTATTCTCGCGTTCACTGCAGCTTCCTACGCGGCTGAACCGGACAAGACCGTCGGTCAAGCGCCGCCATCAGGTGCTTCCTCGTTTTACCTGGCTCAGGATACCACAACGATGAAATGTCAAGTTGTCGCCACCCGGCCCGCCGCCGGTGGCAACATGAAGGTTATCGGTGCGGTTCATCCGACACACGCATCGGCAGAAACAGCTTTGACGGCCGACAAGACCTGCCTCAAATAATGAGGTGATGGCCCGAGTACGCGGGGTGGGTCTGTTGGTCGACAAACCGTCTGATCCGCCTCGCCAACTAGATTGCCGTCAATTTCATTGGTGAGCCGCAAGCCGTGCATTGCGGATCCTGGTTTTGTGTCGAGCATGTGTTGCTTCTGAATTTATCCCTCAGTTTGGAGACCTGAGTTCGCCGGCGAGCCAGCCGGCTGCATTGGATTGGGTCCAATGCAATAAGGCTTGTCTCGACGTGATCGCATTTGGGGCATTCGAACAATCGGCGTTCGAAACCAATTGGCCCCGGTAAGACGCGTTCCAGCATCATCCGCGCTTGGCAACGAGAACAGCGGGGGCGCTCAACAGCCGTCAAGAATTGTTGGGGTCTGGGCACGATATTTCCCTGCGTTGGGGGAGCGTTGCCGACCCTGTCACCCGGTTGCAGATGGCGAGGCGGTGATACAGCCAGCTTGCTCCTCCGAGTTCCGGAGTTGCTGGTCACTATCCCTCACTTTCAAAAACTTAATGAATTGGGACACCGGCCATTGGCTCATGATCGACGCACCCGAGGACTGTCCGCACATTCCGCCTTCAAAAATTGCGTCCATTCTCCCGGAACGATCCAGAGCAATGAGTCTTACCTACTCCGAGGCTCGAACGATCTGAGGCATCCAATGAACGTTCTACCTGTCGATCGCGCGCTGATCATATACGGTGCTCTTGCAGACCGTTCCGAGACCAAGGGTGCCCGCGAACGACTTTTCCGGCATCTGATGAAAATGTACGTCGAGGGCGAAAGAGACGAACACCGCTTGACGGTGGAGGGGCTGTCTTACCTTCACCATCTGAATCAGGAAATCGATTCCAGAAATTAGGGCAGCATTTTGCCCTTTTGGGCATCCCGCTGCTTCTGCAGGGAGTTCCGCAGCGTTATTCTCGCTTTGGCGGCGCGGACGGCTTCTGCCCTGGTCGGCTGTAGTTTCGCTTGCGGCGTCTCCGCTGGCTTTCCCACAGTTGGCATCATAGGCAACCCTTGTGTCGGCATTATCGAGCCGCGCTCGAGGGGTTGCATTCTCATCGGGCCGGTAGACGTTGGTTTGCTTTTAGGCATCCTGAACACGGGAGTAGGGATATGAGAAGCCAACAACCTGCCTGGAGAGACGTTCCGCTATCGAACAGCGATGGTTCTTCGCGATCGCCGTCGCCTCCGCTCTGTGCTGCCCGAACAGGTTCGCTTTTCACGATCATCATATTGACGGTTCGGCTCCCGGAACCATTGGGTCGCGAGCCCATTGGCTCATTGAGACAATCACTTTTGGAGAAATGGTATGAAACATCTCGCGATCTATCTGGCAGTCGGAGCAAGTGCGCTTCTCGTCACCGCTGCTTCCGCTGCACCGCTTTCCGCCGACGTATCAGTCGCACCGGAGAGCAACATTCAAAACGTTCGGATGGTCTGCAATGAAAGCGGCCGTTGCTGGCGCGAACGTGATGAACGCCGTGTCATCATCCGCGACCCGGGCGATTCATATGGATACGCTCCTCGTGAGCGTCATATCGAGCACCGGGGTTATGACGACCGTGGCGGTGTCGGCTTCCGCGCTCCCGGCGTGAGCGTGGGAATTGGCACCGACCGCTACTGAGGAAATTGACGAAAAGGTCGTAGGCAGAAAGCCGCGGAGGAATCCGCGGCTTTTCTTTTGACGGAGTTTCAAATGGCGCAGATCATTGGAGGTCGGGAGGAGCTTGCTCTGTCGTTTTGTCGAACGGCCTCGCCGATCAGGTAACCGCCGCCGGGTTCTTTGTTTCAAAAATTAGCGGCGACCAGGTCGTAGGACCCCCTGCTTCCGCGAACGTAGACCCTGGCAGCGGCGGCGCATATCAAGTCACGGTTGGAATCGAACGCGCTGAGAAAACCCGACTCATCGGGGCGAGCATCTGGTTGAATGCGCCTTAATGCGCCTTCGTCTATAAAAAAAGACGCCTCCATCGCGCTATCGTGTCCCCAAAATCGCACGGCATGTCGCGTTCGGTCATATGAACGACTGTGATTTGGAAACTCAATCATTGGCTGGAACCGATCAGGTTGGTCGGTGCACGAGACTCCGTGCCGGCCTGCGCACGATCTGCACCGAGACATATTCGATGGCCACAGTTTGTCGCGACCCGCACATCCAAACAAGACGCGTCGATACGCTGACAAGATCTGGCGGGCTAAGGCTTCGCGCAAGGGGAAAGAGCATTGAAGCGATCCGATCGCGCTCTCTTGCAAATGGCTCCTCCGAAATCAGATTACAACCCTGCTCGATCATGCCAGACAAATAAAATCGCGCCGAGCATCGTTATTCGGCGAAGGATCACCATATGTTAGAGATCACCGCGCGCCCCCGGCCGTTATCGGTGACTGAGAGCATCGCGCTCCCGCCGCGACCAAAAGGCGGTCGATATGTCAAGTATCAGCAAATTCAGTATTCGCGAGTGGCTCGTGCCCCCGGTATTGCTGCCGATCTTTTTTGTGCTGTTGGTCGCCAGTGCGACGATTATTCGGTGGTAGTCCACCTCGGCGGAGTCCCGCTGTCAGCTCAGGCAAACAGCTCGTTTGCCCCGGTCAAACGACCCATGGCATTGGTAGCTGACGAACTGGACATTCGGGCGACGGCCGCCCTGGATGAAGCTCGCGAAATGCCGCCGGGAGTTCGACGTGCGAAGGCGATGAACAAGGCAATGATCCTTCGAAACGCCGTGGAGCTTCACGAACATTTCCTCGGCAAGGGCGGCGCACCGACCAGATGAAGGCCGGTCAGCGCTCCCTTGAGGTCCACCGACGAGATAGTGCTCCACATGCGCGCGTTCAAATGGGCGGAAACTTCAAAACGAAAGGGCTCCTGCATGTTCAAATCTCAGCAGTATCGCGCGAAGGCAGCTGAATGCGCCGAACTCGTCAAGAATTCGGCTGGCGCTGAAGAAAGCCGCAAATTTCAAGATCTGGAGGACCGTTTCGACTCGCTGGCCAATAATGAGCGCGACCTCGCGGATGCTTATCACGATGCCGTGCACATTGACGAGCAGGACCGGACCCGGGGCGCAGCCCTTGCTGCCGAAGAAGAGCAGGTTTTGCGCTGTCTTGGGGCGGCGGTCATCATGCAATGGAACACCTTGCCGACGTCGCTGCAACGGGAGATCTTCGATACCGCCGGATCCGTGGGCAAGTTGTTGGAGACAGCGGCGCTCCGCGGGCAGATCGCCCGATTTCTGCACAAGCACAAGAATGAATCCGGTCGCGTCAAACTGCCTTTGACAGAAGACACGGCTAGCGATGCGAGGCCCGGCGCTGCGGCTTTGTCGCGGTGGGACAACGAGGGAGGCGCAGTCCGCGACGGACTGCCGACGTGAATAAATGCCGACAACAGGAGGATTCCCCATGTCACTTACACAATTCAGCATCGATGACGGATCTCACAACATGGATGGGTTACGACTTTATGCTCGGGATGGCGCTGAACAGGTCGAGGCGTTCATCGGCCGCAAGGTATTGGACGTCTGGGCGGAGTCCGTCGAGCACCGTGGAGGACGACAAAGTCTGTTCCGTGATCAATACAATGCGCTTGGCAAACTGAACTTTGCAGCGCTTCAGCGAATCGTGAGCGCGAAATACCAGCGAGGCGCCGCGTCCAACCGACAGCATCCCTTTATCGAGATATTGTTCTCAGACATCACGGAAAGCGGTGAGGATCTGAAATCTTACCGAACTCGTGCGCGAGCCGTTGCCGCTGGCATTTCATAGGCTTACTTGAGCCGGATTGATCAAACAGCGGCAAGGCGGCATCACAGGCCGCGATGGCCTGTGCGGCAACAGTTCGGGTCAATCGAGGCCCGGAGGGTTCCCGGAGCAGCAGCTCTTGATCCTTGGCAAGGTTACGCCGTCAGCCGTCGATCAGGCTCTTCTGCGAGCGTGATCCGATCAAAGGAAATGGTCTCAGCGAGTGTGAAAGGAACAGCGATGAAAAAACCCGTTCTCTCAATTGACGAGCCAGAGCCGAAGAAGACATTACGAGCCGACCGGCCTCCCACCGAAGGGTTCGTGACGATCGTCGACGGCCACTTCAAGACGGAGTTCGACACTGTCGAGGCTGCTGAAGCATCGGGCCGGGAGCTGAAGTCGGCTTATCCGAGGCTCCAGGTCGAGATCTATGACGCCGCCAACAAGGTCCGTACGTTGTTGAGCTAGTGAGCTTGACTATCGCGTTGCCATGGGTCGCACTCGCGCAATTCCACGCACATATTTCTTGAAAATCGGCGTGCTTGCTCCCCTGAGACCTGTCACCTCCATGCCGTTATCGTCATCGACGATAGAAAGGCCCGGGCATCGCTGCCGGACCTTTCTTTTTCTTTTACACTGAGCACTGGAGTTAGAAATCCATGCCGCCCATGCCGCCGCCCGGGGGCATGCCGCCGCCGGCGCCAGCGTTCTTCTTCGGCACTTCGGCCACCATGGCTTCGGTGGTGATCAGAAGCGCCGCGACCGAGGCCGCGTTCTGGATCGCCACGCGAACCACCTTGGTCGGGTCGATGATCCCCTTGGCGACCAGGTTGCCGTACTCGCCGGTCTGCGAGTTGAAGCCGTAGGAGTACTGGTCCTTCTCCAGGATTTTGCCGACGATCACCGAGCCGTCTTCACCGGCGTTGATCGCAATCTGGCGGGCCGGCGCGGACAGCGCCTTGCGCACGATCTCGACGCCGGTCTTCTGGTCGTCGTTCTTGGTACGCAGACCCTTGAGATGCTGGGAGGCACGTAGCAGCGCTACGCCGCCGCCCGGAACGATGCCTTCCTCGACCGCCGCGCGGGTCGCATGCATCGCGTCATCAACGCGATCCTTGCGTTCCCTTACCTCGACCTCGGTCGCGCCGCCGACGCGGATCACTGCGACGCCGCCCGCGAGCTTGGCCAGACGCTCCTGCAGCTTCTCACGGTCGTAGTCCGAGGTAGTTTCCTCGATCTGCGCCTTGATCTGGTTGACGCGGGCCTCGATGTCGGCCTTCTTGCCGGCGCCGCTGACGATCGTGGTGTTCTCCTTGTCAATCATCACCTTCTTGGCGCGACCGAGCATGGCGAGCGTGACGTTCTCGAGCTTGATGCCGAGGTCGTCCGAGATCGCCTGGCCGCCGGTCAGAACTGCGATGTCCTGCAGCATGGCCTTGCGGCGATCGCCGAAGCCCGGAGCCTTGACGGCGGCGACCTTCAGGCCACCGCGGAGACGGTTTACAACAAGCGTGGCCAAAGCCTCGCCTTCGACGTCTTCCGCGATAATCACAAGCGGCTTGCCGCTCTGCACCACGGCTTCCAGCAGCGGAAGCAATTCATTCAGTTGAGATAGCTTCTTTTCATTGATGAGGACGTAGGCATCTTCCATTTCAACGCGCATCTTGTCGGCGTTGGTGACGAAATAGGGCGATATATAGCCGCGGTCGAATTGCATGCCTTCGACGACTTCGAGCTCTGTCTCGAGCGACTTGGCCTCCTCAACCGTGATAACGCCTTCGTTGCCGACCTTCTTCATGGCGTCGGAAAGGAACTTGCCGATTTCTGCGTCGCCATTGGAGGAGATGGTGCCGACCTGGGCGATCTCCTCGTTCGAGGTGACCTTCTTGGAGTTCCTGACGAGGTCGGCGACCACGGCGTCGACTGCCAAGTCGATACCGCGCTTCAGATCCATCGGGTTCATGCCAGCGGCAACCGACTTGGCGCCTTCGCGGACGATCGCAGCCGCGAGCACGGTCGCGGTGGTGGTGCCGTCGCCCGCTGCGTCGGCCGCCTTGGAGGCCACTTCGCGCACCATCTGCGCGCCCATGTTCTCGAACTTGTCTTCAAGCTCGATTTCCTTGGCGACGGTGACGCCATCCTTGGTGATGCGGGGAGCGCCGAACGACTTGTCGAGCACTACGTTGCGGCCCTTAGGGCCGAGCGTGACCTTGACGGCGTTGTTAAGGATGTCGACACCGCGCAGCATCCTGTCGCGGGCATCGACGCCGAACTTGACTTCTTTGGCTGACATAATGATCTCCGTTTTCAACTGGTGAGATCCCAAGACCGCGCGACTGGGCGGGCTCTTGAGGGATGAGATTTGAATGGCGGGCCTCAACCTTCGAGAACCCGGCTGCGCCGAATCCCCCAGGATAAGGAAAACTGGCTGGCGCTTACGCGGCCTTCTTCTTGGCGGCGGGCAGATCGGTGAGAACGCCCATGATGTCGCTCTCCTTCATGATCAGAAGTTCCTGACCATCGAGTTTGACCTCGTTACCCGACCACTTTCCGAACAGCACCCGGTCGCCGACCTTGAGATCGATCGGGATCAGCTTGCCGCTTTCGTCGCGGCCACCGGGGCCGACCGCGGTGACTTCGCCCTGCGAGGGCCTTTCCTTGGCGCTATCCGGAATGATGATGCCGCCGGCGGTTTTGTCTTCGGCATCGATGCGTTTGACCACGACGCGGTCGTGGAGCGGACGGAATTTCATGCGATCCTCCTTGGCTTTTGTGATTATTTCTGGATTGGCAGTCGCAATGAGCGAGTGCTAGCCACTCCTCACATAAGCCTGCGACACTGGGGCGCAAGGGGTCTGCGACCCTAGAGGAGGGACGTCGACCCAGGACAGTCCCAAATTCCCTTCGGGAGCGTCGATACGAAGCGGCCCCAGTCCTTGGGGCGAGAACCGGGGCCATCTTGGAGAAAGCGACGCGAGATGCTGGGCCCGCGCCGTTCCGCTACAGCCGATCACATCCATTTCGCAGCCGATGTTCAATTTTGCTCACTGTCCCAATTTCCCGGAGCGGGTGTCCTGACTGGGACGATAGTGTTGAAAAAGTCGCTCGTGATTATCGGCGAATCATGATTCCGTTTCGTTGAGGCTTTCAACGGCGGAGGCGGATCATGATGGGTCGGCAGACGGTCGATCAGAGCCAGCTGTTCTATCTCTTCAACCTCGAGCGCATCCCGGAACGCCACCTCCTTCGTCGCATCAATCCGATTGTGGGTCAGATATTAGCTGAGTTCCGGCAGAAGCTGGCGCCTTTCTACAGCGAGATCGGGCGGCCATCGATCGCCCCCGAGCTGATGATCCGTATGCTCATCGTTGGCTACTGCTACGGTGTTCGCTTTGAGAGATGCGCGCCCGCGCAATGATGCGGGCCATTGCCAAAGGCCTGGTGAGGATTGGGCTCGCGCAGCCCATTGTAGTGCTCGCCATCTTCGAAGGCGTCCTCGTCTCGGTTGGCCGACGCCTGGATCGTCATCACGGTGTCGCCCTTCGGGATCAAGCAGCCGCGAATCTCCGTGTCCTCCATAACGAGCCGTGAACTCGCCTGGATCGGCGCCACCCACCGCACCCCTTCCTCGAAGGCGGAGCGCCATTTGCCGCCTGCGCGCACGGCATCAAGCTGATCCGGATTGGTCAACAGGCCGTAGAGGATCGTCAGCAGGGCGTCGCGCGGCTCGTTGATGCCGCCGCCGATCGCGATCTTTACATTGGCGATCATCTGGCTTTCTGGAATCGGCTTCTTCGCGTTCACCATGAAGGAGAGCGCTGAGGAATCCGGTTCGGCCCGCACACGTTCGGCGTTGGCGCGGATACATTTGTCCATCTCCGCATTGGCGATGTCGGTCGCATCGAAAGGCCCCGGCGTCCAGCCAAAATTGCCGGCGCCGTCGATCAGCGTCTGCGACCATCGCTGCATGTCCTCGTCGCTCGCGTCCGGAACGCCCATCGCATGCGCCAGAATCCACGCGGCAAGCGGTCCTGCGAGAGCGGGAAAGAGATCGACCGCCTCACCGCGTGGCAGCCGGTCAAGATACGCTGCGGCCAGTTTCGCATACAGCGGCGTCCAAACGGTCCGCTGCACTGGCAGGGGCGAAGCCGGCACGCTCCTCCTCCACGCCGAAACCGAATGCGAGAACGACAAGGAAAATCGCGCCGGCGCCGGTTTAACGATCTAAGAACTCACTTCCGCTAGAATTACTCCTCAAGTGTGAATCCAACTCGCAAAGTGACCTGATAATGTCGGACAGACCCTTTTTCGATATGGCCTCTCGTTTGCACGACTTCGAACCATTTCATTTCACGAATGGTCTTTGATGCGCGGGTGATGGCATTTTGAATGGCATCCTCGATACTTTTTTCGGAAGATCCTACGAGTTCTAGGATCTTATAAACGTGATCCTTCGTTTCCATGACTGGCATGGCGAACCTCCGCTGGTGAGCCCGGTCTACTCTGAACGAGTTCTGACCTCTCGAGTTCCGTTACTTCTGCGAGGGAAGCTGGGGCGGACCGCAGGGACCGAACTCTACATCTTCCGAATCTCCGCAAGGGCTCAAAAGCGCCGATGGCGGAAGGTCCGGTTTTGGCGCGCGAAGCGGACATTCGCAAACTATCGACGTCGGTAAGTGCCAACAACGGACTAGCTGTGACCAGGCGGGTATAGGAGCGAATGCTCGAGGAAGAAACGGAGCATTTCCCTCGTTGCGTCCGGTCCTCGCGGATCAGTGTAGGAGCCCGCGGCGCTTCCTCCCGACCATGCGTGTCCAGCTCCGTGGATGTTCCAGTGCTCAAAGATTCCGCGCCCGCTCGCGTCGATATGGGTCGTGCGGGTATAGGCATGTCCTCCCGGTACTCGTCCGCGATGCACCTTCTTTTGCGTGCTCCTCGCTCTGGCAGATTGCTCAAGAACTTGATCGCCGTTGATCGGATGCACCGTATTGTCGCGGTCGCCGTGAAAAACAATGGTCGGAACAGCTGTCCGGTCACTTAGGACCGCCCGGTCATCCCACCCGCCGCCTTGTCGCATGGCGAGGAGCGCAGAGGGGAGGTCGACGGCGGCCCCACATGCGAGGCCAGAATGTACACCGACTGCCGCATATAGATCGTTATACGTTGCTCCCATGATGGCAGCGGCGGCCGCTCCGGCCGATAGTCCAGCAACGTAAACACGCTTTGGATCAACCGAGTAGTCGCGCATAATTTGGCGCGTGATGCCCGCGATAAGCGAGGGTTCACCTTTGCCACGCTGCTGGTCGGTTGTACGAAACCAGTTCCAGCATTTCGCCTGGTTTGCTTCGCTGCGCTGCGCCGGATAGGCCACAAAGCACGGTTGTTCTTCTGCGACAAAGTTCATCCTCGTGCCGGCGGCGAAATCTTCTGGCGACTGGGTGCAGCCGTGAAGCATGACGATCAACGGAAGAGGTTGCCTGTGATAACGGTTGGGGATGAAGAGCCTATAGGCACGGCTCCCCGCCGGATTGCTATAGGTACCCTCGATGAATCTCGTCCCCTCCGGCACGATGTCGCGCGCGGACGGCGGAGCGCGCTTAATTTCGCCCCGCAGTCGGGGCCCAGTGTACTCCTTTTTGCGATCTAGCAACGCGCGGAGCATGCGCGGTTGAGTGGATGTCGCCCGCGCTAACTGCGGGCTCTCCGTCTCGTCAACGGTATTGGCTTTCGCGTCAATGGTTGGTGGCTCGCCTCCTGAAAGTGCGATGCGATCGGTGCGGAACGTCGCGTCTGGCGCACCCCCACCGCGAAGCATGCGCTGTAGAAGCACCGTGGGCCTCGACGAGTCGGCCCGCGCGCGTGAGACGTGTGGCTTCGCGAACTATGTCCTGATTCAGCATCGCCTTCACCGTGTCCTGTCGGCGAGAGCGGCTTTGACCGCTGGACTGGCATGCAACGCTCCCAGCACTAAGACTGAGGCAATTGTGGCGCGAGCAAGCTCGGGCGTGACGTCTTGGGCGATAGTGGCAAGGCCCAGAACGTTGATGTGCAGCATCTCACCGGCTCGCCGCGCGGCTTCGAGATCCGCGCGGCTGTAATTCCGCAGACCGAGGTCCAGACTTTTTCGGGACGTCGACTGTTTGACGACGTCCGCGTGACGTTCGAGTTGGTTGCGAATTGCCGTGCGAATGAAGTCGGTACGGTTCGAGTAGAACCCCTCCTGCACCATGAGATCGACGTGACCAAGGTCGACATAACCGAGGTTGATCGTGATTTTCTCGGTATCTGCAGGCTTTGGTCGGAGTTCGTGAATATTGTTGGCCATGATTTACCACCCTACGCCATCTGTATGGATGGTATGTGGATGTCAGTTGCCATCTGTCAAGATGCAGTCAGCGCGAAGCAGACCCTCGCGTCAGCGGCTAGGCTATACGCCGATAAGAAAATAGGACTTCTGCAATAATGAGTTTCGGCCCGGCGGCGCCCGGAGCAGGACCGGCAACAAAGAAGAATCCGATCGGGAGTTTCAGGAAATGCCCCTGCCGAGAGAAGACGTCGACGCCACTACGCCGAAGTTCTTGCGCGACAAGTACGCCGTCGTCGGCGTCGGCGAGACCGCCTACACCCGCGGCTCGAACATGACGACGCGGGCGCTCGCAACAATCGCGGTGCGCAATGCCGTGCTCGATGCGGGACTCAAAGCCTCCGAGATCGACGGCATGCTGTCGTATCAATCGAACGACTCGGTGTTCTCGCCGTTCGTCGCCGGCGACCTCGGCATACGGCTCAATTTCTATATGGACGTGTTCGGCGGCGGATCGTCGACCGAGGCGTTGATCGGCATCGCGATCGGCGTCATCGAGGCCGGCATGTGCAGGACTGTGGTGATCTTCCGCTCCATGAACGGCTTCTCGCAGGTGCGGATCGGTGGCACCGGCGTGCGCGCCGCAGTTCCCGTCTCAGGCGACGCGCTGCACAGCCGCGCCTATGGCTGGCAGAGCGCGGGACAGTCGTTTGCGCCGACCTTCATGCGCCACATGTACGACTACGGCACCACCGCCGAGCAGGTTGCTCATGTCCGCGTGGCGCACAGCCATCACGCCTCGAATAATCCCAAAGCCTACTACAAGAAGCGTCTCACGGTGGAGGATGTCGTCTCCAGCCGCATGATCTGCAAGCCGCTGCACCTGCTCGACTGCTGTGTCGAGACGGACAACGCCAATGCCATCATCGTGACCACTGCCGAGCGTGCCAAAGACCTGAAGCAGCCGCTGGTGCGGATCCGCAGCGTGGTGGGCCGCTGCTCGAAGCCGCGGGTCGACATGCATTACCAGGCCGGGCCGATCTCCACCGTCGCTGGCCACTACGCCAAGGACATCCTCTGGCCGAACTCCGGCGTCGGCCCGGAGGACATCGACCTCACGGGCTCCTATGACGCGTTCACCTTCACCACCATGCTGCAGCTAGAGGATTATGGCTTCTGCAAGAAGGGCGAGGGCGGCCACCATGTCTCGGACGGGACCATCATGCTCGGTGGAAAAAGGCCGAACAACACGTCGGGTGGCCATCTCTGTGAGGGCTACACCCACGGCATCGCCATGGTGATCGAAAACGTCCGCCAGCTCCGCCACGATGCGGACGATAGCTGTCCGATGGGACCCGATGGCAGGCGCCAGCACACCTACGACTATCGCGAGGGTAGTTGCCGCCAGGTGAGGAACGCCGAAGTATCAGCCAATCTCGGCTGGGCGATGCCCGGCACGGGATCGGCGATGGTGATGCGGCGGGGGTAGGTTCTGATGCGAGGCGAGCGGCTTCGACTGCATGGAACGTTGACGACCCATGCCCTGCGTGTCGCAGGTGATCGGCTTGCCGCAGGCCGGGCCGGTGCGGGTCGTCCTCGTCTTATCGATGGTCTCAAATCAACAGCCGAAAACGGACGGGAAGGAAGCAAATGAAAGCATCGATATTTTGCCTGCCGAGCGTCGGCTCGCGCTCCGAGATCGAGGCGGGCATGGCTGCCACCCGGCCGGAGCTATACCAGCGTATGTTGAAAGAGCTGACCGAGCTTGTCAAACTTGCCGACGACCTCGGCTACGATTCGGTGAGCTTTACCGAGCATCACTTCCACATCGAGGGCTTCGAGCTTTCCAACAATCCTGTGCTGCTGGATCTCTACTTCGCGATGCAGACGAAGCGGATCCGCGTCGGTCAGCTCGGCATCGTGCCGCCGGCCGCCAACCCGATCCGCGTCGCCGAGGATATCGCGATGCTTGATCACATGACCGGCGGGCGCGCCTGCGCCGGCTTCGCCCGCGGCTACCAGCGGCGCTGGGTCGACGTCATGGCGCAGCAGACGCACGGCGTCTCGGGGACCTTGCCGCACCATCATGATGCGATCGATCAGACCAACCGCGAGGCGTTCGAGGAGAACTGGCAGATCATCAAGAAATGCTGGACCGAGGAGATGCTGACGTTCCAGGGCAAGTACTGGAAGGTGCCGGCCGGCGCAACGCCTTGGGATCTCGAGACCACCGTGAAATACGGCAAGGGTGTCGAGAATGGCGTGCTGACGTCGGTCGGTGTGGTGCCGAAGCCGTTGCAGAAGCCGTACCCGCCGGTGTTTCTGCCGTTCGCGTCGTCGCCGAACTCTATTCGCTGGGCTGCGCGTGAGGGTGTCACTGCGATCCTGCCACCGATGCATGAGGCCTACGAGTCACCGCTGTTCGACCTCTATGCCGAGGTATCGGGAAAGCCACGCGGACAGGGCACGGGCCTGTTGCGCGATGTCATCATCGCAGACACGGACGAGGAGGCGATGGTGTTGTGGGAAGACTCCGGCCGTTTCTCCGGCAAGGCGTGGTTCGAGCCCTTCGGCTTCCGCCGCGGTCTTATGGACCCGGTGACGAAGAAATTTGCAACCGCGAAGGAATCGATCGACCTAGGCTACGCGTTGGTAGGCACCGTCGATACCGTGACGCGCGCGCTCGAGGCCAACATGAAACGGCAGCCGGTCGATTGGTTGTTCTGTTACACCTATAACGCGCTGGTTCCGCACAACAAGTTGATGAAGTCGACCGAGGCATTGTGGACCAAAGTGCTGCCAAAGTTCATGTGAGGAAAACACGGTGAGAAAATGATATCCGCGAACTATCTCGGCATGCCGCTCGAGATCAATGACCTCGACCATGAGAACCTCAACTACTTCGCATATTGTGCGAAGCACGATTTCCGCCTGCAGCGATGCACCTCGTGCAAGCTCTTCCGCTACCCGCCGTCTACCGCCTGCCCTTGGTGCGCTGAGCTTACTTCGGAATGGGTGTCGGTCGAGGGCCGCGGCACCGTGCATTCCTACACCGAGGTCCACCATGCCATTCAGCCTGCGTTTAAGCAGTACACGCCGTATCTCGTGCTGCTGGTCGAACTGGACACGCAGAGCGGCAAGCCGACCAAGGAGGAGGGCCTCCGCGTGATCGGCAACCTGACGCGGCCGGACGGCGTGCTCGCGCCGAAGACCGAGGTCGAGCGGGTCGGCATCGGTACTCGCGTGCGCATGGTATTCACCGATGTCGCGCCGGGGCTGGCGCTGCCGCAATGGACCATTGAGGAGAGTGCCGCCGGCGGCACGCCGTGGCGATACCGGGCTTAGGGGAGCGCAGTCCAGTTCGCGAACGCCGAAGCGATACCACTTTTCTCAAGGCCATCGAGCGGAGTTGCGGCAGATGATGGGAGAACCAAACATGACTGATGCGGAGGCGGGACGTACGCGAGACTTCTTGGGTTACGGTCGCCAACCGCCAGATCCTCGCTGGCCGAATAGCGCGCATGTCGCCGTCAATTTCGTGATCAACTACGAGGAAGGGGGCGAGTATTCCGTGCCGGACGGCGACCCCGTTTCCGAGGCTGCGCTTACAGAAGGCGCGACCGCGGCCGTTGCCGGCCGCGACCTGGCGGCCGAAAGCATGTTCATGTACGGGAGCCGAGCCGGATTCTGGCGCCTGCATCGGATGTTCACCAAGCGAAACGTCCCTTGCACGATATTTGCAGTCGCCCGTGCTCTCGAGCGGAATTCCGAGGCAGCGGCAACCATCCGCGAAGCGGGCTGGGATGTCGCCGGCCATGGGTTACGGTGGGAGATGCATGCAAATCTCGCCCCCGAGACGGAACGCGAGCACATTCGTCTTGCCACCGAGATTATTACCAAGTGCATGGGAAGCCGCCCTGAAGGTTGGTACTCGCGTTATGCCCCATCGCTTTCCACTCGAACGATTTTGCTCGACGCAGGATACTCCTACGACAGTGACGCCTACGACGACGAACTCCCATACTGGGTGAAGGTCGGCTCGCGCGACCAACTAGTGATTCCCTATTCGCTTGTGCACAATGACGTGCGCTTCAGCCGGCAAGGCATCACCACGGGCAACGATTACTTTGACTACATAAGAAATGCTGTCCAATGCGTGATCGACGAGGATCCGCCGCGGATGCTCAGCTTCGGACTTCACAACCGCATCATTGCTCATCCGGGTCGCGCCTTTGGACTGGCAAAAGCCGTTGATTGGCTTGCAAGTCATCCCAAGGTATGGATTGCGCGGCGTGTCGACATCGCGGCGCATTGGCGCAAATGGCACCCACCACCGCGCACGGTCTAGCGCGCCGCGCCTTTGGTCTACTGGGCGAGTCTAGGCGTACACTGATGGCGCAGAAACGGTGGTATTTAACGTCTACGAAGACGCCCTCTGGCAAGCTATGCTGCTCGTCGATGAGAAAACAGCGCTTCCACAATAGTGGGTTTCGCGATGTAGCGGACCCCCGCTACCACCTTTCCCCACACTCCTTTTACCCGGTTCGGATAGGCTTCTTCGCCGAGTAGCGCATTTAGTCGGCCCGCTATTTCTACTGCCACACCGCCTGGTCGCGCTGGGTCTCTAAACACAGTGATTGTTTCGACCAAATCCCGGATCGCCTCCACGGCTTCTGTTTCGCCGGCGCTAACGCCTTTCGAGAGGGCGTCTTCAAGCCGCAGCAGTTGTTCCTCGTAGCGTTTGAGTATTGCTGGATGGAGCGCGACCGCTTTTGGCGTGGGAGGTTCGCTTTGCAGTTCTTCAGAAATGCGTTGCCGCTCGGCATCTAGGGAACTGGACCGTGGACCAAGTACGGTCAAGGATGGCGCGACACGCGCACAATCATCTTGGGCGCTCGAAGGCGAACGCCATGGCGGACCGGTGATCGGTCGCCTCATCGCGCGCGGCCTCGATGACGAGCTTAAGGGTACGGCGTTCGCCGTCGTCGACGGGATCGATGGACGTGTTCATCACGTAAGGCTTTCTGATATCGAGTCTTCTAGTGACGAGCCGATCGGCTCGATTGTGGAGCTACGGCGCTTTGAGGACGCTAGTCAGGTGCAGCGGGTCGCGCTCGCTGTGCGCTCAGACCTGACCTTCGACCAGCAGGTTTCGGCGGAAGGCGCGACCTGGCTCGATCGGCGCTTGGTGGCGCGTGAGTCTACGGAGTTCTCGCGCGCCGGCTTCGGGGCCGAGGTCCGCGCGGCGCTCGCGCCAGCAAGGCAATGATTGAAGCCGCGAGTTGATCGATAGTAGGCGAGTTTTCGCGCAGTCACAGGCCGATATTGCTGATACTCGGTTTGCCGCCGCGATCAGAGGGGCCGGTTGGCGTTTCGCGCAATGAACAATTATGAAATGATTGCATTTGGAGGACCTTTGATCCGCGTCAACACTTTTTCAGCACTCAGGCTCCAGTCTCTACCAAAATGCCGTCAGAAATGAAGATCGATGAAAAAGGATCAAGAAATTCCGGCGCCCGCCCATCCCCATAAACGGCGCGAAGCGCTGCCTTGGCAGCAACCGAAGGCAACTGACGAAGATCCCGAAGCCTTGCAGCGTGTGCAGGCGATCCTGGATAGCCCGAGCTATCGGCGCGCCGATACTGACATTGACTTTCTTGCGGAAGACGGCCTGCGCGGTGTGCGCCTGCAGCTCGACTATCTCAAACCCGAGCTGTTGCTCCAAGAGCATCAGATCCATCAGACGATTGTGGTTTTTGGGAGTACGCGAATTTGCGAGCCGGCGGCCGCACTGCGCAAGGTACAGGCGCTGCGCGCACTACTCGTCGCCGACGCGAAAAATGACCGCCTCGAGCGCCAACTGAAAATTGCCGAGCGAGTTCAAGCCAAGAGCCACTATTATGAAGTCGCGCGCGAGCTCGGGCGCCTGGTTGGAACTGCCAATCATAGCGCTCGCGAACACCATACGGCCATCATGACCGGCGGCGGACCTGGAATGATGGAGGCGGCCAACCGTGGGGCATTCGACGTCGGAGCCAGGTCCGTCGGGTTGAACATCAATCTGCCGCATGAGCAATATCCGAACCCCTACGTCACGCCCGAACTCTGTTTCAGTTTTCACTATTTTGCGCTGCGCAAGCTTCATTTCCTCTTGCGGGCCAAGGCACTCGTCGCCTTCCCGGGTGGATATGGCACCTTCGACGAGCTGTTTGAGGTACTAACCCTCATACAGACACGAAAAATCAAGCCAATTCCCGTCGTGCTGGTGGGCGAAGCCTATTGGCGTCGCGCCATCGACATCGATTTCCTCGTCGATGAAGGTGTCATCGATTCCGAGGATAGGGAATTGTTCTGGTTCGCAGAGACGGCGCAGGAAATCTGGGATGGTATCTTGCAATGGCACGATGCGAGCGGGGAGCCATTGCACGCGACACCGTGAAAGATACTGCGGCAATGCCCGCGCAATTTCAGTGAGGATCAGCAAATATAAAGGAGAGTGGCTTGAAGATATCCTTCCACGGAGCAGATCGCGGTGTCACCGGCTCCTGTCATTTGATTGAATGTGCCGGGAAGCGGATCTTGGTCGACTGCGGGCTATATCAAGGTAGCGGCGAGTTGGATGAGGAGAACGCCGAACCGTTCGGCTTTGATGCCGCCAGCATCAACTACGTATTGCTGACGCACGCGCATTTGGATCATTGTGGGCGTCTGCCCCTATTGGCCAAAAGAGGGTTTCGGGGGGAGATCATTACAACGTCTGCCTCCCGTGAGTTGGCCCGACTAGTCATGCTGGATGCAGCCCACCTGCTAGAGCACGACGTGAGCCACCGTGCAGGCAGAGTCGGTCACGAAGGAGCAAGCCGCGACACAAAAAAGCCGCTCTATTCGATCCTCGATGCAATGAACTGCCTTGACTATTTCGGACGGACCGCGGCCTACTCACAGGTCCTCGATGTCGCCGCAGGCGTGCATGCTATCTTCATCGACGCTGGCCATATCCTGGGCTCGGCAAGCATTCTCGTCGAGCTGGAAGAACAGAGCCATTCGACCGGTGTGCTGTTTTCGGGGGACTTGGGCAATACCGGCCGCCTGTTGCTGCGCAGCCCCGCAACGCCGCCGCACGCCGATAACGTTGTGATGGAAACCACGTACGGAGACCGATTGCACAAGCCCTTGGGCCCGTCCATCGATGAGCTTTTTGAGGCTATTACCGAGACTTTCAAACGCGGCGGAAACGTCATCATCCCCACCTTCGCTCTGGAGCGCGCTCAGGAACTGCTCTTTTTCCTGAAACAGGGCGTGAACTCAGGGACGGCTCCCGAATTCGATGCAAGTGTATTTGGATTCACCGATGGCTATTTCAGCCACCGAGATCTTCCGACGCCATCCAGAATGCTTTGAGTCCGCGACTGCGAAGCTGTTTGAAGGCGGACGAGACCCGCTTGATTTGCCAGGATTGCACTTCACGCGGGAGTCCGCCGAATCCATTGCGATAAACAACATTCATGGCGGGGCCATTATCATGGCCGGCTCCGGTATGTGCACCGGAGGCCGTGTGCGCCACCACCTGCAGCACAATCTGGGTCGCGAGGATTCGAGCATCGTGTTCGTGGGCTACGCGGCAGCTGGAACCCTCGCGCGCCGTATCATCGATGGTGCCAAGCAAGTGACTATCTTTGGCGAGAACATCCCGGTTAAGGCTCGCATCTACACCATCAACGGTTTCTCAGCCCATGCCGACGAAGCTGAACTGCTGGCCTGGCAAAAGCAGACCGGTGCAAAGCGTACGTTTCTTGTCCACGGTGAAGAAGACACCATGAGACAATTCGCAGCGCATCTTGGCGACACTGATGTCGAAATGCCGTTACCGAACCAAGCCTTCGAGCTGTGAGCTTGCGCAGCAACCCGTCCGCCATCACCTTGTGTAGAACGCGCGGCGGATCGTAAGCGACGGCTCAAATCCGGCAACCCCATTCCGAACCGCTATCCGAATCCTGTTGAGCTAAATCAACCGCAGACGGCAGTTTGGGGTCTAGTCATGGCGGTTGTTGGTAAAGTTCGTCCTGGCGCACCAATTGTCGCCGGTTCGGCAGAATGTTTATCCGTTTGTCGCTGCCAGGACGGTCGAAGGCGCAAAATCTAAGCCGCAGATAGGGCCACCCACACGATGCGGGATTGGAATCATGATGAACGAGCACATAATCCCAGAACCGGGTGAGCAGAAGATTTCCAGCAAGCTCGTTCCATTTCCGGTGACGCCGCCGGTCAAGGGTAAGCGCAATCCCAAAAGACACTGGCTGATTGCCGCAATAGCCTCGCTGCTTGTCGTTGCGATTGCGGCCACGACCTGGTGGGCCTTGGCTGAACACAATACAATCCACTATGTATCTATGCCGATTGCGAAGGGCGCCGTGACTCGGGCCGTGACGGCAACTGGAACAGTCAACCCGGAGCTCACGATCATCGTCGGGGCAGCCGTTTCCGGTATCATCAAGGAGCTAAGTTGCGACTACAACACCAAGGTAAAGAAGGGACAAATCTGCGCCAGGATTGACCCGCGTCCCTATCAGAGCATTGTCGACCAAAACAGGGCGAATCTGGCGGTCGCAAAGGCGCAACTTGAGAAAGACAAGGCTAACCTCGTCTACACCAAGCTCGCCTTCGACCGCTCCGCCTACCTCGTCCAAACGCATGCCGTCTCCCAGGACAATTACGACAACGCCAAGAGCGCTTATGACCAGGCGCAAGCGCAGATAAGCTTCGATGAGGCAACTATTTCGCAACGTCAGGCCTCGCTTGACGCCGCCCAGGTCAATCTGGACTACGCCGACATCGTGTCTCCCGTCGATGGCACCGTGGTTTCGCGCAACGTAACCATGGGGCAGACGGTCGCATCGAGCTTCCAGACCCCGACGCTTTTTCTCATCGCTACCGATCTCGCCAAGATGCAAGTCGACGCGAATGTGAGCGAAAGCGACATCGGCGGAATCAAGCCGGGCAACAAGGCAACCTTTACGGTAGACGCATACGCGAAACGTACATTTGAGGGAACAGTAACTCAGGTCCGTCAATCGCCGCAGACCGTTCAGAACGTCGTGACGTACGACATTGTGATCAGCGTGAACAATTCGGACCTGACGCTTATGCCGGGCATGACGGCCGCCAGCCGCATCGTCGTCGATCAGCGCAACGACGTGATTCGGGTGCCGAACCAGGCGCTCCGTTATGTTCCCAAGAGTCTAGCGAGCGCCGCTCAGTCAGATCACGCCCAAGCGTGGGTTCTGCGTGACGGGCAGCCGGTGTCTATTCCGGTGGTGGTCGGGCTTGATGACGATAGTTTCACCGAGATCGTAAGCGGCGACGTGAAGCCGGGCGATTTGGTTATCACCGCCGAGCGGGTGGCGACGGCAAAGAAAGCTGTCACGCCACGTCTCTGATTCCGCAGGCCAAGCATGCCGGAACCAATCATCAGAGTAGCGAATGTCACGCGAACCTATCACGTCGGCGACGTCGACGTGCATGCGTTGCGCGGCGTCAATCTGATTGTCGAGCCCGGCGAGTTCATCGCCATCATGGGATCATCCGGGTCGGGGAAGTCCACATTGATGTCGCTGCTCGGCTGTCTGGATCGGCCGTCCAGCGGAGAGTATTATTTGGAGGGCGTCGATGTCGCACGGCTGACAGAGCCGGAACTGGCATCCATCCGCAGCGAGCGATTGGGTTTTGTCTTTCAGAGTTTCAATCTCCTCGCGCGTACCAGCGCGATCGAGAATGTCGCGCTGCCTTTGTTCTACGCCGCGGGAGGTGCTTCGAGCGGTACCGAGCGCACCGAACGAGCGCGAGCATCGCTCAAGCTGCTCGGCCTGGCCGACCGTGAGCGCAATACGCCCGGGCAATTGTCCGGTGGTCAGCAACAACGCGTCGCTATTGCGCGCGCCTTGATCAACAATCCGATTCTGCTGTTGGCGGATGAACCCACTGGCAATCTCGATACCAAGACGTCGCACGAGATCATGGTGACGCTCCAGGCGCTTAACCGGGAGCGGGGAGTTACCATTATTGTCGTCACCCATGAGACCGATATCGCAACCTATGCCGACCGGGTTATCACCATGCGGGACGGAGAAGTGATATCGGACGAACGAAGGCAAGCCGTCCGCCCCCCAGCGGGAGCGTCAGCCGGGGTGTTGCCCGGCAGTTCGCTTCCAAGACCGTTGCAGCCGGCGCCAGCCGGCACCGTGCGGGCTTTCGTCTTGATGATCGTGGCTGCGGCATTTCAGGCCCTTGCGCGCAACAAGATGCGGTCGGCGCTGACCATGCTGGGGGTCTTCATCGGCGTTGCCGCGCTGATCGCCATGGTCGCGGTCGGTCAGGGCGCCAACGAGGCGGTCCGCAAGCAGATTGAGAGCCTCGGTACCAACCTGCTGGTGGTGGTCCCGGGCGCCACCACAATGGGCGGGATGCGCAGCGGGCAGGGCAGTGCCTCAACCCTTACCGTCGTGGACGCCGAAGCACTCCGTCGTGAAGCTCCAGCGGTTGGCAGCGTGAGCTATCTGATCCGTCAGATGGGACAGGTCCAATACGCCAATCAAAACTGGACGACGAACATTCAAGGAGTGAGCGCCAACTATCCGCCGATCACCAATTGGCAAATCGCCTCGGGACGGGGCATTTCGCAAGAGGACGACAGGAATGCCGCGCTTGTCGCAATCCTGGGCCAGACGGTTTCCCGTCAACTGTTCGGCGCTGATGAGAGCCCGATCGGCGCGGTGATCCAGGTCAAAAGCGTGCCCTTGCGCGTCATTGGCGTCTTCGCCTCCAAGGGGCAAACAGCCTATGGGACGGATCAGGACGATCTCGTCATGACTCCGTTCACGACCGCCCAGCGCAAGGTTCTTGGCGTGGCGGCGCCGAGCCAGCAGCAGGTTCCTCTCAACTGGGCCTATCCGTTGCCGCCCAATCCCTACAACCTTCAGCAGCGACTGATGGGATACGTGAACCAGATTTATGTCCAGGCAACCGATGCCAGCCAGGTTCAACCGGTAGTCGGTCAGGTTACGGATATTCTGATGCGCCGGCACCATATCCGCCCTGGCGAAATCAATGATTTCTCCGTTCGTAACCTTAGCCAGATCGCGGAGACGGCCGAGAGCAGCAGCCGTATCATGGCGCTCCTGCTCGCGGCGGTCGCGTCGATATCGCTGATCGTGGGCGGTATCGGCATCATGAACATATTGCTCGTGTCGGTAACCGAGCGAACGCGGGAAATTGGCCTGCGCATGGCGATCGGCGCCCGAAGGACGCACGTTCTTTTGCAGTTTCTTGCCGAGTCGGTGATTCTGAGTGTCACCGGCGGAATCTGCGGGATTATCATGGGGATCGCATTTTCCGAGATGATCTCGATCGTCGCCGGCTGGGCTACTCCGATCTCGATAACAGCCGTCGCTGGCGGGTTTCTGTTTTCTGCCGCCGTCGGCATCTTCTTCGGCTATTATCCGGCGCGGAAGGCCGCCAACCTCGATCCGATCGAGGCGCTACGGTATGAATAAAGGCACACCATCCATTCGCAAATAGAAGCGCACATCGTGCAGATGCGCGCTTTAACCGGAACGTCTCCGCCGAAAATTCTCACTTGCGCCCCATCGAGCGCGAGCTAATTTCCCTTAAATCGTCAGGTACCGGCACCGTTTTCAACCCGCCATTTGAGATGGAGTTGGCGTACTGAGGCATGACGCCCCTGTCTTGGCGAGCACTCTAATGCACTCAACCGCATGCAATTGTTTCAAAAATTGGCGGCAACCAGATCATAGGAGCCTCTGCTTCCGCGAACATAGACCCTGGCCGCGGCGGCACATATCAAATCACGGTTGGAATCGAACGCTTTCAGATAACCCAACTCATCGGGGCGAGCATCCGGTTGAATTCGCCTCAGTGCACCTTCTTCTATGAAGAATGATGCCTCCATAGCGCTATCGTGTCCCCAAAATCGTACGGCGCGCCGCGTTCGGTCATATGAACGACTATGGTTCGGAAAATCAATCATGTGATCGACACTGATCACGTCGTCGTTGGTCCACGACTATTCTGACCGGGACTGGAATCAGTGAGCCGTCATTGTTGAATGCGCGTTGCAATGTCACGGTCGCCGCAACGATTTGGCCGCGGATCCGTCTTAGCGAATTGATGCATTCGGCCCACTGCCGTTCAACGCGGCGATGGAAGCTCAAGGGATACAGAACGCTCATTAGGTCAACCTCGCTGACGAACTCTTACTTGCATCGTGCATTTTACATAGGCGCTAATTTCGCTTTTGCGAGCCATGACGGAAGTGCAATCGCTACAAGGCGTCACGCCGGTTCTTCCGGCCTCGAAATAATTCGACCGTTTTGAGCTGGATCAAGTCCGTCAGGGACGACAAGAACAGAATACTTTTCGGTATATCTTCTAACCTGTGGAGAGAAACAGATGAGCCTTCCGAGATTGTGGACCGTGAGCCAGGAGTTGGACCCGTACCGAGTGATGCGGCGTGAAATGGAAAACGCGTTTCGCGCTTTCGATCAAAAGCCGTCTTCTGCCGGCATTGGGGCTGGCGCGCCGGCGGTCAGTGTAGCCGAAACAAATGACGCCTTCGAAGTGACAGCCGAACTTCCTGGCGTGGACGAGAAAGATATCAACGTCAGCCTTGACGACAACCAGCTGGTCATTTCGGGCGAGAAAAGGATGGAGAGCACGAAAGAAGAGAAGAACTGGCATGTCGAGGAGAGGAGCTACGGCTCATTCTATCGATCCATGTTGTTACCTTTCGAGCCGGAAGACGGAGCCGTCGAAGCCCATTTCGACAAGGGTGTGCTGCATCTCACGATCAAGAAGCCCGCTAAAGCCGTGAAGACCACCAAGACAATCAACATCAAGACGGGTACTCCGCCAAGCCCCAGCCCTGCATCGAACCAGCCCGCCACACCGAGCAAGGCCGCTTAGTCCTGCACGGTCGTTCGCAAGAACCCGGAGACCCGAACCAATAAGCCAGTTCTGGTCTCCGGATTTTGTCGTTCACGTTTTTCGATGCAATGATCGGATGACCCTACGGGATCATGCCCCAAGACCGCGACGTCATGAATGTGGTCAACTTGGGTGACTACGGCAATTTGAACAGCAGGAGCTTGCTATGCTTTCGGTTTTGATCGGGGTTTGATCATTTGCGTCATTGGTGCAATCTGCTTTTGGGCTATTGACAAGTTTGTTAACGAGGCGCGCTTCGCAAATCTTCTCAAACTGCTTGTGGTGCTGATCTGTGTGGCGGCGATCCTGCAAAGGGTGCTGCCGCTGGCAGGAATAAATTGGCTATAGCGGCTCATGACGATGCGCCGCTTATCTCGAAGCGCGAAGCTCCGGCCAGGAGTGAAATCCGGGGAAGTACCCGCTTGGGCGAGCGCCAGGGGACAAAAGGCTCAGCAGCGGCCGGGTTATCGATTTCAATCTCGTGCATCATCTTGGCCTCGCCGAATAACAGCCCTATAGGCCGTCGGTGCTCTTCCCAAAACCAAAATGGGCGTGGCGGCATTTTCGGGAGACGGTCACCCGCCGTCGATCATGGCGCTTGCTATGTCAATACCAGAGATCGATGATCCACTTTGCACCGACGAGCATCTCCCAGACCGCCAGCGCCGTGACCGTCAGCACAATCGCGGCGGCCAACAAGCTGATTGATAGCAGGACCCCATCCTCTTCGAGATAAGCAAGCGAGATCAGCGCGATTATCAAGGCGGGGACCATGTTGCTTAAGGGGATCGGAATGAACACCAAGGTCGCGCTCAGGAGTGCGACGACGGCGCCGACCAAGCGCTTTGCTGCCTCGAAATGGGCGTGCCAGCGCGGATGAATC
Source organism: uncultured Alphaproteobacteria bacterium (assembly GCA_963847045.1). Lineage (GTDB taxonomy): Bacteria > Pseudomonadota > Alphaproteobacteria > Rhizobiales > Xanthobacteraceae > Bradyrhizobium. The sequence goes on along the minus strand of CAWJYQ010000012.1, from coordinate 255,984 downwards.
ACCTTCTCAAGATATCTGAGCACCGGCACGGATCGCTGCACCACAGCCGCGAGGCGTCTTGTCGGCAGGGAATGAGCGGCGATGCGGCGCGGGAAGACCGGGGCGGGCTTGCCCGCGATCATCTGGAACGCTGGAATCATGAGCAGCAGGCCGGCTACGATCGAGAGCCCCGGTACGATTGCGACCAAAGCGAGCAGGAGCATGATGATTCCGAAGGAACGCTTGTCCAGACTGTGCATCAGCCAGCCCAGAGTGAAGTGGTCAGTCGGAACTTCATCATGCAGCCGTTGCAACACGACCGAAGTCGGAACAAGAACCCACGTTTTGGTCAGTGGTCCCGGCGGCAAAGAAAGGCTCCAAACTTGATCGGCATTGGCGCGCGCAAAGTGAGGTAGTGGCTCACAAGCGTTGACGCAGATCAACCCGAATTTCCGCGGACGTGAATTATTTGCTTCCGGAATGCTACGCGAGCGCGCCTTGCGTGACCCCAGAACGGAGTCTACGGCAAACTGAAGTCCGGGCCACTATTCAGAAGTTTGGAGCGCGGGACGCAGAGGTTCACAAGAGCCAAGGTAACGGCAACTAACCATTGACGCCGGTCACAGGCAGCAACTGACGGGAGATTATGATGTTGATCGAGACAAGAACGGATAGCAACATCGAAGGCGGTGAGAAGTTGACCGATCATCTAAAAGGCGTCGTGCAAAGCGCTCTGGAGCGTTTTCGGCGACCGCATCAGACGAGTGGACGTGCACCTTAGCGACGCGATCAGCAACAAGAGAGGCCATGATGACAAATGCTGCATGATGGAAGCCCGACTTGATGGTCGCGAGCCGATCACCGTCACGCAGCACGCAACGACGATGGAACAGGCCATTCACGATGCGGTTCATACATTGAAGAGATCCATCGAGAGCGCCTTGGGGCATGACAGTGTATTGGGGCAGAGGCGCGATATTCACTGAAGGCGCTCATCAGCTCCGGCGGACTAAACAAGAGGAGCGGCCCATTGCACATTCAGGTCACCGACCTTATGAGTGAAATTGGCGTAACCTAGAGAAGTGAATTGCGCTCGCTTGGTCAGCCTTGGCGAGGCGGAGGCAGCTCCTGGAGTTGCAAAAGGTCACGTCGTTGGGTTTGGTGACGCGGAGCCGGCATTGAAAGATCCATACGAAATTCTGGGCGTCGCTCCTACGGCTTCAGCAGATGATATTCAAAAAGCCTATCGCAAGCTTGCAAAAAAGCTGCATCCCGACCTGAATCCTGGCAATCCAGAAGCCGAAGAGAAATTCAAGGTAGTAGCCGGTGCCTATGATCTGGTAGGCGACGCTGAAAAGCGCAAGAAATTTGATAATGGCGAGATTGATGCCGCGGGAGCCGAACGGCCTAGGCAGAATTACTACCGGGATTACGCGTCCTCGGAACAGGATCATCCTTATACGGACAATTCCGGTTTCGCGGATTTCATGGAGTTGGAAGACGCCTTCGCTGAACTTTTGAGACGAAGCGCCCGGGCGCAAGCAAATCGGCGCGGGCATGACCTCGAGTTCAAGCTCCCAATTGAATTTATTGAGTCAATTGCCGGCGCGAACAAGCGACTGACATTGTCCGACGGCAGCACGCTTGATGTAGCCATCCCGCCCGGCATCACCGAAGGTCAAGTTCTGCGATTGCGCGGCAAGGGTGCGCCCGGATCGGGTAAGGGCGGCTTCGGGGATGCTCTCATTGAAGTCGAAATCAAGCCCGATCGTTTCTTCACGCGCCAGGGCGATGACGTCTATCTGGAATTGCCGGTTACCCTCACGGAAGCCGTTCTCGGTGCCCGAATCAAGGTTCCTACTCCAACAGGTGCGGTAACAATGGCTGTACCGAAAGGGTCAAATACCGGCACCACATTGCGTCTGAGGGGCAAGGGCGCCCCCAGGCATGCCGGTGGTTATGGCGATCAATTCGTCAAATTGAAAGTCATGCTTCCCAAAGAGCCGAACCCAGAGCTTGAAGCATTCGTCTCGAGTTGGGAAAGCGGAAAGACGTACAACCCCCGTGAGGAGGTGACGCCATGAAGCTCAGCAAACAGGAATTTCTTTCGCTCGCCGGCATGGGGCATGAAACATTGGATGCCTGGATCGAGGCGGAGTGGCTGATACCCAGTCGTTCGTCCCTCGATCTGAACTTCTCCGAAATCGATATAGCCCGAGCGCGGCTGATCCGCGAACTCCAGGTGGACTTTGGCGTGAACGACGAAGGAGTGGGAGTGATTTTGAATTTGGTCGATCAGCTTTACGGCATGCGCAGGACACTGATGGAGCTGCGTCAAGCGGTCCGGCCGACGTCTGAACAGGGTTGAGATTTGACCGTCGCGCGAGTTCGCGTCGATGCCTTAGCGTGCCAAATGGCGCCTGAGAGAGCCGCAATCAATTTTGGAACCGCGTTGCCCGATGTCTTGGACTGCACCCGAACTCTGGTATTCTTTCCGCGAATTGGAAATTGTGCCATCTGGCGGAAAGCGGAAACAGGGGTTGAGAATGTTCGGGCTAAAACGGCCAACTCGCATTGATCTCCGTTCCAACGACGCGGCTATCGTCGTTCGCGAAAATGGTGAGATGGAAATGTTCATCCGGCAGGCAAAGGGCGACGAGGAACTTCCGCCCGGTCAGGTCGTTCTGGCTCTTTTCGGAATGGCATTTCACGATGAACGAGTACGCAAGCTGTTAGCGCAAATCGTAAATGAGAAGCAAAACTGACGTGCCCCTGCCACCGGTCGTGCCGGCTTGTCATTGAGCTCGATCGATCGTGGTAATCACGCTCGCTGCGCAGCTTGCAGCGTGAGCAATTGCTTTTGGCGTCGCGCCTTTTCGTGGTCACACCGCTTGCTTGAGCCACCTGGGCTTTTGAGGCCACTTCCAATTGGATGTCGGGCGACCGGAGCGCCTGCGGAGTTGTGACCGCACTAACGCCGCCGCTGGTAGCGAGACAATGTCCGTTATCCGACATAAGCTTGACCTGGATCAAAACGATTCCGCCGTTTTGAGTGCATCTTTAATTACGAACTGAGCAATGAATGCGCTGACAGAAAGTGTATGGGGGTTTTGCGATGAACACATTGTCGAGAAACTTGATTGCCGCGCTAGTGGTCGCCGCGACGCCGTGGCTCGCCGTACCCGCCAATGCGGCGCCAGTTGCACCGCCGCTGATGCTGAAAAACGCCGTGGCGCCAGCGACAGAGACCGTGCAATACCGCCGCGGCTGGCGTGGCGGTGGATATGGTGGCGCCGCCGTTGGTCTCGGGATCGCTGGCGCGCTCATCGGTGGGGCGATTGTTGGGGCAACGCAGCCCTATGGTTACGGTTACGGTTACGGCTACGGTCCTGGCTATTACGGTCCGGTCTACGTCGCTCCAGCTCCCTATGTTGGTGGCGACGCCGTTTCCTATTGCGCGCAACGCTTCAGGTCCTATGACCCGTATTCCGGCACGTATGTCGGTTACGACGGGTTTCGGCATCCATGCCCGTAACTGACTGTCTCGCCGCCGCCCACTCACACCCCGAAAGATTGAACTAAAGACCCAAACGATCACTGAGCCTTTGCGCTCACCAAGGGAGTCAGATCATGTCGCTCGGACTTATACTCATCATAATCCTCATCATCTTCCTGCTTGGCGGTTTCAGTGGCCGCTTCGGCGGCTACGGCTACGGCTTCGGCCACGGTGGCATGGGTGTCATCGGTATCATCCTGGTCATTCTCGTCGTCCTGCTCCTTTTGGGCCGGCTCTGATCTGCCAGTTGGCATGTCGGATCAGGGTGACATTGCGCGAGTGGCTTGAATAAAAGAGGCCGCCAAGGCGGCCTGCCACAGAGTGACGCCACCCCCGATCCATAAACGGCATTACCGCTCGATCGGTGCGAGCTTGAGGCGGGCAAGTATCGCGGCGAGTTCTTCATATTTAAAATGGCTTTTTCAGCACGGGCCGATCGGAGTAGCCGTCTCGCAAACCCTGGCCGGTGTTGCCGGTCGAATAGATAAACGGCACGCCTCGCGCGGAGAGCGCTTCCGCTACAGGGTGGCTGTCATTGCCATTCAGGTTCAAATCCAGCAGGGCAACGTCGAAGACTTGCGCACTAATCAAGGCGAGCGCCTTTTCGACCGTCGCGGCAGAGGTCACCGACTTGGATCCGAGGTCGGCAAGCATGTCTTCAATCATGATAAGAACCAGCATTTCATCCTCGACAACGAGGACTCGCCGACCGGAAAGCAAATTATCCACTACGAGTACCTCATGGTAGGGGAATGTCCATCGTGCAGACAAGGCCGTCCGCCCGGTAGTCCAGGTGCACCGTGCCATCCAGCTCATGGGCCAGACCACGCTCGATCACCCGCGATCCAAATCCCTTGTGTGCCGGCGCCTTGACCGGCGGGCCATCCTTCTCCTTCCAGCTCAGGAGAAGGCGTTTTCCAGCGGGTGCCGTCTCCATTGTCCACCCGATCAGAATTGATCCGGCCGCGTTGGACAACGCACCGTATTTCACGGCGTTGGTCGCAAGCTCGTTGAACGCAATGCTCAGAGCCAGAGCTGCCTTTGGCGGGAAGCGGATATTCTCACCCGTGATCACAATGCGATCCGCCCGGACTTTTTTGTTATTTCCGACATGTCCCCGATCGATCAATGCGCTTGCAGGCAATGCTGTGGTGACGGTGGTGCGGCTTCTTCCTGAACCAAGCTTTGCTATGGTAGCATAACTGCCATGCTGCCGCGGCAAATCATTGCGGCAGTCAAAATCCAGATCGCCCGGGTCCGCTGGCCAATCCGGTGATCCAACGGACGAAACAGGAGCGAGCGTATGACCGTGTTGAGCATTGGTCACCGTCCGCAGCTAGTACCCGGAATCATAGCTGAGTGATACGGCGGCCTTTAAATCGGCGTTGACGGACTTTTTTCTTGGTCCAGACGAAGGGCTCAGCCTTGTCGTTATCAGCGTTGATGTAGGCATCGATATGCTCCTGAAGCTGCTTGAGGCTTGTGAAGGAAGCGCCGCTGAGCGACTGCCCCTGCAAGATCGAGAACCATACCTCGACCTGATTGAGCCAGGACGCGCTCGTCGGCGTGAAATGAAATTTCACATTGGGGTGGGCATTGAGCCAGTGCTCGTTTTTCTTGTGGGTGTTGAGGTTGTCGAGGATGACGTGAAGCTGGCGGTCCGGAAAGGCCGAGGCGAGGCTGACCATGAAGTCGAGGAACTCGACACGGCGCCGCCGTTTTGAATGAGTTGCGATGATCTTTCCGGTGGCGACTTCAAGCGCCGCAAACAGCGTTGTCGTGCCATGCCGCTTGTAGTCGTGGCTCTGGCCGGTCAAGGCGCGGCCATTGGGCAGCTTCAGATAGCCCTGCGCTCGCTCCAAAGCCTGGATCGAAGGCTTTTCGTCCACGCATAGCACAATGGCCTTCTCGGGCGGGGCGACATAGAGGCCAACAACATCGGCGGCTTTGGCCGTGAAGTTCGGGTCGTTGCTCTCACACCAGGACTTGCGAACTGCAAGGTCAATCTTGTGGCTGCGAAGGAACCGCCAGACATATTGGACGTCAACATCGCCCAGCGCCCCGGCCAGCAGAGGCCCGGTCCAGCGTGCGAACCCTTCCGGCGGCGGTTTGTCCAGCAGCTTCAGAATCCGCTTGTCGGTGGCCTTCGTATAGATCGGCTGCTTGCCAGGCCGCGGCTTGTCTTGCAGCCCTTCAAGGCCATGGTCGGCATAGCGATGCCGCCAAAGGCTGACAATGCGCGGCTGCACCCCAACTTCCTTAGCTATCGACCGGGTGCTACGCCCGGCCGCCGCCAATAGAACGATCCGTGCCCGCTTCAAATCACGCTGCAATGTCACCGGTGAGCGGCAACACGCCTCCAGCACCTTGCGATCTTTCTTCGAAAGGTGGACTTCTCTTGCTTCGGGTATCATCCCGATGTTGAATCACGACTCACGCTTTATGGAAAGTGGGTACTAGCTGCCTACCACACGTCAACGCTTCAGCTCGTTCATGGACGTGACGGTGACCGCCTCAAGCTCAAGGCGCCCTCGGCGCCGCCTCCACCGCCGCATTGGCTCGAGCGGCTCGAAGACTGGTTGCGGACTGTTCGATCATGATACGAGTCCGGTGTCACCGCCGACCGTCGATCCTGAACAGCGCATCCGTCGTGACAATCATTATTCACTGCCTGGTCGATTTTCCGGAATTGACAGGATCCTGAGACAAACCTTCGTCAGATCAGAGAAGCCGAGCTCATGCGCGGCAATCTGCGATACATCGATTATTCTTCCACTGACGAAAGGGCCACGATCCGTGATCCGCACCACTGCCGAACGGCCGTTTTCTTGATTGTCGACGCGGATCAGTGTCGCGAATGGGAGTGACCGATGCGCAGCAGTTCGATCGTTTACGCTGGTGTCTTGTCCGCTCGCCGTCTCTTCGCTCAGGGTTGAATAAACCGATGCAAGACCGCATTGGTCCGGCTTTCCTTCAGGCGCGTACGCCGGCTTCAATAAAATGAACAGCAACGCCCCGACTAACACCACTAGAGGGCGAGAAGAGTGACGATCGGAATGGGGACGCCTGACAGCCACGGCGATCACGACGGCTCACGAGAGGAATAGCTTCGTACTTGGCCTATTTTCCTTTGAGCGTATCCTTGACGCCGCCGATAGCGTTCTGAACCTGCCCCTCAATTTTGTCAGCGTTGCCTTCCGTCTCAAGCTTGGCGTCGCCGAGCGCCTTACCGACCACCTGCTTGACTGCGCCCTTGATTTGCTTCGCCGATCCGACGACCCGATCCTTGTCCATAATCATATCCTCCAATGGTCCGCCCTGAATGGGAGAAATGCAGGCTGTGGCGTAAACCGATGGTCGTCGTTGACTTGGATCAACGCATAGACGTGAAGGACAGCGGCCAATCCGAAAATTTTTTCGATCGCATGGCGCAGGCGTCTCGTATGGTCGCCAGACGTACTTGCCTTTGCTCTCTCGCGCGACCAAGCTGTCGACGTTCGATATTCTGTTTCCATGTGGAGGATCCGATCCATGCGTGCTACCGACCCGGTCGTGACGTTTCTTCTGGTTCTGGTAGTCGGCATCGTCGCCGGCATTCTCTTCGACCGGCTGGCTGGGCCGTCCTGGCTCGCCCGGCAGTTCTCCGGATCGACCCGCAGCATCATCACCAGTGCGCTCGTGGGCGTTGCCGGCGCCTTCATCGGTTATCACATCGCCATGCTGGCGCTCGGGGACGGGCTGGTGACGTCGGTCATCGCCGCCGCGGTCGGTGCTGCTGTGGTGCTGTTCGTTTGGCGAATGGCCGGGTAATGGAAAGTCAGCGCTGACCAGCGCGTCGATGCCAAGAACCCCTTGTGTTTCGGGCTCAATTTCGTGGTGCCATGCTCCGCTGAAGGCGCGGAACGATAAAACTATGCGAACGGAGATCTACCCGCGCAGATTGCAATTCGTTAAATATTCCTGACCGAGCAATATTGACCACCAAGCGGGAACCAGAGGTGGCAAAGTATTCGGCGCCGGCCGGCCGCCTGAAGTCGGCCGACGCCCTAATCTCGCTGAATTTGTGGCTTGTCATGCAGGACTGCATTCAACAGTGAATTGTGTACCTCAATCTCGCCATTGTAACTGATGAACCCCAGCTTTCGAAATTTGTTCATGAAGAAGCTGACGCGTGACCGGGTCGTGCCGATCATGTCCGCCAATGTTGCCTGGCTGACATGAACCTTGATCGGTTGCAGGCTGCCTTCCTTGCAAAGTTCGCCAATAACAGCAGGAGCCGCGCCAGCCGCTTCTCGCTCGAGTTGAAGAGTTGATCAGTGAGATCCTCTTCAATCCGGCTGTTCCGCTTCAACAGATACGATATGAAGAGCTCTGAGAATTTCCGCTCGCTGCGAAGGGCCGCAAGCATGGCGGTCTTCGTAATGGCGGTGATCACGCACTCCTCCAGCGCCGTGGTCGTGGAAATCCGCAGCGGATTGCCGTTCAGACACCCTTCGCCGAAGAACTGCCCGGGCTCGAAAATGCCGACGATCGCCTCCTTGCCTTGCTCGGACATCACAGCAACTTTGACCCTGCCTTTCTGGACGTAGAAGACCTTCCGCCGCGTCTCCCTGCGAGAAGACGGTGTCATTCTTGCGGAATGCCGACACAGTCCTTCCCTCGCCGACCTTCGCGAGGAAGGCCTGGGGGTCGAAATCATCCTGCGCGGCCTTCTTCAAAGTTCGCTCCATCTCATGATTGGTCCGAGCGGCCATAATTTGCGTTTCAAAAATATTATGTCGGGTAACGGACATAGTTGATCTGCGTCAACCTGATCTTGCTCTCGGGGCCTAGGTTTCGTTCAGGCGTTAGGCGCGCGAGGGGAGTCAAGACCATGATTGATCAACGTCCGTTGCGACATTCGGGCTCTCCCCCGGGCGTGATTTTTCAGAACCCGGATCAATGCCTGCCCGTTTTGGGGCCGAGGCTCGTGGAAATTCAATTACGAAACGCTCTCGCGCAAAGCGAGGCGCTCGTTCGTCAAAAAGACGAGTTGATCCAGAGACAAGAGCTATTGAAGAAAGAGTCCGATCATCGGTTGTTGAACGACTTGCAAGTGACCATCAGCCTGCTTTCGTTGCAGAGTCGGGCATCGACAAACGCGGAAGCGGCCGCGCAATTGGCCGTCGCTGCCAATCGGGTTTCAATGATTGCGCGAATTCACCATCGCCTTAATTCCTACGACGGCGTGCAGGCGATTGATTTCAAAAAATGCCTTGAGGACTTCGGCCGCGACTTCTCTGCGATGCTGTCTTCGGATGAGCGCCCGGAGCAGGTCCTCGTCGAGGGCATTGAACTCAATCTGCCGGCCGCTACCGCGATCCCACTCGGTTTCATCGTCAGTGAGTTGATTGCCAATGCGGCAAAATACGGCAAAGGCCGGATCGCCATCGGCCTGCAGCGAAACCCGGAATGCGGGTACGCGCTTTCGGTTTCCAACGACGGCCCGGCTTTGCCGGAAGGGTTCGACCCCAAAGCCAGCAAAGGACTGGGGATGAGGATTATCCAAGCGTTTGCGAGGCAGATCGGCGGGGAGTTGCGGTTCGGTCGAGGCGACGACGGCCAGGGCGCGCGGTTCACTGTGCTGTTTCACTGAATGATCGCGGAACGGTAAGGATGAAGGAGACGAAAATGCTTATGCGCAAGGGCTTGCTTTCCTCGACTGGCCGCAGCGTCGTGATGGCGACGATTGCCGTGCTGGTCGTCACGATGAGTGAGCCGCTGCCGGCCATCGCCGGTCCGGTGGCCCCCGCCTCAAAGGGCGTCTCGGCCACCACGGCGTTGAGCGATGCCACGGATTTCAGCTCGATCCACCGTCGCCGATACTACCGGCGTGGAGGCAGCGCTGCAGGGCTCGCCTTCTTCGGAATGGCGATTGGAACCTTGGGCGCGATCGCCGCCCAGCAACAGCGCTATGACTACTACAACAGTTACGGCTATGGGCCCGGCTATTACGGTGGCGGGCCATATTATTACGGTGGCGGACCTTATTATTACGGCGGCGGGCCATATTATGGTCGCCGCTATTATCGGCCTTACTAGGCTTCCCGGGCCGTGTCTTCCAATCCCTTGGGCCTGATCTCGGAGCGATCGAGTTGGCGCCGATGCAGCACGGAGCCAGCATGAGGCGTGATGCATCGACAGGAGCAAGCAATTAGCCGTCTTCGCCATGGTCCGGAAAAACATCTCGTCGGCCGCATCGGATGGCTGAGGGCGGCGGTGCTGGGAGCCAACGACGGAATTATCTCGACCGCGAGCTTGATCGTCGGCGTTGCCGCGTCGGCCGCCAGGCAAAATGATATATTGATAGCAGGCGTGGCGGGATTGGTCGCCGGAGCGATGTCCATGGCTGCCGGTGAATATGTCTCCGTGAGTTCACAGTCCGACACGGAGAAAGCGGACCTCGCGCGCGAACGCCGGGAATTGAGCGAAGATCCGCAAGCCGAGCATGAAGAACTTGCTGAAATCTACGTCAAACGTGGCGTCGATCGGACAACTGCGCAGCAGGTCGCCCGGCAACTAATGGCAAAAGATCCGCTCACCGCTCACGCGCGCGATGAGCTTGGCATCTCCGAGATCACCACGGCGCGTCCGGTGCAGGCAGCGCTCACATCCGCCGTAATGTTCTCCGTGGGTGCGGCCATGCCATTGCTGATGGTCGTGGTCTCTCCCGCCAACGTGCTTGTCCCGATCGTCTCTGCCGCGTCATTGGGCTTCCTGGCTCTGTTGGGAGCTATTGGCGCAAAAGCAGGCGGCGCAAATATGCTGCGCGCGACGATCCGAGTAACGTTCTGGGGAGCGCTCGCGCTGGGTGTCACCGCCGGGATCGGGAAGCTTTTTGGAACAATTCTCTGATACCGGTCGTCGCAAGGAAGCGAACTCTTAAGGGTTGGCGAAATGAACCCCGCAATCGACGAACCTGGCGCAGAAGAAATCTGGAAGGAGCCGGTTGATCGGCTTCTGTCACGGCTCGTGACGACCGCTGCGGGCCTTGATGCCGCGGAAGTCCAGTCGAGATTGAAAACCTTTGGACCCAACGACGCCGCCGTTGTCAAGCGATCGCCGCTCTGGCTGCAATTTCTTTCCCGCTTCCGCAATCCGCTGGTGATCATCCTGCTCGTGGCGAGCGGACTGTCGGCGGCGACTGGGGACGTCGCGAGCTTTGTAATCGTTGCGACCATCGTCACGATCAGCATGACGATTGATTTCGTTCAGGAAGTCCGCGCTCAAAATGCGGTTGAGGCGCTGCGCCGGTCGGTAGCGGTGCAGGCGACCGTACGGCGCAACGGCGCCAGCGTCTCGATACCAATCGATCAACTTGTGCCCGGCGATATTGTCGAATTGATTGCCGGCGATCTCGTGCCGGCAGACTCGCGGCTGCTCGAAAGCCGAGATCTCTTCATCAATCAGGCGCTCCTGACCGGAGAGCCGTACCCCGCCGAGAAGCAGGCCAGCGATGCTCCTTCTGGTGCAGAAAACCTCGCTGGCGCGTCGAATGCCGTCTTCGCCGGTACCTCCGTCATCAGCGGCACCGCAACCATTGTTGTTTGCCGAACAGGCGGGAAGTCGGCTCTCGGCCATCTTGCGACGAGCCTGGCCGAAAAGCCGCCGGCCACCGATTTTGCGGTCGGCATTCGTCGTTTTGGCCTGCTGATCATGCGCCTTACAGTATTGATGGTGCTCTTCGTGCTGGTGGTGAACATTTCATTTCACCGACCGGTGCTGGAATCGCTTATGTTCGCGCTGGCGCTTGCTGTGGGACTGACGCCTGAACTGCTGCCGATGATCGTGACCGTCACGCTTGCGCGGTCGGCATTGGAGCTGTCCAAGCGCAAGGTAATCGTGAAGCGCCTGACCGCAATCCACGATCTCGGTGCAATGAACGTACTGTGCACCGACAAGACCGGAACGCTGACGGAAGCCACAATCAAGCTCATGCGCGCAATTGACGGGCGGGGCGCCGAGAGCAAGGCCGTATTCGCCAATGCCTATATAAACAGCCAGTTCGAAACCGGGATGAAGAGTCCGCTCGATCAAGCAATCCTTTCTGCCCATCCATTCGATATGGCTGGCTGGAAGAAGATCGACGAAGTCCCATTCGATTTCGAGCGACGCCGTGTCTCGGTTCTGGTCGAGCATGGCGCCGAGCGCCGTTTGATCGTCAAGGGTGCGCCGGAGGACCTGCTGCGGCTGTCGGGACGATACGAGGACGCGGATGGCAAGGTGCTGCCGCTTGACCCTGAGACGCGCCATTCCTTCGAGGCTACCCTTGATGAACTCGGTGCTCAGGGATTCCGCGCCCTGGGTATAGCCAGCCGCGTGGTCGATGCGAGCCACGCGACCGCCGCAATCAGCGATGAGAGCGACCTTGTGTTTTCCGGCTTCGCTGTTTTTCTGGATCCTCCGAAAGCAAGCGCCGGCGCCACTATCCAGGCCATGACCGCCGCCGGCATCTCCGTAAAGGTGCTGACGGGCGACAACGAACTCGTGTCGCGCCACGTCTTCGCCGAGATCGGGGTGCCTGTCACCGGAGTGCTCACGGGCGACGCACTGACAAATCTCTCGGAGGAGGCGCTGATCGGGCAGTTGCCGCGGGTCAACCTGTTCTGCCGCGTCAACCCGCAGCAGAAGCTTCGGATCCTACTGGCGCTGAAGCGGTTCGGCAACGTCGTTGGTTTCATGGGTGACGGTATCAATGATGCTCCGGCGCTGCACGCGGCCGATGTCGGAATATCGGTCGATGGCGCCGCCGATGTCGCGCGCGCAGCGGCCGATCTGATCCTGCTCGAACACGATCTTTCTGTCGTGCGCGAAGCGGTGGTCTGCGGGCGCGGCACGGTTCAGAACGTTTCCAAGTATGTTCTGATGGGCTCAAGTTCGAATTTTGGCAACATGTTCAGTATGGCCGGCGCGGCGCTGATCTTGCCGTTCTTGCCAATGCTCCCGATCCAGATTTTGCTGAACAACCTGCTCTACGACATCTCGGAGATTGCGATCCCCTTCGATCAGGTCGACGAGGAGGCTATCGCCGGTCCCGTGAAATGGGACGTCAGGTTCATCGAGCGGTTCATGCTGGTGTTTGGGCCAATCAGCTCCGTTTTCGATTTTCTTACATTCTATGTTCTGCTGTATTTGTTCGGCGCTGGCGAGACGCTGTTTCAGACGGGCTGGTTCATCGAGTTCGATCACGACCCAGGTTCTGGTGGTCTTCGCGATCCGGACGCGGCGGCCGCTCTTTCTCAGCAGACCGCATCTGTTCCTCGCGGCAATGGCCCTTGGTGTTATTGCTGTCGCAATTGTTCTCCCGTTTCTCCCCGTCGTCGGCAAGTGGTTAGGGTTCGTGGCGCCGCCACCACTGTTCTTCGTCTTCCTAATCGGCGCAACATTTGCCTATCTTGCGATCGTGGAGATCACCAAGCGCATTTTCTACCGTGCTATGTCGGCCGCAAGAGGTTAGATCCTGACGAAAGTGTAGATGAGGCGGCCGGCCGGCGCGCTATGGTGATCAATTTCGTACAGCCTCCGTTCGCTCCTCGCTCGGAATATTCGCCCGCCGGATGCAAACGCTTTCTGAGGAAGAAGCCGCCCGAAGGCGGCTTCTCAATTGCAGATCGCGCATTGGCACGCTGGTAGCGCGAACTCAAGAAGTCTCTTCTGAACGGGCATCAACGCTGGTCTGTCACGGGATCGAAAATAACCTATTGGGTGAGCAATATTGCACAGGCAGCAATGCAACTCCCGGAGCAGGATAAGGTCTCGGCCCAAGAGGAGGCCCCAGTGGATAGTTTCCTCCATGAGAAAAATCTTGAGCTTTTGCAGCGCCAGCTCGCCGAGTCTAGCCCGACGAAAAATCCGCAACGGCACAACATGCTTTTGAGGCTACTGGCCGAAGAAGAAGCCAAGGAAAAGAAGGCCCTCTAGGCAGTTAGACGCTTGCTGAACGCATGAGCGGGCCGCCCCGTTATATGCGTATTTGCGAAGCCCGGCGCGGCCCTGTCTCCCCCTAACGCAGGGCCGTGCTCGGGCGCTCGGGCATGCCTGCACCAGATCAAGAATGGAGACAATTCCATGTATAGACATATTCTTATTCCCACCGACGGTTCGCGGCTGTCACAGAACGCGATCGTGCATGGAATGGCCTTGGCTAGGTCGATCAACGCCAAAGTCACCATCCTCACTGTATCAACGCCATTCCACACGTTCGCGGTCGACCCTGAGATGGTCACGGATACATCAGAACAATATACGAAGCACATGGCAAATCGGGCTGCCAAGTATCTCAACTCTGCGAAGGAGGCCGCTGCCGCCGCAGGCGTGAACTGCGACACGGTACATGTCGAGCACGATCACCCGTATCAGGCCATCATCGACACGGCGGCGCGAGAGCTATGCGATCTAATCGTCATGGCATCGCACGGCCGGCGTGGAGTATCTGCGGTCATGCTGGGCAGCGAAACAGTCAAAGTGCTGACTCATGGCGCCGTCCCGGTTCTTGTTGTCCGGGCGTCGCATCCGGCGGCATCCTAGCTAGCGTGTTTTGCGCCGTGGAAACGTTGTCTACTGGAAACCGTTTTGGGGAGTGCCGCTCGTACTCAGCGAGCAAAGGCCGCGCGACCTTTTATCACCTTCTGCCAATCCCAACGACATCAAGCGGTTTGATCCTGGGCTTACCGGAGCGAAGCGATCAAGCTCAAGTCGCGAATGCGATAGTCGGCATCAGCCGCGGGGATATCCAACCGTTTGCGCGAAGGTGACGAACTGCTGGTCCGGAAGTCGGAGGTGTTGCCCGAGCTTGGGAAGATCGACCGCCCCCCGAAACACGGTAGCGAGCCCTTCGGAAGCACAGAACAAATACACATTCTGTCCGATAAAGCAGGCATCGGCGCAGGCGTAGAGACGGCGCTCTTCGGGAGTAACGTCCGTCATACGCTCGCCATGAGCGACATAGACAAGGTTTAGAGGCGCGGTTGCGACAAAATCCTGAAGCCCCGTCTGCGCGCGAAGATCTTCTTTCATGTGTGGTTGCAGCTTGTGGGTCTTCGGTTCGTAAAGCCAGACGCCATCGGCCATCGCGAGATAGACATCGATCACCATGACATGACGCCAATAGGGAACAGTCCGACCGTCATTCGCCGGGCGATTGACTCCGAAGGCAGCCCACAATAGGTCGGACAGGACCTGCGCCGGAAGCGGCCGCTCGGAATATTCGCGTGTGGAGCGCCTCAATTTGAGTGCCGCAGTCAATGATTGACCGCCTTCGCTTCGTGGTGGCGGCAGGTCTTTCGGCTTGAGTTCCTGCGCGGCTACGGCTCCGGGTGCCGCCGCAAGCGCCGCACCGGCGAGAATTCCAGCATTGGCCTGACGTCGTGTGATCATTGGAGTCTCACTTACTATCTCGCCTGAGCCGAGATGGCTTCTGCGACGCGCCTTGGCGTCATGGGCAGGCGCAAGATCCTGATGCCCGTTGCATCGAATACCGCGTTGGCGATCGCCCCGCCGGTGGTCGTGATCGCAGGCTCGCCGCATCCTTGCGGAGTGAGGTCGTTGTTCTGGATCAAGACCACCTCGATTCGGGGAATGGCGCTGAAGCGGGGCAGCTGATAGGTGCCGAAATTCCGGTCGAGAACTTCTCCGCCATGGAAACGCAGTTCCTCCGTCAAGGTGTAGCCCAGGCCCATGGTCAGGCCGCCCTCGATCTGCATCTTCGCGCCTTCCGGATTGACGATGATCCCCATGTCCTGCGCGCAGACCATCCGCGCCACCGTCACCCTGCCGCTGGCCCTGTCGACCTTCACCTCGGCGATCGTCGCCACAAAGCTTCCGGCATCGCTGCTTAGTGCGATGCCGTGGCCTTTGCCGCTGGGACCGACCGCGGATGACCAGCCAAAAGTGTCGGCCGCTGCCTGCAATACCCGGCGCATCCGCGTGTCCTGAATGTGGATGAGACGAAAGGCCAGCGGATCGACGCCGGCTGCAGCCGCCATGATGTCGATCTGGGATTCGGTGGCGAATATGTTCATGTTGGCGCCGGGCGCGCGCCAAGGCCCCACCGCGAGTGGATGCAGACCGCTTGCCGGCGGCGCGCCGCCGTAGGACATGCCGCCGGCCGATGTGATACGCAGGTTGGGAATGTCGTAAAACGTGGTGGCGCCGCGCTCGCCGGCGGCAAACACCTGATAATCCCAACGTGAGATCCTTCCGTTCCGATTCAGTGCCGAGCTGATCTTTACCACCGCGGCCGGGTCAAACGTGTCGTAGAAGAACTCTTCCGCGCGGGTCCTTTCGACCTGAACCGGTTTGCCGCAGATCTGTGAGAGCCGCGCCGCCTCAACGGCTTGGCCGCTCGCGCTCTTGCCGCCAAACCCGCCACCTACAAACGGGGTGATGACGCGGACGCTCTTGGGATCGAGCCTGAGCGCTGCGGCGATGCCATCGCGGGTCGGAAACGGCGTCTGTGTTGAGACCCAGACGGTCGCGCCGTCAACGCGAACGTCGGCGATCGCGGCGTGCGGTTCGATAGGGGCGTGAGCGACGTAGCCTTTTTCAAATGTGTTCTCGAATGCTTTCGCAACCGTTGCAGTGGCGAGATCGCCTCTGGCAACGACCTGCGTCTGGGTGCCGGCATGCGCGACGAGATGTTGGAAGATGGTATCCTGGGTCACGGCGGCTTGCGGCAACTGCCAGTCGGCCTGGATCTTTGTGAGCGCAAGAGCCGCCGCTTCCGGGTCGGCATGCACAACGGCGATCAGGTCGTCGCGCCTGATGATCTTTACGCCCGGCAATTTCTCCGCGGCGTTGGTGTCGGCCTGCCTCAGGACCGCACCGTGAACCGACGGGCGCAGAATCCGCGCATAAAGCATATCCGGGAGCCGGATGTCGGCGGCGTATTTGGCCGATCCCGTCACCTTTTCGATGCCGTCCAGCCGCTTGGGCGAGCGCCCCATCACGGCGAATTCGGCAGCAGACCGCAGCACCGCCGCCTGGTTCACGGTCTCGGAAATTTTTGCGCCATCGGCCAATTCGGCGAAGCTCACCCGCCGATCCGGTTCGCCCACGACCGATGCGATGCCGTGCTCGATTATCACGCGGTCGGCCGCAACACCCAGTTTTGCCGCGGCAAGGGTCGTCAATACCGCATGCGCCTTTGCGGCCGCGGCGCGCAAAGCCGGCCCGAACATCCGCGTCGACAGCGAGCCGAAGGTCCCGGCGTCCCAAGGGCACTTCGCCGTATCGCCCATCACCATGTCGATCGAAGCCAGATCGACGCCCAGTTCTTCGGCGGCCATCTGCGCCAACGACGTCATCACGCCCTGGCCCATCTCGATCTTGCTCGAGAACACCGTGACACGCCCACTGCCGCCGATTGCGAGATAGGCATTGACGTCACTGGGATAGCCCGGCCTTTCAGCCGCCGCCGAGGGCGCAAAAGCGTCGAGTCCGAATAGAATGACAATGCCGCCCCCGAGCGTACCCAGAAAGTCGCGCCGGCTGGGCTGCACAGCGATGGTCATCGCTCGCCCCCCGCCTTTTCGGCAACGTCCTCGATCGCCTTCACAATTCGCTGATGGGCGCCGCAGCGGCAAAGATTATGTTCCATGCGGCTGACGATCTTGTCACGCGATGGTCGCGGATCGCCATGGAGCAGCACATAGGCGTCGAGCAGCATGCCCGAAGTGCAATAGCCGCACTGAAACGCGCCGTGATCAATGAAGGCCTGCTGCAGCGGATGCAACTGACCTTCTTTGGCAAGCCCCTCGATGGTCAGTACCTCGGAGCCGGCGACCTGATTCAGCGGCGTCAGGCAGGACCGGCGTGCCTGGCCATTGACCACCACGGTGCAGGCACCGCAGATCCCTTCGCCGCATCCGTATTTGGTGCCGGTCAAAGCCAGATCGGTGCGAAGAACCCACAACAGCATCCGATCGTCGTCGGTATCGAGGCTGACTGGGCGGCCATTGAGGTGAAATTGAACGACGCTTTTCATGTTACGTCCCATCACCAGCTGCGTGACCAAGCCCAAAAATGCTAGAAGCTGGGTCGAACCTTGCCTTGATCCAGCGCAAGCGGTCTGGACCCTTGCAGCGCGTCGAAAAGCGAGAATGCTGCCAGTTGCCGGCAGGGAAATATTCGCTCATTTCGATATGTCGGGTACTGGACATAGCTGGATAAGTCGCCCAAGCTGGGAGTTCGCCGTGGGGACTGCGATTGCTGCGGAAAGCTATTGCTTCCAAGGATACGCATCTGCCCCGTTTGGCAGCAGGAAGCAGCACGTCCCTGCCGAAGTTGAGTTAAGCGAGCTTGCCGATTTGGCTCGCCGGATCAGTTTCCATGCGAAGTCGAAGGTCTTTGCGGAGAGCGAGCCCTCTACCGCAGTTTACATGCTCACTCTTGGCACGGCAGGTTTGTACAAGATGCTGGCCGACGGCCGCAGGGCAAATCGTGGGCGTGGGTGCTCTCTCGGAGCTGGTTGCCATTGCCGATGTCCCGCAAGCTCGCCTCCCACATGGTAGGATAAACCATGGATAAAACGGTAGCGGAGCTGAACATTCAGCATTTCAAGCAGCTGCTGGAGACCGAAACAGACCCGGTCAAAAAGCAAACGATCCAACGGCTGCTGGCCGAGGAAGAAGCCAAATTGGCCCTTGCGCTGGCAGGCAAGACCGGAAGTAAACCTAATCGTTAGCGGCCCAAAGACGCCAATGCGTAGGACTCACGACAACACGATCCCGCGTTTGCGCTTTAATCCAGCCATCCAGGGTACGACGGCAGGCGAATACCAACGCATGCAAAGAGCCGCCTTCAACCACAGCAAGCTCAAGATCACGGTCAAACGGTGCGGTCGAAATATTTTCCCATATCAATCTGTCATGCATCGGATTTGTCGCGCCTTGCGGTTAAGCTACAAAGATCGCGAGCGGAGGTTCCGGCTAACCTTGCATCATGGCCGCAATCGCTCTCGGTGCTTTTTTACAAGACCTAGCTAAACATGTTGGGCTCTAAGGCTGACCAAGCATTGACTCACATCAAAAAACAGGCGGGTAATTCATTCCGCGACGTCGCGAAAGGCATCATCCGTGCGAAAATGTCTAAGCTACGGTGTAATTTTCGTCGTCGCGGTTGGGCTGACAGGGTCAGCCGACTAGATCTGACAAGCGCCTCCAGGGCCTAACGGCTGAACTCGTTTGGGGCCCTCGTCACCTGCGTTATGCGTAAGATTGGAGGCAATATCGCAGGTTCGGCTGGTGTGGGGAAAGGCGGTAGCGCTCCCCCGCTACCACCTTTCCCCACACTCCTTTCACCCGATTTGGATAGGCTTCCTGGCCGAGCAGCGCATTTAGCCGGCCTTCTATTTCTACGGCCACGCCACCTGGGCGCGCAGGGTCTCGAAGTAACCGGCATGAGGCTCCCACCTCGCGATCCCCGGGCTTAGTTGCGATACAGCCTGGACTGATGAGATCGGCGGAGGTGCGCGATGACAAATTCCAGGCTTGATGCCAGGCATGAAGATGACTCTTACCGTCGCGTCGAAGTGATCACCGGAGAGCGCCGGCGGCGACGCTGGACGGGGGAGAGAAGGCCCGGATCGTGTCGGAGAGCCTGGAGGAAGGCGCAAACATCTCCGAGGTGGCGCGGCGCAATGGCGTTTCGCGCGGGCTGCTGATGGTGTGGCGGCGCCAGGTTTCGGCGGCGGTGGCCGGCAATGTGCCGAGTTTCGTACCGATCCAAATTGGTGCCGAGAGCGATGGTGGGAAAGCGGGCGAGCCGGAGCGTCTGACGACGACGACAAGGCCTTTGGAGATCGCCGCGCTGACCAAGGCGTGCGGGATGGTTGAGATCGAGATGAACGGGGCGCGCATCCGGGTTGAGCCGGGCGTGGAGCTGGCGACGCTTTCGACGGTGCTGTCGGCGCTCCGGGGCATGCGGTGATTTCGTTACGGTCCGAGCTGAAGGTGGTGCTGGCCACACAGCCGGTCGACTTTCGCAAATCAGTGCACACGCTGTCGGCGCTGGTAAGCGAGGTGTTGCGCGCGAACCCGTATTGTGGCGACGTCTTCGTGTTCCGCAGCAAGCGGATGGACAGAGTGAAGCTTCTGGCGTGGGACGGCAGCGGTATGGTTCTGGTGACGAAGTGGCTGCACGAGGGACGCTTCACCTGGCCACCGATCCGTGATGGTGTGGCGTATCTGAGCGCAACGCAGCTGGCGATGCTACTTGATGGCCTTGAGTGGACGCGTATTTCGCAGAGGCCAGTGAAGCAGCCAACTGTTGTTGGCTGAGAGGAGAGATTTTGCTGGAGCCAATGGCGCGCGCATATATGGTCTGGCCATGGCGATTTGCTCCGATGCTCTCCCAACTGATCAGGCAGCTTTGACGGAGATGGTGCTCGCGCTTGACGCCGAGAACGAGAAGCTGCGTGTGGCGATACAGACGCTCAAGGAGATGATCTTCGGGAAGCGCTCGGAGCGGCTTGCAGCGCTGGTGGCCGATTAACTTGCACTTGAGCTTGGCGATCTTGCGACAGACGTTACGCTGGCTGCGGCAGCCAACGACGATGGGCCTTCGGCGAAGCCGCCTGGCCAGCCGCCGCGGAAGAAGGCGCGCCGCAACATCGGGGCGCTGCCCAGGCATTTGCCGCGCTGCGAGCAGGTGCTTCAGCCGGAGGCGAGCGCGTGCCCGTGCTGCCAGGGCCAGCTTCACAAGATCGGCGAGGATGTCAGCGAGGTGCTGGACGTGATCCCGGCGATCCTGCGCGTGTTACGGACGATCCGTCCCAAGTACGCCTGCCGCAGCTGCACCGATGGCGTGGTCCAGGCGAAGGCGCTACCGCGTCTGATTGAGAACGGCATGGTCTCGACGGCCCTGGTGAGCCACGTGGTGGTCTCGAAGTTCGCCTGGTATCTGCCGCTGTACCGGCAAGTGCAGATCCTGGCCGGTCAAGGCCTCCATCTTGACCGCGCAACCCTCGCCTTGTGGGTCAAGCGTGCCGCCTGGTGGCTCAAAGGTCTCTATGAGCTCCAGTTGCGGACGATCCAGGCCGCGCCGCGGCTGTTCTGCGACGAGACGCCAATGCCGGTGCTTGATCCCGGACGACATCGCCCGCGCATCTGCCAGTTCTGGGCGCATGCCATGGATGACCGGCCATGGGGCGGGCCCTCACCGCCGGCGGTGGCCTACGTGTTCGCCGAAGGTCGCGGCACGGAGGAGATTGCCGGACAATTGGCGGGCTTTTCCGGCGTTCTGCAGGTGGACGGTTATGCTGCCTACAAGGCCCTCGCCCGCGGTCACGGCGACGCGATCCAGCTCGCTTTTTGCCTCGCCCATGCCCGACGTAAATTCGTCGAGGTGTTCAAGACGACCCAGTCGCCGTTTGCCCGCGAGGTGATCGAGCGTCTGCAGGCGGTCTACGCGATCGAAGCAGAGATCCGCGGCTTGAGCGCCGAGCAGCGGCTTGCGGTCCGTCGCGCCAGGGCCGCGCCACTGATGGAAGCGCTCGGGGCGCGACTGACGACAATGATCAGCCAGCTCTTCTCCCAGTCGAAGCTGGCAGAGGCCATCAACTATGCGCTCAATCACTGGGACGGGCTGACACTGTTTCTCCGCGACGGTCGCGTCGAGGTCGACAGCAACACGGTCGAGCGTTCCATGCGCCCGATTGCCATGGGAAAACGCAACTCATTGTTCAGCGGCAGCGAAGGCGGCGCCGAAAGCTGGGCGATCCATGCGTCGATCGTGAACACGGCAAAGCTCCATGAGCTCGATCCGCAGGCCTACCTGACTGATGTGCTGGAGCGCATCGTGTCCGGACAGACCAAGAGCCATCAGCTGCACGAATTGCTTGCCTGGAACTGGAAAGCTGCGCACCAGCGCACCGCACAGGCTGCGGCATGAGGAAACGTCGCCATCAAGCATCGTCGTCGATGGCAGATGCCGCCATGCCGCTCGAGGAGATCGAGCAGTGGCTCCAGGCTCGTCTCGATCCGCTTCCTGCCGCCACCAGTCTTCCCATGCTCGACGGTTATGTCGCCGCGATCGTGGCCGGACCGGCGTCGATGAGCCCGCTCGACTGGATCTGCCCGCTGCTTGCCATCGAGGCCGATGCCTTCAACCACGGCGGCACTCCGGAGTTCGCTGCGATCTCGGCCGTCGCGCTGCGCCATAACGAGATCAGCAACACCCTCTCGACCGCGCCTGAGCGGTTCAACCCGATGCATCGCCGCCAAGCCATTGGCGACATCGATCCGTCTCCTTGGTGCCAAGGTTTCTACGCCGCCATGCGGCTCAGGATATCGGCGTGGACGCCGTTGCTGGACGCCAACAACATCAATCACCGCCTGCTTCTGCCCATCCTGCTGCACTGTCGTGACGATCAGGGCCGTCCACCGCTCGGACCACCACGAACCGACCACGAGACCCGGCGTAACGCCCACGCCGATATTCCAGCGACCGTCGAGGCGCTCCGCCAATACTGGATGCCGATCCGCTACGCTCGCGCCCGCTGATCACCACAGACGTGCCAGCTCATGCCGGTTACGTCTCGAAACACAGTGACCGTTTCGACCAGATCCCGAATTGCTTCTGCAGCTTCCGCATCTCCTGCGCTTACACCTCGTCCCAAAGCCCTTTCGAGTTGCTGCAATTGATCCTCATACCGTTTGAGGATCGCCGGATGGAGCGCGACGGCCTTCGGAACGGGAGGTTCGTTTTGTAGTTCTTCGGAGATGCGTTTTCGGTCGGCATCTAACGCAGTGGACCGAGGGCCGAGTACAGCTGGATCTCCGTAGCCTTTCGCTATCGCGTCAACCAATCGGTCGATTTCGCGGTTCAATTGGCCTAGCTGCTGTTCCAGTCGCTGCCGTTTTGCATTTGACGAAGCCGCGAGCCGTTTCCTTTCTTCGAGATATGTCCGAACGTACTCCGCAATAATCTTAGGCGCGCGCATCTCCGCTTTTAGTCCACCGAGGACTGCCTTCTCGACTGAGTCCAGGTAAAAGGTTTTGCCATCAGAGCAGGTCCCACTCTCCTTAGCGGCCGAGCAGCGAATGCGAACGCGCCCCGACTTGTCTTCGCCGTTCGTCGACATGCCTGATCCGCACGCGCCACAGCGGAGCAGTCCAGATAGCAACCGACGGGGACGACGCTGCTGGCTTGGGTGCGTCCGGGTCCGCTCCTGCCTGCGCTTTTGAGCGGCCTCGAAGACGTCGGCGCTCACAATTGCAAGATGTGGCACATCGGTGATCCGCCAGTCGGTCTTCGGGTTTGGCCGTGACAGGCGTTTTCCTGTATCGGGGTCTTTCACCATTCGGACCTTGTTCCAGACGAGGCGCTCCACATACAGCTCGTTCTGCAGAATTCCAGCACACCTATCCCGGGTGCCGTTCATGGTCGAGGCATTCCATGCGCGTCCACGTGGGGGCGACACTCGTTCCTTGTTCAAGTCGTGCGCGATTTCTCGAGGTGTTCGGCCATCGACGTATTCCCGGAAGACACGCCGAATCACTTCCGCTTCGCCGCTGACGATGACTCGTTCGCCGCTTTTGCCGGGAACGGGAGCGTAGCCGTAAGTGAGGCCGCCTCCGGCCAATCCTTGAGTAATTCGGCCTGCTCGCCCCCGGCGCACCTTATAGCGTTGTCCTCCCGATAAAGCTGTCCGACAAGCCCACGAAGTCCAACGAGAACAGTATTAACGACACCTTCGTGAACCGCTCGGATTTCAACACCAAGAAATGACAACCGCTTGTGAATGCCCGCAAGATCTTCCATATCGCGCGAGAGGCGATCGAGTGCTTCGACGACTACTACGTCAAAGGATCTCTCCCTGGCCTGGTCCAACATCCGCAATAGGCCGTCGCGTCCCATGACCGAGCCGCCGGAACGAGCTCGATCTTCATAGGTGCAGACAACGTTTAGGCCTTCGCGCTCGGCATAACTTTGGCAGAGGGAGACCTGATCCTCAATCGAGCGTTCATTCTGAAGATCTGTCGAGAAGCGGGCGTAGATGGCCGCTCTCTTCGTTTTTTGTTCGGTCGGCGTGCTCTCTTTCATGATCTTCCCTTGCAGCCTGACGAGCAAGTGCGCGCGCGAGGCGTAAGATCGCTTCGTCTGGATTCGACTGCAAGGATAATTTACCACCGACGTCGCGCACGGTTTGCCCTAGACCATTGCGAAGCCGGATGAGGCAAACGCGCTCGTTCCGTTGCCGATCGAACAGATGTCGGAACTATTGATCATCCAGAGCATCATGCTCAGGCGAGGCCAAGGCGGAACGGCCGCGGTGAACTCATCGTAGGATTGGATGCCACAGCGAAGACAAAGGAAAGCAGCTTGCCAGTGGGGTCTTCAGGGGCGAAAGTCCCTCGGGCCCTAAGCGAGTCCGTGCCTCGCCATTGATTTCGTTATCATTCGGACAGCACTCGAACCTGCAACCAGACCGTTATGAGCGCCAGGATATTGATCGGGTTTGTTGATTTTATTGCCGTTTCGTTCGGGTTTGATCGCGTTATCACGTTTCGTTCAGGCTGTTTCTGGTGCGAAGCTGGTGCGGCTGATCCGTCGAGTGACTGGATCTCCCGATACTCGCGCAAGAATCAGAGCTGGCGTCGCCACAATGAACGTCGTGCCGATCAACACTGGCACCACGGCGGCCAGGTCGGCGGCCTTGGCGCCGAGATGCCCGAAACCAGATACATGGCCGCATTCGAGTGAAGGCGCTTGCCGCCATTTGGCGGCTTCAACCCACGGGGCTCTTTTGCTGCTGTCGTCGGCGCTGATGTCGTGCCAGACACGGACCATTTCCGGATGCATGATCTCATCGATCGAGTTCATCTTGCCCGGATCGCCGATCGAGATCCGCCCTGACTCGGAACGACCGCTATGTCAGCGGTGCTTGGCACGAACGGAGGGCCGGGTGAGACGTAGCCGGCCATGGGTGCGCGGGAGAAATCGAGCGCCATTGGCGCTTAGGAAATCGAGCATCGCCTGCGCCGGCGGCAGTAGGACCTTGTCCTTGCGGGAGAGCGCGAACCACTGCCGGACGATGGGAAGGCCATCGACGTCGAGGGTGACCAGCCGTCGTTCGTCGAGTTCAATTGCGACCGTGTGCGCGGAAATAAAGGCAATGCCCAGACCTGCGATCACAGCCTGCTTGATGGTTTCGTTGCTGCTCATCGCTAGGCCGATCTTTGGACGAATGCCGGCGCTTTCGAACAATTGCTCCATCAGGCCGCGTGTTCCGGATCCGGGCTCGCGTGTCAGGAAGGTTTCGTTGGCGAGATCGCTCGGCGGGATGCGGGATTTTCGTGCCAGGCGATGCGCCGTCGGTGCGATGATGACATGGGGGTGATCGCCGATCAGGTGAACGTTCATGTCAATATCGGCCGGCGGGCGGCCCATGATCGCAAAGTCCAGATCGTACCCGCGCAACGCCGTACCGATCTCCTGACGGTTTCCGATGGAGAGCGTGACATCGACGCTCGGGTGCCGCTTCGAAAATCCGGAAATCATGAACGGTACGAAATATTTTGCGGTACTGACGGCGCCAATCGATATGCGCCCCGCGGTCTTTCCTGCCATCATCTCCAGTGACGTTTCGCAATCTGCGATTGCTGCCTCGATGCGGTCGGCGAGCGCGAGCACGTCCCGCCCGGCATCGGTCAGCAACATGCCGTCACCGGTGCGCTGGATCAAAGGGAGGCCTGCGAGCGCTTGCAGGTTGCGAAGCTGCAGCGTCACCGCAGGCTGCGTCAGATAGAGCTGTTTGGCCGCGGCGGTGACCGATCTGCTTTTCTGAACCGCGGCCAGTGCGCGCAACTGGCGGATCGTCAATTCGCGCAAGAACCGGCCTGCCATCGCCGTAACCCTTTATAAGAAAAACTGTGTTCTAACCAAAGATAACAAAATTTCCCTAATTTGGCAAATTGCGTTCTCTTGACGAGGCGCATCGCCGAACGGCGACGCGCTTTGAGAACCCCCCGAAGGAGGGGACAGGGAGACGGCCATGGACGAGCGCGCGACGTTGCGTTCACATCTCGATCGGTCTCTGTCGCAGACGCGCTATGGCGCCGCGGTGGGCGAGGTGATCGAGGCCATTGCCGCCGGGGCCATCGAACTTGCCGCGCTGATCGCGGATGGGCCGCTCGTGGGCATCGCCGGCAAGAATGGCGGCGTCAATTCCGACGGCGATCAGCAGGAGGACATTGACCTCGTCGCCGACGAAATGATGCGGCGTGCGCTACGCGGTGCCCCGGTCGCGGCAGTGCTTTCCGAGGAAGCGGCGCTGCCTGAAATCTTCCGCCCGGAGGCGCGCCTCTGTGTTGCGATTGATCCGCTCGACGGATCGGCCAACCTCGCGAACAACATCTCGGTCGGCACCATCTTCTCCATCCGCCCTCGGGGCAACGATATCCTGTCGACCTTCTTCGAACCCGGCACGGCGCAGTGCGCCGCCGGCTTCACCGTCTACGGCCCACAGACCACGCTCGTTCTCGCGCTCAATGCACGGGTCAATATCTTCATCCTCGACCGGCGAAAGAGGGAATTTCTCCTGATCCGCCAAGCCGTGCAGATCGCGCGCGACAAGCCGGAATTTGCCATCAACGCCTCCAATCGCCGGCACTGGCACGGTCCGGTTCGCGCCTATATCGACGAGTGCCTCGCCGGCACCCACGGCGGAGGCGAGGCGGACTTCAACATGCGCTGGATCGGCTCGCTGGTGGCGGAGACACTTCGCATCCTGGTGCGCGGCGGCGTGTTCCTTTATCCGGCCGACGCCCGCCCGGGCTATCGTGAGGGCAGGCTCCGTCTGTTGTACGAAGCCCATCCGATGGCGCTGGTGATGGAATGGGCGGGCGGCGCGGCCACGACCGGGCGGCGGCGGATCCTTGAACTGGGGGCGAAAACGCCGCACCAGCGGGTGCCGCTGATCATGGGCTCTGCGCGCGGCGTGCGGGACATTGCCGCCATCCACGAACGTACCGAACCGATGTTCGACAATAGCGACGCTCCGCTGTTTGCACGGCGCGGCCTGTTTCTCTGACCGGGAAGAGTGCGATGTCACGCCGCCATCCCATCATATCGATCACGGGTTCGTCGGGCGCCGGCACAACGTCGGTGAAGAAGACGTTCGAAAATATCTTCCGGCGCGAAAACGTAGCTGCTGCCTATATCGAGGGCGACGCCTTCCACCGCTACAATCGCTGCGAGATGCGCGCCAAAATGGCGGAGGTGGCCGAGCGCGGCGACAGGCATTTCAGTCATTTCAGCCCAGAAACCAACCTGTTCGAGGAGCTGGAAAAGGCGTTTCGCGACTACGGCGAGTCCGGCACCGCGATCACGCGCCACTACGTCCATGACGACAAAGAGACAAAGTTGCACGGCGCCAAGCCGGGCACCTTCACCGAATGGGGCCCGCTGCCGGAAAATTCCGACCTCTTGTTCTATGAGGGGCTGCATGGCGCGGTGGTGACCGAAAAGGTCAACATCGCGCAGCATGCCGATCTCAAGATCGGCGTGGTGCCCGTGATCAATCTGGAGTGGATCCAGAAATTGCACCGCGATCGCAACGATCGCGGCTATACCGCCGAGGCGGTGACCGACACCATTCTGCGGCGAATGCCCGACTACGTGAACTACATCTGCCCGCAATTCACCGAGACCGACATCAACTTCCAGCGCGTCCCGACCGTGGATACGTCGAACCCGTTCATCGCGCGGTGGATCCCGACGCCGGACGAGTCGATGGTGGTGATCCGCCTGAAGAATCCGCGCGGCATCGATTTTCCCTATCTGCTGTCGATGATTCCGCACAGCTTCATGTCGCGCGCCAATTCCATCGTGATCCACGGCGCAAAACTCGATCTGGCAATGCAGCTCATCCTCACCCCCCTGATCCTGCAACTGATGGAACGCAAGAGGCGCACGACATGAACGCTCCCGCTCTCTCTCGCTTGGTGAACTGTCCCGGTGTTTCACACGCGGAAATGGCCAACGCCATCCGCTTTCTCGCCATCGACGCCGTGGAGAAGGCGAAGTCGGGCCATCCCGGCATGCCGATGGGCATGGCCGATGTCACGACCGTGCTGTTTTCGCGCTTCCTCAAATTCGATCCCGCTGAGCCGGCCTGGCCCGATCGCGATCGCTTCGTCCTGTCCGCCGGGCACGGCTCGATGCTGCTGTATGCGATTCTGTACCTGACCGGCTATGAGGGCGTGACGCTGGACGAACTCAGGGCGTTCCGGCAGTGGGGATCGAAGACGCCGGGACATCCGGAAGTTGGCCACACGCCGGGCGTCGAGACGACCACCGGACCGCTCGGGCAGGGCCTTGCGACCGCCGTGGGCATGGCACTCGCCGAGCGCCTGATGAATGCGCGCTTCGGCGACGATTGCGTCGATCACTTTACCTATGTGATCGCCGGAGATGGCTGCCTGATGGAGGGCCTCAGCCACGAAGCGATCTCGCTGGCCGGGCATCTCCGGCTCAACCGGCTGATCGTTCTGTTCGACGACAACAGCATCTCGATCGACGGCGCAACGTCGCTGTCCTGCTCGGACGACCAGGTCGCACGGTTCAAGGCTTCCGGATGGTCGGCATGTCGGATCGAGGGCCATGATCCCGAAGCAATAGCGGCCGCGATCGAACGGGCCCGCAACAGTGACCGGCCGTCGTTGATTGCCTGCCGAACCGTCATTGGTTTCGGCGCGCCGAACCGCCAGGGCACCGAGAAGGTGCATGGCGCGCCGCTCGGGGCCGACGAGGTCGCAAAGACCCGCGCGGTCCTGAATTGGCCGCACGAACCGTTCCAGATACCGGAACATGTCCTCGCTGAATGGCGCAAGGCCGGTCCGCGCGGGCACGCCGCTCGCCGCAGCTGGATCGAACGGAGCAGGCGCCTCAATTCCGGTTCGCGCTCACCGTTTCATGACGCGCTGAACAAGAATCTGCCATGCGCCTATGCGGAAGCGATGGCACGGGTGCGCGATCACTTCGCTGCCGAGCGGCCGAATATCGCCACCCGGCAGGCGTCACAGCTGGTGATCGACGGCATCGCGGAGGTGCTGCCCAATCTGCTCGGTGGCTCTGCGGACTTGACCCATTCCAACCTGACGCGGGCAAGGACGCAGCAGGCGGTGCGTGCTGAATCCCTTGAAGGAAGCTACATCCATTACGGTATTCGCGAGCACGCCATGGCGGCGGCGATGAACGGCATAGCGCTGCATGGCGGCTTCATCCCCTACGGCGGCACGTTTCTCAGCTTTGCCGACTATAGCCGCCCCGCGATCAGGCTCGCGGCGTTGATGAAAGTCCGCGTCATCCATGTGATGACGCACGACTCCATTGGATTGGGTGAGGACGGCCCAACCCATCAGCCGGTCGAACATCTGGCGTCGCTACGCGCCATTCCCAATTTGCTGGTGTTTCGGCCGGGCGACGCCGTCGAGACCGCCGAAGCCTGGGATTGCGCGCTGCGGTCGCAAAATAACCCGTCGGTGCTGTGCCTGTCGCGGCAGGCGATGCCCACCTTCCGTGAGGTGAGCGGCGGGGAGAATCTGGTCGCGTTCGGCGCTTACGTCGTGATTGAGCCGGAGGACGGCCGCGACGTCACGCTGATCGCAACCGGCTCCGAAGTATCGATCGCGCTGCACGCAGCGCAGTTGCTGGCGGACGGTGGTGTTCACGCCGCCGTGGTCTCAGCGCCGTGCTTCGAGCTGTTTCGCCAGCAATCGCGCGAATACCGGACCGCGGTTCTCGGCCGTGTGCCGCGGGTCGGCGTTGAAGCCGCGGTCGAGGGCGACTGGGCGCGCTGGCTTGTTGACGGCGGCGAATTCGTCGGAATGACCGGCTTCGGGGCCTCCGCTCCGGCGGAGACGCTCTATCGCGAGTTCGGAATCACCGCGGATGCTGTTGCGAAAGCGGCGCTGCGCTGCATCGCGCGAGCGAGGATGGCGGCAACCCACCTATGACGGTGCACAAGCAACGAACGGCACGGAGGCTCCAATGGCGCGAATCACGTTGAGGCAATTGCTGGATCACGCCGCCGAGCGCGGCTACGGCGTGCCGGCATTCAACATCAACAATATGGAGCAGGGCCTGGCGATCATGGAGGCGGCGGCCGCCGTCGACGCCCCGGTCATCATCCAGGCCTCGCGCGGTGCGCGCTCCTATGCCAACGACATCATGCTGTCGAAGATCATCGACGCGCTGGAGGAGATGCATCCGCAGATTCCGCTCTGCTTGCACCAGGACCATGGCAACGAGGAGGCGACCTGCGCGACCGCGATCCAATACGGCTTCACATCCGTCATGATGGACGGTTCCCTGAAAGCCGACGCCAAGACTCCGGCGTCCTATGACTATAACGTCGATATCACCCGCCGCGTGGTCGAGATGGCGCACTGGATCGGCGCTTCGGTCGAAGGCGAGTTGGGTGTGCTCGGTTCGCTGGAACACGGCGGCGGCGAGCAGGAGGATGGTCATGGCGTCGAAGGCGAAGTCAGTCACGATCAGCTGTTGACGGACCCGGACCAAGCCGTCGATTTCGTCCGCGCCACCAGCGTCGATGCGCTGGCGATCGCGATGGGCACCTCGCATGGCGCCTACAAATTCTCGCGCCAGCCGGACGGCGACATCCTGGCCATGCGGGTGGTCGAGGAAATCCACCGCCGGCTGCCCAACACTCATCTCGTGATGCACGGCTCGTCCACGGTGCCGCAGCCGCTGCAGGACGCGTTCAACCAGTTTGGGGGCGAGATGCCGCAGACCTGGGGCGTGCCCGTCGAGGAAATTGTCCGCGGCATCAAGCACGGCGTCCGCAAGATCAATATCGACACCGATTGCCGCCTGGCGATGACGGCGGCCTTCCGAAAGGTCGCAACGCAGGCGAGAAGCGAATTTGATCCGCGCAAATTCCTGAAACCCGCGATGGACGCGCTGCGTGATCTCTGCCGCGAGCGTTTTGAGCAATTCGGCGCCGCCGGTCACGCCTCGCAGATCAGGGTCATTCCACTGGCCGAAATGGCGAGGCGCTATCGCTCAGGCGCGCTCGATCCACGCATCGGGGAGATAGCCAATGCCGCCGCTTGACCTCCTAACTCCCACGGTCCCGACTCGCCGCCGCGCGCAACACGAGGAGACCAGCATGAACCAGCACTCGATGACCGTCTCCGGTAAGGATCGCTACAAATCCGGCGTCATGGAATACAAGAAGATGGGTTATTGGGAGCCCGATTATGAGCCCAAAGATACCGACATCATCGCGCTGTTCCGGGTGACGCCGCAGGATGGGGTTGATCCGATCGAGGCTTCTGCGGCGGTAGCGGGCGAATCCTCGACCGCGACCTGGACCGTGGTGTGGACTGACCGATTGACAGCCGCCGAAAAATACCGCGCCAAATGTTTTCGCGTCGAACCCGTGCCGAATTCGCCTGGGCAATATTTTGCCTACATCGCCTACGACCTCGATTTGTTCGAGCCCGGATCGATCGCCAACCTGTCGGCGTCGATCATCGGCAATGTGTTCGGCTTCAAGCCGCTGAAGGCGTTACGGCTGGAAGACATGCGGCTGCCGGTGGCCTACGTGAAGACCTTCCAGGGTCCGGCGACCGGCATCGTGGTCGAGCGCGAACGCATGGACAAGTTCGGCCGGCCGCTGCTCGGCGCCACCGTGAAGCCAAAGCTCGGCCTGTCCGGCCGCAATTACGGCCGCGTGGTGTATGAGGCGCTGAAGGGCGGGCTCGACTTCACCAAGGATGATGAGAACATCAACTCGCAGCCGTTCATGCATTGGCGCGAGCGCTTCCTCTATTGCATGGAGGCGGTCAACAAGGCGCAAGCCGCATCCGGCGAGATCAAGGGAACTTATCTCAATGTCACCGCCGGCACCATGGAAGACATGTACGAGCGTGCCGAATTTGCCAAAGAGCTCGGCTCGGTCATCATCATGATCGATCTCGTGATCGGCTACACCGCGATCCAGTCGATGGCGAAATGGGCACGTCGCAACGACATGATCCTGCATCTGCATCGGGCAGGGCATTCCACCTACACCCGGCAGCGCGCTCACGGTGTCTCGTTCCGGGTGATCGCGAAATGGATGCGGCTCGCGGGCGTAGACCACATCCATGCCGGCACCGTGGTCGGCAAGCTCGAAGGTGATCCGGCGACCACGCGCGGCTATTACGACATTTGCCGCGAAGACTACAATCCGATGCGGCTGGAGCACGGTGTGTTCTTCGAGCAGCATTGGGCGAGCCTCAACCGGCTGATGCCGGTGGCGTCCGGCGGCATTCACGCCGGCCAGATGCACCAGCTGCTCGACCATCTCGGCGAAGACGTGGTGCTGCAGTTCGGCGGCGGGACGATCGGCCACCCCATGGGCATTCAGGCGGGCGCGACCGCCAACCGTGTGGCGCTGGAAGCGATGATCCTCGCCCGCAACGAGGGCCGCGACTATCTGCACGAAGGCCCGGAGATTCTTGCCAAGGCGGCCGAGACCTGCACGCCGCTGAAATCGGCACTGGAAGTCTGGAAGAACGTCACCTTCAACTACGAATCGACCGACATGCCGGACTACATCCCAACACCCTCTGTCGCGATGTAAGGAGCTCAAGGTTATGCGCGTCACCCAAGGATGTTTCTCCTTCCTGCCTGATCTCACCGACGAGCAGATTTCCCGCCAGGTCCAGTATTGTCTGGAGAAGGGCTGGGCGGTGAACATCGAATTCACCGACGACCCGCACCCCCGCAATAATTTCTGGGAAATGTGGGGCCTGCCGATGTTCGATCTGCGCGACGCCGCGGGCGTGATGATGGAGCTGGCCGAATGCCGCAAGGCATATGGCGACCGCTATATCCGCATGTCTGCGTTCGATTCCAGCCACGGCTGGGAGTTGCTTCGGCTGTCCTTCATCGTCAACCGGCCGAAGGACGAGCCCGGCTTCCGGCTCGAACGGCATGAAGGTGCCGGGCGCAACATTCGCTACACCACGAAATCCTATTCCGCCGATCGTCCCGAGGGCCGGCGCTACGGTTAAGTGACTTCATCCGGCCCGAGGCGGACGATTGCTCCCTTTGTCGTTCCCGTGCCTGCCGGATGCACTGCTCCGCCGCTGTGAAAGCGGCGGCGGAGTTTCTTATTTCATGAAAGCCGGGCAGCAAGCGCGTTGAGGTTTCGAAGATGGATTTGGATGCCGCGCCGATGACCGACAGGGTCAATCTCCGAGAGGAACTCGAGGCCGTCGGCATCCAGGAGATCCTGACGCAGCTCGACCGCGAGTTGATCGGATTGAAACCGGTCAAGACCCGGATTCGCGAGATCGCCTCGCTGTTGCTGATCGAGCGCATCCGCAAGCGCATGAGTCTCTCTTCCGAGGTGCCGACATTGCATATGTCGTTCACCGGCAATCCCGGCACCGGCAAGACCACGGTGGCGCTGCGGATCGCGAGCATTCTGCACAAGCTTGGCTTCGTGCGCCGTGGCCAGGTCGTCTCGGTCACCCGCGATGAACTGGTGGGGCAATATATCGGCCATACCGCGCCCAAGACGAAAGAAATCTTGAAGAAGGCGATGGGCGGTGTGCTCTTCATCGACGAGGCCTACTATTTGCATCGGCCGGACAATGAGCGCGACTATGGCCAGGAAGCGATCGAGATCCTGATGCAGGTGATGGAATCCCGGCGTGAGGACCTGGTGGTGATCCTCGCGGGCTATGGCGATCGGATGGATAAGTTCTTCGCCAGCAATCCGGGCTTTCGCTCCCGCATCGCCCATCATATCGATTTCCCGGATTATTCCGACGACGAATTGCTCGATATCGCCGAGCTGATGCTGCGCGACATGAACTACAGATTCAGCGCCGGCGCGCGCGACGCATTCATCCGCTATATCGGCCTGCGCAGGTCCCAGCCGCTGTTCTCCAACGCGCGCTCGATCCGGAACGCGCTCGACCGTATGCGCCTGCGGCAAGCCAACCGTCTCGTCGCCGATCTTAATTCCGTGCTGACCGCTGACGATATCATGTCGCTGGAGGCCTCGGACGTGCTGGTCAGCCGGGTGTTTTCGAAGGGCAGGCCTGGAAGCTAGTTGCGCGTCATGGCCGCTTTGCGCCACTTAGCAGACATACGGTTGAATATCGCACGATCGACCGTTTGCGGGCCGGTCGATGAAAGAGGGCACAGCCCTGTTCAACGGTTTCATGCGACAAGGCCGTCGATTCTGCGATGGAAGGGCTGAGACCATGGTCAGATCGAACGAGGCACATTAGTTTGCAGGGCACTGCACTAGGACAACGCGCGACGAAGCAGGCCGTTTCTGGTGCTGTGGCTCAGTGGGGTAATGAGGCGACACCTACTAAGCCATTGATTCCTTGGTGGGCCCGGCAGGACTTCGAACCTGCAACCAGACCGTTATGAGCGGGAGGACAACGTTCAGTTTCGTTGATTTTCCCGCATCTTCGTCAGAGATCGATCACGTTTGTCGCGGTTCGGCGAAGTCATTTCTGGTGCGAAACTGGTGCGGTGCATGTACAAAATCTCAAGGAACGCGGACTTCCTGAATGAGCTGGCGAGAGCTGCTTAATGACTGACCCCCATGAGCTTGTCTGGCAGCCAGGTTGCGATCTCGGGGAACAGGCAGAGTATTGCGATGGCGAGCATCATGCAGACCACATAGGGCAGCGTGCCCCACATCACCTTGGCCAGCGGGACGTCCGGGGCGATGGCGTTGACGATGTAGATATTGAGGCCGACCGGCGGATGGATCAGGCCGATCTCCATGTTGATGGTCAGGATCACGCCGAACCAGACCGGGTCGAAGCCCGCCGCGGTGATGATCGGCAACAGGATCGGGCTCGTCATCAAAATTATTGCTGCGGGCGGAATGAAGAAGCCGCAGACCAGCAGGAAGATATTGATCAGGAACATCAACACCCATTTATTGGCGTGCAGGTCGGCGATTGCCTGCGCCAGCGTCTGCGTAAGATAGAGCGAGGTGAGCATGTAGCCGAACAGCACCGCGGCCGCGATGATGGTCAGGATCATCACCGACTCGCGCATGGTGTCGCGCAGGATGTGCCAGATCTGGTGCGGCCGCCATAGCCGGTAGATCACAATCGCTAGGATCAGGCAGAGTGCGGCGCCGACTCCGGCCGCCTCCGACGGTGTGGCGATGCCGCCATAGAGCGCGTACATGACGCCGATCACGACGATCAGAAACGGGGTGATCTTCGGGACTGACGTGAACTTCTCGCTCCAGCTGTAGCGAAAGCCGGGGGCATGCGAGCGAAAGCCGCTGCGCCAGATCTTGTACAGCGTCCACAACATGAACATCGCGGTCAGCATCAGGCCCGGCACAACGCCGGCGATGAACAGCCGGCCGATCGAGGTCTCGGTGGCTATGCCGTAGAGGATGAAGGTGACGGAAGGCGGAATAAGAATGCCGAGCGTTCCTCCGGCGCAGATCGACCCGGTCGCGACCTCGTCAGGATAGCCGCGCCGGCGCATCTCCGGAATGCCCATCTTGCCGATAGCGGCGCAGCAGGCGGGTGACGATCCGGTCAGCGCCGCAAAGATCGCGCAGGCGCCGATATTGGAAATCGCGAGACCGCCGGGAAGACGGTAGAGCCAGCGATCGAGCGCTTCATACAAGTCCTTGCCGGCGGGCGAGGACCCGATCGCCGCGCCCATCATGACGAACATCGGAATGGCCACCAGGGTGAACTCGTCGAGCCCCGACCAGTAGGTCTCGGCGACGACATTGAGGCTATCGAAGCCCTGGAATACGACAAGGAAGGCCAACGCGACGGCGCCGAGGCCGAAGGCAACCGGGATGCCAGACACCAGCATCAGCAGGGTGATGATAAGAACGATCAAGCCTGCGATGCCCGGGCTCACCGGGCATCTCCGACGGCTTCATGCGCATGCGCGCGCGCGACGTCTTCCGCGGCATGGTCTTCCGGGATTCCGAACGGCGGAGAACGTCCCGTTACCAGGAGAAGCAACTCGACCAAGTATTGCAGGACCACAAGGCCCAGCCCGATCGGCATGGAGAGGTAGGGAATCCAGAGCCGAGCGCGCCAGACGGTGTTGGACAGCCAGTTTTCCGAGAGAGCCTCGTACCAGTAAATCGTGCAAAGCACGAAGATCACCATGCAAAAGGCGAACGCAATCAGGCTGGTCACCAGCGCAAGCCAGTAACGCATGCGCGGGCGGACGTGCAGCGGCAGGATGTCGACATTGACGTGCCCGCGCGTCATCAGGACATAGGAGCTGCCGATGAAAGTCGCACCGACGATGCAATAAGTCACGACGTCGATCTGCCAGATCGTGGTGCGATTGAGTATGTAGCGCTCGATCACCATGTCGCAGATCACCAGAACGGCGAGGCCGATCAGCACCGCGCTCGTCACGCCGGCGGCCCGCGACAAGAAGGTCACGACTCGTACGAAACCATTCATCAAATTGTCCGATTTGTGCAAGAGCCTGTTTCGGCTCCGGCGGATCGCTCCGCCGGGAGCCGGCCCCTTCCGCTATTTTACGGCGAGCGCTTCGTCGATCAGCTTCTGCCCGTTCGGCACGTTCTTGGCAAATTCCGCATAGGAGCTCTTCTTCGCCACTTCCAGCCATGCCTGATAATCGGCGTCGCTCAGTGTCACGACCTTCACATTGTGGTTCTCGAATGCCTTGATGGCATCCTTGTTCACCTCGTCTGCCTTGCCCTCATAATATGTCTGCGCCTTCTTGCCGGCTGCCAGAACGGCGTCCTGCTGCTTCCTGTCCAGCCTGTCGAAACTCTTCTTCGACATCAGCACCGGCTCGTACATGAACCACAGCGCGTTGTCGCCGGGAGCGGTTAGGCAGTCCGTTACTTCATAGAGACGCATTGACTGGAAGGTGCCGAGGCTGGTGTCGGTGCCGTTCACCACGCCGGTCTGGAAAGCGTTGTAGATTTCGTTCGACGGCGGGCTCACGATGCTAGCGCCGGCCGCTTCCCACATGCCGGCGAAGGTCGGACCGGCCGCCCGGAATTTGCGGCCCTTCATGTCGTCGGGTTTAACGATACAGCCGTTCTTCGAGGCCATGCCGCCGGCAAACCAGGCGTCAGACAGCACGATGACGCCGTGTTTTTCGATTTCGGCGCGGATGTCCTTCATGAACGGGGAGTTGTTGATGCGTTTTGCGCGATCCTGGTTGCGGATCAGGCCGGGCATCAGGGTTGCGCTGAAGGCACGCACCTTGCCGCTGGCATAGTCGAGCGGAAGCAGCGAGATGTCGAGCTGACCGGTGACCATGGCGTTCCACTGGTCGTTGGGCTTGAACAGCGAAGCCCCCGGGTAGATCTGAACATCGACCCCGACATCGGCGGCCTTCATTTCCTTGGCGATCAACTGCACCATATCGTCGCGCACGTCGCCTTTGCCGCCGGGAAACTGGTGCGACGCTTTCATAATCGTCTGCGCCTGTGCTGCGCCTGAGATCGCAATCGCGGCGACCGTACCAACCAAAATTACGGAAATACGTCTCATGCGCTCCTCCTGGATTCCTTATCGTTGACCTTGAGACCGCTCAGGCTTGTGATCAAATCCCACCAGGAGGCGCACCGCCATTCTGACCGTGTATGACTTTAGTAGCATGCGACTGATCAGTGTCGCGATATCGTCAGCTTGCGCCTGGGATTTCCGCTTCGCGGCGCGATCTCATCCTGGAGCCATACCGGGGGTAAAATGAATGGCTAAACTGAAGCTAGCGGCGTTGTCGGATGATAAGCCGGTGAAGGTTGCGGTAGAGTTGCCAGCGACCCTGCATCGCGATCTCCTGGCCTATGCCGAAATTCTGGCGCACCAGAGCGGACAGCCGGTCAGTGAGCCCACAAAACTGATCGTGCCAATGCTTGCACGATTTATGGCGACGGACCGGGCATTCGCAAGATCCCGAAAGTCACGCCTGCAAGGTAATGATTGAAGCCGCGAGTTGATCGACATGAGCGAGTTTTCGGGCAGTCACAGGCCGATATTGCTGATACTCGGTCTGCCGCCGCGATCAGAGAGGCCGGTCGGTCGTCGCGATTCGCGCAATGAGCGGTTATGGAATGTCCTGGGGCAGAGCAAGTTGGCTGGGCCCTTTGACCCAGATCGGATCTCAGTGGGAAGCGCAAAAAGCCCCATTTGCACCTGTTGACCCGGGGTTGGGCGATGACGAACGCGCGACGACTCGGAGCGAGTACCTATGCCTGGATCCGCGTTGGCTATTCCTGAAGGGTCTTCGGTTCATCTTGTTCGCGCGCGACTGGCTTCACCCCCGGTGGCTTCGCGAAGAGCTTGGAAACATACCCAAAGATGGCCTGCATTGGATGCACCGTCATTGCGGATTGCGACTGGGCCTTGCCTCCGCGCACCAACCGCACCAAAGCAGCGACCCCTGCGGCGCCGATAAACAGCAGCATCGGCCAGGGGAGGCCGGCGAGCAGCGAGGTCCAGCGCGACGCCGCGGACACGTCGATTGCGACGTGATGCTTGCGCAGCTCCGGTATCAGCGTCGGATCGCCGAAGTCGGGAACGCGACTCCCGAAAGTATCGCGCAGAGTAGCGTCCGCAGCGGTGGCGTCGACGATTGGATGCCTGAATTGTCCGCTGATCTCCACGCCTCGAAATGTCACTGCGGCAATGTTGTCAGCCTCGAGCTGATCGAGAAAAGCGCCGTAGGGTGTCAAGGTCGGTCTTCCGAGTCCTTCAAGGAGAAAGACAACGAGCATGGCCAGCAACACAGCGATGCCGGCGATCCACCACGCTCTGTGGGATCGCCACCAAGGTGAGTTGAGGGAATGGCCTGTTTCCGCTGGCTGCGTCGTCATACCGCTCGACCTCCGGACTAAACCTTGAATACCGAAATAACCAACCGCTTGACCTGATCGAAGATCAGCGCAAATCCGCCGGCTGCCACAAGCACGGCCACCAGCAGCCGCCATGACACCGGCGCCATCAAGGTGCCGGACAAAGCAAGGATCGAGATCACGACGATGTCTGCAGCGGATGCTGTAAGCACCCACGTGCCCGGCAATGAGCTCCAAAGCCGGCGCCGCTCCCGGAGCACGTACAAGGCGGCCTGATTGCCAAATACCAGCGTGACGAACGCCAGCGTTTGCAACTGTCCGGCGTCGAACCCGAGCCGGTATTTTCCCAACGCCAAAACCACCGTTGAAAAGCAAAGTTTGAACGCGCCCAGCCCGACCGCGGCGAGTGTGATGCTGCGCATGCGCCAAACGCTGGGCGAGGCAGCAAAACTTGCGCGGTCCGTGGTCAGCGACATGCTGAGAAAATCGTTTGTCACGAACAGCAACACCATGAGTGCGGGTGTCAGAACTGCGTGACCGGTCATGGCCAACCCGATCGCAAGGAAGAGAACTATCTCGGACTTCTTGACCAGCATGTTTAAGGTATAAGTCAGCAATCGCTGAAATCCGACCCGGCCCTCTCGCACGGCGAACACGATGCCTGAGAGCCCGGGCTCGGTTAGAACCATGCCGGCGGCGGCCTTGGCGACGTCTGTTGCCGAAGAAACCGCGATCCCGATCTGCGCCTGGCGAAGAGCCGGCGCGTCGTTGGTGCCGTCGCCGCACATGCCGACGACATGGCCATGTCGCTGCAGGGCTTTCACAAGTTGGTATTTGCCTTCCGGCACGACGCGCGCAAACACGCCAAACTGGTCCGTGCTCAGTTCGCCTGACAATTGCTCCGGCGGACAAACGGCACCGGCGATACCGACCTTGCGGGCAATCGCCGCCGCGGTCACCGCGGAGTCTCCCGTCACCATCACGGTCCGGACGCCCATTCCGCTGAGCTCAGCGATGAGCGGCGCGGAATCCTCGCGCGGCGGATCGCTGATCGCGATGAGGCCAGCCAAGCGTAGCGTGTCGGGAGTGCCCGTGGCGACCGCGATAACACGATGCCCCCGCTCCGCCAGTGCATCAACCAAGTGGCGAGCGTCGGCCGACGCTTCCGCGACTTTCGAAATGATCTCGAATGCGCCCTTGACGATACGGCGCTCGGTGCCGTCGGGGCCGACAAAGAGTGCCTCCGCGATCTTGCTGGCGGGATCGAAGGGTACAAATCGGACAAGCCGCCCGGCGGCCTCGCCGCCGGCCGACCTTACAGCCGTTCGAATGGCGGCATCTATCGGATCTTGATCCGCATCGGAACTCGCGAGCGCCGCGAGTTGCAGTACTCGCGCGCGATCAAACCCGGGAAGCGGCGTCACTTCGACCACCTTCAGCTCGTTGCGGGTCAACGTGCCCGTCTTGTCCGCACACAGGACATCCATGGCGGCAGCCTCATGTGCCGCCGACAGACGGGTGAGCAGAACGCCGCGTTGGGCAAGGGTCTGCGCGCTCAACGCCGCCGACAGCGTGAACGTCGCCGGCAGCGCCACCGGCACGGTGGCCAACAACGCCGTCAGGGCAAGGCCGGTGAGATCGCCCAGCGGTAAAGCCAGAATGTAAGCATAGGCGATGATGAGAGCGGCGACGGTGCCGTTCAGGATCATGAGGTTGCGCGTTACGGCGAATACGGCCGTCTGCTCGGTGCTGGCCGAGTGGGCCGTGCGTACGAGTTCGGCTGCGCGCCCGAAAAAGGTCTTCGATCCGGTCGCGGTTACCTCGGCGATGGCCTGCCCCCGCCGCACCAGCCCGCCCGCATAAACTTGGTTGCCCGGCGCGGCATCGACCGGAACCGATTCGCCGGTGAGCATCGACTGGTCGACCATCGCCGACCCCGACAGCACGCGCACGTCTGCAGGAACCAGCACGCCAAGCGGGAGACTGATCACATCCCCTGGTACGAGTTCTGCTGCGGCCACCTTTTCCCACTTGCCGTCACGACGCGCGAGAGCCGTCGGCGCGAGCCTTTTCTTCATCGCCGCAAGGGCTGCACCTGCGCGGCTTTCCTGGATAAAACCCAGTGTCGCATTGAACAGCAACAGGCCGGCGACGACAGCCGCTTCGACGTATTTGCCCAGTCCGATCTGGAGGACAATCGCGGCCTCCAGCAGCCACGGAATCGGCGCCCAGAATTTCGCGACATACCGCCACCACGCCGGCGATATTTCCTCGACCACAGTGTTTGGGCCGAATTCAGAAAGCCGGCCGCTCGCCTCACCCGAGGTCAGGCCCGTCGGCGTCGCGGCATCCCGCGAGGCAAGCCCAGAGACCTCAATCGCCGCCGACTGCGCCATGGTGCGTCAGGCTCCCTTCAAGATGCAATTCAAGCTCGAGGCCAGCAAATATCGCTTGGTGAGCGCGCTGGGCCGTTGATCTTCGTCAAATGTCCGCACGTCGACTGGATCAAGCGGACAGTCCAACGTCAGGCGATATCGCCCACCAGGGGCTGTTTAGAAGGCCTACTTGATCCGAATCGGAATTAGGCCTGTCGCGCTGGCGGCCGTGAACAAGCCAACGATCATTACAAAGCAGACCTCCAGATTAAAGTTGCGCTCTTCAGACAATGAAATACGATCTCCATGTGGGGCACGGTGTTCCGATGACGCGCTCCGAGACACCGCGCTCACAAGGTCGCCTGCTGCACGCTATCGGTCTCGGTCCTCGCGTTGCGGTTCGGCCATTGCACCGCGCATATGCATGCCACGCCCCATCATGCCGCCGTTCTTCATCATGGCCTCGTGTGCGGCAACCATCCCGCGTTGGGCAAGATCGGAAACCTCTGCGGCGTGATCCTGTAGAGCTTTGACAGCAGTCGCGTCGGTCGAGGTCTGGATCACGATGATGCCCTTCTCGGTCGTCTCATACGCGGTCTTGATCTTGTCCTTGTCTCGGAAGATCGAATGCAGCGCCGGGCTCTCGATCGGCAGCCCTGGGTCACGTCCTTCTTCGACGCGCTTTCCCATCGCGGCAACGTGCTTCTTGAGGGTCGCGGCGACCTCCGGGTCGTCCGATTCCGTAACCGTGCGAATGCCGTCGGGCAGGTTTGTCACCGTACGTTTGATGCGATCATGGTCGAAGAGCAGGCTATGGATGTCGCCCCGCTCGTTCGCGGTCGCAGAGCCGCCATTCATTCCCATCATTCCGGGGGCCATCATGCCGGGACCCATCCCTGGGCCCATTCCTGATCCGTTCGCATTGGCCATGCGCCGCATCATCATGCCCGGGCCCATGCCGCCGTGACCCATGCCGCCCATGAACGGGGGCCCGAATCCGCCGGGACCTGTTGCCTGCGCAAAAGCCCATCCGCCGGCCAGCAAGCTGACCGCTGCGATACCACCGAATAACAAGACCTTCTTCTTCATCGTCATCTCCAATGGCTGGGCAACAGAGAGGTCCGTTGCTGACGCGCATTGGCGACGGCAGATTTCACTCAAGTATTTCAGAGACCGGAATTTGTGTGACAAAGTTTGTCAATCGCCACGATTGGGGCAATTCGTTACACTTTCCGTGAAGCGTCCGCGCGCCCTTCGTCTATATTCCGGCGATGCAAGGCGGGGCACACATTCTGGTCGTCGACGACCATCGCGAAATTCGCGATCTGGTTTCGCGCGCATTGACCAAGGAAGGCTTCCGGGTCAGCTCGGCACCGGACGGCCGTGCGATGCGCAAGCTCCTGGCCGATAGCCGGATCGATCTCATCCTTCTTGATCTGATGCTTCCAGGCGAGGACGGTCTGTCGCTTTGCCGCGGGCTTCGGGGCGAGTCTGAATATCCCGATCATCATGCTGACCGCCAAGGGCGACGAGATCGACCGCGTCATCGGCCTGGAGATGGGCGCTGACGACTACCTGCCAAAGCCGTTTGGCAGCCGCGAACTGATCGCGCGCATCAAAGCCGTGCTGAGGCGCAGCCGAGACAAGACGACGGAGCCAGACAGCCAGCGCCGCCCGAAGCGTTACCATTTTGATCGCTGGCAACTCGACACCAGTACACGAGAACTTCTTCGCGATGACGGGGTCACGGTGCCGCTGAGCACTGGAGAATATGATCTCCTGATTGCCTTCGTCGAACGCCCACAGCGCGTACTGAGCCGAGACCAGTTGCTCGATTTGGCGCGCGGACGGGCTGCCAATGCCATCGACCGTAGCATCGACACTCAGGTCAGCCGCCTTCGCAAGAAGCTCGAGCTCGATCCCACCGATCCCAAGATCATCAAGACGGTATGGGGCGGCGGGTACACGTTTACGCCTGCGGTAAAACACGAATGAGCCGGGTTCTTCCGAACAGCCTTTTCGGCCAAACGCTCCTTGCTTTGCTTGTCGGCCTGGTCATCTCGCACGCGGCGGGATCCTGGATCTATACGCTTGATCGCGAACAGGCTGTGCGCGCAGTCGGGGGATTTGCCGCAGCACAGCGCATCACCAATTTGTCCCGACTGGTGCAGGAGGCGCCGCGGGAATGGCGAGAGCGAATTGTCGCAAACCTCAGCGACCAGACATTCCGTGTTGCTCTCTCGGCCGAGCCTCCCGCACTGAATTCAGGTGGCGATGACTCCCAGGTTGCCGACGCGATCAGGGATTTTCTCGTCGATCAGCTTTCCCTCGGGCCGACGCAGCAACCTCGCGTGTCTGCGTCTTGGCCAGCGGACTCGGCGCCCGCTTTCGGAAACTGGCACCCGATGATGATGGGGCGTGGCCCCATGATGCACGGCTTTGGCGCCTTCGGTCCCTTTGGAGGCTTCCGCGATCTCCAGGTTGCCGTTCCCTTGTCGGATGGTCAGTGGCTATCCTTCGCGACCGCGTTGCCGCAGGGAGGACCGGCCTTTTCGCGGCAGTTCCTGGTTTCGATGGGACTGATGGCGATCATTATTGTGGCGGTGTCCATATGGGTGGTTCGGCGCGTGACGGCGCCGCTCACCTCGCTTTCGGCGGCGGCGGAAGCTCTCGGTAATGATTTGAACGCCCCGCCGCTGCCCGAGACCGGCACAATTGAAATGCGGCAGGCGTCGCGGGCTTTCAACACCATGCAGGCGCGTCTGCGCGGCCTCGTCGAAAATCGGACGCGGATGCTTGCCGCGATCTCGCACGACCTGCGCACACCTCTGACGTTGCTGCGGCTTCGCGCGGAAAATGTCGAAGACGCGCCTGAGCGGGAAAAGATGCTGGCCAGCATCGCCGAGATGGATGCCATGATCGCCGCAACACTGGAATTCGCCCGTGACGAAGCGAAGACCGAGCCGCGTCGCCGAACCGATCTTACTGCGCTGCTCGCCAGCGTGGTTGACGATATGGCTGACACCGGACTTCCTGTCGCGATGGCGTCCGCGCAGCCCCTTGTCTGCGAGTGCCAGCCGGTGGCGTTAAAGCGTGCGCTGACCAACCTGATCGACAACGCCGTCAAATACGGCAAGCGGGCGCAAGCAACGATCCTTTCGACGCCGCAGGCCGTGGAGATCACGATCGATGACGACGGCCCTGGAATTCCCGAAGCCGAACTTGGTCGCGTGTTTCAGCCATTCTACCGCGTGGAGGGCTCGAGGAGCCGCGAGACCGGTGGAATAGGGCTCGGCCTGGCGATCGCACTGGCCATAATCCAGGCGCATGGCGGCCAACTTACTCTCTCAAACCGGCCAGAAGGTGGATTGCAGGCTCGTGTGGCGTTACCCATCAAGACATAATGGTGCTTACGACGCGGCATCTCGTTCAAATCGTCTCTGACGCGACCGCGCCGGCCGCCACCAGCGCCACCAGCGACAAAACGAGGATACTGAGGTTAGTGAGGAAGCCGGTCGCAGCCTGCCAGTCATATCCGATGCCGTAACCGAGCCCCATATAGGCCGCCGTCCATATGACGCGTCCGACCAGTGCAACCGCCAGGAATTTGGAAAGACGAAAGCGAGTGATTCCAGCCAGCAGACTTGCTACCGAGCTGAGATACGACATGAACGTGCGCGTGATGAGGACCGTCAGCAATCCCCATCGGTCGAACAGCGATTGAACGCGCGCCCGCCGCGACAGCGTGTAGCCTATCCAGCGGCCAAAGCGCTCCAGAATTTTGCCGCTGAGAAAGCGACCGAGGCCGTATCCGACCACGTCGCCAAGGACCGACGCGACGATGGTAATCGCTGCGGCCCACATCCAATTCAGACGTCCCTGAGAAGCCAACGAGCCCGCCACGGTCGTCGCGACACCATCGGGCAAGGGAAGCCCGATGGAGCCGAGAAACAGCACTAAACCCAGAACGG
Source organism: uncultured Alphaproteobacteria bacterium (assembly GCA_963847045.1). Taxonomy (GTDB): domain Bacteria; phylum Pseudomonadota; class Alphaproteobacteria; order Rhizobiales; family Xanthobacteraceae; genus Bradyrhizobium. The sequence goes on along the minus strand of CAWJYQ010000012.1, from coordinate 211,245 downwards.
GATAGCCGTAGACCAGCAACGCGGTGAGGACTTCATCGCTGATTGCGCCAAGCCAGCTTGAATTTCCATTCTTGAGATCCGACGGAGTACCGGGCGCCAGGTCGGCGATGGCACGCTGAACGCGTTGAGCATAGGCAGAGGGCGAGACGCCCGCTTGCGCGCCAAGAGACCTCAGACTCGCATTGGGATCGGCGTCCGGCGCCAGTCCAAGGCGTTCAATCAGGGCTGCATTGGATGTCCTGTAAGTGCTGGCAACGTATTGCAGCGTCATCCAGGCCCGGATGCTGCTCGTCATCGGTGCCCCCGCCGCGTAGGCCGAACGCAGCAGCACAAACGAACCGTAGGTGCGAAGTCCAAAAAAGGCGGCACAGACCAACGCGACGGCAAAAGCGGCTGCGGCAGTGCGGCGGACCCACTTCGACCGCAGATGTGTCGGCTTTGCTGTCACTGGGGTCCCCGAGCGTCTGTCCCTCTCAGCCGTAACAGCCTTGCGATGATGAGCGCGTGACCCGGACTAACGTCCCCTCCCGCAACGGGGGGAGCGGCAAGCCTGGCGGAAGCGGAAATTCGACTATCTGCTGCAGGCCGTCGGGCCCTGTTGACGCAGGTCAATACGAAGGGCCCTCGATCGAAGCATATTTTTCGCGCGCCGTCGCGGCGGCTGGCTTCGTCCCGACCAAGAGGGGATGCTCGTGCTCCATACTCCGGCAATATCGGCAAACGCTGTTCCTCCCGCCTCGGGAGGCGCAAAGGATCGAAATGTGTCCGGCGCCGGAGGATCGAAGAAGCTGTTCAGCGGTAAACGCCTCGTCGTGTTGGCAGTCCTGATCGGACTAGCCGCGGCCGGGAGTGCAGGCGTGTGGTTTCTCTTTCTCAGTCCCGTCAATGTGCAGGTCTCGCACGTAGAGCGGGATGTGCCTGTTCAGGTTTTTGGCCTCGGCACCGTCGAGGCCCGCGTGACATCGAAGGTTGGATTCAAGGTCTCCGGCGTGCTCGTCGAGCTCCGAGCCGACGTCGGTGATCGCGTCACCAAGGGGGCTGTTCTCGCCCGCCTCGACGACCGCGAGCAAAAAGCTCAGGTCGCCAGGGCCAAGGCGGCTGTCGAGCAGACTGAAGCCAATCTTCAACGGGCCAAAGCCAGCGTCGAAAAGGCGAAAGCGACCTCTGGCAACGCTACGCGCATCAGCGAGCGTCAGCAAAGGCTCCTTCAGACCAACTCCGCCTCGGTCGAGGCGGCAGAAACGGCGAAGACGACGCAAGACACCGCGCTGGCGGATTTGAATCTCGCGAATAGCGACGTGCTGGTCGCTCAGGCCAACATCGGCGACGCCAAGGCGCAGCAGCAGCAGCAATCTGCCACGCTGGACTTTCATACTCTCACAGCACCCTACGCGCCATGGTGACCGCGCGACTGAAGGAACTCGGTTCGGCGCTTGGCGCGGGAGAGCCGGTCCTCACGCTGATCGATCCGAAATCGGTCTGGGTGCTCGCCTATATCGACGAGAGCAAGGCCGGCGAAATTCGCGTCGGGGATGATGCCGAGCTCGTCCTGCGATCCCGTCCCAGGCAACGGTTGAAGGGGCAGGTCGCCCGGATCGAGCCCGAAAGCGATCGCGTCAATGAAGAGCGCCGCGTCGAAATCGCGTTTGACCACATCCCTGACAGCTTCAATCTCGGCGAACAGGCGGAAGTTTACATACGGACGGTATCGCTTATGCAGGCGTTGCTGGTGCCGGAAAACGCGATTGAGGGGCTCGGCCAGGGCAAGGGAACGGTCTGGACCGTCGAGGACGGTCACCTCCAGAAGCGCGAAGTGACGCTCGGCCACCGCCTGCTCGATGGTCGCTATGAAATCACTGGCGGCTTGCCGGACAACGCCGTCGCGGTCGACCAATTGCGCAGCGGGCTGCGCATCGGGCGCGCCGCCAAAATCACCGCAGAGCCACGCAAATGAATCTGGCGTATCGGGATATCAAGCACAATTTGCTGCGCTTTGTCCTGACCAACTTCGGACTGAGCCTGTTGCTCGGTATCGTGATCGTGATCACCGGGGTCTACGGTGGCCTGATCGACGATGCGCTGCGGCAGGCCCGCGCGGCCAACGCCGATCTCTGGGTGGTGCAGGCCGGTACCAATGGCCCCTTCGCCGAGTCCTCGCGAATTCCGGGCGACACGAGGGAGATCGTTGCCCGGGTTTACGGCGTGGAACGCGCGGGCGCGGTCACCTATCAATCGATCCAGACCGAGTTGAACGGCAAACCGCTCCGCCTTTTCCTGATCGGCTTCGAGCATGACCGGCCCGGCGGTCCGCGCAAGATCCTGGCCGGGCGTGACATCGTCCGTAGCCACTATGAAATGGTGGTCGACCGGTCCGCCGGTCTCGCGCTCGGCCAGGAGATCCCGCTGGGGACCCACGGCCACAGATTTACCGTGGTCGGCTTGATGCGGAATGAACTCACTTCCGCCGGCGATCCCGTAGGCTACATTACCCTGCACGATGCGCAGGAACTGCAATTCGAACTCTCTCCGTCGGCCGAACGACGTGAAGTATCCCGGGGAGGAGCGCTGCAATCGAGCGACCAGATCAACGCCGTCATCACCAAAGTGTCGCCCTACGTTCCTCTCGACGAGGTCGCCACGGCGCTTTCGCGCTGGAAACACCTCAAGACGCTTACGCAAGACAGCCAGGAACACCTGTTGAGCAAGGAGGTCATCGAGAAATCGCGCAAACAACAGCTCATGATCATGGTGCTGCTGATCATCGTATCGGCCGTCATCATTGCTTTGATTGTCTATACGCTGACCATGGACAAGGTGCGCTCCATCGCCACGCTCAAATTCGTCGGGGCACCCGACCGAACCATTATCGGCCTCATCGTTCAGCAGGCTCTATCGATGGGGATTTTTGGCTACTTCATCGGACTGACGCTCGTTCTCATCTTCAAACCTTACTTTCCGCGGCGGCTCGTGCTTGATTTCGAAAGCATCGCCGTTGTGTTCGTCGTCACGGTGGTCATCTGCCTCGCCGCCAGCACGCTCGGTATCCGGCTTGCGCTCAAGATAGACCCTGCGGAAGCGCTCGCGAGTTCGGGGTAGGACCATGCCCAAGCCCGGCCAACAAGCGATCGTCCGCATCGAACACCTTTCCAAATATTTTGGCTCAGGCACCGCACAGGTCAATGCCCTGGTCGACATCAACATGGATGTGCATCCCGGCCAGGTCGTCGGGCTGATGGGCCCGAGCGGTTCAGGCAAGACAACGCTCCTCAACTGCATCGCCTGCATCTTGCAGCCGAGCAGCGGACGTATCACGCTTGACGGCGAAGTAGTCTATGACGATCGCTGGCTCAAGGCAGACTTGCGCCGGCTGCGGCTCGACAAGATCGGCTTCATTTTCCAGTATCCTAATCTGCTGCCGTTCCTCGACGCCACCGACAATGTCGCCGTGGTGCTCCAACTCGCGGGATTTAGTTCCGCAGCGGCTCTCGCCCGTGCCGTCGAACTGTTGGACTACCTGGAGGTCGGCCACCGCAGGCACGCGATGCCGGCGCAGTTGTCCGGCGGCGAGGGACAGCGCGTCGCGATTGCCCGTGCGCTCGCCAACCGGCCGCGCATCATTCTCGCCGATGAGCCGACTGCGCCGCTCAACTCGGCGCGTGCCAAAATAGTGATGGATCTGTTGCGCCGGATCGCCGTCGAACAAGATGCCGCGATCATTTGTGTCACGCATGACGAAATGATTCTCGACCGGTTCGATCACATTTTCCGGCTGCGCGACGGCAGACTCGAAGGTGAGGCTTCAGTTGGCCCCCAACTCGAAACTGCGAATTAGCGACGCTCAATGCGATAGCGATTCCATCCGAAGCTGTCGCGCTTCTGCATTCGAGTGCGCTATTTTAGGCGGTAGCCTGCATGACAGCCCACACATTGAGCCGTTATTTCCGCAAGCCCCGCCAAGACGGGCTTGAGATCGCCTGTGACGCTCGCATCCTGGGCGGTAATAGCAAACCGACTGGCAGCACGGTGCATCGCCGTGCCGGCATCCTGCATCCCCGGCGGCATATATTTGGAAACTTCAGCGGCGCCATGCAGCTCCAGCGACGACATTCCAAGCCGCGCTTCCGCCAGCTTTGCGGCAATGTCCGGGTGACCCATGCCGAGATGCATTTGAATCTCCTGCAGCGTCTGGAGATGATCACGCATGTTGGCGAGAGTTTGCTCAGCCAGTATCGGAGGAAACTCCACCAATTGCCGAGTGTCTGGAGCGCTGGGAGCGGACATGCCATGGCCGTGTTGATGCTGAGCGACAGCGAGTGTTGCACTGCCGGCAGCCAAAACTGCGACGACAATGGCCAGCAAAACACGCATACGCATATGGCCTCCTAGCAGGCTGCTGAAAAAGTCGTTTTGCGATCCTGTTCGAGTGTGATTCTGTGCATAGGCTTGATTCCTTTGATTTGAGGAACGCGATGCGCGGTGAAGATCAGCGATCGGAAGGCTTTTTCAGCTACGTCCGTTTGGACACACGCATCCCGGCCGATCATCCGCTGCGCGCAATCCGGGCGCTGGCCGACGAGGCGCTGAGCGGACTGTCGCGCAAGTTCGATAGGCTCTACTCGCGCGACGGCCGACCGTCGATCCCGCCGGAGCGGCTGTTGCGGGCGCTGCTGCTGCAGGCGTTCTACACGGTGCGCTCGGAGCGGCAGTTGATGGAGCAACTCGACTACAATCTGTTGTTCCGCTGGTTCGTCGGGCTCTCGGCGGATGATCAGGTGTGGGATGCGACGGTATTCTGCAAGAACCGGGATCGGCTGCTCGCCGGCGACATCGCGGCCAAGTTCTTTGACAGCGTGCTGAACCTGCCTCAGGTCCGCACATTGCTCTCCAGTGAGCACTTCTCGGTTGACGGCACCCTGATCGAGGCCTGGGCCAGCATGAAGAGCTTCGTGCCGAAGGACGATCCGCCGTCGGGGAAAGATCAGGGCGGCGGCGGACGCAACGCAGAGCGCGACTTCCATGGCGAGAAGCGCAAGAACGACACGCATTCTTCGACCACCGACCCTGACGCCCGCTTGTTCCGCAAAGGCGCCGGGAAGGAGGCCAAGCTCTGCCACATGGGGCATCTGATGACCGAGAACCGCAACGGTCTCATCGTCGATGCACGGTTGACCGAGGCCAACGGCACGGCGGAGCGCGCAACCGCGCTCGCCATGATCAAGGACAATGCCAAACCCGGCAGCACCGTGGGCGGCGACAAGAACTACGACACCGCCGACTTTGTCGCCGGCTGCCGCAAACGCGGCTGCACGCCGCACGTCTCGCAGAACAATGCCAACCGCCGCTCCGCGATCGACGCGCGCACGACCCGCCATCCCGGCTATCGCATCAGCACCATCAAGCGTAAGCGGATCGAAGAACCCTTCGGCTGGATGAAGACCGTCGGCGGTCTGCGCAAGACCCGGCATCGTCGCCGCGGCCTGGTGGAGTGGTTCTTCGTCCTGACTGCTGCCGCCTACAATCTCGTTCGCATCCCCAAGCTCCTGGCAGCAACGGGATGAGTCTGCCTGGAGTGTCGCAAATGCGACAAAACCGCAACCAATGCCGCCCCTGCAGCGCGCATCGCGACCCATCACTCCGCTCGTTCGCCGCGCAAACATCAAAAAATCGCTCTCAGAACCCGGTTTTTCCGCAGCCTGCTAGAGGTCCGCGACGGCCGGTCCTCGCACCGGCAGTATGGTGACGGTCGGACTGGATGTACGCGCAAGCCGGAACGCGCCTCTTGCCACATCATGGCTTCCAGGGACATGATAGTTATCATGTTGCGCTCCATCGAACGCCATCTGAGGGGCCTGCGTGCTCGAGAGCGGCACTTCGAGAGCGGGCAGTCGCTGTTCTGCCGAGGGGATCCCGTCACGGACATGCATTTCGTCCTGACCGGCACCGTCCATCTGGTCAGATATCAGAATGACGGATCGGCTTTGATCCTCCAAAGGGCTGGCCCCGGATCGATTCTAGCCGAGGCTTCCCTCTACTCGGGCACCTATCATTGCGACGCCGTTACATTCGGCGCTACCGATACTCGGGTCTACGCGAAGGCCAGTCTTGGAGAACTGCTCGCGAAGAGCCCCGAGTTCAGCCATGTCTGGGCGAATTACCTCGCGCAGGAACTACAGAGGTCTAGGCAGCGCTCGGAGATTCTCTCGTTAAGAACAGTGTCCGAAAGGCTCGATGCCTGGATCGCGTGGAACGGCGGCAGCTTTCCAGAGAAGGGCGACTGGAAACTTGTCGCCAGCCAGATCGGCGTCAGTCCCGAAGCCCTCTATCGAGAAATCGCCAAACGTCGCGAACATAGCCACCTGTGATCAAATAGATGCGGCGACTTCCGAAATTGGCAGATATTGTTGCATAAGTCTTTTTGGAGTGACGAACGAAAATTTTTGGAGCCGCTGATGCGTCGGCGCTCGGGCGCACCCAACAACGCGCGGCAGCGGCGGCTCACCAATCATCTGGCCCGGACAAAAAAGGGCACTTGAGAGCGAGAACTGAGCGTCAGGCGGAAGAAGCTTGCTCTCAACTTGCAATCCGCTGCGACGCAAAAAAGCAACCCGCGCAGGGCGGAGCAAACTGAATGCAACGTCTGTCTTAGTTCACCCAGGCCGACATTCCGACCGACTTGCGCGGTGCTGGTCTTTGCGAGGATCGACATTAGCGATCGCCCCGGCTTGCGCGCGCCGCCGACGCAAGCCAAAATAGTGACGGTGAGGGCACAATGGGCGGAGCAGATCCACACGGCGGCTTGCAGGCATTGCTGCCGAAGCTGTTCGCCTTCGCTAGGGTCTTGCTTGGTGATGCCGAAGCAGCTCGCGACATAGTGCAAGAGGCAGCAACCAGGGCATTGGCGGCCACGCGCGTGCCCTCCGACCCTCCGGCATATCGCGCATGGATGTTCCGCATCGTCCGCAATGCTGCCGTCGATGAAATTCGGCGCCGTCGCGAGCCAGGCGCAGACGTTCATGATCCAGCAGACGTCTGGCGTTTCGACGACGCCCGCATCGCCAAGATCACGGTCCAACAGGGACTGACCATGCTCGGCTCTGAGCATCGTGAAATTATATCCTTGATCGACATCGCCGGTTTCAGCTACTCGGACGTCGCAGCAATGCTGGGTATTCCGGTTGGCACCGTAATGAGCCGCATTGCGCGGGCACGCGAGGCATTGCTCGCGGCGATCGATGCGAGTGCAGTCAGACCATTGAAATCGCGCCATGGATAACGAGCGGACATACGACCTCGAACGGCTCAACGCCCTCGTCGATGGCGAGTTGGCGGCGACGGAGCGCGCGACGATTGCCGCCCGCCTCGCGGTCGATCGCGACCTCGCGTCCGCCTACGCGACCCTTGCCCGGCTCAAGGCGGCAACAGCCGAAACTGCCGAGGATTGCCCAACTATTGTTCTGCGACGGCCTTGGTGGCTAACGGCGCGACGGCACGTTGCGGCCGTTGCCGCGTGTATTGTATTAGTGCTCGGGGGAAGCCTTCTCATGAAGCAGGGATGGCTCGCGGAAGAATCACAGGTTGCCGGTACTGCAGAAGGTCCGACGGAGATCACGCTCGCGTCGTTACCGGCTGGAACGACGATCCCGCGGCTGGAGACTGCGGGGCTGAAGCTGATCAATCTTGCCTTCAATCCGGGTAGCGTCCCGCTGTTTGCTGCAACTTATCGCGGTCCCCACGGCTGTCGCCTCGACTTGAGGGGCTGGCCGGTGGACGCCGATGCGCCCCCCGCATTTGGTACCAGCCTGCACCGCTGGATTGTCGGCACCCTCGCCTACGAATTGACCGCGCATGGCATGCCGGACTGGCGCTTCAGACTTATCGCCGATGCTGCAGAGCAGCAGACGCGGGCCGGCTCCGACCCCGACCGCATCGACCGCCGCTTGCGCGAGGCCGACCGCGGCGTCGCCCCTTGTCTGGGCTAGCCTGCCGCGGCGGGATACGAATGTCGGAATTCGTCTACCACGCGTGGAATAAATCGACGGCCTGATCCGTTTCTTCTGTCAGGCGCTTCCGCGAGAAGCGTCATGTAATCAACCGCCGGAACGCGGGGAAGGAAACGAATGGGTAACATCAGCCGCCGAGATTTTCTCTATTCAGCCGCCGGCGTGTCGGGGACCTTGATGGTCCTGCCGGGGGGCGCGCGAGCGCAGACCGCCGCCTCGATGCTCACGCCTGGGGTGCCTGGCGGCATTGCGACCTACGCCAACATGGCGACATTGCCAGGCAAGAAGCCGCTGATCCAGCTTGCCGACCGGCCGCCGAACTACGAATCGCCGCTTGAGTACTTCCGCACCCCGATCACGCCCAATGACCAGTTCTTCGTGCGCTATCACCTTTCCGACATCCCGGAGGTGAATGTCACAGGTTACAGGATCAAGATCGATGGCGATGGCGCCAGCAATTCCATCGAGCTGACCCTCGACGACCTGAAGAAGATGCCGGCGGTCGAGATCGCCGCGGTCAACCAGTGCTCCGGCAACCGTCGCGGCCTGTCGACCCCGCACGTCCCCGGCGTGGAGTGGGGCTACGGCGCCATGGGATGCGCCCGGTGGAAAGGGCCGCGTCTGAAGGACGTGCTCGACAAGGCCGGCATCAAGAAGGAGTGCATCGAGATCGCCTTCAACGGCGCCGACGGGCCGGTGGTCGACAAGACGCCGGACTTCATCAAGAGCATCCCGATCTGGCGCGCGATGGACGAGTCCACCATCATCGCCTACGAGATGAACGGGCAACCGCTCCCCCATTTCAACGGCTTCCCGGCGCAACTCGTCGTCCCAGGCTGGACGGGCACCTACTGGATGAAACATCTCATCCATATCGAGGCCCGCACAAAGCCGCAGGGCGGCTTCTGGATGAAGCCCGCTTATCGTCTCCCGGTCGGCAAGTTTCCGATCCGCGATCGTTTCATCACCCAGGAAGATGAGGCGTCGACGCCAATCACCGAGATCGTCGTCAACTCGCTGATCACCAGCCATCGCGACGGCGCAAAGGTAAAGGCCGGGAAGGTAACAGTTGCCGGCATGGCATGGGACGGCGGCTACGGAATCCGCACGGTCGAAGTCTCGACGGATGGGGGCAAGACTTGGTCGGCTGCACAGCTCGGGGAGGACCTCGGCAAATACGCCTTCCGGCCATGGAGCTTCGAGCTGAACGCCAAACGCGGCAAGAGCAGCGTGATGGTCAACGCCATCAACATGATCGGTCAGGCGCAGACGTCAAAGTTGCTGTTCAACGGGGCCGGATACCATAACAACGTGATGCAGAACATCACGCTGACCGCCTGAGAGGAAAAGACATGCGAACGATGGTCATTGCATTCGTTGCCGCGCTCCTCGCCGGAACGGCCTATGCCGACGAGCAGGTCATCAAGCTCAAGCAGGCCCCGGGCCTCGACAAGGTGGAGGGCAATTGCGCGGCCTGCCACACCCTTGGGTATATCGTGATGAACTCGGTGTATCTCAATTCCGCAGGCTGGGACGCCGAGGTAAACAAAATGATCAAGGCTTTCGGTGCGCCGATCGACGATGCCGATGCCAAGGCCATCGCCGACTACCTGAAGAAGAACTACGGCTCCTGAACGGATCCCTGCCGCCAGACCGGTGTCGCGCCTTCCTTACGACGGACCGGGTCTGTCGTGGATCGGCCGCCTGGTCTGGGGGCGCGAGGCGCAATCGCCCCGTTCGACCGACCAGCGAAAAGCACAGCAAAGACGACGGCCGGCTCGCTTGTGGCGGCCGTGGCGTTCGAACGGCAAGACCGGGTCGTCCTCCAAGATTTTGACTGCCGACGATATCGAAGGTCATCTCTATTTTTTGAATTGTGATGACTCAAGCTCGAGATAGATGCGATAAGCGTTTCCCCTGTTATTATTGCTGAACGCGGGAAATTGCCTGTATTTGGTCCAGTCCGCTTGATCATAGGCCGTATCGAAGTCCCTCCAGTTCTCGACGGCATTGCTCATGGCGCTGCGGACATAAGCAATGTAGTCACGGGTGAAGGCAATGGCCTCCCTCGCCGCGGCAGATGGCTCGCCGTGCCCGGGAATGATGAATTTTGGATTGAGCCCTAATACCTCATCGAGCGCTTTCAGCCACTGCGAGGTGTTAACGTCGTCGCTATTCATGAAAGGAATGCGGCCGTTCTGGACGATATCTCCGGCGAACAAAACTCCGTCGGGTTCCACCATCATCATGATGTCACTACCGGAGTGAGCAGGGCCGGCGTAGATTAACGACAAACGTTTTCCGCCGATGGAAATCCTCATTTTGTCGTTGAAGGTAATGTCTGGAGAAACGACCCGCGTATCCCTGTTGATCCACGGAAACAATACCCCCCTTCTTTGGTCAAGGCGCTGATCGGCCCGCTCGTCCGCCGTTTCGCCATTTTCCTTGTACTCGGTCGCGCGCTCCTGGGCCACGATCTCCGCCCCGGTATGATCCTTGAATGCCTGCAATCCGTAGATATGATCAGCATGATAGTGGCTGGCGATGACGAACCGGATTTTCTTCTCGGTCCGTTTCTGGATATCTTGCAGAAGCGCCCATCCGAGGCTTGGTGTTCCAAGCGCGTCGAACACGACGACGCCGTCATCGGTAATCACAAATCCAGCGTTCGAAGTGTTTCCCTCATTTTCCCTGCCAGGAATTCCGGGACTTCCAATGCTATAGAAAATGCTCGTGTCTGGAACCTGTTGGATCATTAGGGGGCGGCCAAGAGGCGCGTATAGTTCCTGCCCTTGTGAATGGCTCGCCGTCGCAGCCAACATGGCAGCACACGCCATTGCTACGACTTGGACGAGATGTTTCACGCAATGTCCTCGCAATACAGCTTTTTTAGTACTCTGATAAGTTTCGTCACCCGGGGATCCGCAATCCGGTAATAAAGCGTCTGCGATTCTCTGCGAAATTCAACCAAACCATCCTCACGCAATTTAGTCAGATGTTGCGACAGGGCGGACTGACTCAGTTTCACAGCGTCAACGATCTCTCCCACTTTCATCTCTTTGCGCATCATCAGGTAGCAAAGAATGAGGAGGCGGTTTTCGTTGCTCAACAGATTCATCACGCGCGCCACATTCGCCGCCTGCTTTGCCAAAAGCAGATCATTCCGCTCGTTGCCGGTGCGCGACTTTGTTGGAAGGGTGACCATGCTCATTTGATTTTTCGATCCTGAATATTGCGGTGCACCATTAGAGTTTACTGATTTAGAATTGACTAATTTAGTGAGGGACGATACACGATAAACTAACAAGAAAGAAATTCCAAACGTCGTCGTGTGGAGGATTCGTGCAGCCCAAATTCTGGAGGGACATGAAGGTATTGTCCAGAAAAGAGGATTCCGGCAGGATTCGCATCGCTCGACGGTCGCTGCTGCAAATGACCGGCGTGCTCGCCTCCGGGCTGCTGCTTGATAGCCGACGCGTTCATGCGGAAGAAGCTGCGCCGCCCGCGGATAATTCGTGGTCCCAGTCGTTGGGCGCAGGTGTTGTCGATCGCCCCTATGGCCGGCCCGCAGATGCCGAGGCTGGCGTGATCCGGCGGAACGTGCCGTGGCTCACGGCTGGAACCCAGTCGTCCATCAGCTTCTCGCCGTTGCAGGACCTGCATGGGATTATCACCCCGAACGGCCTGTTCTTCGAGAGATACCATGCAGGAAGACCCGACGTCGATGCGGACCAGCATCGACTTATGATCCATGGGCTGGTCGATCGGCCTTTAGTTTTGACCATGAATGATATTTTGCGGTTTCCTTCCACATCTCGGATTCATTTCATCGAATGTCCTGCCAATGGCGGTATGGAATGGCGTAGCGCGCAGTTGAATTCGTTGCAGTTTACACATGGCATGATCAGTTGCGCCGAATGGACTGGGGTGAAGCTGTCGACGCTTCTGCAAGAAGTCGGTCTCAAGAAGGATGCAAAGTGGATACTCGTCGAAGGCGCGGATGGTGCGCACATGACGAGAAGCCTTCCCATCGAGAAATGTCTAGACGACTGCCTCGTGGTCTATGCTCAGAACGGGGAAGCATTGCGGCCCGAACAAGGGTACCCGCTGCGATTGCTCGTTCCTGGCTGGGAAGGAAATGTCAGCATAAAGTGGCTCCGGCGGATCAAGGTCGGCGACAAACCCTGGTACACGCGCGAAGAGACTTCGAAATATACCGACCTAATGCCAGATGGAAAATCGCGGGGGTTCACTTGGCTAATCGACGCCAAGTCGGTCATTACGTTCCCGTGCCCGGAAAAGCCGCTGGGCGGTCCGGGCGTATATGAAATCCGCGGGTTGGCCTGGAGCGGCAATGGCAAGGTCAAAGAGGTTCACGTTTCGACCGACGGCGGCGCCAATTGGCAGAAGGCCGAACTGAAGGAACCTGTTCTTTCGAAGGCGCTGACGCGATTTTCATTCCCGTGGAGGTGGGATGGCAAGCCCGCACTCCTCGAGTCCCGCGTGATCGACGAGACCGGTTTTGTGCAGCCGACGATTGGGGAGTTGCGAAAGAGCCGCGGCACCAATTCCGTTTACCACAACAATTCGATCCAAACCTGGCAAGTGAAGCCGGATGGGAGCATCTTTGATGTTCAGACGAGTTAAGCCGTTTTGCGTGGGTCTGGCTCTTCCATTGCTCGCTTCGTTCTCAGTCTCCGTCGCAGCAGCTGAGGAGCAGCCATTCCGTTACGGCACGCCAGCGACGCCGGCCCAGATTGCAGGCTGGGACATTGATGCCCGGGGCGACGACGGAAAGGGGCTGCCGTCGGGCAAAGGCGATGTCGCGCGCGGGACTGAGGTTTATGCTGACCAATGCGCGGCCTGCCACGGTACTTTCGGCGAAGGTGAAGGTCGCTTTCCCAAACTCGCTGGTGGCAACGGATCCTTAACGGCCGACCGGCCCGAGCCGACCGTTGGAAGTTACTGGCCGTTTGCAGTGACGCTTTGGGATTACATCAACCGCGCGATGCCAATGCCAGCGCCGCACACGCTTCCGACCGATGATGTCTATGCGCTTACAGCCTATATCTTGAACCTCAATAATATCGTGTCGGACGATTTCGTGGCTGACAAGGATAGTCTGCCGAAGGTGAAGATGCCTAACCACGACAGCTTCACCTGGACAGATCCGAGGCCGGATACCGCCAATAAGCCGTGCATGACAAAGTGTGTCGACCCGAGCAAGGTCAAAATCGTTTCGACCGCCGAGGGGCAAAACCTCACGCCGCGCACGACCGGCTCGCTTGATGACATGCAGCCGAAATGAACGATTGCCCGGAGCAACGCATGCGAACCTTTTCGCGCCGAACAATTTCAGTTGTTTGCAGTCTGCCGCTCGTTCTTGCCTCCGTATTCGCCGCTCAAGCGCAATCCGGAGCTGATACCAAGGCGCTCGACGGAAGGACTCTCGCCTTCGATCGCGGCAAGGGCAACTGCCTGTCTTGTCACAACATCAAGGGGGGCGATCTGCCGGGCACGATCGGTCCGCAGCTTAACAACATGAAAGCACGGTTTCCGGACCGAAACGAACTGACTGGAATTGTATCCGACGAGACCAAACGGAATCCCCAAACGGTGATGCCGCCGTTCGGACGAAATCTCATTCTCAACGACAAAGAGATTTCGGCGATCGTCGATTATCTCTACACACTTTGAAAATCTGATGGGAGACACTTTAATGGATACGCCGTTCCATCCTCTTCTGCGTCCGTCGCGGCGTGGCCTGTTACAGAGTTTCGGCCTGGCCGGCCTGGCGGGGCTCGGCCTGAACGCGTTGCGATCCGTTGCCGCGTTCGCTGCGGATGCGGCTGGCTGGCCGGTGGAAGCCTTCAAGCAAAAGTCGGAGGCGGAAGCGCTCAAATCGCTCTTTGGCAAGACGGCCGAAGCCTCTGACAAGGTCAAGCTTGAGGCACCCGACATCGCCGAGAACGGCGCGGTCGTGCCGATCAGCGTCAGCACGACGCTGCCGAACGTGGCGTCGATCTCGCTGATGGTCGCGGAAAATCCCTATGCGTTGGCCGCCTCTTACAAGATTCCGGAAGGAACGACTGCGGCCGTTTCCAACCGCTTGAAAATGGCGAGGACAAGCAACGTTGTCGCAATTGTTGAATCGGACGGAAAGCTTTATAGCGCCATCAAAGAGGTCAAAGTGACCGTAGGCGGCTGCGGCGGCTAATGCAAGGAAACATGATCATGGCATCGACAATTCGTGTACGTGCAATCGCTGGCGCCGAGACTACCGAAGTGCAGGTACTGATCCAGCATCCAATGGACTCGGGATTTGTGAAGGACGCGCAAGGCGCGCTGATTCCTCCTCATCACATTGAAACCGTTGAATTTGAAGCAGGCGGCAAGACGGTGTTTACCGCGCTGTGGGGGCCGGCGGTTTCCAAAGATCCGTTCGTCAAATTCAGTTTCAAGGGTGCAAAGAAGGGCGACGATCTCAAGATCACCTGGGTCGACAACAAAGGTGCAACTGACACGACGACGGCAAAGATTCAATAGAGCTCGACGGTCAGGAGGAGGGACGAATGGGGCGAAAGATTACTTTGCTCGCGGCGATCATCAGTCTCATTGGGGCTCACTCGTCTTGGGCGGTTGAAACTTCCGCGCCCGAACGAGACTTCAAGGTGTTTCGTGACTACTTCGCGAAAAAATTCCCCACTGTTCCTTTGAACGATTTCGTTAATGGTCCTTATTCGATGAATGAGGACATGCGCAAGCAGTGGATCGAGAAGGAAGATTTTCCGCCTTATGATTTCGCTCTGGATAGGGGCAAGGAACTGTTCTCTACGCCTTTCAAGAATGGGAAGACGTTTGCGGATTGCTTCCCAAACAAGGGGATCGGCATTCGCCAGAATTATCCCTACTTCGACGAAAACAGGAATGAGGTGGTCACGCTTGAGCTCGCGGTAAATCGGTGCCTGCAGGACAACGGCGAAAAGCCGTATTCCTATGTCAAGGACGACATGGCGGCGGTGACGGCATATATGGCGTTTACCTCGCGGGGTAAACCGTTTGACATCAAGATTCCGAACAATCCCCACGCGCTGCAGGCCTATGAAAACGGAAAGCAGTATTTCTATCAGCGACGCGGCCAGCTGAATTTTTCCTGCGCCAGCTGTCACATCCAGAGTCCGGGTGAACGCATCCGGGCAGAGGTGCTCGCGCCGGCTCTGGGCATTCTAAATGCGATGCCGATTTATCGCTCGGAGTGGGGCGGGATGGGCACCATCAGTAGGCGCTTTACGTCTTGCAATAGTCAGGTCCGCGCGACGCCCCTTGAGCCGCAGGATCCCGAATACCGTAATCTTGAATATTATCTGTCCTATCTCAGCAACGGGCTGCCGATCTCCGGTCCCGGCGCTCGTCCTTAGGGGAAGCGATGATGCGAGGCAAGAAGATCACCCTTGTCATACTCTTATCGGCTGGCCTTAGCGCGACGGCCACGGTTGCTCAGGCACCCGCAGACGGATTTAAAGCAGCATACGCGGCGGCTCAGGCCGCAAACAAGAAGGCGGGCGATCTGAGGAATCAGTGGACCGTAACAAGCGCTTTCCTTGCGGCCGCAAAGAAGGCAGCGGATGGCGGCGATTATCAGACAGCTATGAGATTGGCAAAGGAAGCTGAGGCGCTGGCTAACGCTTCCATTGCCCAAACCGAGCGTGAAAAGGCTCTTTGGAAAGAGTCGGAAATCCACTGATTCACAAAGCATAAGAGGTGGGAATGCCGATCCGTCGACGGGATTTTCTGAAACTGGCGGTGGCGGCTCCCGCGATTGTGGGTCTGCCGCGCTTCGGTTTCGCTGCGGAAAGTAGCGCGATTTATGATTTGAAGCCTTTCGGGAATGCGCGCGTGCTGCACATGACCGATACGCACGCGCAATTGCTTCCCCTTTATTTCAGAGAACCCAACGTCAATATCGGCGTAGGCTCGATGTCGGGGAAGTCGCCGCACCTGGTGGGCGAGAGTTTTCTCAAACAGTTCGGGATCGCACCCGGTAGCGCCGAAGCTTATGCGTTCACATTTCTCAATTTCGAACAGCAAGCCGGGCGTCTCGGTAAAATGGGCGGCTTTGCCCATCTCAAGACCTTGGTCGATATGATGAGAAGCGCGGTCTTGCCAGGACGCTCGCTCCTGCTTGATGGCGGTGATCTGTGGCAAGGCAGCGGATTGGCCAACCTCACCCAGGGGGCCGATATGGTCGAGGCAGCCAATCTGCTCGGTATCGAAGCCATGACCGGACATTTTGAATTTACTTACGGAGAAGAGGTGCTTCGCAAGAATCTCGACAACTTCAAGGGTGAGTTCCTGGCGCAAAACGTGTTTCTCACAGAAGAAGCTGCCTTCAACGACGCCAAAGCCTTTGATTCCGCCTCGGGCCGTGTCTTCAAGCCCTATATCATTAGGGAAATGGGAGATTTCCGGATTGCCGTCATAGGACAGGCGTTTCCCTACGTTCCAATCGCGCATCCGAAGCGCTTCGTGCCCGACTGGACGTTTGGCATCAGGGATGACGAGCTTCAAAAGGTTGTCGATCAAGTCCGCAAGACTGAGAGAGTCGATGCTGTCGTGCTTCTGTCGCACAATGGTATGGACGTCGATCTCAAGCTGGCGAGCCGCGTAACGGGAATCGATATCATCCTGGGTGGTCACACCCACGATGCCGTGCCTCAGCCAGTCAGTGTTGCCAACGCTGGTGGTAAGACGTTTGTGACCAATGCCGGCTCTAACGGAAAGTTTCTCGGCGTTCTGGATCTCGATCTCGCGAAGGGCCGTATCAAGGATTTGCGGTATCGATTATTGCCGGTGTTCAGCAACGGATTGAAGGCCGATCCCGATATGAGCGCGCTCATCGCACGACTTCGTGCGCCCCACGCCAAGACACTGGATGAGAAAATCAGCACCGCGGATCACCTGCTTTATCGCCGTGGCAATTTCAGTGGCACGATGGATCAGTTGATTTGCAGTGCGCTGCGGCAACAGCTTGACGCGGAAATTGCGCTTTCTCCGGGCTTCCGGTGGGGAGCTACCGTGCTTTCTGGAGAACCTATTACAACGCAAGATATCCTGTCGGAAACGGCAGTCACTTATCCTGAAG
The DNA here is from genome assembly GCA_963847045.1 of uncultured Alphaproteobacteria bacterium. Taxonomy (GTDB): domain Bacteria; phylum Pseudomonadota; class Alphaproteobacteria; order Rhizobiales; family Xanthobacteraceae; genus Bradyrhizobium. Next base: position 194,103 of record CAWJYQ010000012.1, on the reverse strand, counting down.
CCTATGTTCAGTCGATGACGGGAGAGCAGCTAAAGGAAGTGATGGAGGATGTCTGCGACAACCTGTTCAACCTCGATCCCTACCATCAGCAGGGCGGTGACATGGTGCGGCTTGGCGGAATGTCGTTTAGCTGCGCGCCGAACGAGACCATCGGAAGGCGAATATCGAATCTGAAGCTCGCGAACGGAAAGCAGATCGAAGCCGCGAAATCGTATCGTGTTGCAGGATGGGCTTCGGTGAACGAGCAGAAAGGTGCCCCGGTTTGGGAAATCGTCGCCGATTACTTGCGAGGATCCAAACACCTGGCAGAAGCGAATGGAAACGGCGTTGAGGTAAGTGGCGTAGAAGGCAACCCCGGATTTGCTGGCAGTTAATGAGTGCAAATCGAGTTGGAAACTGGCGGCGGACTGAGATCACAATCGGACATTCTTGAAAGGACACATGACATGCGTATTTTCCCAAAATCAGTCGTGGCCCTCTCATTATTGCTCGCAGCGTCTATTTCCAGCTTTGCCGGCGACACCAAACTGCATCGCGTGACCATCCAGGTCGACCAGAACGAACCCGCCGTGATGAATTTACTGTTGAATAACGTCACCAATATCATCGAGACGTACCATTCAAAGGGTCAGGACGTGAAGATCGAGGTGGTCGCCTACGGTCCCGGTCTACATATGCTGCGTGAGGACACGTCTCCGGTCAAAGACCGGCTCAAGCAAATATCGGAGTTCAGTTTCCCATCTCAGATCAAATTTTCTGCATGTAACAATACCAAGGAGGCGATGGAAAAGCGGGAGGGGCACCCGATCGCCATCGTCTCTCAGGCCAGCCTTGTGCCATCCGGCGCAGTCAGGCTGATGGAGTTGCAGGAAGACGGCTGGAGTTATCTAAAGCCGTGAGCTGCAGGCGATCGGGAGAAATCATGATTAAACGGTATTGTGCCGCCAACGTTGGGCTTTGCCTTGCATTGAGTGCCTTCGCGACTGCAGCGCCTGTGCGTGCCGACGATGCGCTCGTCATCTACAAATCCCTGTCGCCAGACGTAGCGCTTGAGGCGGCCCAGGGTGCATTGAAGCAATGCCGCGTTGACGGCTTTCAGGTTGCCGTCGCGGTTGTGGACCGCTTCGGAGAGGCGCAGGTGATGTTGCGCGATCGGTTTGCCGGAATACCTGCCTCCCGAACGGCAACAGACAAGGCTTGGACAGCGCTCGGTTTCCGCGCAAACACTTCCGACCTCTCAAAGTCGATACAGACCGGACAGCTTGACGCAAGGCTCGCCAGCCTGCCTCGCGTCACCATGCTGGCTGGCGCATTGATCATCGAGACCGGGGGGACGCTGGTTGGTGCGATTGGCGTCTCGGGCGCACCGGGCGGCGACAAAGATGAGAAGTGCGCGAAGGCGGGCCTCGACGCCATCCGCGACAAGCTGGATTTTTAGCGTGGGCTTTGGGGATGCGATCGGCGCTATCGGCAAATTGATGTCCGGCCTGAGTCCAACTGGATTGATGACGGGAAGCGGAATTTCGCCTGGTACTAACTGAGGGAATGATGGTGATGACCCAATTCACGCCCATTGCATCACTTGTCGGCGGCGCACTTATCGGTCTCGCGTCCGTACTGTTGATGGCTTTCACGGGACGTATCGCTGGCGTTAGCGGCATCGCAGTCCGGCTATTTCCCCCATACAGCGACGGCGGATTTGTGGGACGGATTGCCTTCATTATCGGGCTCGCTGTGGCGCCGGTACTCGTCATGCTCGCGACTGGGCACGCGCCGACCCAGACCATACGGGCTGGCGCAGTGCTCCTGATTGTAGCCGGCCTGCTCGTCGGTTTCGGCTCGGTTTTGGGCAACGGCTGCACGTCCGGCCATGGAGTTTGCGGACTTTCCCGACTGTCCATGCGTTCTCTCGTCGCGACCGCGATCTTCATGGCAACTGCCGGCGTCACGGTCTTCGTCACCCGTCACTTGCTGTGAGGCTCACCGTGTCTGTCATCATACAGTTTGCGATCGGACTGCTGTTCGGTCTTGGGCTCATTGTCGCCGGCATGTCGAATCCCGCCAAAGTTCTCAACTTTCTGGATTTTGCCGCCATTCCGGCGGGGACGTGGGATCCGAGCCTTGCCTTCGTAATGGTGGGCGCTATTGCAGTTACGCTGGTTGGGTTCCGACTGGTGTTTAACAGACCGCAACCGATCTTCGGAGAGAAATTCCATTTGCCAACTGCGAGCGAACTGGATGCCCGCATTATTTTCGGCCCCACCATATTCGGCGTGGGATGGGGGCTCGCGGGGTTCTGTCCCGGTCCTGCCTTTACCGCCCTCGGCTGCGGGACGACCGCGGGGCTTATCTTCGTAGCGGCTATGTTGATCGGCATGCTTGCCGCGCGCAGGCTCGTAGCCCCGCAAGCCGCTACAGACAAGCGAAGTCTTGAATTCTAACGCCGCCGGGAGATATCCATGTCCAACATTCCTTTTGCCGTCGATCTTTCAGTGAAGCCGGAGGTGACGGCCTTCTTTGACGAGCCGACGAATACGGTCAGCTATATCGTCAAGGACCCGGGCTCGAATGCCTGCGCGATAGTCGACTCCGTGATGGACATCGACTATGCGGCCGGCCGCATCGGCTACGAATTGGCGGACGCCCTCATCGCATTCATTCAAGAGAACGACCTCAAGCTCGAATGGCTAGTCGAGACCCATGTCCATGCCGACCATCTTTCGGGCGCGCCTTACATACAAGGAAAGCTCGGCGGAAAAATCGGTATTGGTGTAAATATCACAATTGTGCAGGAGACATTCGGCAAGATTTTCAACGAAGGCACGGAATTCCAGAGGGACGGAAGTCAATTCGATCAATTATTCAGGGATGGCGACGCCTATCGGATCGGCACAATGACTGCCCATGCGATGCACACGCCTGGCCATACGCCGGCCTGCATGACGCATGTGATCGGAGACGCTGCTTTCGTCGGTGATACGCTATTCATGCCGGACGGTGGCTCGGCTCGCGCCGATTTTCCGGGTGGGAATGCGCGCACGCTCTACCGGTCGATCAAGCGCGTTCTTTCACTACCGGAAGCGACTCGGTTGTTCATGTGCCACGATTATGGTCCGAATGGTCGCGACATTCGTTGGGAAACGACGGTCGCAGAGCAGCGCGCGCACAACATTCACGTCAAGAACGGAATCACGGAAGACGAATTCGTCGCGATCCGCGAAGCACGCGACAAGACCCTCGCGATGCCAAGACTGATCTTTCCCTCGCTACAGGTGAACATGAGAGCGGGTAGATTGCCGCCGCCGGATGAGAGCGGAAAGCGGTTTCTGAAGGTTCCGATCAACGTCCTCTGAGTTCTGCAGTAGGACAACTCGTCGATGCTCTCGGCCAATAATGAAACGATCTTGAAGGAAACTATCCCATGAATCCGAAGGCAATCGATCAAAATCTGTCCGTGTCCGAGCAGATCGCGTCGCAAGACATCACCGCAATCGCAGGCGCAGGATTCAAATCGGTCATCTGCAATCGGCCGGACGGCGAGGGCGCCGATCAACCGGTCTTCGCCGAGATCGAAACCGCGGCGAGAGCGGCCGGACTTGCCGCCGCATATCTGCCGATCGTTTCTGGCAAGGTTTCCGACGACGATGCTGCTGAGTTCGGGTTACTCATGGACAGACTGCCGAAGCCGGTCTTGGCCTATTGCCGGACAGGGACGCGTTCAACGACGCTGTGGTCGCTTTCGGAAGGCGCTCGCGGACGTCCTTTACCTGAGATTTTATTAGCCACCAAGTCTGCCGGCTACAATATGTCAGGTGTGACGCGCCGCATCGCTAACGGCGGTAAGACGCCAACCGACGTGGCCGATGCTACGCATGAGGTCGTGATCATTGGAGGCGGTGCGGCAGGCATCGCCGTCGCGTCAAGCCTGAAGGCCCGGAAGCCCGATCTCGATATCGCCATCATCGAGCCAGCCGACGTTCACTATTATCAGCCTGGCTGGACAATGGTCGGCGCCGGCATTTTCGATCCAGCCACGACCGCCAGGACCATGGCGTCCCTCATTCCCGGCGGGGTCCGCTGGATCAAGGCAGCCGTTGCAGCGTTCGAGCCCGATAAGAAGGCTGTCATTCTTGATGGCTGCCGAGTGGTGAAATACCGGTCGCTCATCGTTGCTCCAGGCCTCAAGCTCAATTGGGCTGGTATTGAAGGTTTGACCGAAACGCTCGGCCGCAACGGCGTCACGTCGAACTATCGTTATGACCTTGCGCCCTATACGTGGGAACTGGTTCAAGGTCTCAAGAACGGCCGCGCCGTTTTCACACAGCCGGCCATGCCCATCAAGTGCGCAGGCGCTCCGCAAAAGGTGCTCTACCTATCGGCGGACCACTGGTATCGAACGGGCCGCCTCAAGGATATTGAGATCGATTTCTTCAATGCCGCGGCAGTGCTGTTCGGCGTGAAGGAATACGTTCCGGCGCTAATGGGCTATATCGAGCGCTATCAAGCCAAACTGCATTTCCAGCAAACGTTGACTCGAATTGACGGGCCGGCACGTAAGGCCTGGTTTACGAAAGTCGATACGGAGGGCAAGAAATCTGAAGTCGAAACAGAATTCGATATGATTTACGTGGTTCCGCCGCAGGTCGCTCCGGATTTTGTCCGCGTTTCGCCGCTCGCCGACCAGGCTGGCTGGCTTGATGTGGACCAAACCACGCTACGCCACAAGACGTTTGAGGGCGTCTACGCGCTGGGCGACGTCTGCAGCGCGCCGAATGCCAAAACTGCGGCTGCAGCGCGCAAGCAGGCGCCGATCGTCGCGTATAACCTCCTAAAGGATCAGGGAGTGATCGAAGGCGGTGACGCAATCTATGACGGCTACGGCTCTTGCCCGCTGACCGTGGAGCGCGGAAAGATCGTGCTCGCGGAATTTGGTTATGGCGGAAAGTTGCTTCCAACCTTCCCAAATTGGCTGATCGACGGCACCCGGCCAAGCCATCTGGCATGGCTGCTCAAGGAGCGGATGCTTCCACCGATCTACTGGATGGCCATGCTGAGGGGCAGGGAATGGTTGGCCAAACCGCAGGTTATGGCGTGACCGTTCTTCGCCAGCAGCGAGCCGCGGGCCCGGCACAAATATCTTGAACGAAGTCATGCTTTGTCCTGGCTGCGACAAGACAGAACCACGGGCCTCAATAGATATTCCGGAATTGAAATGATGGCGTTATCCGTATTGCAGACCGGGTTCGGTCTGCTTTCAGGCTCGCTGGTTGGTTTTTCGCTAGGCTTGGTCGGCGGCGGCGGCTCGATCTTGGCAGTGCCGCTCATGGTCTATTTGGTCGGGGTTGCCGATCCACATGTCGCGCTCGGCACGAGCGCCATCGCTGTCGCTGCAAACGCCACGGCGAATCTGGCGAATCATGCTCGCGTCGGAAACGTAAAATGGCGTTGCGCAGCAGTTTTTGCCGCTGCGGGCATAGCCGGAGCTTACGGCGGCTCATCACTTGGCAAAATGGTCGATGGCCAAAAGCTTCTTGTCCTATTTGCCCTGTTGATGCTCGTCGTCGGCGCGCTCATGCTCCGGGGGCGTTCGGGAGAAGGCGATGCGACGGTTACGCTGAATCGGAAGAATTTCTCCGCCTTGATTGCGTTCGGTTTTGCGGCGGGGGCCATTTCGGGCTTCTTTGGTATTGGCGGTGGATTCCTGATTGTACCCGCCTTGATGCTTGCCACCGGGATGCCGATCTTGAACGCTGTCGGATCGTCTCTCGTCGCAGTGACTGCCTTCGGGTTAACGACGGCCGCCAACTACGCGTCCTCTGGCTATGTTGACTGGATTCTTGCGGCTGTGTTCGTCACAGGCGGCGTGCTTGGGGGATTGCTCGGCGCACGCTTCGCAAAAGCTCTTTCAGCCAGACGAGGCGCGCTTAATACCGTCTTCGCCGTGCTGATCTTCGCGGTCGCGATTTACATGCTGGCGCGAAGCCTGATCAATATCTAGGGCAGGCACTTCATAGATATTGCTTGCGCGACTGCTGCTTGCTCAAGTTCAGCTCTACCCGAGATAGCGATCGAGAATGGGAAGTTACGCGGATCTGATGGTCCTGCTATCCGCAACTTGGAGGCTGAGCGAAAGCACAGTAGTCATTCCGCGGGAGCGAGACGGTTACCCGGCCGTGCCACTTTCTCCGCAACGTCACCGTCGACGTCCGAACCAAGGTCGTCGCGCCAGGGCCGCGCCCTCTCCATCAGAGTCAGGATGACGACGATGGCCGCTGCGAAGCCAAGCGCGCCCTGCCAATAGGGGATGCCGGCCAGATCGGTGAAGATCAGTTTGGGTCCTGTGCCGATGAGTGACTTGGCGAGCCAGGGTTGAGCGTAAGAGAACGCGACCGCGCCGAGCAATCCGCCAGCCAGCGTAAAAATGGCATCGCGATAGCCGACGCCGATTTGCGCCAGCGTTGTACCGGGGCAGGCACCCGCAAGCGAGATGCCTGCGCCGAGCATCAGTCCACCAACGATATCGGCGGCGTACAGCGCGGCCTTGGGCTGGAGCTTGACGAAGCCAAATCCATTGAGAAACGCCAGCAACACGGCGCCGGTTGCGACCGCTGTCAGAAAGACCTTGAGCATGATCCAGTTGCGCAGCTGCATCTGGCCGACGATGATTCCCGGTTCGAACACCCGCGACTTCTCGAGCGCAAGGCCGAATACGATCCCCATCAGCAGGCCACTGATGATTCCAATTGCAACGGAAGACATGTTCGTCCCTCCCAAGGTCAAATCCGACGAAGCAGAAGTGAAGCGGTAGCAATGCCGCCCGCGAACATCGCGGCTACCGCTACGGTAGAGCCGACGGACAATTGCGCCATCCCGGACAGACCGTGGCCGCTGGTGCAGCCATCGGCGATCCGCGCGCCGAACAGCATCAGAAATCCGGCAACAAACGCGACCACATAACGCAAGCCGGGGGAAGATGAACCAATGGCTTTCGCCCAGATCGGCGAAATTGGCGCCCGGGCAGCGCCCGACATCTTCATCGATGCGAATGCGCCCAAGGCGATGCCGGCGACCAGCGCCACCTGCCAGAGATTCTTCGCATTGGCGGCGACGTGCTTGGCCGCGTATTCGATGTTGAATAGCGAAGGATCGATCAAGCCGGCGATCGCGTCGCCGACCGTGACATATGAAGAAGAGGCGCCGAGCGCGGTGTCGATGATCAGGAATGCCGGGATCTGCAGCAGGCCGATCAGGATGCCCGCGGCATAGGGCGACCAAGCCTTGTCAAAAGGCGACATCAGGCAACTCCTTGCTATAGATTAGCGATAACTAATATAATAGGGCGCTCAAGACATTGACCTAGATCAATTCCGATGCTCGAACGCTGCAAATAGAAGTGCGGGACCTCGTCACTCAAGCTGACCGATTCGAGCCTACCTACGTACACTGTCCTTCATTGCGCTAAGTCAATGATGGCTTTGCTATCAGATATATTTTAATAGGCAGATGATCTTAATTTCAACGAGTTCGCTGCGATGGACGGAATTTCTTGATTCTGGAAACACTCATCGATTTTTTTGGCGATGCGGGTCTGCTTCTCGGGGGCGGGGCCATTATCGGGGCTGTTTTCGGGGCATCTGCCCAGTTTAGCAAATTCTGTTTGCGTTCCGCCGTCATCGAGTTTTCCCATCGTTCCCTCGGCCCAAAGGTTGCTGTCTGGCTCTTGACGTTCTCAGCCGCTGTCGCTGCGACGCAAGCCCTTATCTCTCTTGGTTTGCTTGACGTCGCCGGAGCTCGCCAGCTTGCTGCGAATGGTAGCCTTTCTGGTAGTCTGATTGGTGGTCTCATGTTCGGGGCTGGAATGATATTGGCCCGAGGCTGTGCCAGTCGCCTCTTGGTATTGTCGGCGACTGGCAATTTGCGTGCGCTGCTTTCCGGACTGATATTGACGATTGTGGCTCAAGCCTCTCTGAGAGGTGTCCTTTCGCCTATCAGGGAAAGACTCTCCGATTTATGGATCGTCCAGGGGGGCCCATCGCGCAGCCTGTTGTCGGCATTGAATGCGTGGCCGGTTTCGGGCTTGGTCTTAGGCATTCTATGGCTTGCGTGTGCAGTGTGGCTCGCGCGGCGCGAACGAATCGGAAGTTGGGTGGGAGCGGGTGCCGCTATGGTGGGTATCGCCATCGCCGCAGGCTGGTTGTTCACATTTAGCGTTTCCCAGGTCTCGTTCTCGCTGGTCCAGATCAAGAGCATCAGCTTCATCGGGCCATCGGCAGATACGCTCATGGGACTGGTGAATTCTCCATCATTGCCGCTAGGGTTTGATACTGGGTTGGTTCCCGGGGTCTTCGTGGGCTCGCTGGTCGCCGCCCTGATCAGGGGAGAATGGAAGTTGCAGGGATTTCACGACGGCCCGAGCATGGGGCGTTATTTGGTGGGCGCGGTGCTGATGGGCTTTGGCGGAATGCTAGCTGGAGGATGCGCCGTTGGGGCAGGCGTCACCGGCGGATCGATCTTCGCTTTGACGGCCTGGATCGCGCTCACTGCCATGTGGGCTGGAGCGATAGCCACCCATCTCATTGTCGATGGAAACGTCGCCAACCCGGCGCTGCCGAATGATGGTGGAGGACTGGATTTCTCGGCTTCAACGACTTTTTGAAACTGCATCCGCCCCCATTAACCGGCTGTACCCGGCGACGTCGGCCGCCAGAATTGCCACTAGACTAGTCGTCATTGCAGGCGTTCGGTACGGTAGTCAAAAGACAGCCCCCGTGCATTTTTCGTCGCGGCCTAACGGACTGGACTTAGCGCAAGCTTATCGGGTCACGCCGCTGCTTCGTGCCGCCTTCGAAGCCCGCGGCGAGAGAATAACCGATCGGAAGATCGGTTTTACAAACCGTCAAATGTGGAGCGCATTCGGCGTTGAGCCCCCGATCTGGGGATATACCACAAGCCGTACGACGCGCGAACTCGCCGACAAGCAGATCATAACTCTGAAGGATTTCTCCGAGCCCCGCATTGAACCGGAGATCATGTTTGGCCTGCGGGCAGCTCCAGCGCCCACGATGAGCGATATTGCTCTGATCGATTGTTTGGAGTGGATCGCGCTCGGATATGAGATCGTGCAGTCGATCTTTCGTGACTGGAAATTCTCGGCTGCAGACACAGTCGCCGCGAATGGCGTGCATGGGGCGCTGCTGATTGGAGCGCGTCACACAATCGCGCCGCGCAAGACAGAGTGGCAACGTAAACTATCCACATTTGAGGTTGAACTCTATTGCGATGGCAAACTGGTGCAGCGTGGCGGTGGGTCGCTCGTGCTCGGTAGCCCGCTACAGGCGCTGCGCCATCTGGTCGAATTGCTGGCAAATGATCCACACAACCCGCCATTACGCGCGGGCGAGGTTATTTCGACTGGCACGTTGACGCTCGCCATGCCGGTCAAGCCAGGCGAATGCTGGACGACGACAGTTGTGGGCATTCCTCTCGAAGAAATCACCATCCGATTTGGCTAACCGCGCACGATGGTCAAACCTGCCGATTTCGGCCGCCGACGAAAGACCATCGATCTGGTAAGCTGGATCTAGTGCTTGGGAGGTGGTGGCAAAGCCCCCGATCTGATCAAGCATCGCAAAGCAATCGGGTATCCCCCAATGCTCTACCAGCTTGCCATTCTCAAATCGGCATATATCGATCACCGTTATGGAGATCGATTTGCCGAGCGTGGGTCGGCCTGCAAAATTTGAACGCCGATTGACAGACTACCTCACGGCATTCGTCTCTGTCTGCAGCGATCTCGAATTTTGTCATCACTTAGGACGACGTCGCCCCTGATCTGCCGGCAACAAGACCGCTGCGTGACGCGCCTCCGATACTGCTACCAGCGCAGCAACCCAGTCCAAAAGTGCTTGGTAGAGGGATGACCACTGGGTTTTCGGCATCTCTGTAACGAAGATCGCCGCTCGAAGACCACCAAGCAAGAAAAACATCAGGAGAACTTTTATCGTTTCATTTGCCATCTCAGCACCTCTGGCCAAGGCAAATCCCGAAAGGGGCTTTGAGTAGGCAACTTGTTACTTGAGCCAGCCCAACTCCGATATTCCGTTTCATTTCTTACCCGAAAGCCCCTAAGTAGAAATACGTAGCTTCCGGCTCACCACTCTGCAGGGCGCTATCGTGATGATCAGGAGCCTTTGACCTGAATCAATGCTTCGACAAGTCATTGGCGCATTTTTCATTGCCCGATTCTGGCCCGCTATCGGTGACTGAGAGTGTTGCGCTCCCGGCCTATAAACAGGGGTGCGTCATGTCCGAGCTAGTGTCTAAGAGACGTAAATTACTGGGGGTAGCGGCAGCGCTGCTCATGTCAAGCAGCGCGGCAAGCGCGACCATCAACAAAGATGAACTTACTTTTGTGCAAACAACGACCTCTTTACTTTTTATTTCGATGCTTTGTGACGACAACTACGCGCCGAATGTTGCAGTTCTCAAATATCTCGGTGGACCGGTCATAGGGAAGAACAGAACGCAACACCTTCTCTTAGCCGTTGGAGCTGAAATGTATGCAATGTCATATCATCTCGGCGTTTTGCCCCCCAAAGATAACGCCGCCAATCTAGACCCAGACGTTAGCCCAATAGTTGAAGAGCTAATGTCCAAGCTTGTGTACGCGCAGGACCATGATCGAAATTGTCAAGTGCTTGGAGATGCAGCTACTCTCAATGGCTTGGCGGATAGAGTAAAAAAATAGGCTGGGAGATGAAACGCCATCAGACTGGCGCGCAGAAAACGGCCCCCGGGGCGGGCGGCGCACCGAGGGCCGTTTGTGTTTGTATTCGCGAATGAGTTAGGCTGCCTTTTTGTTGCAGGAGCTTATTCTCAGCCTGCGTATTGCGGACAGCCTCGGCCAGCATCTCGCGCAGCTCCGCCTTGGTCTTCGCGGGCTCTCGCTTGGGTGGTTGCCTTCTGGCCGCCATCGCTCAGAACCTGCGACGGCTCGCAGCCCTGGTCGCGCGACCGCCACCTGCCCGGGCTCTGTGCGCCGCGTAGCGTCGAAGTTGTGTAAAAGCCCGAGGGCCAGCGCGTCAAAGCGCGGCTCTCAACGAAAGACCTAGCGAACCCAGTCCGTTGCTGCCGACTTCTGCAACAAAATCGACGCAAGGCGGTCATTCGGCTTGAGGTTTGGTGGCTTGCCGAAGAGTCTCCATAAGCATCGTCAAATTCTGGTCGTCCGGCGCTATGCCGGCTGAAGTCCGCTTCACCCTTGATTGGTTTGCAAAAGTCCCAAAAACGCGCGGCGGCTAATTTCCCGCCAAAGAACGAAACAAGGGATAATCGCCGATCAATAGGGCTTCAAACACCGTACCAGAATCGCCTGTGAGTTTGTAGTTCGGCGACGTGGTCCCCCGCATCATTGTTTAATCGCCGCACCTGCGGGCCGGAAAATTGTGTCACACCCCACAAAAAGACTTTTGCAACACAATCCCCTTACGAACGGACATCGTCAGCCCGGCCGTTCAGCCCCGAAAGGTGCCAATAGCGGCCGCGAACGCCGAAGCTTTGCAACTCCGATGCTGCGTTGCCTACGCGACAGCTTCAGTTCATGCGATGATACGGAAGCGGTGGTCGTCGTCCTTGGCCATATCGTTGACCAGATTGATCTCCCAGGTCAGGTATTCGCGCATCGCGTCCTCGCGGTTCTGGCCGCGCTCGCGCGGCGAGAGGAACACATCGTCGGCCTGGTCCGCCATTCGGGTTGCCCCCGTCTCGAGAGGCAATCCCGCCCGAACCCAGGCCTGCGTGCCACCAGCAAGTGTCATCACCGGTACGGACGCGACGGCCTGCAACTCCACCGCCGCCAGTGAAGCAAGCGCGCCATCTGGCGACGTCAGCACAATCGCCTGATGGGAGGAGAGCGTCGCCGCCAGCGCCGCGCCAAGGCGCGATCGGATCGCAAACCAGGCACCCGAAATATGGCCCAGCGCGTAGCGCGTGCTCAGGTTGAGATCAATCACCGTCACCTTGCCTGCGGCCAATCGATCGCGCAAATCCATCGCATCGATTTGCGGCGCCGAGGCCGCTTCGAGACCAGGAACGCGCGGCACATAGGGTCCGGTTTCCCAGTCGCCATCGGCCGGGCCAGCGGCCAGAACCGCAATATCCGGCCAACCCATTTGTTTCAGCCACGACGCAGTCATGGTTGCGCGGACGCCGTTGTCGTCGACAAGCACGACGCGGGCGCCCCAGGTCGCCATATGCGAGTCAGTTTCCTGCACAAGCTGGCCGCCGGGCGCCGAGCGTGCACCGCGCAAATGGCCAGCCTCGTATTCCTCAGGTGAGCGCACGTCCAGGACGTACAGGCTGCGCTGGGCTGCCTCGGCGCGCCATGACTCGAGCGTACACTTGTCGATACGCGCGATGCCGCAGCGCGCGGCAACCCGTACAGCGGCCTCGACGCCGGACTGCAGTCCGTGCGCACTGACCTCGGGCGGCTTTCGCGTCGCCCCATGCACTACTTCGAGACCCGCGAGGTGCCAGGCCATGGTGCCGTCCTTCAGAGACACGACTTTGTTGCGCACGCCGGCATTGATCAGCGATTGAGCCCCGATGATACTGCGCGTGCGACCGCCACAATTGACGATGACCGTTGTATCGGGCGACGGCATGAGATCCCCGAAGCGATAGACCAGCTCCGCGCCGGGCACGCTGATGGCCGTTGGAATGCTGTTATTGTGATACTCTTCGTAGGAGCGGCTGTCGTAGATTGCGATTTTGGCCTTGCGATCGATCAACACCTGAAGATCCTGGACGGAGATCCACGGTGTGCCGGCTTCGTGCTCGACTACTTCGGCAAACGCCTTGCTGGGCACGTGCACGCCGCTATAGATGCGAAAGCCTGCCGCCTCCCACGCAGCGATTCCGCCGTCCAGCGAAGCGACGTCATGATAGCCGAGCGCGGACATCCGTTCCGCGGCGCGCGCCGCCAACCCTTCACCATCATCGCACCAGATGACGCGTGCACCGCGCCGCGGCACCAGATCGTCGACCAGCAGCTCCAATCGGCTGAGCGGAACGCAAGATGCCATCAGAAGATGGCGCCTGCCGAACAGCAGTTCCTCGCGCGCGTCGAGCAGGGCCAACTCGCCGCCATCGTGAAGTTGGGCCTTCAATGCTCGTGCATCGATGCGTTTGATCTTGTTGCCCGACATACCCTCAGCCCTCGACGCCGCGGCGTTTCCTGATCGTCAATCTGTCCAGCTTCACTCAGGCCGCCCTGATGTTCGAACGCTGCACGTGATCCAGGTTCCTGCCCTCAACACGCACCAGCTTCGTGAGCCCCTCTCGCTTCGGCGAATGGACCACACCGACATCATAGAAGTGGCTATCGCCCGGCTTCAGGACATAAGTTTTGGCCGGCTCGACCAGAGTTCGGCTCGTCACCCTCACCTTGCTTGACAACGCGCCAGTCGGTCATCTCCGTATCACCAATCGCCAAGCCGTAGATTGCCCAACTGGAACCGTGATCGTGCGGCGCGCCGTGAGCGGCGTTCTCGTAAACATGTCCGCAAACGCAGAAGCCCAGCTCCGGATCCTCGTACAACACCTTGCGCGGGCGGCACTGCTCGGCGGTCAGGTGCCTAGCAACGAATTCCTGGTCGAGCAGCGCCTTCGACACGAGTTTGCACACCAGCTGCTTGCCGGTCACCCCGGAATTCGCCTTAAGGGTCTCGCGGATGTCAGCGCTCAATTGCTCAAGGGTATAGGCCATTCGTTCCCTCCGTCATGTTGCAGCGTTTCGCTTCCGGCTTGCCGGCATTATGAAGTGATTAGCTCGGGGAGCAATCCTTTGATCCGGATTAAGGTACCCGATCATTAGTCACTCCTTCATTCACTAGTCCAGCTTGAAACCCTGGCGGCGAATGAATGCTCCGAAATCGTGCCTTTCGGGCACCGAGACCTGACGAGCCTTGTCCTCCGACCAGCCATAGAGCGACGGCTTGCCGAAACGCCCGACCTGGCGCCAGTCGCTTTCAGGGATGCCGTGACGTGCGTCGCGGCGACGGTCGTAGCCGTCGATCTCGGCGGCGAGGTTCGTATCGTCGTAACGGTCGATATGCACCGTCAGCGCCATGGGCAAGCGAAGGCTAACAAATCCCTCCCGTGACGGCCAGCCAAGGCATGGCGATTCCCTGATGTTGCCCCTTCACGCGGAGACCTGCGGCAGCGGCAAGGGGCCGGCCTTGGCATAGGCGTCGTCGACCAGCCGCATGATCGGGACCATGTCGGACAGTTTTGCCAGCGGCGGACGCCCGGCGCGGACGCGGTCGAGCACGTCGCGCATGAAGGTGCGATAATGGGCCACGTTGGTGGTGTGGCTGGCGATCATGTGTCGCTCGCCGGAATTGCGCAGCAGTTCGACCGTCTCCGGATCATGCGCGACAAGGTATTCGTCGGGTGTGCGCACGGCATAGTGCATGTCGAACGTAGAGGTGGGGGCCGGGTAGAGATACCCGGTCTCGATCACGCAGAGATCGGCGCCGCGTTCGAGCACCACCAGGCCGTAATCCTCGATCGCATGCCCCCAGGCGGCATTGGACATCACAGCCTGGCGCACCCTTAACCCCGCGCCCATCAGCAGCACCGCGAGATCGAAGAAATGGATGCCGAGGTTGATCGTGCTGCCGCCGCCTGCGAGCACCGGGTCCAGCATCCAGTGGCAGTTCGCCTCAAGATAGCGCGCCGGAAAGCCGGCGATGAAACGGTAGCTCATGTACTGGATGCCCTGCGCCGACATCTTCCGCAAGCGCGCGGTGAAATCACCGTTGCGGAAGACCAGCGGCACGGCGGCGAAATTGCCGGTGCGTTGTTCCAGAGCGGCAAGCTGCATCGCGTCGCGCGCGTTCAGTCCGCAGGGCTTCTCCAGCGCGAAGGGAATTCCCTCCTCCAGCAGAAACGTCGCCTCTTCCACCATGTCGCAATGACGCCCGAGTGCAACGACGAAATCCGGCCGCGTCTTGTGGCACAGCGCGCGGAAATCGGTATCGCTCGCGCAGCCGAGCCGCGCCGCCAGGGCCTTGACGTGAGCGGCGTCCGGGTCGCTGACGCCCACCACCTCTACGCCATCGATCTCGAGAGCAGGGTCGAGATAGAGCGGCAGGTGCCAATGCGAGGCGCCGATGAAGACGAGTTTCATGGGACGATTTCCGATGCACAAACGCTGCCTTCAGCCTTTCGGAGGCCGTGGCTACCTCAATGAAAATTCGATTGCGAACATGTATAAAGGATGCGCGTGTTACAAGTTAAGCAAGAGAAAAGGAAGAATTGATGGGGGGAGTTCTGGAAGGCGTCCGCGTGCTCGACTTCGGACGCTACATCGCGGGGCCGTATTGCGCGACATTGCTGGCCGAATTCGGCGCCGAGGTCATCCGCGTTGAGAAGCGGGACGGCAGCGAGGACCGCTTCGTCGCGCCGGTCGGCGAAGGCGGGGAGGGCGCGCTGTTCCTGCAGATCAACCGCAACAAGAAATGCATCACACTCGATCCGATGAAGGCGGAAGGGCAGGAGGTGATGCGCCGGCTGGTCTTGACCGCCGACGTGGTCATCGCCAATCTGCCGCCGCAGACGCTGCAAGCCATGAAACTCGATTATGAATTGCTGAAGGCGATCAAGTCCGACATCATTCTGACGACGGCGACCGCGTTCGGCGGACCGGGCCCCTGGTCGGACCGGGTCGGCTTCGATGGCGTTGGCCAGGTGATGTCGGGCGCGGTCTATATGACCGGCGAGGGCGATCCGCCGTACCGCGCCGCCGTGAACTGGGTGGATTTCGGCACGGCGCTGCATTGCGCGTTCGGCACGCTCATGGCGCTGATCGAACGCGGCAAATCCGGGCGCGGGCAGATCGTCGAGGGGGCGCTGCTGGCGACCGCGCTCACCTTCACCAATGCGACGCTGATCGAGCAGGCCGTGATCGCGGCCGACCGCGTACCGACAGGCAATCTGGGCCAGACCGCAGCGCCCGCCGACATCTACCGCACCAAAGACGGATGGGTGCTGTGTCAGGTCACAGGACAGCCGTTGTTTGTTCGCTGGGCCAGATTGATGGGCGAGGAGCACTGGCTCAAGGACGCGCGGTTTTCCGACGACATCAAGCGCGGCGATAACGGCCCTGTCATCAGCCAGCGGATGGCACGCTGGTGTGCCGAGCGCACCACCGAGGTGGCCGTCGATACGCTCGGCGCCGCGAAAATTCCGGCAGGACCGGTGCTGAGCCCGCAACAGGCGCTGGACCATCCGCACATTCGCGCCACAGGCTTCCTGAAGGACGTGGATTACCCGGGTTTGCCGAATGCCGCACCGGTGGCGCGTGCGGCGGTGCGGTTGTCGCAGACACCAGGTGAAATCGTCGCGCGTCCGCCGCGACTCGGCGAGCACACCGATCTCGTCCTGACAGATCTCGGCTACGATGCCGACGCCATCGCGGCGCTGCGGGAGAAGGGCGTGGTGTAGGAGCCGTTCATCCGTTGGCTGCTCTTTTGTTGGAACGCGTTTCAGAGGATGGGAGACCACACATGACTGATGCGGAGGCGGGACGGACGCGTGACTTCCTGGGCTATGGTCGAAGGCCGCCGGATCCTCGCTGGCCGAATGGCGCTCATGTCGCTGTCAACTTCGTGATCAACTACGAGGAAGGTGGCGAGTATTCCGTGCCGGACGGAGACAAGGCTTCCGAGGCTGCCTTGACGGAAGGAGCGACCGCCGCTGTCGCCGGCCGCGACCTGGCGGCTGAAAGCATGTTCATGTACGGGAGCCGGGCCGGATTCTGGCGCCTGCACCGGATGTTCACCAGGCGAAACCTTCCTTGCACCGTGTTTGCCGTCGCCCGTGCACTCGAGCGGAACGGCGAAGCAGCAGCAGCCATGCGCGAAGCGGGCTGGGATGTCGCCGGCCATGGCCTGCGGTGGGAGATGCATGCAAATCTCGCTCCCGAGACGGAGCGCGAGCACATTCGCCTTGCCACCGAGATCATCACCCGCTGCGTGGGGAGCCGCCCGGAGGGCTGGTACACGCGCTATGCCCCGTCGCTTTCCACGCGAACGATTTTGCTCGAACTCGGGATATTCCTACGACAGTGACGCCTACGACGACGAGCTTCCATACTGGGTGAAGGTCGGCTCGCGCGACCAGCTGGTGATTCCCTATTCGCTCGTCCACAACGACGTGCGTTTCAGCCGGCAAGGAATCACCACGGGCAACGACTACTTCGACTACATCAGGAATGCCGTCCAATGCGTGATCGACGAGGATCCGCCGCGGATGCTCAGCTTCGGACTTCACAACCGCATCATTGCTCATCCGGGTCGCGCCTTTGGTTTGGCGAAGGCTCTCGATTGGCTCGCAAGTCATCCCAAGGTGTGGATGGTGCGGCGTGTCGACATAGCGGCGCATTGGCGCAAATGGCACCCGCCACCGCGCGCGGCCTAGTGGCTGTACACAGTTCGATCGGCCTACGCCGCCTTCTAGGCAGCGCAGTGCGTGAAAAAACGAAAGCCCCGCCGTGACGGTCGGGGCTGGAATTACAGTGACAGTGCACCGTAATTCCCCGCATTACTTTAGCTTCAAACGTGGTCTCTTAACACGCTTCGGCTTCGGTAAGATGTTGTGGGGCAGTGCTCCGGCGCGGAATCGTATCTCAAAGTTTAGCCAGGATGTGTAACGATCGCAGTAGATATAGTACGCCTCCTGCTCGGCTAGTAGCGTCGCATTGACATGAAAGGTGCGGAGTTTTCGGAGATCGTTCACAGGCCGCTTTAGCTTTGCAAGACTTTCAAGATTTGCGAATGCAAGCTTGCCGCTGCTGTCGTCCCATAAAGCCCAATGAGCATACTGATTTCTAATTTGAAGACACCGTCGAATTACCGCTATAGCGTGCTGAAAGGCTGGTGTTAGGTGATGTTGTGCAAAATGCGGATGGCCGAGTGCCTCAGCTCGACCAATTCGCTTGGACTTGCCCCTAGTCGAGTACATGCGCTTCAAAACGGCGTTTAAGTTTCCACCACATGCCATCTGAACACAGTTCATCAAGTCGATTTCGAGATTGGAGTATCCCAATAATAGTCGGCCGACGGCCGCGCCCTCGGCAGTAAACTTATAAAAAGGGTTCAAAGTCTGCGCCATTGAACATTCCCACTTGATGTTGCGCGATCCGCAACCTGTGAGACAAGGGCTGAAGCTCGAAAATGAAGGCCATGATCGCTGCGGAGCGTCTCGCTCTTTATCGATGCACAACCTACACCACGGGTGACCTTCCACCATCCACATTGATGGCAGTGCCCGTGATGTACGACCCCTGCTCAGACGCGAGGAAGCAGGCGAGGTTCGCGAATTCTTCCGCCGTACCGATGCGCCCGAGCGGCGTGCCCTTGGCGAGGCCCTTGGCGAACTCGTCGAAATCCATGTTCGGCGCTTGCGCAGCGTGGCGCTTCACCCACTGGTCGCTCATGATCAGGCCGACCAGCAACGCATTCACCAGGATGTTGTGCTCGCCGCCCTCGTTGGCCATCACCTTCGTGAGCGCCATGCCGGCGGCGCGTGACACCGAGGTTGGCGCGGAATTGCCGGCCGGCGCCTTGGCATAGGTGTTGAGCACGTTGATGATGCGGCCCCATTTGTGCTGTTTCATTCCGCCCCAGACCAGCCGGCTGAAACGGATCGCTGCGAACAGTTTCAAATCGAGGTCATCCTGCCAAGCCTCGTCGCTGATATTTTCGAAGGCCATCGTGCGCGCTGTTCCGGCGTTGTTGACGAGCACGTCGATCTTGCCGAGATCGGTGACGATCCGCTCGTGAGCCCTGGTGATGTCGGGGGCCTTCGATACGTCGCAGATGTAATCGCGCACCACGAGCCCGTCCCTGGCGAGCGTCTCGCGCGCCGTTTTCAGATCGTCAGCCCCGCGTGCGAGGATCGCCACCTTTGCCCCGGACTCGGCAAACCGGCGCGCCACCGCGATCCCGATGCCCTTGCTCCCCCCGGTCACGACAGCGACGCGGTCTTTCATCGACAGGTTCATTGTTGTTTCTCCCCGGGCATGGCCCGGGATGAGCGTATCAAAGCGAAAGCCTGATCAACAAGACCAACCGGAGGAACCAACTCAACCCCTGAACATTAAGTCAGCAAACCGCCCGAGGAGGAGAGGGACATGCATCTTTCCAATCAGAGTTTGCTGGTGATCCTGCTGGTCGGGATCGTGGCCGGCTGGCTGGCCGGCCGCGTGATGGAGGGCGGCGGCTTTGGATTGATCGGCGATCTGCTCGTCGGTCTCATCGGCGCCTTCATCGGCGATTGGCTGTTGCCGCGGCTCGGGATTCATCTCGGCGTCGGCATCGTCGCTTCGATCATGAACGCCTTCATCGGTGCCGTGGTGCTGTTGCTGATCCTGCGGTTGCTCAGCGGCGGCTTCGGCTACCGGCGGCGCTGGAGCGGGTGGTGAGGCGGAGGCATGAACAGCATGTCTGAAGTCGGTCCAAGCTCGACTGAGGAAGCGCGGGTGCAGCAGGCCGCCGACGAAGAGTTCCGCGTTCTCACCGGTAATGAAGATGAACTTCCGCCTCTCAGGACTCGATTGTCCGAGAGCTTGCGTCAGGCAACGCTTGAAGCGCCGTTGCATTCGCTGGCGGTAGCTTTTCTCCTGGGTGTGCTTCTGGCGCGACGCCGATGAGAGGCGAGCCTCGAGGCTCGAAAGTTGCAGAGCGGTGGAACGCAAACCAGCATGCCCCGTTGTTCTATCGGAGACGGAATCTTCGCGAGGAGCGGGACAGTCACCCATCAGGGCCCAGGCGGCGTAGCGCCCGCCTGGACCTGATCACCTTCCAAACATCTCGATCCCTGGAGCATGATCCGGAAAAGCGTGTAGCGGTTTTCCGAACAGGTCATGCCCAAACAAAAAGAGAGACGACCATGCAACGACGCCCATTCAGCGGCGCGCGCAACAAGCTTGACCTCAACGATCGCGTTCAGGTTCGGATCGTGCGGAAGCGCTTGAAAGTTTCCAACGAGCAACTCGTAAGCCTGGTTCGGACCGCCGGCGATTCGCTCGCGGCAGTCACCAAGGAAGCCGCCGCCCGGCGGCGCCTTACCCTGCCTGCCAGCCGGGTGCCGCCCGTTGAAGTGATCGCGGCAGTCAAGGAGCCAGAGGCCGCTCCGGAGGCGCTGTCGTAGCCCGTGTGGCACCGCCGCCAATCGGCGGATGTGCCTCACACCGGCAGATTGTCCTCGCCAACGACGCTGGCGCAACGAGTGATTTGCCCGTCGCCCGGCAGAAAAAGCTGATTTTCGTCGCGCTTCCTCTCGCTCGCCGCCTGCGCCCAAAAATCAATTTCGCCAGCCGATTCAATCGGATTCTGCGGTCCAGCTCCTCCAGGCCAAAAATTTCACTTCCGTTTTTCAGAAAAGTGTGGTTCTCTCCCCGCATCCCGCTCCACTAAGAGGGGCGCTTCGGCCAATCGTCACGAACGTTGGGTGCGGGATGCGATGGACGTTTTTGGCGCGCAACGACGAAGCGCGCTGGGGCGGACGGCGAAAACGTGTGGTCCTGATCCCCCGATGCTGGGATCAACCCCCGGGTCAAGAGCCCGGGGGGACGGTGGCTAAAAAAGCCCGGACACCGGGGAGAGCGCGCCATAAGCCGTAAACCATTGCGCAGGGAGCGCCGGCATGTTCGGCGTACCTGTAGTCCAACTCGTGTGCTTTCTACACTGCACACGAGGCTGCGGGTGCGGCTTGCATCCGGTGCTCCCTGCGCCCTCCTTGATCCAGGGAAGGCCTAGCGATCCAGCAAAACTCGGGCGCATTTGCGCCGCGAGATCGCGATTGACTGTGCCTTGCTGTCTGACATCCGAATACCTGATCCGGGCCGATCGGCGCTTTGCCGGCTCAAAGCCCGAGGCTAAACCCCAAGGCTAAACCCCAAGGCTAAAGTCCAAGCCGGGCTTTGACGTGATCGATCGCCATATCCAGTGCCAGCTCCAGAGGCCTTGTCGAGCGCATAGTTTGTGCGAGCAGGAGTCCGCCCTGCAGGCTGGCGAGCATCGCCTCCGAAAGCTGCTTCAGATCGCCGCTCGGCTTTCTTCCCGCCCGCGTCTGCATCCTTGCGAACGCCGTTTCGAAATAGGATGCCCAGCGCGCAAAACTTTCCGCCAATGCTGCGCGGGTGCGCGGCGTCTCGGCGAGTTCGGCGGCCAGCGAGCCCAGCGGGCAGCCGCCCGCGCAATTGGTTTGCCGTGTCAGCTCGACCACCGCGTCGCGCCAGCGGCGAAGCCCGGCCAGGGAATTGAGCTTGCGCAGCAGCTCTTCATGCGTTCCGAGCACGCACTCCGCCTGCCTCTGGATGACGGCCAGCACCAGATCGTCCTTGTCGGCGAAGTAATGATAGATCTGCGATTTGCTGACCTTGCTGGCCTCGATCACCGCATCGATCGTCGTGTTGGCGACGCCGTGGGCGCGCACGAGCCCGGTCGCGGCGTCGACGATGCGCGCCCGTGTTGCCGCGCCCCGTGCCGTCTTGGGCGATGCCGTGGCATTCGTGCTCATGTTTTCACATCGTACTTGACAGCAGCGGGGCTTGCAAGTAATTGGACTAAATAGTCCAGTCTTGAGGAATTCAAAAATGCCCCGTCTCAACAATGGCGACGCCTTTCCGATCCTGACCCTTGATACCGTCGAAGACGGCACCTTGTCGGTCACGCACCATCTGGCCGGCTCCTATGGCGCGGTCCTGATCTATCGCGGCTTCTGGTGTCCTTACTGCAATGCGCAGCTTGCGGCATTTGCCCGCGCCAAAGCGAAACTCGATGAGCTCGGACTCAAGGTCGCCGCCTTGTCCGTCGACGCCAAGGCAGACGCCGCAGCGCTGGTCGAAAAGCACCGCCTGAACTTTCCGGTCGGCTACGGTGTCGATGCCGACAAGGTCGCGGCTGCAACCGGCGCCTACGTCAACGACAATCCGCGCTACCTGCAATCGACCGGCTTTGTGCTCGATCCCAATGGCAAGGTCATCACCGCCGTCTATTCCAGCGGCGCGATCGGGCGACTGGTTGCCGAAGACGTGATCGGCTTCGTCGGCTACGTGAAGTCCAAAGCCTGAAAGTCAACCGAACGCCGGAGGTCGGAAATGAATACGCGTGAAGTGGCCGTCGTGGTGGGAGCAGGCCCCGGATTGGGCAACGCGCTGGTCGGGCGCTTCGCGGAAGCGGGCATGCGGGTCGCCGCCGTCTCGCGCAAAGGCCTTGCAGGCAAGGCGCATCGCGATCTGGTTCGCGGCTATTCCTGCGATGCGACGGTTGATGAGCAGGTCAGGAAGGTTTTCGAACGCGTCGCCGAGGAGCTCGGTCCGCCGGCCCTGGTCGTCTTCAATGTCGGCATCTGGGATCCTGGAGCCATTCTCGAGATTTCCGAGGAGCTGTTCGAGCAGGCCTGGCGCACCGGCTGCTTTGCCGGCTTCCTGGTCGGTCGGGCCGCGGCGGCGTCCATGTTGAATCAGGGAAGCGGAACGATCATCTTCTCCGGCGCGACCGGATCGATCCGCGGCGGAGCGGGGTTCGCTGCCTTTGCTTCGCCGAAATTTGCGCTGCGGGCCCTTGCACAATCCATGGCCCGCGAGCTGGGGCCGAAAGGCATCCACGTCGCCCATGTCGTTCTCGACGGCATGATTGCGCAGGAAGGCGCTGCTTCGGAGAGCGAGCTTCAACCTGCCTCGATTGCGGAGAGCTACTATCAGCTGCACCGCCAGGTCAGCACGGCGTGGACCCACGAGCTTGACTTGCGGCCTTCCAGTGAAAAGTTCTGAGCCATCGACGGCGGTCTCCGCCGGAGGGCCGAAGCCGACGCCGCAGGATTGGCTGTTGCTGTTGTCGCTGGTGTTGATCTGGGCGGTCAGCTGGCCGGTCATCAAGATCGGCGTCGGCCAGATCCCGCCGATCTGGTACGGCTGCCTGCGCTATGCGATCGCGGCACTCATTCTGTTCGGCCTGGTGGCGGCGAGGGGCGAGCTCGCGCTGCCGCCGCGATCCGATCTCTCGCTTGTCGTTGTTTCCGGCGCGCTGCAGATGGCGGCCTATTCCGCGCTGACCGGCCTTGCCTTGACGATCCTGCCGCCGGGACGCGCGTCCGTGCTGGCCTTCTCCACGCCTGTTCTGGTCGCGCCGCTTGCGGCGTGGCGCCTTGGTGAAAAGGTGAGTTCGAGGACAGCCGCAGGCGTGATGATCGGGTGCGCGGGGATTGTCGTCATTGCCTCGCCTTCCTTTGCCATCGGCGGCAGGCAGGCTTTGGCTTATGCGATGCTGATGGGGGCGGCGGCGGCCTGGGCCATCACCATCGTGACCGTCCGCGGCCATCGCTTCAAATCTTCGGCGCTCGCCCTTGCTCCCTGGCAAATGCTGATCGCGGCGGCCCTGCTGCTTCCGGTCGCGATATTGGCCGAGGGTTCGCCGCCACCGTTCACGCTGCTCGGCGCGGCCACGCTCGCCTACGTCGCGCCGGTCGCAACCGCCTTCGCCTATTGGGCCGTGGTTGAAGCCGGGCGCCGCTTTGCGGCCAGCACCATGTCCATGGCGCTGCTCGCAACCCCCAGCGTCGGACTGTTGATTTCCGCCTGGGCGCTGAATGAACCGATCAACGCCTCCCTGCTGGCGGGTGTGGCGCTGACCGCAACCGGAATCCGCCTGACGGTTGCGCGGTGATCTTGACCGTGATCCCCACAACGACGCGAATGACCCGAAACGGACAATCTGACCGCTTACTTCATGGGCTCCGTCGTCGACCAAAGCACCGACTTCGCGTCCTTTTCGTAGGCCATGCCCTTGGGATAGCTGATCAGCTCCATCTGCAGGCCCCACGGCGCGAAGAAATACAGGATCGACTGGCCGGCCGCGGGACCTTCGGTGATCGGGATCGGTCCCTGCATGGTCCTGACGTTCTTTTCCTTGAGATAGGCTGCCGCCTTGTCGATGTCATCGACGTAGAGCGCAATATGGTGCCCGCCGATATCGCTGTTCTTCGGCAGCGTCTTGGACTGGTCGGGCGACTGATACTGAAACAGCTCGATGTTCGAACCATAGCCGCAGCGGACCATGCTGATCTCGTCGATCACGGCGCGCGGGTTGACGTTGACGACTTCCCTCCAGCAAGGATCAGCCGCATGACCGAGACCATCAAGGGTTAGGCCAATGACCCGCGCCGCCAAAGCGTAATCGCGCTGCAGCTGCACCATGGTGTCGGCCCGGACCACGCGGGCAAAGCGGGTCCAGTCGACGACGACGATTGCCGCGATCACCGAGGTCAGCCCCGCGCCGATCACCGCCGCCAGCACGATCGACAGCAACACCGGCGGAAACGCCATCCAGACGTCGATCAGACGCGAGGTGACCTGATCGACCCAGCCGCCAAAACTGCCGGCAATGAGGCCAAGCGCGATGCCGATCACCGCTGCCAGCGACGCCGCGATCAGCGCGACTGCAACCGCGGTCCGTGCCGAGTAGATCAGTCGCGACAGCACGCACCGGCCAAGACTGTCGGTGCCGAGGAGGTAGGCCGAATCGCCGCCATCTACCCAGGCCGGCGGCAATTGTGCCGACATCAAATCCTGTTCGAGCGGATCGTGCGGCGCGATCAGCGGCGCCAGCAAGGCGACCAGCACGAGGACGCCGACCAGCGCCGCGCCGAGCCAGAGCCTGGCGCCGCCGCGCTGCAATCCCGCGATCCATGGCGACGGACGTTCGACAGGGCGATCGAGGGCAAGGTCAACCATGACGCAGCCTCGGATCGAGCAGCGTGACCACGAAATCGACGGCGAGATTGAGCGCGATGAAGAGCACGGCAAAGGTCAGGACCAGACCCTGGATCAGCGGAAAATCGCGATTGATCACCGCGTCGATCGCCATGTTGCCGATCCCCTCATAGGAGAAGATGCGCTCGACCAGCACGGTGCCGCCGAGCAGCAGCGTGACCTGGACGCCGCCGAGCGCAACGGTCGGGATCAATGCGTTGGGAAACACCTCGCCCAGCAGGATCTTTGGCCGTGAAAAGCCGCGGGCGCGAGCGATCTGCGCATAATCCTGATCCTCGGCCTCCGCCAGCGAGGTTTTCAGAATTTCGCGCCACCAATGCCGCGAATGGCAGCGCCAACGCCAGTGCCGGCAGGATCATGTGTTCCAGCAACGCCGCGGCAATTTCGATGCGCCCCGTCAGCAGGCTCTCGATCAGGTAGAAATTGCTGTGAAGGTTGACGTCGATCTGCGGGTCGATGCGGCCCGAAATCGGCAGCCACGGGATCAAGACCCCAAACAGCAGCAGCAGGATCAGGGCCCAGAGAAAATCCGGAACCGCCAGCAGGACGCCAATGCCGCCGTCGACCAGCCATTCCGCGCGGCGGCCGCGAAGGTAGATGCCGGCCAGGGCTACGATCAGCCCCAACGCCAGCGCGATCAGCGTCGCCAGCAGTGCCAGTTCGAGCGTCGCCGGCAATCGCGCCAGCACCAGTTCGAAGACGCTCCGGTGTACGCTGATCGAACGTCCGAAATCGCCGCTCAGCACCTGGCCGATCCAGGCGACGAACTGATGCAGGATCGGTTGATCGAGCCCGTAGAACGCGCGCAGCCGGCTGATGTCGGCAGGCGAGGCACCCGGCGGGATCATCATGGCGATCGGGTCGCCGGGCACCACGCGCAGCAGCACGAACACGATCGCCGCCACGCCGAAGAGTGTGGGCGGTATGAGGACGAGCCGCCTGATGATCTCGCCCCATCGCATCGCGGTGTCGCCCTGCCTTGCGCCGCCTTAAGCGGGCGTGATGAGTTGCGGAAGGATCATGCCGTTGGACTGCGCCACGATCTTCAGGCCCTTCTTGTGGATGATCGGCTGCACGTACTGGAACAGCGGGATGACCTCACCTTCCTCGGCGATGTATTTGTCGACCGCCTTGTAGCCGGCGATCCGCTTGGCTTCGTCCTTTTCGCCCCACAGCGGCCCGATGCGCTCGACGAGATCCTTGCCCTTCCAGGCGCAATGCGGCGACGGGCCGAACATCGCAAAGCCGGTGGAGGTGGAGGGATCACCGATCGCGTTGCCCCAATTGTAGAACGCGGCCGGCGCCAGCGCATGGCGCGCGCGCAGCTCGAAGTGCTGCGCGATCTCGTAGACTTCGATGGTGGCGTCGATTCCGACCTTGCGCCACATCCCGACGATTGCCTGGATCATCTCGTAATCCTTCGGCTTGAAGCCGCGCGTGGTCTCTTCGCCAGTTCCGGATCGTAGGCGACCTTGATCGAGGGATCGAAAGCGGCGTAGCCCGGCGCTTCCAGCGTCGCGATCGGAACGCCATAGCCCTTCAGCAGCCGCTCGACGATTGCCTTCTTGTCGATCGCGTGGTTGGCGGCGAGGCGGACGTTGCGGTCGAGCATCGGGTCGATGTCGGTGATGAAGATCATCGCGATGTCGGATACCGGCTTGGTCTGGCCGACCAACCCGGGTTTCGCCTTCAGGCGATCGAATTCCTCGTAAGGGATTTCGAACGTGACATCCGATCCACCCAATTCCATCTCGGCGACGCGGCTGGTCGGATCGGTGACGAATTTGAACACCACGGTGTCGAAGGCAGGCTTGGGACCCCAATAACCCGGATGCGCCTTCAGCCGCAGGAAGGCATTGCGCTCAAAGGCATCGACCTTGTAGGGGCCGGATCCGACCGGCGCCTTCTCGAAGCCTTCGGCGCCGACCTTCTCGTAATAGGTCTTCGGCAGGATATAACCGGTGAGGAAGGCCATCCATTTGAACAGGGTCGGCTCGAATTCAACGACGTCACCGGTGATGGTGTTGCCGTCGATCTTGTAGTTGCCGACCTTGGACCAGACGAACTGGATCGGGTTGCCGCTTTGCGGATTGGCGGCTCGCTGCAGCGACCAGACCACGTCTTCGGGCGTCACCGGCGAGCCATCGTGCCAAGTCGCCCCCTTGCGCAGCTCCAGCGTGACCTTGGTGCGGTCGGCGTTCCAGCCCCATTTCGTCAGCAGGCCGGGCTTGAAGGAAAGATCAGGCGCCTGACCGATATAGGGATCGAAGATTGCCTGATAGATCGACTGGATGGTCGGATTGACCGCTGACAACCCGATGGTCGGATCGAACGACGGCAGATTGACGTTGTAGGCGATGGTCAACGTGCCCGAAGGCGCAGCCCGCGCGGAATGACCGATCAGGCCAGAGGAGAGCGGCAAGGCCGCGCCCGCCAGTTTGAGGACGTGACGGCGAGAAAGTACGGAAGACCCCATGACGATTACCCCATCTGCAGATGCAAGAACGGCGCCCGGAGCGGGCGCCGTGGATCGATCGCGATTACCTGGCGGCGTGCGGCGCGCTCTCGGCCCAGCGCCGCATCAACGTGTTCGACGGCAGGCTCTCGTCCACCAGTTTCTTCGCCGTGGCCACACCGGCCACGGGGAGCAAGGCGGGATCGAGCAGCCCGATCTGCACCAGCACCGACGCCTGGTCCCAGTAGATGTGCTCGTTGTAGAGCTTGTCGCCGCGGAAGCGGACGATTGCGACCAGCGGTATTTCGACGTATTTGCCGGTCGGCGGCACGCCAGGCAGCATCCAGTCGATCTCGATATCGTGGGTAAAGCAGAACAGCATTTCGTCGACGATACGATCGGCTCCGATGGTGCGCGAGATCGGGATCAGCCTGGTGTCCTGCGGCGTCTTCGGAATGAAGTGGTTCTTGTAGAAGCGCAACAGATCGCGATAGCCGACGCCGCCGGTCATGGTCGGGATGTGATTGACATAGGGCTCCGCCACCATCGTTGCCATCGTCGCTTCGGCCGAGCGGGTACCGAATTCGAGTTCGGTGTGTCGGTCCCACAGCGTGGAGAGATCGTAGTGCGGGCCAAGTACTTTCCGGAACAGCGCGATCGAGCGCGAATGCGCCATCAGGGTGGCCGGCTTGTTGAAGCTCGCGCGCTCGGGCGCCGCGAAGGCATGGTCGCAGCCGGGATATAGATAACATTCGACATCGGGACGCCTGGCGAAGGCGGTCTTGACCTGTTCGCGCGCTTCCGGCGGCGCGAACTTGTCGAGTTCGGCGAAGTGAAACACCATCGGGCCCTTGATCTTTGCTGCCTCGCCGAGGTCGGCCTCGATGCCGACACCGTAATAGCTGACGGCGCAATCGACGTCGGTCCGCGCCGCGGCCAGATAAGCCAGCTTGCCGCCGAGGCAGAAGCCGAGCGCGCCGACCTTGCCGACGCATTCCGTGCGCGCACGCAGCACTTTCAACGCGTCGGCGGCATCCTTGATCGATTGATTGGCGTCGAAGCGCTGGTAATAGCCGAACGCCTTGTTGAAGTCGGCCTCGGAGTAGCCGAGCTCAATGCCAGGCTCCAATCGCCAGAACAGGTCCGGCGCGAGAACGACATAACCTTCCTCGGCATAGTAGTCGGCAACTTCCCGCATCGAGGAATTGACGCCGAAGATCTCCTGCAGCAGCAGGATGCCGGGGCCCGATCCCGACGCTGGAACGGCGAGATATCCCCTGAAGGTACCGCCATCCACGGCAGCGATGTCGATCCATTGTCCCGCCATCCGCATCGACCTCCATTGCAAACGCCCGACACCGCCGCGGCGCATTGCCGCTTACGGCGCATCGGCCGCTTGCTGTGTATTGCCGTTTCATCGTGCTTTCTTAATTGTATTTTTAATGTAAGAATCGCACTTGTAAATAGCATAGATTGAGCAGGCCTTGCCTACGCCGTGAGCGCAGGCAACATCAGGAGAGCGCTGTTTTGAAGAAGACGAGAGCGAACGCCGTGAAGCGAGCCGTCGATGCTGCGAAGCCGAAAGGGCAATCGACCATTGCCGAACGGCCGGGGTCATGGCATCTCGCACGCACCGAAACCGAGCGGCTTCTGTCCGATTTCGAATTCAGGCTGGAGCGGCTGGCGCAGGCTTACTATCGCTGGAAGGCAGCGTGTCTTGCCGCCGTCTGCGACGTGCCACTCACCGGCGACGATGTGGCTGTGCTCAACGTGGTGCGGATGGGCGACGAGCCGAAACGGCTTTCCGAGATCGGGCAGTTGCTCAACCGCGTCGACGTCCCCAACCTTCAATACGCCACCCGCAAGCTTGTCCGCACAGGCCTGATCGAGACGGAGGGCAGTTCGTCGCGCAAGGAAACACGCTACCGGGCCACAGCGACGGGACGTTCCGTTACCGAAGCCTATGCCGCGTTGCGCTCCGCGACGCTGCTGCCGATGCTTGACGCGCTGGACGGTTGGGTAGCGAAGTCGGAGACCGCGAGCATCCATCTGGATTTGCTATCGAGCCTCTATGCTCAGGCGGCGCAGGTGGCGATCACCCGACGACATCAGCCCTGAAAGGGCACTCGGCGCACTAGCAGGCTGCGGAAGAACCGGGTTCTGAGAGCGATTTTTTGATGTTTGCGCGGCGAACGAGCGGAGTGATGGGTCGCGATGCGCGCTGCAGGGGCGGCATTGGTTGCGGTTTTGTCGCATTTGCGACACTCCAGGCAAACTCATCCCGTTGCTGCCAGAAGCTTGGGGATGCGAACGAGATTGTAGGCGGCAGCAGTCAGGACGAAGAACCACTCCACCAGGCCGCGGCGACGATGCCGGGTCTTGCGCAGACCGCCGACGGTCTTCATCCAGCCGAAGGGTTCTTCGATCCGCTTACGCTTGATGGTGCTGATGCGATAGCCGGGATGGCGGGTCGTGCGCGCGTCGATCGCGGAGCGGCGGTTGGCATTGTTCTGCGAGACGTGCGGCGTGCAGCCGCGTTTGCGGCAGCCGGCGACAAAGTCGGCGGTGTCGTAGTTCTTGTCGCCGCCCACGGTGCTGCCGGGTTTGGCATTGTCCTTGATCATGGCGAGCGCGGTTGCGCGCTCCGCCGTGCCGTTGGCCTCGGTCAACCGTGCATCGACGATGAGACCGTTGCGGTTCTCGGTCATCAGATGCCCCATGTGGCAGAGCTTGGCCTCCTTCCCGGCGCCTTTGCGGAACAAGCGGGCGTCAGGGTCGGTGGTCGAAGAATGCGTGTCGTTCTTGCGCTTCTCGCCATGGAAGTCGCGCTCTGCGTTGCGTCCGCCGCCGCCCTGATCTTTCCCCGACGGCGGATCGTCCTTCGGCACGAAGCTCTTCATGCTGGCCCAGGCCTCGATCAGGGTGCCGTCGACCGAGAAGTGCTCACTGGAGAGCAATGTGCGGACCTGAGGCAGGTTCAGCACGCTGTCAAAGAACTTGGCCGCGATGTCGCCGGCGAGCAGCCGATCCCGGTTCTTGCAGAATACCGTCGCATCCCACACCTGATCATCCGCCGAGAGCCCGACGAACCAGCGGAACAACAGATTGTAGTCGAGTTGCTCCATCAACTGCCGCTCCGAGCGCACCGTGTAGAACGCCTGCAGCAGCAGCGCCCGCAACAGCCGCTCCGGCGGGATCGGCGGTCGGCCGTCGCGCGAGTAGAGCCTGTCGAACTTGCGCGACAGTCCGCTCAGCGCCTCGTCGGCCAGCGCCCGGATTGCGCGCAGCGGATGATCGGCCGGGATGCGTGTGTCCAAACGGACGTAGCTGAAAAAGCCTTCCGATCGCTGATCTTCACCGCGCATCGTGTGCCTCAAATCAAAGGAATCAAGCCTATGCACAGAATCACACTCGAACCGGCTCGCAAAACGACTTTTTCAGCAGCCTGCTAGGGCGTTGATCCCCTGGAGAGGAGCGTCGGCTAATCGTCTCGAACGTTGGGTGCGGGATGCGATGGACGTTTTGGCGCGCAAGGACGGTCGCGCTCATTTCGGCAGCGGCTGACAGCGGCGCTGATCATGGGGGCTGCCGATCATCGGCGGCGAATGCTGTTGGAACGAGATCGGTTGGTAGTAATGCTGGAGAGGGTGCACATAGGGTGCGGATTTGTGTCTCGATTGCAACGTCAGAGATGTTCCGTCAGCATCACGTCGTTTTCGACTCCACAAAATGACGAGATATCGCCACAGTCATACGCGCATCCGGGGCTGGGGGCTCTTTGATTACGGTTAAATTTTTCCCGGGAAAAGGCCACTGAGCGGTACCAGTGGCCTTTTTTTATTGCGCCGACGGAAGGCTGTCCGCTCGATCGCGCGAGCCGCCGCCTGACCTTGATTCCAGTTTTATTGGATTTTTGGAGCTGTTGTTCAAGCGATTGCCATAGTGTGTTTGCCGATATCAGCCGGGAGGCAAACCGTGCGATTTCTCGCTTTAGTGGCAGCGGCGGCGGTCACCGGTGCGGTAGCCGTCGTTTCGTTCACGACCCTGTTTCCACGGCAGCACGCCTCTGTCGTCACGGCCATGCAGGCGGTGGGTGAGCGCGCGGCGCGGTTTCATCTCGCCGATCTCAATCCGTTCCACTGGGTTTATGATTACGTCATCGGCGAGGTGACGTCGCCAAAGGCGAAGCTCGATTTTCCGTCCTCACCGCCCATCGCGTTTGACCAGACCAAGCTACCCACGCTGCTCGGACCCAACCAGCTGGCAATCGGCGGCGGCCTTTCCATGAAGAACAACCCGACCCCGCAATGGCGCGCTACCAGCCGGCCCGCGACAATGCGGTGAGTCGTGGCGGCATCACCGTCCGCTGCGATTAACGAAGCGATACAGGGCACGCCTACTCCCGCAACGACAAGACGCTTGCGCCGATGTTGTCGGCCAGCCCCTTCACGAGAGGCACGTAGCGCTCGACGATGTCGGCACGGTCGAGCGCCGACGTGAAGTAGGTCATGCCGACGGTCGCGAGCACGCGGCTGTCGACGATGATAGGAGCCGCGATCGTGTTCGACGAGCGCGGCTCGACCATCGGGTCGCGTTCGGCGAAGCCCTGCTTGCGGATCGCGGCGAGCAAAGACAACGCGCGTTTGCGTTCGGTCGCAAGCTTGTCTTCGCTCTCCTGCGATCGGGCCAGCATGTCGAGCAGCATCGACCGTTCGCTGACCGGACAGAAGGCCAGATAAGCACGCCCCAGCGCCCGCCCGAGCAGGCTGAGTTGCGTGTTCAGCGTGCCATGAAATGGCGAGACCGGGCTGTCGGGAATGGTGCTGAAGCGGACCACGACATAACTCCTATCGAGGACGGCGATGGCGATCGGCCAGTGATATTGCCGGGTGAAGGCGATCGCCCAGGGCCGTGCGGCCTCCACCACCAGCGGGTCGCCGTGAAAGCCGTTGCTCAGCGATTTGACCCGTGAGGCGACTGCGTAGCCGCCCTGCCGCCGGTCGTTCGCCGCATAGCCCATCGCGCAGAGCGACTTCATCAAGCGCACCACTGTCGATTTCGGCAGGCCCGTCGCCTTGTGCAGGCGATCGATCGAGGTGACGCGGTGGCGGTTGAGCTCTTCAAGCAGCAACAGCGTGCGGGAGGCGGCTTCGACGGTGTCGGATTTGAGCGGCATATCGGAATTCCACCTGGTGGAACGCGGCCGAATAGCTATGGCCGAGTGGCGTGCTCCCTGCAATGGTTTTCACCAAGCGCCACGCCGGAAGCTGTCCTCTTCAAAGCAGCCTCCCGCAGATGGCCGGGGAGGAACAACATTGTCCGGAGACATCGTCAGACCGCATTTTTCGTCGTTCCGCCGCCGGCTCGTAGCGCGGCAGCCGGTCGTCGGCTCATTCATCAAGACGCCGACCACGCATGCGACCGAGATTCTCGGCGCGCTCGGCTATGATTTCGTCGTGATCGACGAGGAGCATGCGCCATTCGATCGCGAGACCACCGACGTTGTGCTCTTGGCCGCGCGCGCCAGCAACCTCGCCGGCATCGTGCGGGTGTCGTCCGACGATCCGGCCAAGATCCTGTCTTGCCTCGACTGCGGCGCGACCGGCGTGCTGGTCCCCCATGTCGCCACGGTGGAGAAGGCGCGCGCGGTTGCGGCCGCGGCGCGCTACCGCGGCGGACGGCGCGGCTATTCCGGTTCGGCCCGCGCCGGCGCCTATGGCGCCACCCCGGTTTGGACCCTCGTTGACGAACAGGATGCATCGGTCTGCGCGATCGCGATGATCGAGGATCCCGAAGCGCTTGATCACATCGACGCCATCGCCGCGGTCGACGGCATCCACGGGCTCTTCATCGGTCGCGGCGATCTCACCGTCGCCCTTGGCGCCAAATCGTCGGCGGATGCGCCCGTGAAGGACGCCGTCGCCAGGGTGATATCAGCGGCGAAGAAAGCCGCGAAGCCCGTCTGCGTGATGGTCGCAAGTGCTGCGGAAGCCAAGGACTTCGCGGGCCTCGGCGCCAGTGCCTTCATCATCTCGTCGGACCAGAGCTTCATGCGCCGGGCCGCGGCGCAAACGCTCACCGATTTCAAATCCCTCGTTCAGACTACGGATGGCTCCCATGTATCACAGCACTGATCCCCGCGCCGCGCTCGCCGCCACGCCCGTCGCCGCAAAGCCCGCCGCCACCCATTTCGCCGGCGCGGAGTACGCGAAATTCTACGAGCAGCCGCCGGCCGAGAAGGAGAACGGCGCGCGCACCTGGTACGCCCGCGGCCAGAACTTCATCATCGCCTACAGCGACGCCGACAAGGGCGCGGTGCTGAGCCGAGCCAGTCAGCCGGACGAATATGTCGTGCTGCTTCCCGACGCGTGCGCGGGCGCCGAGATCGCGTGGGGCAGGGAGCGCGTGGTCGTCAGCGGTCACTCCATCAGCTTCGTGCCTGCGGGCGCGAGCTCCGTCACGCTCCTGGGCGACGCCAAAGTGGTGCGCATGATGACGACGCGATCCGACGATCTCGCCAGGCGCTGCTCCAACGCCGCGTCCTACGCCAAGGCGCATCCTAACCTGCCGCCGTTCGAGCCGTGGCCGGAGGCAACCGGCGGCCACAAGATCCGGACCTATAGTCTCGACGTCGCGGCAACGCCCGGCCGGTTCGGCCGGATCTTCCGCTGCTCGACCTTCATGGTGAACTTCCTCGAACCGCGAAACGGTCCGCGCGATACGACCAAGATGTCGCCGCACTACCATGACGATTTCGAGCAATGCTCGCTGGCGCTGGCCGGCTCCTTTGTCCACCATTTGCGCTGGCCGTGGACGACGGACATGGCCGAGTGGCGCAACGACGATCACGAACTCTGCGGATCGCCTTCGATCGCCGTGATTCCGCCGCCGGCCATTCACACCTCGCAGGCCACTGATCCCAAGCTCAATGTTCTCGTCGACATCTTCTGCCCGCCGCGCGTGGATTTCTCGACCAAGCCGGGCTGGGTGCTGAACGAGGACGAATATCCGATGCCCGCGCAAGCCGCCGCCGGCAAATCCGCTGCGTGAGGCGTCTTCAACCGAAAGGGTCCTGACCATGGCCGACAAGCAAGCGTCCTATCCGACCACCGTGCCGTTGCCGCCGCTGTCGCGGTTGGCGGAAGTCAATGAGCTGCTGGTCGGCGCGATCGATCTGCACTGCCATAGCGGTCCGGCGGCGATGCCGCGCATTCTCGATCATCACGAGGAACTGCTCGATGCGGCGGCCGCGAAATTCCGCGCGGTGCTGTACAAGGATCACTTCTATGCCGGCATGCCGCATGCGATCCTGCTGGAGAAGCTGTTCCCCGAAACCAATGTGAAGCTGTATTCGGGCATCGCGCTGAACAATGCGTCGGGCGGCATCAACCCGCACGCCGTCGACCACACCATCAAGCTCGGCGGCAAGATCGTCTGGATGCCGACGCTGTCGGCGGCGAACCATCTCGAGGCCATGGCGAAGGGAAACTCGACCTTTCCCAAGACCTCGCAGAAAATGCTCGATCCCATCCCGCTGTCCGCGCTGGATGCCAACGGCGAGCTCACGGACGACACCAGGAAGGTCATCGATCTCATTGCCGAAGCCGACATCATCCTGGCCGGCGGCCACCTGCCTGCCAGCGAGCTGCATATCCTGTTCGACGAGGCGGCGCGGCGCGGCGTCAAGAAGATGATGGTCAATCATCCGACCTACATCGTCGGCTGCAACGACACCGACATCCGCCAGCTGGTCGCGCGCGGCGTCAAGATGGAGCATTCGATCTGCATGTTCATCGAAGGCAAGTCGTTGAAGTATAGCCCCGACGATCTCAAGCACATGATCGAGGTGGCCGGCGTGGACAACACCATCCTGTCGTCCGACCTCGGGCTGCAGGGCTCGCAGCGCCCAGTCGACGGCTTCCGCAGCATCACGCAAATCCTGCTCGATCTGCAGATGCCGAGGCCTTCGATCAGGAAGCTCGTCAGCGACAACGCCGCCCGGTTCCTGAATTTTCCGGTGAACGAGTTGACCGCGCAGAACGCCGCCTAGCAAGACAAGCGCAAAGACCGCGAGAATCGGCGCGCGTGCAAGAAAGCGCAAAGGGAGGAGTCATCATGGTTTGGATAGATCGCGACGGCGACGCGCTGATGTACCGCATTGGAAACCGTTCCAGGAGCTGGAAGCAGTTGAAGCCGTTGGCCGCGGCATTGTTGTTGGCCACACTCGGCAATGCGGCCTTCGCTGGCGAGCCGAAGCCTCCGATCATCCTGGAATCGACCGGCGCCTATGAAGTGGGCGGCAAGGTCATCACCAAGCCCGGTGATCCCAGCCAGACACTCTCCTGTGACCATGGTTACGTCGAATATTTCATCCCCGTGAAAAGGCGCAGCGTCGGCCTGATCATGTGGCACTCTTCCAGCACCAAGGTGTGGGAAAACCGCTGGGACGGCGGCGAAGGTTACAAGAGCATCTTCCTGCGCAAGGGATATCCCGTCTACCTCTGGGACGGGCCGCGCGTCGGCCGCGGCAACTGGAGTTGCGAGCCGATCACCTACACGCCGGAATTTTTCGATCAACGCAACTTCGCCGCCTGGCGTTTCGGCGTGACCTGGCCGAACTGGAATCCAGGCCTGCAATTCCCGACGGCCGACAAGGAAGCCTGGGAGCAGGCGACGCGTGCCCGTTATGACGAGTTCGATACGCTCGAGAATGTATTGCTGCAGGCGGACGCCGGCGGCCAGGCCATCGACAAGATCGGACCCGTCATTGCGTTGACCAATTCCGCGGGCGGCTGGCGCGCCATGATGTCGGCAGTCAGGGCAAAAAGCGACAACATGAAAGGCATCGTTGCCTACGAGAACTCCGGGCTTCGTCTTCCCCGAGGGCGAAGGGCCTGATCCGCAGCCGAAGGCGCCGTTCGGTCCCAATTCGGTGCCGCTCAACGAGTTCATGAAGCTGACCAAGTTTCCGATCCAGATGGTGTTCGGCGACTATACCGACACGCGTCCGATCTGGGCCGCCTCGATCAAACTGGCACACACCTTCTGCGATATCGTCAATCGCCACGGCGGAGATTGCGAGGTCTTGGCTCTCCCCGATGTGGGCTTGCGCGGCAACTCGCACATCGCCTTTGCCGATCTCAACAACGAAGCCGTAGCCGACGAACTATCGAAATGGCTGCACCGCAAGGGCCTCGACAAGTTTGCCGGAGAATGAGCATGCGCCCGTTTTCTTTTGCCCTCTCTTTGGCGCTCCTGGGCGCTGCACTTGTTCTTGCGCCGTCTCAGCGCGCTGCCGCTCAGGAGTGGCCGAGCCACCCGGTCACCTTTATCGTGCCGTTCCCGGCCGGCGCCGCGGTCGATACGCTTGCGCGCGCCGTCGCCAGTGAGCTGAGCGAAAAGTTCGGCAAGCAGTTCATCGTCGACAACCGCGCCGGCGCGGGCGGCAATCTCGGCGGGACGGCGGTCGCCAAGGCGGCTGCTGACGGCTACACGATGCTGTTCGGGACGCCGGCACCGATCGCGCTCAACAAGTTCATGTACAAGGGCCTGGCTTACAACTCCGAGCGGGATTTCATGCCGGTCGTGCTCGTCGCCAAGTCTCCGCTGATGATCACGGCGAAGCTCGACTTTCCGGCGAAGACGCTCGGAGAGCTGATCGCCTATGCCAAACAGAATCCGGGCAAGGTCAACGTCGGTCATCCCGGCAACGGCACACTCGGACACATCACCTCGGCGTTGATCCAGCAGTTTGCCGGCGTCGATATGACGAACGTGCCTTACCGGGGCTCGGCGCCGCTGATGACGGATCTGCTCGGGGGACAGATCGACATCGCCATGGATTTCATGCCGAGCTATGTGCCGCTGGTGACCGAGCACAAGATCCGCGCGCTTGCGGTGACGACGAGCCAGCGCGCCACGCAACTGCCCGATGTGCCGACGGCGCAGGAAGCGGGATTCAAGGGTTTTGAGGCGACCGCGTGGTACGCGATCGTCGCTCCGACCGGGACACCGCCTGACATCGTGACCAAGGTGAACAATGCGGTGAACGCCTTTCTGAACAGCGACAAGGGCAAGACCGTGCTGGAGCAGAGTGCCCTGCAAAGCGTCGGAGGCCCGCCGGAGGACCTCAAAGCATTTATCGACGGCGAGCGCGCCAAGTGGGGTCCCGTGATCGAGGCCGCGAAGATCGCGATGTAGCAGAGCGGGATCGCTATAAATGACGGGCATTGAAATTCCTGCGCTGTTGGCGCCGAAGGTTGCGCTGGTCACGGGGGGCAACAGCGGCATCGGCAGGGCGACCGCGGCGCGCCTTGCCGCCATGGGTTGCGCTGTCGTGGTCGGCTACAACAGCCGCCGCGAACAGGCGGAAGAGGTGGCAGGCCAACTTCATGGCAGCGGGCATTTCGCCATGCGGATTGCGATCGACGATCCCAATTCGATCTCCGAGGCCGCAGCAGCGGTCGACAAGCAGTACGGGCGGCTCGATGTGCTGGTTAATTGCGGCGGCGCCACCACCCCTGTGCCCGCCGCCGATCTTGTGGCGCTGACGGACGATATCTTCGACCGCACCGTGACGATCAATCTGCGCGGCCCATTCGCCATGGTTCGCGCCTTCCGTCCCTTGCTGGAAAGCGGCAGCTCCGCAGCCATCGTGAACATTTCGTCGATCGCGGCCCGTACGGGCCTGGGCAGCAGCCTGGCCTATCTGGCGGCAAAGGCCGGCGTCGACGCGCTCACGATCGCGCTTGCGAAAGTGCTTGCGCCGAAAATCCGCGTGTTCTCCGTTTCGCCCGCCGGGGTGGATACGGATTTTGTGCCCGGACGGTCCCGTGACCAGCTGCAAAAGATCGCCGAAAAACTGCCGCTGGCCCATGTCACCACGCCCGACGATGTCGCAAGGGCGGCGGTCGCCTGCATCGTCAATCTGACCAGCTCGACGGGAATTGTGGTGCCGGTGGATGAGGGCAGGCACCTCTAGGTTTGACGGGAACGCGCGATGGAAAAATTGAAATTCTACATCGACGGCGCCTGGGTGGATCCGGCCGTGCCGTCGTGGTTGGGCATCGTCAACCCCGCGACGGAAGAGACCTTCGCGCAGATCAGCCTGGGCTCGAGGCGCGATGTGGATCGGGCCGCGAAGGCAGCTCGACGCGCTTTCGCGACATACTCCCAAGCAAGCGTTGAAGAGCGTCTGTCCTGGCTTCAGAAGATCATCGAGGGTTTTCGAGCGCGTCTTCCCGAGCTGGCGCGGATGATGACCCTGGAAATGGGCGCGCCGATCACGTTTGCGACGGAGCGTCAGGCCACCGTCGCGCTCTTCCATTTCGAAGAGGCCGCGCGCGTGCTTGCGCGATATCAGTTCGAGGAGCGGATGGGCAACGGAATCATCCGCCGCGAGCCGATCGGTGTCTGCGGACTGATCACGCCGTGGAACTGGCCGCTGAACCAGGTTGCCTCCAAGGTCGCACCGGCGCTCGCAACCGGCTGCACCGTCGTGCTGAAACCCAGCGAGATCGCGCCGCTCAGCGCGATGCTGCTGGCCGAGATCGTCGACGAGGCCGGTCTTCCGGCGGGCGTCTTCAATCTCGTCAACGGCGACGGAGCCACGGTGGGCGAGGCGATCGCTTCCCATGGTGAGATCGACCTGGTGTCTTTCACCGGATCGACGCCGGCGGGCGTCAGAGTGGCCAAGCTTGCGGCGGACACTGTCAAGCGCGTCGCGCAGGAACTGGGCGGCAAATCCGCCAATATCATCCTTGCCGATGCCGACCTGAAAGCCGCCGTGATGGCGGGCGTTCACGCCTGCTACACCAACGCCGGCCAGAACTGCCAATCGCCCACGCGCATGCTGATCCCTCGCGCGCAGCGGGACGCGGCATTCGCGGCGGCGCGCGAGGCGGTCGGCAGCATTCGCCTGGGCGACCCGCTCGATCCGGCCTCCACCATGGGGCCGCTGGTGAGCCGGGCGCAGTTCGAGAAAGTTCAGGCTCTCATCCAGTCGGGCGTTGATGAGGGGGCCACTCTGGTGGCCGGTGGAACGGGGCGGCCGACTGAGGTCAACCGTGGATATTATGTTCGCCCGACCGTGTTCGGTGACGTGACGCCGCAAATGAAGATTGCGCGTGAGGAGATTTTCGGTCCCGTACTGTCGATCATGAGCTACGACACCGAGGACGAGGCGATCGATATCGCCAACGACACGCCGTTTGGGCTGGCGGGCTTCGTGCAGTCGAGCGACCCTAGCCACGCTCGCACTGTCGCAAACCGCATCCGCGCAGGCCGCGTCTACCTCAACGGCGCTCCCTTCGACCGCAGCCTGCCCTTCGGCGGCTACAAGCAGTCCGGCAACGGGCGCGAGTTCGGGGTCTTCGGGTTTGAGGAGTATCTCAAGGTGAGGGCCATCCTCGGCTATCCGGACTAGCGGCATCGCTGAGCCTTGCGAACGCCCGGCAACACCATAGGAAACTGTCGGCCGAAGAAGGTGGCATATCGAAGCCACCGATGCGGCAGCGCGTCGTAGCCATCGTCCGTGCTGCGGCAGCCGGCGGCGCCTAAGCGTCTTTCACATCCGCCTGCATCAGAATTCCCTGCCGCAGTGCAAGCCGGACAAGCTCGATATCCGTGGCGACGCGGAGCTTGTCCTTGATCAGGGAATGCAAATTGGCGACGGTCTTGGGACTGATATGAAGGGCTGCGGCAATCTCGGTGGCGTTCCGTTCGGCGAGCAGCATGCGCAGCACTTCGAACTCCCGCACGGTGAGGACGTCCGCGGCATTGGCTTCGGCGGCAAGGTGGTTGAGCGCAAGTTCATGGTCGATGTCCGGACTGATGGCGATCCGCCCGGCCAGAACCTCCATCACCGCCTTCACCAGCGTTTCCGGCGGGCTTGTCTTGGTGACGTAGCCCATGGCGCCGGCGCGGATCGCCTGCACGGCAAAGGCTGAGTTCTGGTGCATCGTGAACACGAGGATGCGGGCGTGCCTGTCCCATTGCCTGATCCGTCTGATGGCCTCGATGCCGCCGATGCCGGGCAGGCTCAGGTCCATGATAACGAGATCGGGCGCGCTGGCCTTGAACAGCGCGTAGGCTTCGGCGCCGTCGGACGCTTCGGCGACGACGCGCAGTCCCGGCTGCTTCTGCAGAACCGAACGATAGCCCTCGCGAACGACGGCATGATCGTCGACC
This sequence comes from uncultured Alphaproteobacteria bacterium, assembly GCA_963847045.1. GTDB lineage: Bacteria > Pseudomonadota > Alphaproteobacteria > Rhizobiales > Xanthobacteraceae > Bradyrhizobium. The sequence goes on along the minus strand of CAWJYQ010000012.1, from coordinate 153,622 downwards.
AGCAGGATGGAGCGCTCCACGCCGTTCATGCGGCGCACTCCGCTCCCACGAACCGCATCGGGCCGACGGGGATGACGACGCGCAGCGCAGAGCCTCCGCTGCGTCCGGTCTCGAAGGTCAACCGCCCACCCAATGCTGCGACCCGCTCGCGCATCCCGAGCAGGCCCATTCCGGATTTGGCCGCCGGATTGCCGGGCTGGCCGTCATCGTCGATGGCGAGCTCGATCTCCGGCGCCGTGCGGTCGTTGGCCGCGGTTTCGGGTCCGCACATCTGAAGGCGCAAGGCAACCCGCGTGGCGCCGGCGTGCTTGGCCGCGTTGGTGAGCGCTTCCTGCACGATGCGATAGAGATTTGCGCTGACGGTGGCGGGCAGGCTCGCGAACGAGCCGGAGAATCCGATTTCGAAGCGGGGCCGTCCACGGAGCCGCCCGTTCCAGCCTGCGATCAGCCCCTCCAGGCTTGCGGCCAGGCCGAGTTCGTCGATATCGGGCGGACGAAGCCTGAACAGCGCGCCGCGCAGCGTCTCCGCCATGTCGGTCGCGGTGCGTGCAATGCCGTCGCATTCGGTCAGAAGTTCCGGACAATCCTGCGCCGCGCTCTGGCGGATCGAGGCTGCCAGCGCGCGGATGGCGGCGAGGGATTGCCCGAATTCGTCATGAAGCTCGCGCGCCAGATGCAGGCGCTCGTCGTCCTGCAAGGCGATCAGCTTCCGCGTCAGCTCGCTCCGTTCAGCGAGCGCGTTGCCGAGGCTTTCGGCGAGGTGATTGAACACGTCGCGGATGGCCGAGAGCTCCGCGAGATCGAACGGCGGCAGCCGGGCGGTGAGGTCGTTGGCGGCAATGCGTTCCAGGCCCGCGCGGATGAGCCGCGTCGGACGCAGCGCCCGCGCAAGGGCGGCATAGACGAGCGCGCAGAGCAGCGGCAGCGCGAACGCAAGAGCTGTCATCATGCGGCCTGCCTCATGCCAGGTCTCGGCCGTGAGCACGGCCTGATCGACCCACACCACGGCCTCGCCGACCGTAGCCCCCTGAAAGACCACCGGCCGCGTCGCTTCGCGGCCGGGATCGAACAGGCGGCGATAGAAGGCGGCGAACGTCCTCGGCGGATCATTGCCCTCGTAGGGCACGCCGCCGCAGAAGCGCTGGAGGATTTCGCCATGGTTGGTGCGAAACGCGAGACAAAGGCCGGGCGTCATGACCGAAGCTGCGACGACGTGCAGGTCAGGGAAATCCGAGCGCGGATTGTTCGCCCATTGCATCTTGCTCTGTTGCAGCTCGAGCGTTTTCGCCGCGATCTCGGCGACGACCTCGACCCTGGCGCGCAGGGCCTTGTCGGCCTCGACGAGGAAATAGGCCGAGATGGTGGCAAAGCAGAGGGCCAATACGGCCGCGACCTGCAATGTCAAGCGGACCTTGAGATCGGAACGTGACCACATCGGCGAACCCTCGCGCGAATGACGTTGGGCTCCCGTTCCGGGAGCGGGGCGGCCCCGCGCATTTAACGGCAGAACCGACACGGCGGAAAGCGCCGGCGTACCTCCAAAACGACGTCGGGAAATTTTCCCGGCGCTTGTCGGGAGGCGCTCCAGCGACGGGCGAAGGCTTTACGGGATAGCCTGGCGTCGAACGATTGCTTCATCGCACGAGGTCCGCCTATGCATCGATCCAGTCCAGCCTTGGAGGTTCTTCTCCTGGGGGTGTTTCTCTTGGGGGTGTTGCCGGGCCTCCGCCCGGCCGTTGCCGACAGCGCTGGCCATCCGGCGGGCGTCACCATCGACGACTTCAGCTATGTCGACACCTCGGGCGAGTTGGCCGATCAGGCCGCCGCGCATCAGAGGCGGCTCAAGGCGTTCATGACCGCATTGAGACGGGATGTTGCGATAGAAGGCGGCGCGGGCATCCGGATCATCGGAGGCATTCGCAAGATGAGTACTCTCGTGCAGTGGGCGAAGGTCGCTGTCATCGACGTCGGCCGCAATCGCCTCCTGTCCGACAAGCTCTACACCTTTCGCGGCGACAATGACGAGTCCTGGGATCGCGCCGCGGCTTTTATGTCTGAGGATATTCGCGCGGTGCTCGCGGCGTCGGCTGCGGCATCTCCGGCGGCGGTGCCGGCACCGATCCGGATTGCGGTGTTTGATTTCGAGCTCGAGGATATGTCCGCCGCCGGTTCGGCGACCGGCGTTGCGGCTTCCGACGCGGCGCATCTGGCCGACGTCACCAAGGGCGTGCGCGAGCTGTTCGCGCAATCGGGCCGCTACCATGTGATCGATGCCGCCGGCACGGATGCTGACGCCCTCAAGAAACATGCGCTGCGCGATTGCGGCGGCTGCGAGGCCGGCATCGCCAGGGAACTCGGTGCGGATCAGTCGCTGGTCGGCGTGGTGAGACGGGTCAGCCGCACGGAATATACCGTCCGGTTTCAGATCCGCGATGCGCGGACCGGTGCTGTCGTTTCGCGGGGAGACAGCGGGCTGCGCATGGGCGCCGATTACTCGTGGACGCGCGGCGCGGTGCGCCTCGTCCGGGATCGCGTGCTTGAGAGCCAGTCACGACAGTAGGCTCAAAGATTGGCCTGGCTAATTCGCGTCCGGAGTGGCGCCAAAATTGCTGCCGTCAAAGCCACGAATAAATCGGGGGTTGCGGGCCGGCCGGACAGGCGACATCTTTGCAAGTAGTCTGCTCTTTGGACGCTTCCCATGACGGAATGGTACCTCGTTTGGGTCGAGGGTCTGCGCGGACCGGAGCCGCAGAAGTGGTCTTCGGATGCGCTTTGGGGCCAGCTTGGCCGTCAGGACGTCATCGTTCGGTTCCCGTTGACGGATCGGGAAGCGGGGCTGACGCTCGACCAGCTCGTGAAGTTGCATCCGGTCCCAAGCGGATGAGGGTCACCGCCGGGCGCATGGTTACCACCCGATTAATCTCAGCCCGCTAGCGCTCCCCGTAAACGAGCGCCTCGGAGTTATCCAAATCCTCGACAGATGGCACGATCGACGGGGCCTCGATTTGTTCAGCCTCTTCAAACCGCAAAAGCACCGCCCGCAACCGGGGCGACGGATCGGTCGAAGTCTTGTCGAGGAGCAAGCCAAGACGGTATCCAACCTCGTCGCAGATGGCGCGAAGATGTTCATTGCGGACCGCGGCTTCGTTATGGCTTGCCATCATCCAATTCCACGGCCTTACGTTGCTGTGTACTGAATGACGAACGGGTTAAATTCCACAGGCTCCCGCAGATAGGGTGAAGGCTCCTTGAACAGCGCGGTCCGGACAGCACAACGCTCGAAAGAGAGCAAAGTCTCTTAATGATAAGTTGTCGGAGATCACCCCAAGGGTGGCCCGGCCAGATTGGCGGTGAATTTCGTGGAGCTATTGCGTCTACCGGCCCAGGGCCCGTCCACGAAGGGCAAAATAGCTGTGGATTGACGATAAGGAGGTTGTAAAATCGGGCTTTCCGGAGAGGTAGCAATGCGGTTGATCTTTTACTCCGTCACCATCTCGCTGGCGCTGATGTCGGCTGCCTTGGCTCAACAGCCTTCCGCGACGACTGACGACAAAATAGGCCATCCTCCCCCGCTTCCAGGTCCGCCGCCAGTTTCTGAAGCCCCATCGGCGCAGCCTGCACCCAATAAGCCTGCGTCTCAGACAGACGCGCCAGCTTCCAAGGGCTATACCGGGGCATACCAACCGGCCGGTACGCCCCCGACCCCATACTCTACGGGACCGTTACCACAGGTGGAATCAGCAACGGGCTTGAACGTCGTAGGACCAGACGGTGTCTCTACGCGAACGGTCAAGGCCGTGCCTTGCGGTGCCGTGGCGCGGGAGACCGACGGATTTACCACCTGTGTGGGAATCCCGGACCAACGCGATCAAGCTCCAAAGAAGGGCCGGCGATAGCGACGAAAGCCCGCGAACATGAGTTGCTGGTCTTGTCCAACCCGAGACTGGCTAAGCCCTTTCTTGGGTTTCGTCATTCCTGATCGTCAGCTCAAGTAACCTCAGCTGCCGGGATGCGGTTGAATCGATCTCGTCGAGGTGGGCCTGCAAATCAGCGCGCGCCTTCTCAATGAGTGAGATCGCACGTATCGAGACGCAACTCTGCTTGGCAACCTCCAGCAAGCTATCCAAGTCATCGCAGAGTTCACGCGTTGCCTCGATTGAGCTGCTGCCCATATGGTTTTCCTCGAAACACAACTCAGTCATCGAATGTTTCCGCAATCAGGATCGGCACGCAAGCGGGAAGCCATCCGCAATAGATGAGGCTGGCCAACTTCGAATATTGACCTGCCCGACTCAGGAGGCAACGATGACGAGCTTTACAGGCTTTGTTCTGGCCGGCGAGAGCTGAGCTTTTTTGTCTGGCGAGACCCGGCTCGGCATGGCGAACTCCACTCGTGTCGCGGGCTGGAGTTCCCGGAACGGTGCGACATTGGAACCTACTGGCGGTCCAAAGGACGTGTTGCTCAATGCGCAAGATTGTGGTCTCGCTTGTGTATAGCCCGCTCTGCAAAAGCGTGCCGAATCTGATCAGTCGTTTGCAAGCGTACCGTCTGATGTGGCCGATCAGCGCTGATAAGCTCAGAAGCCGTTAAGAACTATGTGAGGAAATGTTCGAAGGCAAACAACCTTGCGCCTGGTGCGTCGCGCCTTCAGCCCCTGGAAAATGTCTAGCCATGAACTTCACAGGTTTCGCGCTTAAGCTTGCCAGCGTTCTGGCTCGCAGCATGCCGGGTGGCGCTCGCCCAACGAATAGAAGCTCCGTCGCGCCAATTCATGGTCGCCCGCGTGTGCTGGTGATTGGGGTTTATCTGGGACTTGAAGATAACCACGCTGCCCACATTGTTGCTGAATTGGGCACAGCGCGGCAGGTTGACGTGGAGCAGCGTTGGGTTTGCATGAAAGGGCAGCCGCCGACCGCGGAAGTCGCGCGGGCGACTGTTCTCCGGCTCGATGAATATTCGCCGAAATGGCCGATCGTGAATGAAGTAATAAAGGGCGTCGATGTCGACCGGTTCGATTATGTCATGATCTGCGACGACGACGTCCTCCTCGGACCTCGTTTCGTCGACAGCTTCATTGCAGAACAACAGTTCCTGGGATTCTGTGTGCTGCAGAGACAGATAGAAAGGAGGGAACATGAAACAATAACCTGTCGTATAGCTGCGTGGAAGATGGGGGCGGGCCCCCCGGGATCGGCTTTCAGGAGCGGGTCTCAAACCACTCCAAGCGGCTGCGGTCAAAAGCCGTGGTCGTGAGCGTTGGAGGGAAAAGCTTGGGGCATGACCCTGAGCAGGTGTGCGTCCGGGAGACGAGCGAAAGCAAACCCACCGACGACGCGTCGTTAAGAAGCAAGCGTCATCAAAACCAGAGGCGTGAATCTCCACTGGGATAAGTCTGTCGGGTGCCTGATGACTGGGCAGACGGTGACCGGCGTTGAGGGGGCGTGAACCGGATGCAGGCTTTTGCGCGGAACTGCAGGAACCAGGGCTCTGATGGAAAGGGAGAAGCACAAGCGGCGAAAACCGTGAGGCGAGAGTACCGATGCAGAGCACTGGGACGGACCGATCAGTAGGAGCGATGAAGGCCCTGTAATGGGGCTGGAGCAAAGGGATCGGGTCAGGCGGTCGTATGGTCGAAACAACTGGAAACAGGATGATGACGATGCGTGCGACGGACAAACCGTTCAAGATCACCAAAAAGCAAGTGTATGAGGCTTATAAAGCGGTCAAATCCAATCATGGTGCGGCTGGTGTGGACAGGGAGACGATCGAGCAGTTCGAGGCCGACTTGAAGGGCAATCTCTACAAGCTTTGGAACCGAATGAGCTCGGGAAGCTACTTTCCGCCGCCGGTGCGCGCCGTCTCCATACCCAAGAAGTCTGGAGGCGAAAGGATTTTGGGTGTGCCCACCGTAGCAGATCGCGTGGCTCAGACGGTTGTGAAACAACTCATCGAGCCTGATCTGGATTCAATCTTTCTGGCAAACTCGTATGGTTATCGACCGATGAAATCGGCTCTCGATGCCATAGGTGTCACGCGTGAGCGCTGCTGGAGATACGATTGGGTTCTAGAGTTCGACATAAAAGGTCTGTTCGACAACATCGACCACGAACTCTTACTGCGTGCTGTCCGAAAGCACGTGCAATGCAGATGGGCGTTGCTCTACATCGAAAGATGGTTGAAGGCGCCGATGGAACTCGAGGATGGAACGAGGGTGGAGCGTACGTGTGGTACCCCTCAAGGCGGAGTTGTCAGCCCGATTCTCTCGAATCTGTTCATGCATTACGCGTTTGATCTCTGGATGGCACGGACATACCCCGACCTTCCGTGGTGTCGATATGCCGATGACGGTCTCGTTCACTGCCGAAACGAGCAAGAAGCCCAGGCCCTCAAGGCCGCGCTTCAGGCACGTTTGACGGAGTGCCGTCTGGAAATGCATCCGACGAAAACCAAGATCGTCTACTGCAAGGACGGAAAGCGCAAAGGTAAGTATCCGAACATCAAGTTTGACTTCCTCGGATACTGCTTTCGGCCTCGGTTGGTTAAGAAGTCGCGGGACAATACGTTGTTCTGCGGATTTAACCCAGCCGTAAGCCCCTCTGCACTGAAGTCCATGCGGGCGAAGATCCGGGAGTTGGGCGTCCGACGTCGAAGCGAACTGTCGCTGGCCGAAATTGCCCGCCGTCTGAATCCGCTTCTTCGGGGGTGGATTAACTACTATGGGCGATACGCACCATCGGCGCTCGCTCCCTTGCTCCGGTACGTCAATCAGACGCTACTGGCCTGGGCGATGTGGAAGTTCAAGCGCTTTAAAGCTCACAAGGTACGCGCGAGCCGCTTTCTGCAAAAGCTGGCTCGGGAAAACGCGAAACTCCTCGTGCACTGGCGGATTGGTCTGACCGGTACGTTTGCCTGATGGGAGCCGAGTGACGCGAGAGTGTCACGCTCGGTTCTACGAGAGGCCGGTGGTGAAACTCCCCGGCCTACTCACCCGCTCGCTCAACCTGCTCGAACATGGCGAAGTTATCATGATCATGCCATTACCCGTCGTCGACTGCTGACACGAGCACGTCGGACCAATTTCGTCGAAATCGGTCCTCTGGTATCCTTCGACAGAAAATTTCTGAAGGCGGTTTATCCCTTCAGCCCCGAGAGTCCGATGGGATACGGATACGATTATACTTGGGGCGTGATCGCTCGCGATCTCGGAGTGGCGATTGGAATAATCGATGGGGTGCCCGTGGATCACAATCTGCGGAAACGAGGCGCTCTTTACGATTCGCATGAACAGCTTGCACTCATGCCAAGCTATCTTTGCAAGCGTCCTCACTTTACCGAGGATGAGGCATTTCGCACCTTGCGCACCTATAGGTAGACTGCCGCGCCGCGAGATGTGCGCCGCGTTGACAATTACATTGCCTTCGTCACCCGCGCAGCCTCTGCGACCGCGCAGAACAAGTGATAGAGTGTGCTCGCCGGCACGAACTCAGCCAGCGGCTCGCCGGATGCGGTGATGCGATCCATCCAGCCCGCTGGAATCGGCCGCTCCAGAAATCGCCCCGCGAGGCTGGTGAAGCAGTGCGCCGCCTTCTCGTCGAAGGTGCCGCGGGCATGTTCGCCTTCGGCGATATTGGCCTTGGCCGCCTCGGTCAGAGGCCAGGTTCGCCGCGAAGCGGTGATGACGTTACCGGCCGATCCCACCTCGTCGACGATCAATCCTTCGCCGTCCCAGCCATGCGCGTCGGCGTGCCCGTAGAGTGCCGAGGTATAGGTCTCGACGCTCTCGCCGGTCAGCCGCTGCAACTGGCGCAGCAGCCAGACCCATTCGTAATGGTGTCCGGGCTCGACAATGTCGCCCATCCGGCCGGGCTGGGGCGAAAGCTCGTCGGTCAGATATTCGCACAGCGTTCCGGTCCCGGGCTGGAAGAAGCGCGTCGCGAACAGCTTGAACATCTGCGAGGCCCGGTCGCGATATTCGTTGCGTCCGGTCGCCTCGTAGAGCGCGAGATACGCCTCCAGGAGATGCATATGCGGGTTCTGGCGGCGGATCGCATCAGGTGCCGGCTCGGCGTCGCGATAGCCGCCTTTCGGGGAGGCGAGGCGCTCGTCGAGAAAGCGGATCGTGTTGTCGATCACCGGCAGAACCTGCGCATCGCGCGTGAGCCGGTAGTACCAGGCGAGCCCGAGCAGGACGAAAGCGTGGCCGTAGCTGTCGCGCGTCGGGTTGGCGATCGTGCCATCGGGGGCCAGCGCATACACCCAGCCGGGCTTGCCGTCCGCCTGGTAGTACGACGACAGCAGGTATTCGACGCAGCGGTCCGCCAGCCTCCTGCCATCGCTGTACCAGTTCAGGAGGGCGGCATGGCTGTAGACATAGAGCTGCCGGCCCTGGACCATCAGGCGCTTGGGCACACCTAAGACGGGCGCGCCCGAAAGGTCCAGCCGCTCGTGAAAGCCGCCGCGCTTCTCATCGACGCCGTCGCTGCCCCAGAAGGGCAGGGCCGTCTCCCTTGTCCAGGCGAGAACCGGCGCGACGGCCCGGTGCAGCAGGGGAAATTCAGCCATGAGCAGCGGCAACAGGGTTCAGGTGGTGGCCCACGGACGAGCAGGCACTCAGGCGACGCTCTCGCGGTTGGCGATCCGCATTTTCTCGACGATCCGGGTGGTGCTGGAATTCGGCACCAGCGGCACCAGGACGACGCGGCCGCCGTTTTCTTCGACCACCGAACGGCCGACGACCTCCTCGACCGTGTAGTCCGCCCCCTTGATCAGCACGTTGGGCTTGAGTTCGGTGATCAGTTCCAGCGGCGTTTCGGTATCGAACAAGATCACGGCGTCGACGAAGGCGAGCGCCGCCATCACCCGGGCCCTCGCGCGTTCCGACTGCACCGGCCGCGTCGGCCCCTTGAGGCCGCGCACGGAAGAATCGCTGTTCAGCGCCACGATCAGCCGGTCGCAATGCGAGCGCGCTTCCGCCAGGAGCTCGACATGGCCTTCGTGAATGATGTCGAAGCAGCCATTGGTGAAGCCGACGACCAGACCGGCTTCGCGCCATTTCGAGGCCGCTTGCCGCAGCGTCGCAACGTCGGTGAACACTTTCGATTTGATATGGAAGTCGGGCCGGGAGAGCAGCACGTCTCCAAGCTCCTGTGGAGAGACGCAGGCCGTGCCATATTTCGAGACAGCGATGCCCGCGGCGTAATTGGCGAGCCGCGCCGCATTGGCGATCGAGGCGCCGCTCGAAAGCGCCAGCGTGAAACTCGCCACCAGCGTGTCGCCCGCGCCGGAGACGTCGATCACGCGGCGCGCCGTCGCGGTGAAGCTCACCGGTTCCCCCGAGGCGGGAACGACCAGCACGCCATGCTCGCCGCGGGTCACCAGCACGCCGTGGCTTCTCGTCATCTCGATCAGCTTGCGGGCGGCGGCAAGCTGATGCTCCTCGGTATCAACGGGAGCGCCGACGGCCTGGCCGAGCTCGCCGAGATTGGGCGTGAGGAAATCCGCGCCGGTATAGCGCTGATAGTCTCGTCCCTTGGGGTCAACGACGACGGTCTTGCCCGCCTTATGCGCGGCATCGACGATCCCCCGGATCGCCTGGTCGGTCAAAAGTCCCTTGCCGTAGTCGGACAGCAGCACTGCGTCGACCTTTGGCAGCAGGTCGGCGACGGTGCGGAGCAGTTTGAGCTGCAGTTGCGGCGAGATCGGTGAGGCATCTTCGACGTCGGCCCGCAACAGATGCGTATTGTGAAGGTTGGCGACGAAGCGGCTCTTGAGGGTGGTGACCCGTTCGGGTGCGTCAATGAGATGGGCCTCGACATTCGGCAGTTCACCGAGATGGCGACGGACCGTGCCGGCCGCCTCGTCGGTTCCGACCAGCCCCACGAGATCGCAATGCGCGCCGAGGGAATCGATGTTGCGTGCGACATTGCCGGCGCCGCCGACGGCTTCCTCGACCCGGTTCAGATTGATGACGGCGGCAGGCGCCTCGGGCGAAATCCGTCCCACGCTGCCATAGCTGAAGCGATCCAGCATCAGGTCGCCTACGACCAGGATCCGGCGGGATGCAAACTGCGCGAGCACCGTCTCGAACGGAATGCCTGCGCTGACGTCATTTACCATTCTGAAGTGATCCATGGAGTGTGCTTCAGTGGAATCATAGCACGTTTCGCGGCCGTTTATGACCGAAATCACCTGCATTTCCGCGCAGCGGTTGATCTACCGATAGCGGTCGGGACGATCGAGATAGTCGCGAACATAACGCTGGGTGGCCTCGGCGAGCGGCGTGAAGCCTGCGTTGTAGCCGGCCTGCCGAAGGTTCCGGATCTCGCTTTGCGTGAAGTATTGGTAGCTGTCGCGGATTTCCGGCGGCATGTCGATGTACTCGATATTCGCGGGCCGCCCCAGCGCGGCAAACATCGCGGTGATCATTTCGCGGAAGCTGCCGGCCTCTCCGGTGCCGACATTGTAGATGCCATGGACCCGCGGCGTCTTCAGAAGCCAGAGGACGACGGAAACGACGTCCTCGATATAGATGAAATCGCGCCGCTGATCCCCGTCGGCGATGCCGGCGCGGTGGGACTTGAACAGGCGCACCGGCTGGCCGGCCTTGGCGGAGTTGAAGACGCGGCAGACCACGCTCGCCATCGTGTCCTTGTGATATTCGTTCGGGCCGAACACGTTGAAGAATTTGAGGCCGGCCCATTGCGGGGGCAGGGGCTGCTTCTTCTCGAAGCGATCGACCACGAGCTGGTCGAACAGATGCTTGCTCCAGCCATAGAGGTTCATCGGCCGCAGCTGCCTGAGCGCCGATGAGGACCAGTCGTCGTCAAATCCGGCAGAGCGATCGCCATAGGTCGCCGCGGAAGACGCATAGATGAAAGGTACGCGGTTTTCCGTGCACCAATCGAGCAGCGCCAGCGACAAACGGAAATTGGACGACATGACCTCGTCGCCGTCGATGGCGGTCGTCGACGAAATCGCGCCGAGATGAATGACGGCTTCGAGCTTGCGTCCCTTCAGCCAGGCGCCGAGATCCGAGGGCGGCACAAAGTCGGCGATCTGCCGCTTGGCAAGATTGCGCCACTTGCGATCCTTGCCAAGCATGTCATTCACGACCACGTCGGTCCGGCCAGCCTCGTTGAGGCTCGCCACGACATTCGACCCGATGAAGCCGGCGCCGCCGGTAACCAAAATCATGGACGGTACGTGCGAACGCAAGAGTTGAGGACAGGCATATAGCTCAAGGGTCTTCAAGGCCGAATAAGCAATCTAGGCTATCAAGTCCTTGCCCTCAAGCCACTTTTCCGTAGGACATACTACCGCAACATCCTCCGCCGTAGGCTCAATCGGAATTTCCACCGAGAGGGCGCGGTGCAAAACGGCTGACTCCGTTCCGGATTGTCCTCTTTCCCGGGCCGATTAGACCCCAGGGCTCCGTTAGCCGAACGCAAAGACGACAGGTTAGATCCTCTGCTATTAAGGAGCGGATGATCTTGCAAGGTCGCCGTGAACTATTCCCCTCATGCTCAGATCCCTGATAATTTGCTCAGCCAACAGCTCCGGTTGTTGGCCAACCGTTATCAGATGAATCTCCGGATTGGTCGGCGCCTCATACGGTGCGTCGACGCCGGTGAAATTCTTGATCTTGCCGGATCTCGCCTTCGAATAGAGCCCCTTCGGATCCCGCCTGACGCATTCCTCGATCGGGGTGTCGACAAAGACCTCGATGAATTCGTCCTTGGCGACGAGGTCGCGCACCATCTCGCGCTCCGCCCTGTAAGGCGAGATAAACGAGCAGATCACGATCAAGCCGCTATCCATCATCAGCTTGGCGACCTCGCCGGCGCGGCGGATGTTCTCCACCCGGTCGGCCTCGGTGAAGCCGAGATCGCGGTTGAGGCCGTGTCGCACGTTGTCGCCGTCGAGCAGCATGGTGTGATGCGACATCTCGAAGAGCTTTTGATCGACGATGTTGGCGATCGTCGACTTGCCGGCGCCGGAGAGGCCGGTGAACCAGATCACGCAGGGCTTCTGGTTTTTCAGCGCCGCGCGCTCGCGTCTGCCGATCGTAAGCGGCTGCCAGGCGATGTTGGTGGCGCGGCGCAAGGGGAACGCGATCATGCCGGCGCCGACCGTGCGGTTGGTGTAGCGGTCGATCACCACGAACGAGCCGGTCTTGCGGTTGCTCTCGTAGGGATCGAAGGCGACGGGTAACGCAGTCGCGAGATTGCAGAAGCCGATCTCGTTCAGGGAGAGCGTGGTTGCGGCAAGATGTTCGCGGCTGTTGACGTCGATGCGGTACTTGATCGCGGTGATGCTGCAAGAGGCCACCGTTTGCGTACCGATGCGCAGCACGTAGTTGCGGCCCGGCACCAGCGCATCCTGGTCCATCCAGATCAGATGCGCGGCGAACTGGTCGGCGACGTCGGGCCGCTCGGTGGGGCGGCTAAGGATATCGCCGCGGCCGATGTCGATCTCGTCAGCGAGCGTAATGGTCACGGCATCGCCCGGACCGGCGCTCTTAAGGTCGCCGTCATAGGTCACGAGCCGCTTCACGCGCGAGGTGCGGCCGGAGGCTGCGACGACAATTTCATCGCCGGCTGCGATGTGGCCGGAGGCGATGGTGCCGGCATAGCCGCGGAAGTCAAGGTTCGGCCGGTTCACCCACTGTACCGGGAAGCGGAAGGGGAGGCCCGCCGTCTCCGACTGGATGTCGAGGCTCTCGAGGTAATCGAGCAGCACGGGGCCGTAGTACCAGTCGGTGTTGCCCGAGCGGTTGATGACATTGTCGCCATAGCGCGCCGACATCGGGATCGGCACGATGGAGGTGAAGTTCAGGCCAGAGGCGAAGGCGACGTAATCGCCGACGATCCGGTCGAACACTTCCTTGGAGTAGTTGACCAGGTCGATCTTGTTCACCGCTACCACCACGTGGCGGATGCCGAGCAGGGAACAGATGAAGGAATGCCGCCTGGTCTGGACCAGGACACCCTTCCGCGCATCGATCAGGATGATCGCCGCCTGCGCGTTCGAGGCGCCGGTCGCCATGTTGCGGGTATATTGCTCATGCCCCGGCGTGTCCGCCACCAGGAACGACCGCCTGGGGGTGGTGAAGAAGCGGTAGGCGACGTCGATGGTGATGCCCTGCTCACGCTCGGCCTCGAGCCCGTCGACGAGGAGGGCGAAGTCGATGTCGTCGCCGGTGGTGCCGTGCTTGGCGCTGTCCCTGGCCAGCGCCGACAACTGGTCCTCATAGATCATCTTGCTGTCGTGCAGCAGCCGCCCGATCAGCGTCGACTTGCCGTCGTCCACCGAGCCGCAGGTGATGAAGCGGAGCTGGTCCCTGGTCTCGGCCGCGCCGTGAAAAGCGTCGGTATCCATCAGAAGTACCCCTCCCGCTTCTTCTTCTCCATCGACGCCGCCTCATCGGTATCGATCAGCCGCCCCTGGCGCTCGGAGACCCTTGCCGTCTGCATCTCTGCGACGATGTCCTCGATTGTGATGGCGTCCGAATCGATGGCGCCGGAGAGCGGGTAGCAGCCGAGCGTGCGGAAGCGGATCATGCGCATCTCGGGCTTCTCATTGGGCTCCAGCGGCAGCCGGTCGTCATCGATCATGATCAGCGTGCCATTCCGGCGCACCACCGGGCGCTTCCTGGCAAAGTACAGCGGCACGACCGGGATCTTCTCCAGCATGATGTATTCCCACACATCAAGCTCGGTCCAGTTCGACATCGCAAACACGCGCATGGTCTCGCCCTGGCGAATGCGGGTGTTGAACAGATTCCACAGTTCCGGCCGCTGGTTGCGCGGATCCCAGGCGTGCCCCGCCGAGCGGAAGGAGAAGATACGCTCCTTGGCGCGGCTTTTCTCCTCGTCGCGTCGCGCGCCGCCGAACGCGGCATCAAAACCGTAGAGATCGAGCGCCTGCTTCAGCGCGTCGGTCTTCATCACCTGCGTATGCAGCGAGGAGCCGGACGCGATCGGGTTGATGCCGCGCTTAACGCCGTCCTGGTTGACATGCACGATCAGGTCGACGCCGAGCCGTCTGGCGGTTTCGTCCCGGAAGGCGATCATCTCGCGGAATTTCCAGGTGGTGTCGACATGCATCAGCGGGAACGGCAGCTTGGCCGGATGGAACGCCTTGACCGCCAGATGCAGCATGACGCTGGAGTCCTTGCCGATCGAATAGAGCATGACCGGCTTTTTGAACTCGGCGACCACGTCGCGCATGATCTCAATGGATTCGGCTTCGAGGCGCCGGAGATGTCTCGGCAGCATGTCGCGGCCTTCTTTGATATTCGATCGGATGCCGGGTTGGCTCGATGGATCTAGGCGTTGGTGCACGCAGCCATTCCCCAGGCGACAAAATTTCCGTTACGAAATTCCGGCTTTCCGTACTGCATCGGCTGTCCGTCGAGATCGGTGACGCAGCCGCCGGCAGCCAGCAGCACGGCGTGTCCCGCGGCCGTATCCCATTCCATGGTTGGTCCGAGACGCGGATACACGTCAGCCTCGCCTTCGGCGACAGCGCAAAATTTCAACGACGACCCCGAGGGCTTGAGTTCAGACACCGTATGCCGGTCGATCCATTGCCTGGTCGCAGCGTCCAGATGCGAGCGGCTGACGACGATGCGCCATCCCGCAGCGGGCGGCCGCTTGACCTTGATCGGATGCATATCGCTGAAGGACGGATCGACATCGTGGCCCGCGACCCCGAGTTGATACGCGTTCAGACCCCCGATGTATAATCGTCCCAGCGCGGGCGCAAAAACCGCACCAACCACGGGCTTGCGATGCTCGATCATGGCGATGTTGACCGTGAATTCAGCCCTGCCTTGGATGAACTCCTTGGTACCGTCAAGCGGGTCGACCAGAATAAAACGATCGGCATCGACAAACGACGCAGCCGTGCAAGTTTCTTCCGTGATGACCGGCAACTCTGGTACGTTTCGTTCGAGGCAATGACGGATGATCTCGTCCGCCTCGAGGTCCGCGGCGGTCACCGGCGAGCCATCGTCCTTGTAGCGAACGCTGTCGCCGGCTTCGCGCACGCGCATGATCGCCTGGCCTGCGCGAACCGCAATCAGGCCGAAGAGGCGTGCAAGCTTGTCCCGAGTATCCAAGAGGTAAGTCTCGCCTGGGCGAGCACTCACCTGACGGCTTCTTCCGCCGGCTCGTGCTTCGCCGGTTTGGTCAGTCCCAGCCGGTCCGCACTATAACCCCGATCGAGGATCGCCCGCCACCACGGCTCTTGATCGATGTACCAGCGCACCGTCTTGGCAATCCCGGTTTCGAAATTTTCCTCGGCCTTCCAGCCAAGCTCGCGCTCGAGCTTGGAGGCATCGATGGCATAGCGCCGGTCATGGCCCGGCCGGTCGGTCACGAACGAGACCAGGTCACGCCGCGAGCCCGAGGCCGACGGCGACAGCTCGTCAAGCAGATCGCAGATCGTCTCCACGACGTGCAGGTTGGTCCGCTCGTTGCGGCCGCCGACATTGTAGGTCTCGCCGACCGCGCCGCGCTCGAGCACCAGGGTCAGGGCTCTCGCGTGATCCTCGACATAGAGCCAGTCGCGGATGTTCTGCCCGTCGCCATAGACCGGCAGCTTCTCGCCGGCGAGCCCCTTGATGATCATGTGCGGGATCAGCTTTTCGGGGAAATGATAGGGGCCGTAATTGTTCGAGCAATTTGTCACCAGCGCCGGCAACTCGTAGGTCTCGCGCCAGGCGCGCACCAGATGGTCCGACGAGGCCTTGCTCGCGGAGTAGGGCGAATTCGGCGCGTAGGCGGTGGTTTCCGTGAAGAGCCCGTCTTCTCCGAGCGAGCCGAACACCTCGTCGGTCGAGATGTGCAGGAAGCGGAAAGCGGCGCGCCTCGCAGGCGACAATCCGCGCCAGTGGCGCAGCGTTTCCTGCAGCAGCGTGAAGGTGCCGACGATATTGGTCTTGATGAACTCGCCGGGCCCGTCGATCGAACGGTCGACATGGCTCTCGGCCGCGAGATTCATCACCGCGTCCGGCTGGTACTTCTCGAAAAGCTGGCGAAGTTCGCCGCCCTCGCAAATGCATGTCTTTTGGAACGCGTAGCGCGGATGGCCCGCCGCGCCGGGCAGGGAATTGAGGTTTGCCGCATAGGTCAGCTTGTCGATGTTGACGACGCGCGCCTCGGTGTCGCGCAGCAGATGGCGCACGACGGCGGAGCCGATGAAGCCGGCGCCGCCGGTGACGAAGATGGTCGAACCCTTGAAGCGCATGGTCATGTCTCCAGACGGCGCATCAGTGCTTGAAGGACCGGGATACGGAAATCAGATATTCGCCGTAGCTGCTCTTGGCGGTCTTGCGCGCCACCTCGTCAAATTTCGAAAGCGGGATATACCCCTGCCGAAGCGCGATCTCCTCCGGGCAGGCGATGCGCAGGCCCTGGCGCTGCTCGAGGATCTGAACGAAATGGCTTGCTTCGACCAGCGAGGCATGGGTGCCGGTATCGAGCCAGGCAAAGCCGCGGCCGAGGACTTCGACGTAGAGATCGCCGCGTTCGAGATAGGCGCGGTTCACGTCGGTGATTTCGATCTCGCCCCGCGCTGATGGCTTGATCCCGGCAGCGATATCGACGACGTCGTTATCGTAGAAATAGAGGCCGGTCACCGCGACATTGGATTTCGGCTGTTTCGGCTTCTCCTCGATGGCGAGCGCGCGGCCGCTGTGGTCGAGCTCCACGACGCCATATTGCTCCGGCGTGTTGACCACGTAACCAAAAACCGTAGCGCCGCTTTTGCGGGTTGCAGCTTTAGTCAGCATCTCCGGCAGTCCGTGGCCATAGAAGATATTGTCGCCGAGCACCAGCGCCACGGAATCCGCGCCGATGAAATCACGCCCGACGATGAAGGCGTCCGCGAGTCCGCGCGGGGTGTCCTGCGCCGCGTAGGAAAACCGCAGACCAATCTCGGAACCGTCGCCGAGCAGGCGCTCAAACAGCGGGCGATCCTGCGGGGTCGAGATGACGAGAATATCGCGGATTCCACCGAGCATCAGCGTCGAGAGCGGATAATAGATCATCGGCTTGTCGAAGACAGGAAGCAGCTGCTTGGAAACAACCGTCGTCACGGGGTAAAGGCGCGAGCCCGTTCCGCCGGCGAGGATAATGCCTTTCATCAAATTAATCTCAGCCCGAATTAACCTTGGCCGACCAGCCGCTTGGCATGCTAACAGATGCCTCGCGCTGCACAAGAGCGCTGAAATTAATGGGTTAATTGCGCTGATTGCGACGTTGGAGTGCCATGAAAGTCATTGCGACCGAACTGCCGGAGGTCCTCATTCTGGAACCTCAATTATTCGGTGATCAGCGCGGTTTTTTCCTCGAATGCTTCCAGGCGAAACGTTACGCGGAGGCCGGCATCTCCCGGCCCTTTGTCCAGGATAACATGTCCCGTTCCGGCTACGGCGTATTGCGTGGCTTGCATCTGCAAAATCCTTCTGCGCAAGGCAAGCTCGTCAGCGTCTTGCGCGGAAAGGTGCTCGACGTCGCCGTGGATGTGCGCCGCGGCAGTCCGAGCTTTGGGCGGCACGTTGCCGTGGAGTTGAGCGAGGAGAACCGCCGGCAGTTCTGGGTTCCGCGCGGGTTCGCCCATGGCTTTGCGGTACTCTCGGAGAGCGCGGATTTCTTCTACAAGTGCGACGATCTCTATAGTCCCAAGGACGAGATTTCAGTGCGCTGGGACGACCCCGCGATCGGAATAAACTGGATGGTGTCCAATCCATCCCTGTCGGCAAAGGACGCGGCCGCGCCGCTGTTGGCCGACGTCACAAATCTCCCGGTTTATGGAAACATCTGATGCGGATATTTCTCACTGGCACCGAAGGTCAGGTCGGTGGCGCGTTGCATCCGCTGCTTCAGAACCTTGGTGCCGTCACAGCCCCCAAGCTTGCCGAGTTTGACTTCTCGAAACCTGACACCCTGACAGCCGTTCTCGAGCTGGCAAAGCCCGACCTCATCGTCAATCCGGCCGCCTAAACCGCGGTCGACCGCGCGGAGGATGAGCGCGAGCTTGCTTTTCTGATCAACGCACAGGCGCCTGCCGTCATCGCGCGCTGGGCGGCTGCGCACCACGTGCCGATGGTGCATTTTTCGACCGATTATGTGTTCGACGGTTCCGGCGACACGCCGTGGCGCGAGGACAGTGCGACCAGGCCGCTCTCGGTTTACGGCGCGAGCAAACTCGCCGGCGACAACGCCATCAAGGCGGCGGGTGGAGCTCATCTGATCGTCCGTACCTCCTGGGTCTATGCGGCTGCGGGCGCCAATTTCCTGCGGACGATGGCCCGTCTCGCTACCGAACGCACCGAGCTTCGCGTCGTGGCCGATCAGATCGGAGCGCCGACGACAGCGAAGGCAATCTCCGATGCGGTAATCGGCATCCTGCGAACGGGCATGCCGGATGTTGGCGGTCCGCCGACGAAGCATGGCGGCGTTGTCAATGTGGTCTGCGCGGGCGAGACCAGTTGGCATGGGTTCGCCGCCGCGATCGTTGCAGGTTTGAAGTCGCGGGGCGTCAAGCTTCAGACAGAGAAGGTAACTCCGATTTCGACAAGCGAGTTTCCCACCAAGGCGAAACGTCCAGCCAATTCCCGGCTGGACCTGACGCGGCTGCGCGACGTCTTCGGCGTCACCATGCCGTCGTGGCAGCAGGCGCTCGATCACGAACTCGATTCTTTTGTGTTGGGGCGCAAATGATCCGCGTTTCAAGTTACACCTCTGCCTTCGCGTTGTGAAGGACACAAGAGTTCACAAATTAAGCCAAGCTAGTCTACAAAGGTCGAGCTTTTGCCTGTGCTGCGACGGTGATGCGAAAGGACAGGACGGTCGTGCGGTTGTGATGTCAATCTCGAGCGTATCGACCCAGGTGAGTTCTTCCGCGGCGCGTAGGCGATCGCAATCTTCGGCTTCTTGCGGGCGGGCAGTTACTGCTCGCCGTCGCATCGGCGATCACGATCTGCATTTCGAGCTTTCCGAGTGATCGCGCGAAGTTATGGTCGTCTTTCCGGCCAGCTTGTTCCCTCGGTTGCTCTCGATCGCTCGACCATGCCGCAGAAGCGGCTTTGAATGCCCAGCGTGATGGCGAGTTCTTGCCTTTAACGATATTTTGCTGTCAATTGAAAACAATGGGATCTTAACCTCGATCGGCTTTGCTAGCTGACCGTAGCCATCGGAACGTCAGGTCTGGATCGACATGTTATCTTTTCGCGCAAGATCGGGCCCTCGATTTCGATCCGTCGACCGCGACCGTCAGACTGACGCAAATCGAATCGAAATGCTCACGAAGGCGGTGGCAGGTGCGATAGCATCGGCTGAGCAAGAGAAGCTTCGGCTTAACGAGCGTCTTGATAGTGCGCGGATCAGGGCGATCGTCTTGGTTGGCAACGACACTTACGAACACGAGACCCGGCAACCCGAAAAGACAATGCGGTTGATCGACAGTGAAAGCCAAATGCTTAGAGCTGAGGCGCGAATGGCCGAGCTCGAGCGCCACATCTCCAGGCTGAGGTCGATTGAACACAAGATTCATGAGTAAGCGAGAGGTCCCGTTGCTCCCTCCCGATGCAATCTTGACTCATCGTCTATCACGCCGTCTTCGAGGAGCTATAACGACCGACTGAGCTACAAGGGTTCTGCCTGCGCCTGTGCGGCGACGGTGATGCGGTAGGACAGGACGGTCGTGCGGTTGTCGGCGTCGATCTCGATCTCCAGCGTATCGACGCCGGTGAAGTCCTTACGCGGCGCGTAGGCGATCGCAATCGTCGGCATCCTGCGGGCGGGGCAGTTGCCGCTCGCCGCCACGTCGGCGATCACGATCTGCATCAGGATGCTGCCGTTCGCGGGCTTCCGCCGGAGGCTCGGCAGCGCGACCGGGCCCGGATTGATGCTGCAGTCCGCCCTCGGATTGACGAGGTTGACGACGGCAACCGCTACTCCGGGCCGGGTCTTCAATTCCTTCGGCGCCTGCGCCAGCGTGGGCTGAACCAGGCAGACAAGCAGGAGCATTGGCATCAAGCGGGCAAAGCCCGTCAGCAATGACTTCATGAGAAATCTCCGGCGTGTTGATGCCTCTGCGCGCGGGCGCAGCATAGCATGCGTCCTTCCTGTTGGGGCGCAAATGCCGCCCGCGAGAGCGCCTGGCAGGCGCTACGCGTTCGCGGCGGCGTTGCTGTCAAACAGGTCGCGGCGGCCGGAATTGGCGAGGTTACGAAGATCGCCGAGGGTTCCGCGTGCTGACTGGCAATGGCTGCATTTGACGATGGTGGATGGGGGCGCCAGTTCCGAGCCGTCGATGACGACGCCGACACTGTTGCATTCTACGCAAACAAGCTGAAATGCCATCGTAAGGGCCAATCCACGCGTTACTATCGGATAAATAAGCAAACGGCATGCCAGAGCGCCGCCGGCCGTTTCGTACCTATCCAGAACCAGCTTGTCGGTTCAAGATGACGGCCATATTAACCTCACCGATTAGGATTACCGCCGTGACCGGGGGTCACCTATGAGCGTATCGGATCGGGCGGACCATTGGCAGAAAGTCTATCTCAGCAAGGGCGAGCAGGAGGTCAGCTGGTCGCAGGCCAGTCCTGAGCCCTCGCTGGGGCTGATCGAGAAATTCGCGCTTTCGCGCCACGCCCCGATTGTCGATATCGGCGGCGGCGCGTCGCGCCTGGTCGATGCGCTGTGTGAGCGGGGCTATGAGGCCGTCACGGTGCTCGACCTTTCCGCGGCGGCGCTCGAAACAGCAAAGCAGCGGCTCGGTTCCCGCGGCGCGCGCGTGCAATGGATCGCTGCCGATGTGACCAAATGGCAACCACCGCAGGCGTTCGACATCTGGCATGACCGCGCCGCGTTTCATTTCCTGGTCGAGGCCGATGACCGCGAGGCCTATCTCGACCGGCTCCGCCGCGGCGTGAAGGCGGGAGGCCACGCCATCATCGCGACCTTTGCGCTCGATGGCCCGGAGAAATGCTCAGGCCTGCCGGTGCAGCGCTATGATCCGGCTGGTCTCGCCGAGACCGTCGGCCAACCCTTCGAGCTGGTCGAGCATCACGCCCATCGTCACGTCACGCCCTGGGGCGCCGTGCAGTCGTTCCAGTTCAGCGTGCTGCGGCACAGATAGCGACGTTCGGCGGCGCCTACTTCACTTCCACCTTCGCCTCGTGCGCCACGCCTTTCCACAGCACGATGTCCTGCTTGATGAAGTCGGCAAAGGCCTGCGGCGAATTGCCGACGACCTGAATCGCCTGCTGCTCGATCAGCTTGGCGGTTTCCGGATCCTTCAGCGCCTTGATGATCTCCGTATTGAGACGCGCGACGATCGCCGGCGGTGTGCCGGCCGGTGCCATGATGCCGTGCCAGGCGATGGCGTCGAAACCGGGATAGCCGCTTTCGGCGATGGTCGGCAGATCGGGCGCGACCGGAGAGCGCTCCTTGCTGGTGACGGCAAGGGCCGTCAGCGTGCCGGCGCGCACCTGCGAAAGTGCCGAGACCGGGTCGGCGAACACCACCTGCACCTGTCCGGAGATCAGGTCGGCGACCGCGAGCGACGTGCCGCGATAGGGGATGTGCGTCATCTTGATCCCCGCTTTGCCGTCGAACAGCTCTGTCACCAGATGATTGGACGCGCCGAGGCCGGCGGTACCGTAATTCAACTGGCCCGGCTTGCTCCTGGCGAGCGCCACGAGCTCGGCCACCGTCTTCACGCCGAGTGAGGGATTGACCACGAGCACGTACGGATAGGACGTCGTCATCGTCACCGGCATGAAGTCCTTTTCCGGATCGTAGGGCAGTTTCGGGTAGATGCCGGGATTGATCGAGATCGGGCCGGACTGACCGAGCAGCAGCGTGTATCCGTCCGGATCGGAGTTTCTCACGATCTCGGTGGCGATGATGCCGCCGCCACCGCCGCGGTCTTCGACCACCACGGTCTGCCCGAGCGCATCGCCCATGCGCTTGCCGACAATGCGCGCCACCGAGTCGGCGGCGCCGCCGGCTGCAAACGGCACGATCAGCCGGATCGGATGCGACGGATAATCATCGGCAAGGGTCGGACCCGTCGCAGCACCTGCCACCAGCACCAAGGCCAGCGCAAAAACACGCGTTCGCATGAGACAACATCCTCCCCTGATACGCCCGGTTGTGGCGGGTCTAGCCCGCACCATAATGCAAAAACGCTTGTGCGGTCCATCGCACAGGGCTGTTGCGCTTTTTCGAAGGCAAGACGATGCTGCCCGCAAGAACAGGGAGTAAACATGTTGCAAAAGCCTGGCGTCACCGAGGTGCTCGCGCATTATGTCGCGGCGGCGCGGTGGGAGGATATTCCGCCCGAGGTTCGCCATCAGGCCAAGCGCTCCTTCATCAACTTGTTGGCCGTGGCGCTGGCGGGTTGCCGCACGGAGCCGATCGAGATCGCGCTGGCCTCGCTTTCCGAATTTTCCGGTGGCCGGCCAGCGACCGTGATCGGCAGGACCGAGCGCATCGATGCGCTGAGCGCCGCCTTCCTCAACGCGGCATCAGCCAATGTCCATGATTTCTGCGACACGCATCTGCGCACCGTGATCCATCCGACCGCGCCGGTGGCGCCGGCGCTATTGGCGCTCGCCGAGCTGCGCCAGGTGAGCGGGCCGGAGCTGCTGCTCGCCTTCGTCCTCGGCAATGAGGTGCAGGCGCGCATTGGACTGGCGATCTCGCCGCAGCATTACGACAAGGGCTGGCACATCACCTCGACCTGCGGCGTGTTTGGCGCTGCCGTCGGCGCCGGCAAGCTGCTTGGCCTCGATGCGCAGCAACTGGTGTCCGCGCTCGGCACCGCGTCCACGCAATCGTCAGGACTCTGTGAGTGCCTGGGCATGCCGGCCAAGAGCGTGAGCGTCGGCAATGCCGCCCGCAACGGCCTGTGGTCGGCGCTGCTCGCAGCGAAGGGATTTGAAGGACCCGCGGAGCCGCTCGCCGGTGGCCAGGGCTTTTACAATGCGATGGGCGACACGCCTGATCTTTCGAAGGTCACCGACGGGCTCGGCCAGAGCTTTGAGATCATGGCGACGTCCTACAAGCCCTATCCGTGCGGCTTCGTGATCCATCCAGTGCTCGACTGCGTGCTGGATTGGCGGCGCGAGCATCCCGCAGCCGAGGTGACGCGTGTGGTGGTGCGCGGCAATCCGCTGCTAGCCCATCGCACCGACCGGCCCGAGATTTCGACCGGGCGGGAGTTGCAGGTCAGCGTGCAGCATGCGGTCGCCGCGGCGCTGGCGCATGGCAAAGCGGGACTCGACCAATTCACCGACGCCTGCGTGAATGATCCGCGGGTGTTGACGCTGCGTCGGAAGATCGAGGTGTTGCGCGACAGCGCGTTCTCCACCATCGCGGCGGCAGTCGACATCACCACCGCCGACGGCGCGCTGCATCAACTGTCGCAATCCGCCGCGCGCGGCAGCGACGTCAATCCGATGAGCGATCAGGATCTGGAGCAGAAGCTTCGCACCGTAGCCGCTTCGTGGAATCCGCGGCACGACGTGCAGCCGCTGATCGATGCGGTCTGGGTACTCGATCAGAGCGCGGACGTCTCGCGCCTCGCCTCGCTCGCGGTGCCAGGCTAGCCCTCAAAACGCTTGGCGCCGAGTAGCCCGCGATAGATGCCGACATCGGAGCCATCGATCGCAACCGCACCGACGGCCTTGGCGTAATAATCCGCCGGTCCGACGCCGCCGATGATGGCGTAGCCGTAGCCCGCGTGCTTCATGTCCTCGAGACAGGCGAGCAGGAGCGCGGTCCCTACGCCGCCTTTCCTCGCCTTCGGATCAACGCCGGTGGGCCCGAAGAAATTGCGGCAGGTCACGTCATGGCAGGCAAAGCCAATGATCCTGCCGCCCTTGACCGCGATGAAGCAGGTGACAGGCTCGCGGCTGAACGCCACGTCGGCTTCGCTCGCCCAGTATTCGGAGAAGTTGTCCCGGACCCAGGCGAGCACCTTGTGCTTCTCGGGCGCCAGCGCGCGCCGCAGGCTGACGCCGGCCTTTGTCACCTTCTCCCTGAGGTCTCGGGAGTCCGGCAGATCGTAAAGCTTGACCAGCATGTCCATGGGGACGCGCGCCTCCAGCGAATTGCGATCTTGCTAACATATTCCCGCTGGTCCACAAATCCGGTCACGACGAGAGGTTTGGAAATGGGTGAACACGCTGGTCCCCGGCCGTATGGCGAGATCGCGAGCTTCCATGCGCATGTTTACTATGATCCCGCGGCCACCCGCGCCGAGGCGGAGCGGCTGCGGCAGTGGATCGGCGAGCGCTTCTCGGTGACGCTCGGCCGCTGGCACGACGTCAAGGTCGGTCCGCACGATCAGGCCATGTACCAGGTCGCGTTCGCGAAGGAAGTCTTTTCCGAGCTGGTGCCGTGGCTGATGCTCAACCACGGGACGCTCAGCATCCTCATTCATCCGAACACGACCAATCCACGCCGCGATCATCTCGCCGATCCCATGTGGATCGGCACGCCGCTTGCCGTGCATGGCGACAAGCTGCCCGAAGAGGCCGAGCGGGAAGAGGCGCTGGCGCCGAACACGCAGCCGACGCTGCGGCCATGATCTAATTCGCCGTCGCGCGGATGGTGGCGGCGAGCGTCTTCAGCGAGTTTTTCGTCTGCCGGTCCGCGACGTTGGAATAGAGCACAACGTCGCGCGAGGGCAGCGGCGGCAGATCGAATTTAGCGCCGACATCGATGGTGCCCGCAGGCGCGACCCGGCGGCCGAGCGCCGCGACCGCAAGGCCTGCGGAGACCGCGGCGCCGGTGGTGGCGATGCCGCCGCCGACAAACACCTCCGTCCAGGCGATGCCTGCTTCGTTCAGCGCGTCGACCGCCATGCTGCGCACGCTGCAGGGCTCGGCCTGTGTCGCAAGCCGCAGCGGCGCACCCGGATGATGCTCGAAATCGGGGGCGGCCATCCAGCCGAACGTCTCTTCCAGGATCGGTTCGCCGCTCTGCCTTCGGTTGTCATGGCTGAGCACGATCGCGGCATCGATGACGCCGCGATCGAAATCGTCGAGCACGTCGCGCGATGTGGAGACTCGCATCTCCAGCACCAGCGAAGGCTCGGCGCCGCTCATGCGCTTCAACAGCAGCGGCAGCTCGTGGCCAACGATGTGATGGCTGATGCCGACCACGAGCCGCCGCTGCTCGAGCCCGAACGAGCCGACCGCGCCGTGATGCGCGGCGACCAGGTTGCGCGCCGGGCCGAGAAAGGCATTGCCGTCGGCCGACAGCCGCACCAGCCGCGGCGTCCGCTCCAGCAGCCGCCGGCCGAGCGTGTCCTCCAGCCGCTTGATCTTCAGGCTGACCGCCGACTGTGTGGTGTCCATGGCCTCGGCGGCCCGCGTGAAGCTTTTGAAATCTGCTGTCAGAACAAAGGCTTGCACTGCCTCTACATCCAGCGCCTTCATGGCTTGTCCATTTCAAAATGAAATCATTGAAATAGTATCTAATATCATTTTGCAATGATCAAGGGGCCGCTATGTTTCCCGCAGGTTCACGAAAGCAGGAGGCCAACATGCCGCTCGTTCGCGTTTCGCTTCGGCAGGGCAAGCCCGCCGCCTACCGCAAGGCCATTCTCGACGGCATTTACAACGCGATGCGCTCCGCCTTCGACGTGCCCGAGGAAGATCGTTTCATGGTGATCAATGAGCATGACGAGCCGGATTTCAGCTACAGCATCAACTATCTCGGCATCGCGCGCAGCGACGATCTGATCCTGATCCAGATCACCGCCAACAACACGCGCACGACCGAAAAAAAGAAAGCCTTCTATCGCCAGGTCGTCGAGAACCTCAGGAAAGATCCCGGCGTGCGGCCGGAAGATGTCTTCATCAACCTCGTCGAGGTCGTGAAGGAAAACTGGTCGTTTGGAAACGGCATCGCGCAATACGCCTGAGACCAGAACCGTTCAATCAAGAGGTAACGTGTCATGATCATCGCCCATTACGCCCACCGGCTGCCCGCCGACTACGACGTCGGCATCATCCGCAACCGCGCCAAGGCGCGCGGGCATCTGTTCGACGCCATTCCCGAACTTTACTTCAAGGGCTTTCTCTTGCGCGAGCGCGGCCGCTTCGGCGCGACCCAGAACGAATATTCCTCGCTCTATCTCTGGCGGAGGGATGAAGGCTTCCGCAACTTCCTGGTCGACGGCCGCACCAAATCGGTCACCGACAGCTTTGGCCGCCCGCAAATCGAAACGCGGTTCGTGCTGGATGCGCACAAGGGCAGCGGCGAGGCCGCCCACTTCCTCTACAAGCAGGAGCAGGACATTCTTCCCGACACCGATCTGACCTCGGCCTTCGCCGCCGAGATCGAGCGCAACCGCGAGGTGGCGCGAGAGGCCGGCGTGGTCGCGGCCGCCGTCGGCGTCGATGCGCAGAACTGGAAGTTTACGCGCGTGCTGCTTTCGGAGAAGGAACCGAACCGGCGCGAGCAGGGCGCGGCGTATCAGGTCCTCTATCTCGCCCAGACGCTCCTTAAGGAGTTGCCGAAAGTCGAGGCGCGCGAGCCGGAACCGGCTAGCTGATCTCCTTCCGCACCTTCGCCGCGGCGTCGGCCATCGCCTTCAGTTTGCCGAACGCGACATGGCGCGGCATGTATTTCATGCCGCAATCCGGCGCCGGCACCAGCTTGTCCGCCGACACATATTTCAGCCCGTTGCGGATGCGGGCGGCCACCGTGTCGACGCTCTCGATGTTGGGATCGCCGAGATCGAGCACGCCGAGCATGATCTTCTTGGCCGAGAGATCCTTCAGTACGCCGAGATCGAGTTTCGGTTGCGCCGCCTCGATGGAAATCTGCTCGGCAGAGGTGTCGGCGAGCTCGGCGAGGAAGGAATAGCCGGCCGGCTTGGTCGAGCCGGGCACGACGGCGGCATAGCCGAAGCAGACGTGCACCACGGTCGGCACGGTGATGCCGGCCAGCGCGCGGTTGATCGCCTTCACCGCGTAGCGGCGGGCGAGATCGGGATTGTTGCGCACCCAGGGCTCGTCGAGCTGGATCACGTCGGCGCCGGCCTTCTGCAAATCGAGCGCCTCGGCGTTGACGGCCTCCGCGAACGCCATCGCCAGCTCTTCGTCGTCTTTATAATACTCGTTCTTGGCCTGCTGGCTCATGGTGAAGGGGCCGGGCAGGGTGATCTTGGCGGCATGATCGGTATTCTCACGCAGGAACTGCATGTCGCGCAATTCGACCGCCTGCGTGCGCCTGATCTTGCCCACCACACGCGGCACCGGCGTCTTTTGCCCCGTGCGCGCGGTGATGATGGCGGGATTGTCGGCATCGACACCTTCGAGCGCAGTGGCAAAACGGTTGGAATAGCTCTCACGGCGGATTTCGCCGTCGGTGACGATATCGATGCCGGCACGCTCCATGTCGCGGATCGCGACGACAGTCGCGTCGTCCTGCGCTTCCTCCAGATGCTCTTCCGGCAGCCGCCACATCTCATGCATGCGCGTGCGCGGCACCGATTTCGACAGCATGGCGCGATCGACCAGCCATTCCGGCTGCGGATAGCTTCCGACCACGGTTGTCGGCAACAGATGCTTGGGCAGGTTCACGGGATTTCTCCTTCTTCTTGTCAGGTCGCGGGCTGCAGATTGCCCGCCGCGATTTCTTCGGCCGGCGTCTCACCGCCGCGCGTGCCGGTCTGCCAGATCGCGGCCTTGCGTTCCAAGAGGCGAATCACCGCGTTGAACGCGATCGCCATCGCGAGCACCAGCAGCACGCCGGCAAAGACATGCGGGCTGTCGAGGATGGTGCGGTAGCGCGAGATCAGATAGCCGATGCCGGCCGACGAGATCAGCATCTCCGAGACGACGACGCCGACGATGACAAGCGCGCCGCCGACGCGCAGGCCCGACAACACGGTCGGGATCGCGGCGGGAATGATGACGCGCACCAGCCGCTGGCTCATCGTCGCGCCCATGCTGCGCGCGGCGAGCAGCAGTTGCGGGTCGATGGTCTGGATCCCGGCTGCGGTGGCGAGCATGGTCGGCAGGAAGCCATAGATCGAGGCGAACGCGATCTTGGATTCCGAGCCGATGCCGAGCCACACCGTGAAGACGGGATAGAGGATCACGAGCGGCACGGCGTAGAGGCTCGACACCATCGGCATGATCAGGACGCGCGGCCGTGGCAGGCTGCCAACAATGGCGCCCAGCATAATGCCGCCGCCGCAGGCGAAGGCCATGGAGATCGCGACCTCGTACAGCGTGACGCCGAGCGCATGGCCATATTCGCCGGCCTCGTTCCAGCCGGCTGCCAGCGTCGAGGACAGCGCCGGCAAAAACAGCTCGGGGATGAGGCCTAACCGCGGCAGCGCTTCCCAGAGCACGATGAGGGCGATCACAATCAGCCAGCGCAGCGTCGATGCCTTCATGCTCGCCTCACGCCGATTTCCTGATGTGCCGCCAGATGCGATCGCGCAGCGAGCCGAAGGCGTCGCCCGACAGCATTTCGTAGGTGCGCGGGCGCGGAAGCTGCACCTGCAGGAGATCGACGATGCGGCCCGGCCGCGCCGACATCACCGCGACCTCGTCGGCGAGATAGACCGCTTCGGTGAGGCTGTGGGTGACGAACACCACGGTCTTGCCGGTCGCGGCCCAGATGCGCAGCAACTCATCGCCCATGGTCATGCGGGTCTGCTCGTCGAGCGCTGCGAACGGCTCGTCCATCAGCAGCACCGGCGGATCCTGCACCAGGCCGCGCGCGATCGAGACGCGCTGCTTCATGCCGCCGGACAGTTCATGCGGATGCCGCTTGCCGAAACCTTCGAGCCCGACGAGCTTGAGCATCTCCTCGGCCTTGGCACGGCGCTCGGCTTTCGCAACGCCGCGCAGCGCCAGCGGAAACTCGACGTTCTCCTCCGCGGTGAGCCAGGGAAACAGGCTCGCCTCCTGGAACACCACGCCGACGCGATTCGGATCGGGCTCCCCCATCGGCGCGCCATTGACCAGGATGGTGCCGGAGGTCTGCTGCCGCAGGCCCGCGAGCATCATCAGCAAGGTCGACTTGCCGCAGCCGCTCGGTCCCACCAGCACGACAAAGCGTCCCGGCTTGATGTCGAGCGAGACATCCGACAGCGCGACCACCTCCGCGCCGGATGTGCGAAACACCTGGCCGACATTCTGGATCTGGATCGATCCGGCGCGCTTGAACGGCGTCACGTTCGCCAGTGGCTGCATCGCGTTTCCACCCATCTGACCAGTTCGTTGAACGCCATCGCGACCACCGCGATCATCACGACGCCGGCGAGCAGCTGCTTCATTTGGAAATTCTCGCCCCAGGTCGCGATCTGATGGCCGATGCCGTCACGCGAGGCATACATCTCGGCGAGGATCACGCCGGTGAGGTTGAAGATCATGGAGATGCGCAAGGCCTCCAGCAGCACCGGCAGCATGCTCGGCAGATAGACCCGGAACGCCGTCTGCGCCGGCGTCGCGCCATACGAGCGCGCCACCGTCAGATAATCGACCTTCACGGATTCCACCGCCGTCGTCGTCGACATGATGACGATGAAGATGGTGGAGAAGAAGCCGAAGCCGACCTTCTCGGCAAAGCCGACGCCGAACACCAGGATGAACATCGGCAGGAAGATCGACTTCGGGATCGAGAAGGCGAAGAACAACAGGGGTTTCATCACCTCGGCGAAGTAGCGGTATTCGGCGATGAGATAGCCGAGCAGGCAGCCAAAGGGCACCGCCAGCACGAACGCCGTCAGCACTTCGGTCGCGGTGACCGCGAGATCGTTGCGGACGCTGCTTCGCTGCAGCAGGTCGGTCAGCGTTGCCAGCGTGTCGGAGGCCGATGGCAACAGCCGCGGATTGACGAGGCCGGTCCGCGACAGAATCTCCCACAGCGCGAAGATCGCGACAATGATCGCGATCCGCGACAGGATGAGTCCGAAACGTCCGGCCATGGCAAGGCTCACAGTGGCAGGCTCACGGTTTGGTCGGCACCGGCTTGAACTGCGTCGAATAGAGGTCTTCGGTCGGCGCGATGTCCTTCAAACCACCGAGCTTGGCAAGATCCATCGAGAGCTGCACGGCAGCCTTGACGTTCGGCGCCGCCATGTTGCCGTCGGTCTCGAGCTTCATGATCGTGTTCTCATATTCGAGCGCGGCGATCTCGGCCGGCATTTCGTATAGATCGGCAATCAGCTTGACCGTGACGTCGCGGTTGCCGCGCATGAACGCGACGGCCCCATAAAGCGCATTGAGCGCCTTCTGCACCACCTGCGGCTTCGCCTCGGCGAACTTGTCGAGCACGATCCAGCCCGCGGTGAGGTTCGGTGGCACTGCGGTGGCGTAGTCGATGATGGTGCGCGCCTCGCCCGATTTGAGGATCTGGAAGCTCAGCGGCGAATAGACCACCGCCGCATCGATGTTGCCTGCGAGCAGGTTCGGCACGAGCCCGCCGCCACCGACGGGGACACGCGTGAAATCAATCTTCCGGTCCTGGATGGTCCAGAGCGCAAGCAGGTCGGAGCCCGATCCCGCCGCAGTGATGCCGACCTTCTTGCCGTTGAGATCCTTGACGTCGAGGGTCGACTTCGCCGGCACCATCAATTGCCAGCCGAAATTCCCCATGGTGGCGCTGGCGACGATCTTGCTCATCACGCCCTTCTTGCGGCCTGCCGAAACCAGCGAGGGCGGATCGAGGATGATGTCGGCCGCGCCCGCGGCCATGCCTTCGAAGGTCTCGGCGCCGGAGCGGAAGATGGTCAATTCCGCGGTGAGACCTTCCTTCTCGAACAGTTTTTGCCGCACTGCCGTTTCGGCCACCGTCGTGGGCCAGAAGGTCTTGGTCGGCAATCCGACGCGGATGGTCTCGGCATGGGCGGCGGCTGGCATCAGGAGCGCAGCCGCGACAAGGTAGGCCACGGCGTGGCGGCGGGAGAGCTTCATTATTTTGTTTCCTCCGGATTATTGCGCAATCTTCGCCGGGCGCCTCACCGATCGTCAATCGGAAATAGGTGCATGTCGCACAATGGGTGGGCGCATGCCCGCAACCCTGCGCAGTGTATTAGCCGTGCGCAACCGCGTATTCTGTCGCAAGGGGGCGGTCGAGCTCGCGCTTGCGCTGGCTATCATCAAGCTTTAGATCGGCCTGCAGTCGGCGCTGGAAGCCGTCACGGAACAGGCGGCCGAATAGTGCGGCATATCCTTACCCTCAACGCCGGTTCGTCATCGATCAAGTTCGCGCTGTTTGACGGCGAGGCCGAGATCGCCGAGCGCGTGCGCGGCCAGATCGAGGGTCTTGGTTCCACGCCGCATTTGCGGGCCGAACAGGGCGGCAAGCCGATCGCCGATCAAAAGCTGCAGGCGCACGAAGCGGCCGATCACGAGACGGCGCTTGCGGTCGTGCTTGCCTTGCTGCGGAACACGATCAGCAAGATGACGATCTCGGCGGTCGGCCACCGGATCGTGCATGGCGGCGTCGACTACAGCGAACCCGTCGTCCTCGATGAGGAGCGGCTGGCATACTTGGCGCGGTTGAGCCCGCTGGCGCCGCTGCACCAGCCTCACAATCTGTCCGGCGTCCGCGCGGCGCAGCGCGCGTTTCCGGGCGCCTTGCAGGTCGCCTGTTTCGACACCGCCTTCCATCGCTCGCATCCCTGGGTCAACGACACCTATGCGCTGCCGCGCGAGCTTTACGAGCAGGGAATCCGCCGCTACCGCTTTCACGGCTTGTCCTATGAATACGTGATCGGGCGGCTGAAGCAGATCGCGCCGTTTTACGAGGAGGGGCGCGTCGTGGTCATGCATCTCGGCAACGGCGCTTCGATGTGCGCCGTCCGCAATGGCCAGAGCGTAGGCTCGTCGATGGGATTTACCGCGCTGGACGGACTGCCGATGGGGACGCGCTGCGGCCAGCTCGATCCCGGCGTCGTGCTTTATCTGATGCAGGAAAAAGGCATGTCGGCCGGCGAGATCGAGGATCTCCTGTACCGGCGCTCCGGCCTGAAAGGGCTTTCCGGCCTCTCTCAGGACATGCGCGAGCTGGAGGCTGCCGGCACGCCGGAGGCGATGCAGGCCATCGACTATTTCGTGTTCCGGATTCGCCGCGAACTCGGCTCGATGGCCGCCATCCTGTCCGGTCTCGACGCGCTGGTGTTCTGCGGCGGCATCGGCGAGCACGCCTTTCGTATCCGCGAACGCGTCTGCCGGGGGTTCGAATGGCTCGGCCTGGAGCTGGACGATTTGCGCAACCGGGACCACCAGACCGTGATTTCGTCGGATCGGTCGCGCGTGCGCATCTTCGTGATTTCCGACCGACGAGGAGATGATGATCGCCCGTCATACCGCAAACCTGCTGGCCTCCGCGCCGTCCGCCAGGACAGGCGGGGAAGCGGCGGCGGAGTAGCCGATACCCTGCAATTTGCCTGTTGCGCGGAAAAGCGCTAGCGCTTGCCTTGACCGTTCGCGGATCATGCGAGGTCCACGCCGTCAAAGCCAAGTCTGTCAGCAAACAAGGCTGACAAGAAACAAGGCTGTCAAGAAACGAGGCTGACAAGAAACATGAACAGCGAAGCGCGCTCTAGCGCCAATTCATCGTCAGATATTTCCGAGTTCGACTATGTCATCGTCGGCGCCGGCTCCGCCGGCTGCGTGCTGGCCAACCGGCTCAGCGCGAACGGCCAACATTCGGTGCTGCTGCTGGAAGCCGGCCCGAAGGACAGCAATATCTGGATCCACGTGCCGCTCGGCTACGGCAAACTGTTCAAGGAAAAATCCGTCAACTGGATGTACCAGACCGAGCCGGAGCCCGGCCTGCACGGCCGCCAGGTATTCCAGCCGCGCGGCAAGGTGCTGGGCGGATCGAGCTCGATCAACGGCCTGCTCTATGTGCGCGGCCAACATGAGGATTACGACCGCTGGCGCCAGCGCGGCAATGTCGGCTGGGGTTTTGACGACGTGCTGCCCTATTTCAAGAAGGCGGAGAACCAGAGCCGCGGCGCCGACGACTATCACGGCGCCGGCGGGCCGCTGTCGGTGTCGGACTGGCGGCACGAGGACCCGTTGTCGGAAGCCTTCGTGAAGGCCGCGGTCGAAACCGGCATTCCCTTCAACCCGGATTTCAACGGCAAGACCCAGGAAGGCGCCGGCTTCTTCCAGACCACGACGCAGCGCGGCCGCCGCGCTTCCAGCGCCTATAGCTATCTGCGCCCGGCGGTGGGGCGCGGCAATCTGCATGTGGAAACCTCGGCGCTGGCGCAGCGTATCCTGTTCGAGGGGAGGCGGGCGAGGGCCGTTGAATACAAGCAGAACGGCAATCTGCGCACGGCGCGGGCGCGCAAGGAGGTGCTGGTCTCCGGCGGCGCCTACAACTCCCCGCAACTCCTGCAGCTCTCCGGCGTCGGGCCCGCCGATCTCCTGAAGAGCCACGGCATCGACATCGTGCTCGATGCGCCAGGCGTCGGCAACGACCTGCAGGATCATCTGCAGGTCCGCGTCGTGACGCGCTGCGCGCAGAAGGTCACGCTCAACGACATCGTCAATCACCCGGTGCGGAGAACGATGGCCGGCGTGCGCTACGCGCTCTCGCGCTCCGGCCCGCTGACGATTGCGGCCGGCACGTCGGGCGCGTTCTTCAAGACCAATCCGCGGCTGGCCTCGCCCGACATCCAGATCCATTTCATCCCGTTCTCGACCGACAAGATGGGCGAGAAGCTGCATCCGTTCTCCGGCTTCACCGCCTCGGTGTGCCAGCTTCGCCCGGAGAGCCGCGGCTCGCTGAAAATCAGGAGCGCCGATCCCGCAGCGCCGCCTGAAATCCGCATCAATTATCTCGCAACCGAAACCGACCGCGCCGCCTTCATCGACGGCCTCCGCATCCTGCGCAAGATTCTGGCCGCGCCCGCGCTCAAGGCCTATTGCCACGAGGAGGTCTATCCCGGCGCGAAAGTCGTGAGCGACGAGGACCTGCTCGACTTCTGCCGCAACACCGGCAGCACGGTCTATCATCCGACCTCGACCTGCCGCATGGGCAACGATCCGCTCGCCGTGGTCGACCAGCGCCTGCGCGTGCGCGGCATCGAGGGCCTGCGCGTGGTCGACGCCTCCGTGATGCCCGACCTGATGTCGGGCAATACCAACGCGCCGACCATCATGATCGCCGAGAAGGCGTCCGACATGATTTTGGAGGACGCGCGGTGAGAGAGGAGCGGGGTTAAGTGGCGCAGTTTCGCATCGGCACGCGCAGAAGCGCGATGGCGCTGGCGCAGACGGAGGAAATCGCGCGCCGGCTGAAGGCCGCTGTTCCCGGCATCGAGGTCGAGATCGTCAAGTTCGAGACGACAGGCGATATCGACCAGACCGGAAAACTGTTGCCGCATGGCGGCAAGGGCGGCGCCTTCGTCGCGCAGATCCGCGAGGCGGTGCTCGCGGGAAGGCTTCACGCCGCGATGCATTCGCTCAAGGACATGCCGGGCAATGAGGATACGCCCGGGCTCGTGATCGCAGCGACCTTGTCGCGCGATCCGCCGGGCGACGCGCTGGTGCTGCGGCCGGGCGTGTCGCTGGAAGATTTCAGGCGTGCGCGCGGCAAGGGATTCAAGGTCGGCACCAACGCCGTGCGCCGCGCCGCCTATGCACGACGCTTGTTTCCGGATGTTGAGGTGATCCACTATCGCGGCGCCGCCGACACCCGCGTGCGCAAGCTCGATGCGGGTGAAATGCAGCGGCTGCCCGACGGCGGCGCGGCAGGGCCAGCGGATGCCCTGATCATGGCGCGCTCGGGACTGGAGCGAGTCGGTCTCGCTGGCCGCATCGCCTATGAATTTTCGGCACAGGAAATGCTGCCGGCGGTGGGGCAGGGCATCGTCGCAGTGGAATGCGCGGCGCGGGATTTCGACACCCGCCGTATCCTCGCGTCAATCGACGACGCCACGGCGCATGCCTGCGCCGACGCCGAGCGCGAGGTGCTGTGGGTGCTGAACGGCCATTGCAATTCGCCGATCGCGGGATTTGCGGAGATTGCGGGCGGCCGGATGTCGCTGACCGCGTCCGTGCTCGATCATGGCGGCAGCCGCATCATCGAGGCATCTCGTTCGGGCCCGGCAAACCGCCCGCGCGAGCTCGGCCGCGCGGTCGGATTGGAACTGCTCGCCAAAGGAGCGGCTGACATCATCGAGCGCAGCCGGCCGGTGTGATGCGCTTAAGTCGATTGGAACGCAGCCTGCCTTGCGCGGAACCAGCAGATTCGCGCAATTTCGTAGGCCACCAAGGAACCATCTTCCGCGCGGCGGCGTTCGCGCCGTCAGGGCCAATGTTTTCCCGCGACAACCTCGGACAAGCGCAAGCTCGCCGGGAAAGATTTCGTGCACATCGGCAAGTGTCGGAACTCTCGTAACCGGCTTGGCAACGCCTCCCCATAACGTGTGCAGACTAAGCGCCGCGAAGGGCTACAAATCGGAGAACAGTGAATAGACCGCATCTCATCCGATGCTGCCGACTTGCCTGTTCACTCCGAAACCGGGAAATCCATAAACATGGAGAAAGCCTATGCCCCAAGCAGATCGGTATGAAGTTCTCGTCCTCGGCAGCGGGACTGGCGGCAAGCTCATGACCTGGCACATGGCTCAGTCAGGACGGCGGACTGCCGTCGTGGAGCAGCGATGGATCGGCGGCTCCTGTCCCAACATTGCCTGCATGCCCAGCAAGAACGAGATTTCGAGCGCGAGGGTCGCGTACTTGACGCGTAACGCCGCGCAGTTCGGGACGACGGCCGGCCCGGTCGCGATCGACATGCGCGCGGTCCGCCAGCGGAAGCGGGAGATGGTTGAACGGCAGGTTGCGACGCACCTGCAGATCTACAAGGCGAGCGGTGCTGAACTGATCATGGGGAGTTGTGTCAAGAAGACGCGCGAGCGTCATGCTGTGCGAAAGATGAAGGAGGACCCTTCGGAGCCGTCCTGTAGGGGGAGGCTTCAAACTGCCATAAGCTGCTTCGGTCAAAAGCCGCGGTGGTGAACGTTATGGTCAAAAGGCGTGACGTTGATCACGTCAAGTATGGATGAGAGAGACGAGCGCAAGCAAATCTCTGGCGATGCATCGAAAACGGATTTAGATGACATCAAAACCGGGGCCTCTCCCTAGCCCCGGGAAAAGTATGGCGGAAACCTACCTATTGGCCATGCGGTGTCCGGTGTTGAGGAGGCGTGACTCTCATTCGGGCTTTTGCACGGAACTTGAGAACCTGGACGGCGATGGCAAGGGAAAAGGCACAAGCGGCCAAAACCGCGAGGCCGAAAGTACCGATGCGCCGACCAGGGGCGGACTGCTTGGTAGTAGTGATGAAGCGGGGTAATGCCCGTGGAGCGAAGCGAGCAGGTCATCGCCGTTGGGATTGGGTCAACCGGCAACGGGAGGAGCCCGATATTCAACGGAAGGCGGCAGCCTTCAAGCGGTGGCACGAGCCGGATGATGCGAGAGTATCAAGTCCGGATCTGTGAGGGACTCGGGGTGATTGTGTCAAGAAGATGCGAGAGCATCATGCTGCACGAGAGATGAAGGTAGGCCCTTCGGAGCCGTCCTGTAGGGGAAGGCTCCAAACTGCCATAAGCTGCTTCGGACAAAATCCGCGGTGGTGAACGTTGTGGTTAAAAGGCGTGGCAATGACCACGTCATGTGAGAATCAGGGAGACGAACGCAAGTGAACCTCCGATGAAGCATCGAGATCCTCTCAGACGACATCAAAACCGGAGCCTTCACCTTGCTCCGGGAAGAGCATGGAAGAAACCTACGTACTGTCCATGTGGTGTCCGGTGTATAGGGGCGTGACCCTGATTTGGGCTTTCGTGCGGAACTTGAGAACCTGGACGGCGATGCCAAGGGAAAAGGTACAAGCGGTGACCCCGTGAGGCCGAAAGTACCGATGCGTCGGACAGGGGCGGACTGCTCCGTAGTAGTGATGAAGTGGGGTAATGCCCATGGAGCGAAGGGGGCAGGTCACTCGCGTCGGGATCGACGGGTCAGCGGGAAACCGGAGGAGCCCGTCGTGTCGACGGAAGACGGCAGTCTTCAGTGGGTGGCACGAGCCGTGTGACTGGAGACAGTCAAGCACGGTTCAGTGAGGGACTCGGGGTGCAATCCCCGGGTCTACTCGGCAAATCCCCGGGTCCACTCGGCCGGACGTTTCGTAGGGCCGAAAACGCTCGAGGTTAAGCTGAACGGTGGAGGCACGCGCATGCTCGCTGCGGACAAAGTCTTCCTTAACCTCGGAACGCATGCGGCCCTTCCAAACGTGCCCGGTCTCGATGCTGCTCGACCGCTCACCCATGTCGAGGTTCTGGAGCTCGACTATTTGCCGGCGCATCTGCTGGTGATCGGTGGCGGCTATTCGGGGCTCGAATTTGCGCAGGCCTATCGTCGCTTTGGCAGCAATGTGACCGTCGTGGAGGCAGGCTCGAGGATTCTCAGTCGCGAAGATTTGGACGTTGCGCAGGAGATGCAGCGGATTCTGAATGACGAGGGAATTGAAATCGTAGCGGGAGCCGAACTCCGCCAGGTGCGGGGCCGATCTGGAGAAAAGGCCGGTCTTGTTGTCCGCACGCATTCCGGCGAGCGAACCATAGAGGGTAGCGACATCCTGGTGTCGGCCGGGCGTATTCCCAACACCGGCGGAATCGGACTTAAGGAGACAGGGATTGAATTGGACGATCGTGGCTACGTTCGCGTCAATGAGCGCCTCGAGACCAGCGCCGCGGATGTCTGGGCCATGGGGGAATGCGCAGGAAGCCCACAGTTCACGCATATATCCGAAGACGACTTTCGCATCATTCGAGACAATCTCGCTGGAAACTATCGCAGTACGCGCGATCGACTTGTTTCTTACTGCATGTTCACAGATCCTCAGCTTGCTCGTGTGGGGCTTGGCGAAGACGAAGCCAAGCGTCGAGGAATCGCGCTGCGCGTTGTGAAGCTGCCGATGAATTCCGTGTTGCGCGCGCAGGCCACCGACGAGAGGCAAGGCTTCATGAAG
Source organism: uncultured Alphaproteobacteria bacterium (assembly GCA_963847045.1). GTDB lineage: Bacteria > Pseudomonadota > Alphaproteobacteria > Rhizobiales > Xanthobacteraceae > Bradyrhizobium. The sequence goes on along the minus strand of CAWJYQ010000012.1, from coordinate 115,576 downwards.
GCGCTGATCGCCGAGAATGACGATCGCATTCTCGGCTTCGCAATGATCGGCGCCGAGGCGGGCGAGGTGATGGCGGCGGTGTACACGGCGATGTTGGCCGGCCTGTCATATTCGAGGCTTGCTGATGCTGCCTTCGCGCACCCGACGATGGCCGAGGGGCTTAGCCCGCTCTTCTCGCAGTTGCCGCGTCGCACCGTCCGGCAGAGCATGTCGAAAACGGCTTGATTGATGCTCGACGCCTAAGAAGCATCGTTTTGCTCGCCCGACGGCGGCGGGCAAATCAGTTTCATTTTTGTGGGCGTCACTTCGCCCATTTGGCGCGCCCGCTTGACGTAATGTAGCCTATGGGCTACATTAGCCCAAATGGTCGAGGTGCGTCAGACGGAGGAGTTTTCGGCCTGGCTGCACCGGCTCAGGGATGCCGATGCCGTCGTGCGCATTACCGGCCGCATTCGCCGCATGGAGATGGGCAATCCCGGCGACACCAGAAGCGTCGGTCAGGGCATCCTGGAAATGCGCATCGACTATGGGCCGGGATATCGGCTCTACTATGTGCAACGTGGCGCACAGATCGTGATCCTGTTGTGTGGCGGCGATAAGCGCACGCAACAACGGGACATCAAACGGGCTCAGAGACTGGCGGAGACATTGTGATGACCAAGGTGATGACCAAGACAACACGATTTGATGCCGCCGACTATCTCGATACCGAAGAGCGCCAGGTTGCCTATATTGCGGCGGCGCTCGAATCCGGTGACGCGGATTTCGTGCGCGACGCGCTTGGCCTTGTTGCACGTGCACGTGGAATGGGTGGGATTGCGAGGAAGGCGGGCTTGAACCGCGAGAGCCTCTACAAGGCCCTGGGAGAGACCGGCAATCCCGAATTCGGTACGGTGATGCGCATCGTTCGAGCCCTCGGTCTCACGCTCTCCGCGCGCCCTGCGGCGGCCGGACAGACGTCGAAGCGGCGCAAGGTCGCCTGAGCGGCGGCTTCCGGGCCCGCAAACCGTCCGAGCGAGCTCGGCCGCGCGATGGGATTGGAACTGCTCGCCAAAGGCGCCGCCGACGTCATCGAGCGCAGCCGGCCGGTGTGACGGTCCGAGTTGATCGAACGCAGCCTGATCCTAAGACCGGGACGGGGCCATCACCGCATACTTCTCCGCCCGGAATTCGCTAATCGGAATGGTGCCGACCGGAACGATGACGTCGGCCGGAACGTTCAGGCGGCGCGCCGCGATCCGGATCGCTTCCTCGCTCGGCGCTTCGTAGAGGCAATAGGTCTTGCGCTTGTCCGCGCTAAGGAAGGAAAAGAGCCACTGGATTCCGACTTCATCATTGATCTGCTGGATTTCTAGGAAGCCCGCATCGTCGAGCTTCACCTCTTGCGCAAAATTCCGCTCGATCAGAAACAGAGGCATGATCGCTCCTCTCCGATGAAAATGACTGGGACCAACCGACGGGCACCGGCCCGGCACCCGGGCGGGTTGAATGATCCCCATCTTGCCGCATAATGGCAGCCAGTGCCAGTAGCGCCGCCGGGGGCATCTGATGGCTCAAGGAGCGGAGATTTTCGTAGGGCGCCGCCGCGAGCTCGAAGCGCTCTGCACCGCGTTGGATACAGCGTGTGAGGGGCATGTCCGCCTGGCGCTTCTCGCCGGCGAGCCCGGCATCGGCAAGACCCGAACGGCGCTGGAACTGACGGCCCAGGCGTCGAAACACGATGCCGTAATCGCCTGGGGCCGCTGCCACGAAGAAGCGGGCGCACCGCCGTACCGGCCATGGGCGCAAATTCTGGGTACGGTGGCGGCAGCGCAGGAGACGGGTGAATTGCGCGCCGATCTTGGCGCGGGAGGCCCCGATATCGCGGAAATTGCGCCGGAGATCAGGGCCCGTCTGCCTGACCTCGATCCGCCGCCAGCAGCATTGAGGGATCCTTCCGAGACGCGATTCCGCCTGTTCGGCTCGATCGCCCGTTTCCTCGTCAATCATTCGCGCCGCCGCCCTCTGGTCCTCATTCTCGACGATCTTCACTGGGCGGATGCCCCGACGCTGCGGCTGCTCGAATTCCTGACCCAGGAAATGACCGAGGGCCGGCTGCTGGTGATCGGCACCTATCGGGACACCGACGTATCGCGCCGCCACCAATTGTCGGACACTCTGGGCGCGCTGATACGCGTTCCGCACGCCATTCGCCTGCATTTGTCGGGCCTGGATATCGAGGACGTCAGCCACTTCGCGACAACGACCGCCGGCATGACGCTGCCACCGTGGCTGACGAGCGCGATCCACAGCCAGACCGAGGGCAATCCGCTGTTTGTGCGGGAACTCGTGCGATTCCTCGAGCAAGAGGGTCATTTCGACCTGGCATCCCCGGCGATGATCCCGAGGACGATCCGGCTTCCCGAAGGCATCCGCGAGGCGATAGGTCGCCGCCTCAATCTGCTCTCGGCCACCTGCAACGACGTGCTGGCGACAGCCGCCGTCATCGGCCACGAGTTCCGGCTCGACGTCCTGACACGCGCGAGCCGTCCGCACGCCGACGACGCCGTGCTCGAGGCGCTCGACGAGGCGCTTGCTGCTCACATCGTCGAGGAGACGAATCCTGGGCTCTATCAGTTCACGCACACATTGTTGCGGATCACGCTTTACGACGAATTGCGAACAGGCGAGCGCCGCCGCCGGCACAACTCGGTCGGCGAGGCGATCGAGGTGGCATATCGCCATGATCCGACTCCCGTTCTGAGCAATCTTGCCTATCACTTTCGTGCCGCTGGACTGGGAAGTGCCGTCGATCGGGCGATCGATTATGCAACGCGCGCCGGACATAAAGCAGATGCCGCGCTTGCCTCCGAGGAAGCGATCGATCTCTTCCGGAATGCCCTCGACATGCTTGATACGAAGGAGGTGGATGATCCGGACCTTCGATGCCGCCTCTTGCTCGCGCTGGGGCGGTCGCAGCTAAAGGTGCACGACGCGGGAGCGCCGGCGACACTGGGCGCGGCCGCCGGTATCGCGCGATCCATTGGGCTGCATGGCTTCCTGGCCGAAATCGCGTTGAGCTATACGGAAACCGCCCTGCGCTACGTCGAGCATTTCGATAGCCGTATCGGCGAGCTTTTGCAGGAGGCGCTCGACCATCTTCCTCCATCTGAATTCCGCTCGCGGATCAGGATTATGGGATCTCTCGCGCGGTATCGGCTACACCAGGGGCGGCCGGACGAAGCAAGAGCGATCGGGTCGCACGCCATCGCCATGGCGCGGCAGCAGAACGACCCGGCAACGCACGCCATGGCGCTGGCCGGGCTCGTGGAATTTCCCTGGCAACCGCATGAGACGGAAGAGGCGCTTCGTGATGCCATCGAGATGGCGGAAGCCGGCGCCAGCGCGAATGATCTTGAAGTCACCATCCGGGCTCATTTCCGCCGCGCGATTCTGCTGCTCGAGTTCGGCGATATCAAGGGCGTATCGGCCGCCGTCGAGGAGATGGCCCGCCTCAACACCCATCTTCGACAACCCTTCTTCGACGCCTACGTACACGCGTTCAAGGCGAGGCTGACACTGATGAGCGGCTCTCTCGGCGAGGCGGAAGAGTTGATTCGCCGTGTGCGGTTGGTTCAACTTAGGGACCGAGTGAATGATCCCGCCGCGCAGATGATCTTCACGCTGCGACGGGAGCGGGGCCAATTGGGAACGCTCGGCCCCGTGGTTGCGATGTTCGTACGCCAGACCGCCATGGCCGCGATATGGCGACCGGCCCTTGCCCTGCTCTATGTCGAGCTTGGCGACCTCGATTTGGCGCGTACCATCTTTGACAATCTGGCGTCGGACGATTTTCAGTCCATTCCGCATGACGCACGATGGACAACTTGCATCGCCTATCTCGCCGAAGTCTGCGTCGCACTCGACGATCGCGTCCAGGCATCCCATCTCTATAAACTCTTGCTGCCGTGGTCGGGGCGCAACATCGGCGTCGAACTGGAATGTCCGGGATCGAGCGACCGGTTTCTCGGGTTACTTGCCTCGCTTGAGAGGCGTTGGCCGGACGCGGAGCGGCATTTCGAGAAGGCGCTCGCGATGAACGACCGGATCGGCGCCATCCTGCCCCGGGAGCACACGCGGCGCGACTATGCCGACATGCTTGTGAAACGCGGCGATCCCACCGACCGGGCCAAGGCGTCCGCGCTTCTGGACACTGCGGAAGCACATGCCAGCGCGTTGGGATTGACCGCGCTCAGCCGGCGAATTGTCCTCACCCGCCAGCGGCTACCCGAACCGGCGCAAAAATCGCCGGCGCCGGACAGCCTGACCGGGAGGGAGCTGGATGTGCTTCGCCTGATCGCCATCGGCAGGGGCAATGCCGATATCGCCCTGGCGCTGGCTATCGGGCAGAGCACGGTCGCGACCCACGTCCATAACATTCTGACGAAAACCGGATGTGCCAACCGCACCGAGGCGGCCGCCTATGCGGCCAGGCTCGGCCTGACCTAAGAACAAGCCGCTTCAACAAGCATGTTGAGACCCGGAACGGCTCGCCGGCGGGCGCGCCTCCATAGACCTGTCGATTTCCCGCCCGCGCGGCCTGAGGCAGGATCGTCGCGAGCCGGAAGGGGCCGGCGTCCAGGAGGTCCACATGCTGACCCAAAATCATGTCTTGTCGAACGATCTGCTCACCAAATTCGCCGGGCGGTCCGCGGTTTATGACCGCGAAAACCGCTTCTTTAACGAGGATTTCGCTGATCTGAAGGCTGCCGGCTACCTGACCATGAACGTGCCGGCCGAGTTCGGTGGCCGTGGCCTCACGCTCGCCCAGAGCTGCCGGGAGCAGCGCCGGCTGGCCTATTACGCGCCGGCCACGGCGCTCGGCATCAACATGCATATCTATTGGGTCGGACTCATCGCGGACCTCTGGCGGCAAGGCGACAAGTCGCTCGAATGGGTCCTGAAGGAGGCGATGGCAGGCGAAGTCTTCAACGCGGGCCATTCCGAACGAGGCAACGACATTCCGGCCCTGCTGTCGACAAGCAAGGCCGAGCGGGTCGAAGGCGGCTTCCGCATCACCGGCCACAAGATGTTCGGCAGCCTGGCGCCCGTCTTCACGCGCTACGGGGCGCATGCGATGTGGGCCGAGGCCGAAGGTGGCCCGAAGATCGTTCATGTGTTCATGCCGCGTGACACGCCGAACTACCGGATCGTCGAGACCTGGGACACACTCGGCATGCGCGGCACGCGGAGCGACGACGTGAAGCTCGATGGTGTCTTCGTGCCGGATCGCTATGTCGCACGTATTGTTCCTGCGGGCATTCCCGACGCCTTCGTTCTCGGGATATTCGCCTGGGCTTTGATGGGCTTCGCGAATGTCTATTGCGGCATCGCGCAACGGGCGATCGACCTCGCTGTTGCCTCGGCAAAAGGCAAGACCTCGCTCGCCGTCACCCGGACCATGGCCTATCACCCCGAGATCCAGCACCGGATCGCGGAGATGGTGCTGGCCAACGATACGATCGGACCGCACCTCGATCAGGTGGCGGATGACTGGTCGAACGGCGTCGACCACGGAGCGATGTGGCCTTCCAAGATCGTCTCCGCCAAGCATCACGCCGTCGAAACGGCGTGGAGCATCGTGGATTGGGCGATGGACGTGTCGGGCGGCACCGGCATGTTCCGCGGCAACGAGTTGGAGCGTCTGTTCCGCGACGCCCGATGCGGACGCTTCCATCCCGCGAACACGTTCCTCACCCACGAGATCGTCGCCAAGACCGCGCTCGGAATCGATATGGGCGAACAGCCGCGCTGGGGATAGCCGGCAAGTAGCGCGATCCCTCCGCAGCGAGATCAGCAAGAACGACCGGATTTGCGGGACAGCGTGTCCCGCAACGGAGAGCCACGGCTCAATCACGCATTGGGTAGAGCGGACATTTTTTAACCGGAGGTCTCACGATGAGCACGACCTATGTTGCAGCAGGCTTTGGACAGACCGCCGCGCCGATGCGGTGCGCTTTCCGGTTTTTCGAGAAATATTGGGGCATGCTTCGGCAATGGCATGAGCGCGATACGTTACGGGGCGCCTTGTACGGCCTGAGTGATAGGGAGCTGCAGGATATCGGGACGACGCGTGGCGAGATCGAGTATGTGGCCCGCTCTCGCTCTGTCGACCCACGAGGCGTCCGATCCGTCTGATTTCTCCCTCGGATGCCGCTTCGACCGTGGGCCCAAAAGCCCTCGAAAAACCGAGGCGCTGAAGCGCGATTTTCGCGAGCAGTTTCAAGCCGATCGGGATGTCGAGGTATCCGGCTCAGGAAATTTCTCCTTTCCAGAATGATATTTCGCTTTTCCAGAAACGAAAACCGGTGTATGGTGCGGCCATCCTGTCCCACCAGGAGGGGCGCACGCGCATCGCCACGGACGTTGGGGCAGGCTGCGATGGACGCGGCTGCGTCGCAAGGCGAGCGACGCTGGAAGCGGACGGCGAAATCGTGTGGTCCTGACACCCCGACGCTGGTGTCAAGTTTCGCAGGGCTAATCCCCGCGAAGCGACGGGGGCTATCAAGCCCGGTACCGCGGGGAGAGCGCGCCATAAGCCGTAAACCATTGCGCAGGGAATGCCGGTTGATCTGGCTGAACCTGTGGTGACTGCCGCCTGCGTTTTTTGTTGCAGGCGGGCCATGGGTGAGGCCTTCACCCGGCATTCCCTGCGCCCTCTTGGTTTGAGGGACAAGGTTTCATGCATCACCCGGGCATTTCGTGCCGCGGGAATGTAGAGTCGCGACAGATCGTAGGGTGGGCAAAGGCGCATAGCGCCGTGCCCACCATCTATCGACAGCATCGCTCCTGAACGGTGGGCACGCCTCGCTTTGCCCACCCTACGGTCTCCTCAGGATGAGGTCGGAGTGAGTGGCACCAAAGCTAGACCCACATGGTGAGGAGGCGCGCAGCGCCGTCTCGAACCATAGGCCCGGAATTGCTGCTTGAAATTCGAACTAGAGCGCCGCGCGCCACTAACTCCGATAATCCCGCACGCGCGCGATCATCTGCTCGACATGCGCAATCGGGGTTTCCGGCAAAATGCCGTGGCCGAGATTGAAGATCAGCCGGCCCTGGCCGTAATTCGACAGCACGTCGTCGATGGCGCGCTCGAGCGCGGTGCCGCCGGCGATCAGCGCCAGCGGATCGAGATTGCCTTGCACCGCGACCCTGTTCTGCACGCGCTCGCGGATCAGCGACGGCTCGGCGGTCCAGTCGATGCTGACGGCATCGACGCGCGTCGCGCCGATATAGGCGGGCAAGAGCGCGCCGGCGCCGCGGGGGAAGCCGATGATCTTGGCGTCGGGGATTTTTGCGCGGACGCCCTCGACAATGCGCGCGGTCGGCGCGATCGACCAGCGCAGGAATTCGCGGGGCGGCAGCACGCCGGCCCAGGTGTCGAAGATCTGCACGCAATCGGCACCGGCCCGGAGCTGCCCGACCAGATGTTCGATGGAGTTCTCGACCAGCGCGTCGATGATCTTCGAGAACGCTTCCGGATGCCGGTAGGCCATCATCCGCGCCGGCGCCTGGTCGGGCGTGCCCTGGCCCGCGACCATGTAGGTGGCAACCGTCCAGGGTGCGCCGCAGAAGCCGATCAGCGTGACGTTGCCGGCGAGTTCTCGGCGCACGCGGCGCAGCGCTTCGTAGACCGGCTGCAGCTTGCCGAAATCGGCCTCCGTCGCCGTTGCCGCGATCTTCTCCGGCGTATCCAGGGGATCGAGCCGCGGGCCTTCGCCGACCTCGAACCGCACGTCGCGCCCAAGCGCATAGGGGATGACCAGGATGTCGGAAAAGATGATCGCGGCATCGAAGCCAAAGCGCCGGATCGGCTGCAGCGTAACCTCGGCGGCGAAATCCGGCGTGAAGCAGAGGTCGAGGAAGCCGCCGGCCCTGGCGCGGACCTCGCGATATTCCGGCAGATAGCGGCCAGCCTGCCGCATCATCCAGATCGGCGGCGTGGACCGCCTCTGCCCGCCGAGCAGGTCGAGCAGGGGTTTTTTGGTAGTCTCGGCCAAGGCGGAACGTTCCTGCGGCGGGCTCAAATCTTGGGGCCCCTGATACACGGCGCGAACGGCTTGGCCAAGGCGGGAACTGGAACGAATCCGGAGCGTTATTTCGGCATGGAGGGTCCCAATGGCTGAGAAATTCAACCCCGCACCCCACGACCCGCACGCCGCCGACCCCAGGGAGACGGCGCGCGCCGATGCCGAAATGCACGCCCGGCTCGAAGCCGGGCTGATCGACAGTTTTCCGGCCTCCGATCCCGTCAGCGCCGCGCAGCCGGCGCCGAGCAGGCATGACAGCGATCGGGATGCACCGACGGCTCAGGAAATCGAACAGGACAATGATCCCCACCACTCGCTGTGGGACAAGGTCAAGGCCGTATTCCGGTGAGGTAAGCCAATGAGGTAAGCCAATGAGGTAAGCAATGGCGCAAACTCGAATTCAACCACGCCGCCAATGACTCGCCGCGCAGCGGCAGCAGCAAGCAGGTCGCGCCGGTGGTGTGGTGTTTGATCGTGGTCGCGGTCGTTGCGCTCGCGACTTACTTCGCGATGCGCATCTAATCGCGCATGATCCGGAAAAGTGGGCACCGGTTTTCCGAATAGATCAAGCGCAAATTAATAATGCGGTGGGCGTTCGTTCGCGGGCGCCGGAGGGTTGGCCTCGGCCTCCTGCAGGCGTGCGCTCAACGCAGCGAGCTGGCGCGTCAGCGCATCGATCTGCTTCCACTGCGCGGTGATAGTTTGATTGAGCTGCTCGATGGTCTCGTCCTGATAGGTCAGACGCTCCTCCAGCGCATCGATGCGAGCACCAAGTTCCTTCTCACCCATGAAATGCATCTTCCTTGGCGCGCTCGCGCAGGCCATGGCCGAGCGCCACGCGCTCGTCGAACACGAAGCACTCGCCGCGCCAGCGGCTTTGGGCTTCCGGCACTTCTTCCAGATATCTGAGGATGCCGCCCTTGAGGTGATAGACCTCGGCAAAGCCGTGCGCGAGCAACAGCGAGCTTGCCTTCTCGCAGCGGATGCCGCCGGTGCAGAACATCGCGATCTTCCTGTGCTTGCCCGGATCGAGCCTTTGCGCGGCAAAGTCCCTGAACTGGCCGAAGCAGGCGATCCTGGGATCGAGCGCGCCCTCGAACGTGCCCATCGCGACTTCAAATGCGTTGCGGGTGTCGATCACAACCGTATCGGGCGAAGATATCAGCGCATTCCAGTCGGCGGGCTCGACGTAGATGCCGACCTGCCGCGTCGGATCGGCCCTGGCGTCGCCGAGCGTGACGATCTCCTTCTTCAGGCGGACCTTCATCCGGCCAAAGGGCATCGCCGCCGCGCGGGAAAATTTCAGCTCGAGACGGTCGAGCCGGCCGCCGAACAGCACGCCATGCCGAAGCTCGGCAACCAGCGCATCGATGCCGTCGTCGTTTCCCGCGACCGTGCCGTTGATGCCCTCGGCCGCGAGCAGCACGCTGCCTTTCAGCCCGAGGCCAGCGCAAAACGTGCGCAAAGGCTCCCGCAGTTCGCGAAAGTCGGGCAGCGCGGCGAATTGGTAGAAGGCGGCGACCTTGTGGGACATGGCGGCGGTCTATCAGGGGTGTATTCCCGGGGAAACCCTGCAAATCCTGCATTGGGCCCTGGTATACCAGCCCATTGCCCAGCCCCGCATGAATGTGTCATGTAACCCGGCTTCTCCCGGGGCCATCAAAACAACGATCAAGTGAGCGATTTCGTATGAGGAATTTCCATTTCGCCGGCCGGTCCACCGTTCATTCCCAGAACGGCATGATCGCGACCTCGCATCCCCAAGCGGCGCTGGCGGGCATCGAGGTGCTGAAAGCCGGCGGCACGGCGGCGGACGCGGCGATCGCGGCCAGCGCGCTGCTCGCGGTGATCGAGCCGCAATCGACCGGCATCGGCGGCGATTGCTTTGCGCTGATCCAGCCCAGGGGCGAAGGCAAGATCGTGGCCTATAACGGCTCGGGCCGCGCGCCGGCCGCCGCCACCGCCGACTGGTATCTCGAGCGGAAAATCCACTCGGTACCGCTGACCTCGGCGCATTCCGTCTCGATTCCCGGCTCGATCGATGCCTGGGAGGTGATCCTGCGTGACCACGGCAAGTTCGGCCTCGACACGCTGCTGCAGCCGGCGATCAAGGCGGCGGAGGAGGGCTATGTCGTCGCGCCGCGCATTGCGTTTGACTGGAAGAACCAGTTCGAGAAGCTGAAGAACGGCACCAACACGGTTCGCTATCTGCTGCCGCATGGCAGACCCATGCTGTCCGGCGAGGTGCTGCGCCAGCCGGAGCTCGGCAAGACCTTGCGCGCGATCGCCAAAGACGGCCGCGATGCCTTCTACATGGGGCCGATCGCCGAAGACATAGTCGAGACGCTGCGCTCTATCGGCGGCCTGCACACGCTCGAGGATTTCGCCGAGCACACCACCGAGACGACCTCGCCGATCGGCACCATGTACAAGGGCCTCGATGTCTGGCAGTGCCCGCCGAACGGGCCCGGCATCACCATGCTTGTCATGCTCAACATCCTGTCGCGCTTCGAGCTGCCGAAATTCGCCCCGCTCAGCGTCGAACGCTTCCATCTCGAAGCCGAGGCGGCGCGCATCGCCTATCTGATGCGCGAGCAATATATCGGCGATCCCGCCCAGGTCGACGTCGACGTGGTCCGCATTCTCGCCAGGGATTTTGCCGACGAATATGTCGGCAAGATCCGCATGGACGGCCTGCTCGACCTGCCGAACGTCGCGCCGCCGATGAATCCGTCGACCGTCTACATCACCGTGGTCGACAAGGACCGCAACGTCTGCTCCTTCATCAATTCGGTCGCGCATTCCTTTGGTTCGGCGATCGTTTCCAACAAGACCGGCATTTTGCTGCAGAACCGCGCCGGCGGCTTCCGCATCCAGCCGGGCCATCCCAATTGCATCGCGCCGCGCAAGCGGCCGCTGCACACCATCATTCCAGCGCTCGTTACCGAGAATGGTCGCGCGAAAATGCCGTTCGGCGTGATGGGCGGGCAGTATCAGCCGGTCGGCCAGACCCATGTGCTGACCAACATGCTCGACTACGGCTGCGACGTGCAGGAAGCGATCGATATGCCGCGCGGCCTGCATTACGAGAGCGTCTACCAGCTCGAGGACAGCGTGCCCGCCGCCACCGTCGAAGGCCTGAAGAAGCTCGGCCACAAGACCACGAGCGTGCTCGGGCCGCTCGGCGGCGGTCAGGCGATCTGGATCGACTGGGACAAGGGCACGCTGACCGGCGGCTCCGACCCGCGCAAGGACGGCTGCGCGCTCGGCTACTGAGCCACTTGGCGTTCCATCAAACGACCGGCACGCCGTAAGCTATCGGAGAGCAACGGCAATTGATGGCAATCGTTCCTGCGACCTGCGGATCAGCCCGTCGATAGGGGCGTTCTCTAGTGAATGATGTCGAGCGGCAGGCGGCAGATCTCCTCACCGTCCTCATTGGTGACGAGGATGGCGTAGTGCCGGTTCTTGGCCTGCGGCAGCTCCTGCAAGACGCGACGCGCGATCAGGTCAGCGGAGTCCATTGCCTCGATATCGTCGGGCAAGTCCGCATCTCCAGCATCCACATGGGTCTTCGTATTCACCAGATCGAAATGATAAAGCGGCATCGCGCACTCCCTCCGCAGGCCCCGACGCGACGGCACGCCGGGGCCTCGGAACAACTCCCGTCGCGCGGGGGTGTGAACGACGGGAGCGTTGGGCTTACGCGTCGCCGGGCAAAACGTTCCAGAATTTTGTTGCGTTTCCGGTGCGGCCTAATCGCGCTCCTTGTCGACGCCATCAGTCATTTCGAGGTGCTCACGGGGTAGCAACGCCGATCGTGTTACGCTAAATAGCCCCCGCATTGAACAGGGAAGGTGAAGCGGATGCGCTTTCGTCGTTTAGCAGCCTCGTTTGTTTCGGCCATCGCGATCACGCTGGCCACAGTCATCGTTGCGCCGTCAGGCGCGTTCGCCCAAGGTGCAGGAAAACCCATGACCACAGCTTCAGGATTGCAGATCATCGACACCACGGTCGGCACCGGCGCCTCGCCGAAGCCGGGCCAGATCTGCGTGATGCACTACACCGGCTGGCTCTACGAGAACGGGCAGAAGGGCAAGAAATTCGATTCCTCCGTCGACCGCAACGAGCCGTTCGAGTTTCCGATCGGCCAGAAGCGCGTGATCGCGGGCTGGGACGAGGGCGTCGCCACCATGAAGGTCGGCGGCAAGCGCACGCTGATCATCCCGCCCGCGCTCGGCTATGGCGCGCGCGGCGCCGGCGGCGTGATCCCGCCGAACGCGACCTTGATGTTCGATGTCGAGTTGCTCGCCGTAAAATAATCGCTTCCAGGGGCGCATCGTGAAGGTTTCGATCCTCGACGACTACTTCGACACGCTGCGCACCCTCGATTGCTTCGCCAAACTCAAGGGCCACGACGTTACGATCTGGAACGACCATGTCCAGGACGTCGACAAGCTCGCCGGGCGGCTGAAAGATACCGAAGCGCTGGTCCTGATCCGCGAGCGTACGCAGATCAGGACGCCGCTGCTCGAGCGGCTGCCGAAGCTGAAATTGATCAGCCAGCGCAGCGTCTTTCCGCATATCGATATCGACACCTGCACGCGGCTCGGCATCGTGGTGTCTTCAGGCCAGCATGCCGATACGCCGTCTTATGCTACGGCCGAATTGACCTGGGGCCTGGTGCTGGCGTCATCGCGCATGATCCCGCAGCAGGTCACCTCGCTGAAGGCGGGCCATTGGCAGTTCGGCGTCGGCTCGACGGTGCGCGGCAAGACCCTCGGCATCTACGGCTATGGCCGCATTGGCGCGGTGGTCGCCTTCTATGCCAAGGCGTTCGGCATGAAAGTACTGGTCTGGGCGCGCGAGCCCGCGATGGCGAAAGCGCGTGCCGATGGTTTTGAGACTGCGGCGAGCAAGGCCGCCTTCTTCGAGCAGTGCGATTTCATCTCGCTGCATATGCGCCTCGTCGATGCCACGCGCGGCATCGTCAAGGCGGAGGATCTGGCGCGGATGAAGTCGACGGCGACGCTGGTCAATACCAGCCGCGCGGGCCTGATCGAGCCGAACGCGCTGGTGAAGGCGTTGCGGGCGGGGAGGCCGGGCTATGCGGCCGTCGACGTGTTCGAGAAGGAGCCGCTGCGCGACACGGCTGATCCCCTGCTCAACATGGACAATGTCATCGCCACGCCGCAAATCGGCTACGTTTCACGCGACGAATATGACATTCAATTCACGGATATTTTTGATCAAATCGTCTCGTATGCGGCGGGCACGCCGACCAATGTCGTCAATCCCGATGTGCTGAACCATCGGCGAAACTAACACGCTACAAAAGAAAAAGATCGGCCGCGAACGGCCGGTCTTTTCCTCCTGAAACCTGAGACGGGGCTCAGAGCTTCTTGTTCGCCGCGGCGGCCGCGCGATTGACCGCGTCCTTGGTCGCCTGCTTGGCATCGCCCAGCGCCTGCTGGCCCTTGCCCTTTACTTCCTGGATCGCGCCTTCGCCCTGCAGGCGATCGGAGCCAACGGCCTCGCCGACTTCCTGCTTGGCCTTGCCGATGGCTTCGTTGGTCGCGCCCTTGACCTTGTCAGTGGTAGCACCCATAAAACTTCTCCTCCTTGCGGTTCGCGAGGACAACGGTTGGCGCTTGAAAATGTTCCTGAATCGTCTGGCCTGTGCGAGGGTAATTCTGTAGCGTCATCGCGAAGGAACTCATTCGAAAGCACTGTCATGACGGCTCCCCACGATCACGCGCACTCCCATTCGCATCATCACGACGACGAACGCTGGAAGCATGACGGCGTCCGTGTCATTCCCGGCAACCAGCTCGATCCCAACGTGCCGTCGACGGCAGGCATGGACCGCAAGGCCGCGATCAATTTCGCCCGCGTCGGCGCGCAAAAGCTTTGGGCCGGCACCGTCACCATCAAGCCCGACGCCAAGACCGGCGCGCATCATCACGGCCATCTCGAAAGCATCATCTATGTCGTGAAGGGCAAGGCGCGGATGCGCTGGGGCGAGCATCTGCAATTCACCGCGGAAGCAGGCCCCGGCGATTTCATCTTCGTGCCGCCTTACGTGCCGCATCAGGAGATCAATGCCAGCCGCGACGAGGTGCTGGAATGCGTGCTGGTCAGAAGCGACGGCGAGGCGGTCGCGATCAATCTCGACATCGAGCCGGTCGAGAAGCCCGAGACGGTGCTGTGGGTCGATCCAGTGCACCGGCATCCGGATGAGAAGAGATGACGCAGCGGCGAAGCCGCGAAGTCATTCCGGGCGCGCGCAGCGCGAACCCGGAATCTCGCGCCACAAGATCCAGATTCCGGGTCCACGCGCAAGGCGCGTGTCCCGGAATGACGGAGCAGGTTGAGGGGGGCCCCATGACACTCGTCCGTTACGAAAGCCAAGACCACGTCGCGACCATCACCATGGACCGCGCCTCCGTCCACAACGCGCTCAACAACGCGCTGTGCGACGAGCTGCGCGAGGCCTGGCGGCGCTTTCGCGACAGCGACGATCGCGTGGCCGTGCTGGCCTCGTGCGAAGAGAAATATTTTTGCGTCGGCGCCGATGTGAAGGATTTTCCGGTCAACATGTGGCACGCCGTGCCCGGCCTCGGCGTCGATCTCGACAAGCCTGTGATTGCGGCGACCTCAGGCTGGGTGGTCGGCGGCGGGTTCGTGCTGGTGCAGATGGCCGATCTCTGTGTGGCCTCCGAGACCACGCGCTTCATCTATCCCGAGGCCAGGATCGGCACCACCGCCGGCGGCATCTCGTCGGTGGTCTCGCGCATGCCGCACAAGGTCGCGATGGAGTTTCTGCTGGTCGGGGACGAACTGTCCGTCGAGCGCGCCTACCAGGTCGGTTTCGTCAACAAGATCGCGCCGAAGGGCCAGCATCTCGCGCAGGCGCAGGAGATGGCGGCCAAGATCGCCGGCAACGCGCCGCTGGTGGTTCAGGGCCTGAAGAAGCTCGCGCGCGACGCCATGCCGAAGGGGCCATTGGAAACCGTCGCCGAAGCGCGGCGGATTCTCGATCCGATCCGCACCAGCGAGGACCTGAAGGAAGGCGTCAAGGCGTTCGCGGAAAAACGCAAGCCGAGGTTTACGGGCAAATAAGCTCCTCGTCATTCCGGGGCGCCGCGAAAGCGGCGAGCCCGGAATCCATAACCACCATCGAGCGTATGGATTCCGGGCCTGCGCCTTCCGGCGCATCCCGGAATGACGAAGGTGGAGAGACTACACAAACACCGAGTGATCGATCGTCCGGTTCGGCACGACGTAGCCGTAGCGCGTGTGCGACGGCTCGGCTCCGGCCTTTTCGTATTTCTCCTTCATCAGCGCGAAGCGGTCGCCCTTGAGCTCCAGCATCGCGCGCTTGGGCTGGATGTTGTAGAGCCGCGCGTTGTTGTCGCCGAAGATCGCGGTCTTCACCGCGCCGTCGGCGGCACCGAGCGGGGCGTAGCCGAATTTCTTCTGCATCGCCTCCGGGATTTCGAGCCGGCGCAGGCCCTCGATCTGCCATTGCGGCGCGCCGGTCCAGAGCGAATCCGTGCCCCAGCAGACGTGATCGGCGCCGAGCCCCTTGATCAGCGTGCCCATCAGCGCGGCGCAGACATTGGGTTCGGCAACCAGCGTGGTCGCGAACAACTGACCGACGTCGCCATAGACGTTCGTGACGCCATATTGCGCCGGGATATCGGCGAGGTCACTGGTCCATGCGATGCGGCCGGTGCGCTCGAACTCGGCAAGCGCCACCTTCGGATCGCCGCCGACATGGCGGTAGGCCGAGTGATAGATCACGAAGTTGAGCTGCGGCCAGTCCTTTGCCGCTTGTCCAACGTCGGCGACGTCGGCAAAGCCGCGCAGGTGCGGGTACTGCTTCTCGAGGCCGGGCGGGAAAAGCCCCTTGTGAACGCAGACATTCTTGATGCCCGCCTTCACCATCTTCTCGTAGCCTTTGTAGGCGACCTTCTCGTCGTCGAGCCGCCAGGGATAGCGGCTGACATCCTTATGGGTGTTGTCGCCAATGGTGTAGCCCTTGCAGGACTCCGGCTTCAGCGCCAGCGCTGCATCGAGCTTGTCGAGCCAGCCGGGCTGGCCGGGCGTGAAGATCGCGTGGCAGAACACGCGCCGGGAGCCTGCCTCGTCGTTGATCTTCTTGCGCGCATCGGCCATCTGCTCGTTGGTGAGGAACCAGTCCTGCTCGATGTCCGACGGCGCCGAGGAGATCAGCGAGATCTTGGTGTCGGAGTCCAGAAACATCTCCTTCTTGTAGTTGTTGAACTTGAGGTCCTCGATGGTCTGCTCGTGCTCGGTAAGCTGCTTGTTCCAGCCCGCCTTGCCGACGGCTTTCCGCATTTCCACGAAGGTCATGATGCGGGTGTCGTCGCGCAGGAAATGCGTGTGCATGTCCATGATGAACTGATCTTTGTAGGCATTGGCGCGCTCCTGCGCCATCGTGGGTGTCGCGGCTTCCGCCGGCGTCACGTCGAACAGGTTCCCATAGACCTGGTTCATCGCGAGGAAGGAGGCGGCCATGCCGGCCGCGCTCTGGAAGAAACCCCGGCGGTTCAGGCCCTGCTTGCCGCCGAGCTCGTCGGCCATGGCAAGCAGCCGCTGCTCGACTTCGCGCTGACGTTCGTTCTGCGGATCAGGATAGAACTCGTCGCTGGAAACGATCTGGGTCGGGATCGGCGTCTGATACTGGCACAGTTCGGACGGCATCAGCGCGGCAAGTTCTTCTTCGGTCAGATTGCTGCTCACGGCTCTTCTCCCTGTTGCGGCGGTCCGGATTTTTTTCCGGTTGAAGCACGGCGAAGACTAAACCTGCTTGCCCCGCGAGCAAGCCTGTTCCGCCAAATATCGCGCGATGGTGTTCGCGGTGCAGTGCACACTGCTTTCAAACGCGTCAGGCCGCTGCTAGAATTTATTTATCGCTCGAAAATTACAAATGACCGGTCGAAGACCAGGCGCATAAGGGGAAACACCATGACTCATCTGGAGAATTCGTTTGCCCGCCGCACCGTCATCAGGGGCGCAGGCCTTGGTGCCGGTCTTGGCCTGATGGCGGGAACGCTCGTTCCTTCCTTGCCGGCCAGCGCCGATAATGGCGATGCCAGCGAAATCTGGAGCGGCGAATATTGGGCCAGGAAGGGCGACGTGCCGCTCTGGATGTTCCGCAAGCGACTGGGCGCACCGAAGTCCGGCGAGCCGGCGCGGCCGATCGTGTTCTTCGTCCACGGCTCCTCCGTGAGCTCGCGGTCGTTCGACCTGCACGTGCCGGGCAAGGGCGAATACTCCATCATGAACGAGTTCGCCCGCTACGGCTTCGATTGCTGGACCATGGACCATGAGAATTACGGCAAGTCCGGCCATACTTCCGGAAATTCGGATATCGCCAGCGGCGTCGAGGACCTGAAGGCCGCCGCCGACGTGCTTACCCGCGAGACCGGCCAGCACAAATATCATTTCGTCGGTGAATCCTCCGGCGCGCTGCGTGCCGGCGCGTACGCGATGGCCGCGCCCGATCGCATCAATCGCCTGGTGTTTGCCGCCTTCACCTACAAGGGCGAGGATTCGCCGACGCTGAAGAAGCGCGCCGAGCAGGTCGACTATTATCGCTCGCACAGCATGCGCAAGCGCGACCGCGACATGATCCGCTCGATCGCGACCCGCGACAAGCCGGGCACGTCCGATCCCGCCGCGGTCGAGGCGCTCGCCGATGCCGAGATGCAGTTCGGCGATCAGATCCCGACCGGCACCTATCTCGACATGACCGCCAACCTGCCGGTGGTGCATCCGGAGAAAGTGCTGGCGCCGGTGCTTTTGGTGCGCGGCGAATATGACGGGATTGCCACCGTCGGCGACATCGAGGAATTCTTCAACAAGCTGCCGAACGGCGACCGCCAGTTCATCATCCTGCCCGGTACCGCGCATTCGCTGACGCTTGCGATCAATCGGCAATTGTTCTGGCACGTGGCGCGGGCGTTCTTGAACATGCCGAGCCCGATGGCGACGTGACCGCGGCGCGGTCATTCCGGGGGCGCGTCGAAGACGCGAACTATGGTGCGCAATTGCGCACCAGAGAATCTCGAGATTCCGGGTTCGATGCTTCGCATCGCCCCGGAATGACAGCCAAAATAATTGTGTAGGCCATGTCGGGATTGCTTCGCCGGGTTCGTCCTTGGGACGGAACTCAAGCGAAAAGGAGCCCTTCATGGCCAAACTGATCTTCATCAACCTGCCCGTCAGCGACCTCAAGCGCGCCAACGCCTTCTACGAGGCGATCGGGGCCGTCAAGAACGAGCAGTTCTCCGACGATACCGCCTCCTGCATGGTGTTTTCCGATACTATCCACGCCATGCTCCTGACTCATGACAAGTACCGGCAGTTCACCTCCAAGAAGATCGTCGATGCCAAAACGTCGAGCGAGGTGCTGATCTGCGTTTCTGCCGACAGCCGGGAAGACGTCGACGACCTCGTCGGCAGGGCGAAGGCAGCCGGCGGCGCGCTCGATCCGACGCCGCAGCAGGATTTCGGCTTCATGTACGGCCGCAGCTTCGAGGACCCCGATGGTCACATCTGGGAAGTGATGTGGATGGATGTCGCGGCTGCGCAAGCGCAGTTCGCCAAAGCCGACGCGTGAAACAGGAGAATAGACCGATGTCCAAGGTCACACCCTGCCTGTGGTTCGACGGCGAGGCGGAAGAGGCCGCGAATTTCTACGTGTCGCTGCTGCCCGATTCCAAGATTGAAACCGTGCAAAGGAACAGTGTCGACAGCCCGGGCGGCAAGGCCGGCACGGTGCTGGTGGTGGAGTTCACGCTCGCCGGCCAGCGCTTCATGGCGCTCAACGGCGGCATGCGCTTCGAATATACCCACGCGGTCTCCTTCAAGATCGACTGCATCGACCAGGCCGAGGTCGATCGGCTTTGGGATGCGCTGCTCGCCAATGGCGGGCAGGCCGAGCGCTGCGGCTGGCTGAAGGACCGCTACGGCCTGTCCTGGCAGATCGTGCCGACGGCGCTGCCGAAATATCTCGGCGGCGCCGACCGCGCGGGCGCGCAACGCGCCATGCAGGCGATGCTCGGCATGATCAAGCTCGACATCGCCGGTTTGAAGCGGGCTTACGAGGGAGCTTAACGCTTCTCCGCACGCCAGACGGTAGGCGAGAACATGATGAGGGTGCAGATCGCGCCGGAGGCGACGAGCGAGGCCGACATCATCGCAGACAGCCCAGCCATTGCGGCGTTGAAGTAAGCGACCGCGATCCAGCCGCCGCCCGCAGCGATCAGGATGCGCACGCTGGAGGCCACGAGCGGCCACAGTGCGCGGCCGGTGCCCTGGGCTGCGAACGACACGACAAAGCCGAAGCCGAGCGCGCCATAGGCCGGCGCCACGATGCGCAAATAGGTCGTGCCTTCGCGCACGACTTCCGCATCGTTGCTGAACAGATGCAGCCAGGCGGCCGGGAACATCGCGACGATGGCGCCGATCGTGCCGGTGAGGAGCAGGCCGACCAGGCCGCTGGTCCAGCCGATCTTCCGCGCACGCACCGTCTGGCCGGCGCCCATGTTGACGCCGACCATGGTCAGCGTGGCCGTGCTGACGCCGAACAGAAGCGGGATCATGATGTAGTCGAGCCGCGAGGAAATGCCGTAGCCCGCAAGTGCCGCGGTGCCGAACAGGCCGACCGCGCCGGTTATGAGAATGACGGTGAGGTTGGTCAGCATCGCGTTCAGCGCGGTCGGAATGCCGACTTTCAGCATGTCGGCGAAGAGCGCGCCGCGCAGCCGCACGATGCGGAAGGTGAGGCCCGAGCGGCCCGAGGCCATGTAGCGCAGCAGGAACAGCATCGCAGCAGCGTAATAGAGGCCGAAGGCAATGCCGGCGCCGCCGATGCCGAGCCGCGGAAACGGGCCGAGCCCGAAGATCAGCACCGGCGAAACCGGGATTGTCGCGATCGCGCCGACCAGCGTCACCAGCGCGGGCACCTTGACATTGCCCGAGCCGCGCAGCGCCGCCGCCTGCAGGTTGACGATCCACACCGGGATCGCGCCGGCGAAGAGATAGTTGGAGTAACTGATCGCGGCGGCGAGCGCATCGCCGCGGCCGCCGAGCGCGCGGTATAGCGCAGGTCCCCCGAGAATGGCGCCCATCGTGAACAGCGCGCCGACGATGATGGCGAGCACCACGGCGTGAAACAGCGCGGCGTCGGCGTCGTTACGTCGGCCGGCGCCGACCGCGCGCGCCACCGAGGAAGCGACGCCGCTGCCGAGCCCGCCATTCGACATCATGGTCATCAGCATGAAGATCGGAAACACCAGCGTCGCACCCGCCAGCGCATCGGTGCCGAGGAAGCCGACATAATAGGCCTCCGCGATGTTCACGGCGGTCTGCGCCACCAGCACGGTCACCGTGGGCAGCGCCAGCTTCAGCAAAGTGGGGAGGATCGGCGCTGTCAGTAGCGCGGCGCGGGTCTCCTCACTCTTGGTCTGACTGGTGGCCCGGCTCCTCGCGCGCAAGGCGGCTGGCGTGGCGTGGGCCGCCGTCGCGGCTGGAACCTCATCGGGTTCAAGGTCCGAGACCCGCGCGGTCGCTCCTTGCAGTGCCATGATTGACGTCCTTCTTCCGGGACCGGCCCGGCGTCTTCCCCATTGCATTATAGAGATAATGCATTATTATGATCGTAATTCAATAAGCAAGTTGGTCACGATCTTGTGGCGGCAGCCGCTGTGCGCGAAGATCGCGATCCGGAGAGGGACGGATGCGCTACGAAAAGGGACACAAGGAAACGACGCGCGAGCACATCATCGATGTCGCTTCCGCGCAGTTTCGCGAAAACGGCGTCGCCGCCGTTGGCCTTGCCGGCATCATGTCGGCGGCAGGGCTGACCAACGGCGCCTTCTACACGCATTTCGAATCCAAGGAGGACCTGGTCCGTGCGGTGCTGCTCCATGCGCTGAGCCGGCGCGAGGCGCGGCTGCGGGTCAATCTGGAGGGCAAAGCCGGGCTCAAGGCGACCATCCGCGACTATCTGTCGGCCCGGCATCGCGATGACGCAGGGACTGGTTGCCCGACGGCCGCGCTGGTCGCGGAGATCGCGCGGCATCCGAAGCAGACGCGCGAAGCCTTCACCGAAAAGATCGCCGAGATCATCGATCTGATCGCAGCCCAGATCGGCAAGGGCTCGCCCGCCGAACGGCGCAAGAAGGCGATCGCGGCCTATGGCATGATGGTCGGCTCGCTGCAGCTCGCGCGCGCGGTCAACGACAAAAAATTATCCGACGAGATTTTGGAGAACGCCGTCGCAGCCTCGCTGAAGCTTGCCGGCGAGCGCTGACGATCGCTAGCGGACCTGCCGCGCCATGCCGAGCGCGGCCGCCTTGGTTTCCGGGGCGTGGATACGCTCGATCAAAAGCGGGATGCGGTCGCCGCCCCAGAACAATTCGCCGTTGAACACCATGGTCGGCACGCCGAACACGCCGAGCGCCTCGGCTTCCGCGATGATGCCGTCGTGCTCCGCCCGCGCAGGTCCCTTCACATATTCCTCGAACGCGGAGGCCGAGCCGCCGAGTTCGGTGATGATGGCGGCGATCTGGCCGAACTCGTCGAGCTCCAGCTCGTGATTCCAGAAGCGGCGGAACACCGTGTCATGATAGGGCCGGAAAAATCCGTGGCGTTGGGCGAACAGCATGCCGGCGCTGGAATAGAACGCGTCGTAGACCCGGCGCGGGCCCTTGATGGTCAGGCCCTGCGCGTTGGCGAAGCGCCGCGCGTCCATGTAGGAGTAGCGCACCTTGCGCCAGAAATGCGGCGTCCGCTCCTCCACCGTTCCCATGAACTCGGCGATCCTGAGCGTATAGGGCAGCCATTCGAGCTCGACGCCTTCGGTCTCCTCCAGCGCGAACAGTTTGGCATTGGCGACGAAGGCGTAGGGGCTCTTGTAGTCGGTGTAGATCCGGACGCGAGGCTTCTCCATCCCGCTTCACCTTATTGTTTGCGCATGATCTTTTTCGGACCTGCCTTCGCCCCGCCGAAGCGTCAGGCCGCTCGAAAGATCTATACAGGGCTTCGCGCAGGCGGGAAACCCGTGCCCACTTTTCCGGATCATACGCTAGTAATGGAACCGCAATCCGACGCCGCCATGAATGGTGTTGCCGACGGGCTGCGGACCCAGCGTGCCGTTGACAAAGAGGTCGGCGACCCACCCCTTGGTGATGCGGAAGCCGAGCCGGCCGCCATATTCGAACCAGTTCTGGTTGCCGATGGTTGGCGTGATGATGCCGTCGCCGGTGACGGTCGCGACGATGCCCGAACGATTCGCAAACGACTGCACGAAGGCGCCGTTGATATTACCCTCGACGCTGGAGCCGAACAGATGCGTCCATTGTCCGCCGACCTTGACCAGGCCGGTCGAGTTGGTGCCGGTCGCGATATTGGCGTTGAACGGATTGAACGCCGCCGTCGGGTCGGCATAGCCGGAAACGCGCTGCCACAGCTGCCAGACTTCGAGCGAGGCCGCGACCTCGTCGCGCGGCGACAGCCGGGTGATCCAGCCGCCGCGGCCGTAGACGGCGTAGTTGGAGCTGTCGGTCGAGCTTTCGAGCGACACGGCGCCGAGACTCGTCACGTAGCTGCGGCTGTAACGCACCTTCTGGAACGGCGACAGGATGGTGCCGATGTCGAAGAACGGCCGCGACGATCCCCAGTCGACGAAATCATAGCGCAGCGCGAACGCGCCGATCGGCGCGCTGGTCACGTGATAGCCGTTCTCGCTGTACTGGGTATAGGCGAGGCCCGCGAGCAGCGACAGATTGTTGGTCAGCTCCTTGCGGCCATGCACGCCGGCGGTGAACGAGCCGACCGAGCCAAAGGCTGAGACGCAGTCGCTGCAATTGATCTGCTCGTTGACGCCGAGCAGCACATTGCCGAGCACCTGGTTGGTGATCATTTGGTTGAAGCGCTGGTTGGCGAGGCCGCCGATCGAGTTGCCGCTCGTGCCGCCGTCAGTTGGTGTCGGCGTGGGAGTTGGCGTCGGCGAGACCGATGGACTCGGCACCGGGGTTGGCGTCGGCGACGGGGGGCAGTCACCGTCACAGGAGGGAGGGCAGTTGCCGTCACAGAAGGTCTCCTGCGCGGCGGCAGGTCGCGTTTGCGCACCGAGGATGACAAGCGACATTCCTGCAATAAGCAGGGCGGAGACGATGAGGGGGCGTGCGATCGCGATCATGTTCACCGCCCGCACAACATGGCGTTGGGATCATCGGGCGTGCCCGCGTCCGCGAAATCGGTGACGGTGCAAATTCCCGCGGCCGCGGCGCAGGTCGCGGCGAACGTCCACGGCGGATTGCTGGACTTCTTGATCGTGACCTTGCCGTTGGTCAGCGTGATGATGGCGGTGTCGCCGGGCTGGGTGAGCTGGATGCACTGATAGTTCAGCGTGCAGACGCTCGCCGCACCTTCCTGCAGCACGATGGTCGAGCTGCCACGCTGCGACAGGATGTCGAGGATGGTGCCGCGCACGCCGATGGTCGCGAGCGGGGTCGTGATCTTGTAGGCGGTCTTTTCCGAATGTCCGGTGACGAATTGGAATGCGCCGCTCGTCAGGCGGACGGCGATATCCTTGTAGCTGTGCTCGTCCTTGAACACGGTGCGGTCGAGCTTGAGGCTCGCATTGGCGCCGAGCGAGAGATTGGTGCTGTCGGCCATCACGAAGCGCGCGGCGCTGTCGGCGCCGGTGCGCACGGTCTCGTCGCGCAGCACGCCGTCGCCGACATTGATCTGGTTGGTGGTCGTGACGTTGACGACTTCGTTGTGGACGACGGCTGCTTCGCCGATGCGCGCCGGCGCTTGCGCATGCGCGCGAGGTGCCGCGACAACCGCAGCAACACAAAACGCAAAAACAAAAGCTACGCAACGACGCCAGTTCATTTCACTAACCGAACGATTATCCCCTATCGTATCGGATCGCGATCGCATGCGATGTTGTAAAATTATCACAAGCTCACCCCTATTGACCCGAAGCTTAGTGCTCGCAAGAACGAGTTGCGTTCAACGTAGTGGACGAGAAAATTTTAGGCGATCACACTCACTCGGATTGCAACGACATTCATTCGGATTGAGACGACTGTTGATCTCGTGAAAATCGTGCGTGAATCATCTTCTGTTCATCGGATATCGGCCGCGCAGTGCAGCCTTATTTCGGTCATTATTTTTCTTGTCGCGCATGTGGTGTTGCTGGTCGGCATCACCACGCCGGATAAATTTGTCTTCGACGAAGTGCACTACGTGCCGGCTGCGCGGCAGATGCTCGAGCCGGTGATGCCCTCTCCGATGCTCAATCCGATGCATCCGCCGCTCGCCAAGCAAATCATCGCGCTCTCGATTCGTGCCTTCGGCGACAATCCGCTGGGCTGGCGCTATGGCGGCACGCTGTTCGGCGCGCTTGCGATCGTTGCGATCTATCTCTGCGGGCTTGCGCTGTTTCGAGCCCACGAGCCGGCGATCGCGGCCAGCCTGATCGCGTTCTTCAACCAGATGCTGTTCGTGATGGCACGCACCGCGATGCTCGATATCTTCGCGCTCACCTTCGGCTTGTTCGGCATCGCGGCCTTCCTGTTCGGCTTCCGCGCGAAGCGCCCGCACATCGCCTTCGCCCTCGCAGGTCTCGCCTTCGGATTTTCGGCGGCCTGCAAATGGAGTGGCCTGTTTCCGCTCGCGACCTCAATCGTCATCGTCGCGGCGATCCGGCTGCTGCAGGGCTGGCGCACGACATTCGCCGACGCGAGCGAGTCCGACTGGTATCGCCCCGATCTCTGGCCGGACTTCAGGGCACTTCACTTCGCAATCGCCTTCGTGCTGCTGCCGGCGCTCGCCTATCTCTTTAGCTTCGTCGCGCTCTACGGCTTCTCGCTGTCCGACCTGATCGAGGCGCAGCGGCGCATCTTCACCGACAACACCACGACCGCGCTTGGCGGCCACACCTATATGAGCTCGTGGCCGTCCTGGCCGCTGCTGGTGAGGCCGGTCTGGTTCCTGTTCGACAATCTCGGCAACGGTACCATCTCGGCGGTGGCGTGCCTGGGCAATCCGCTGGTGCTGTGGCCGGCGCTGCTCGCGCTCGCAGTCTGCGCGCGGGACTTCGTGGCGGCGCGGCAGCGCGAAGCGTTCCTGGTGCTGGCGTTCTATGTCGGGCCGTATCTCGCCTGGGCGCTGCTGCCGCGCACCCTCGGCTTCATCTATTATTACCTGCCGTCGGCAACGGTTGCGAGCCTGGCGCTGGTCTTTTGCCTGCGGCGGGAGGGAATGCCACGCTGGCCGCTATGGGCCTTTGTTGCGGTCGCGGCCTGCGGCTTTGCGGCGATGCTGCCTATTTCGGCGGCTTTCGTCGGTACGTCGATGCAGACCTTCAACCGCCTGATGATCTTCCGGAGCTGGATCTGAGTTGTTAACGCAGTCGGTTCCATCCGTGCGCGGGGCGCGGATCGCTTGACGCCCCCAGCGCTGCTGGTCAACTTGGACCGGCACGGGAGATTTTAGTCTCCGCTCTGCATGGGAACGACTGGCATGTGGGCCTTTTTTGAGCGCTTACTGGATTCCTCCACGCTGTCTCCGCACGGGATTTGCCTGTTATGGGAGCCGGAGCTGATCTGGCTTCATGTCGTCTCCGACGCTATCATCGCGGCCTCCTATTTCTCGATCCCCGTGGCGCTGTCGATCTTCGTGTCGAAGCGCCGCGATGTTGACTTCGGCTGGATCTTCTGGGCGTTCGCGCTGTTCATCATGGCCTGCGGCTTCACCCATGTGCTCTCGATTGTCACGCTCTGGGTACCCATCTACGGCATCGAGGGGCTGATCAAGGCGATGACGGCGCTCGCCTCGATCGTCACCGCCGTCATGCTGTGGCCGCTGCTGCCGAAGGTGCTGGCACTGCCGTCCCCGTCGCAGCTTCGCGCCACCGAGCTCGCGCTGGCGCAGGAGGGTCTGCAGCGGCGCGAGGCCGAGGACATGCTGCGCCATTCGCAGAAGATGGACGCGATCGGGCAATTGACCGGCGGGGTCGCGCACGACTTCAACAATCTGCTCACCATCATCAGCGGCAATCTGGAGATCGCCGACCGCAGCCTCCGCGCCCGGGGCGAGTCCTCGCGCGAGCGGCTGACGCGCGCGATCGCCAATGCCGCGAGCGGCGCGCAGCGCGCGGCGATGCTGACGCAAAGGCTGCTCGCGTTTGCGCGGCGCCAGCCGCTCGATCCCAGGCTGACCAATGTCAATCAGCTGATCGGCGGCATGGCGGATTTCTTCAAGCGGTCGCTCGGCGAAAACATCGAGCTCGAGATCGCCGGCGGTGCCGCGCTGTGGCAGGTCGAGGTCGATCCGAGCCAGATGGAGGCCGCGATCCTCAACCTCGTGGTCAATGCCAAGGATGCGATGGCCGGGAAGGGCAAGCTCACCATCGAGACCCACAACACCTATCTCGACGAAAGCTATTCCCAGCAGAACGCTTCCGTCCCCGTCGGCGAATATGTGCAGATTTCGGTGAGCGACACCGGCCACGGCATGTCGCGCGAGACCCAGGAAAGGGCTTTCGACCCATTCTTCACCACCAAGCAGCCGGGGCAGGGCACCGGCCTCGGGCTGAGCCAGGTCTATGGCTTCGTCAAGCAGTCCGGCGGGCATGTGAAAATCCACAGCGAGGTCGGCGAGGGTACGATCGTGAACGTCTATCTGCCGCGCGCCCATGCCGCGGTCGCCGCGGCCGAGGAGGTCGACGGTGCCCAGGTGGTCGGAGCCAACGGCAGCGAAAGCATTCTGGTGGTCGAGGACGAGGCCGATGTCCGCTCTTATCTGGTGGAGACGCTGCGCGACCTGAACTATCGCGTCCAGGAAGCGCCGGACGGCGCGGCGGCGCTGGCGCTGTATGATTCCGATCCGTTCCGCGTCGACCTCCTGCTGACCGACATCGTGATGCCCGGCATGAACGGGCGCCAGCTCGCCCGCGAAATGCAGAACCGCCTGTCAAAGCTGAAAGTGCTGTTCATCACCGGCTATTCCGGCAACGCCATCGTGCATCAGGGCCGGCTTGATCCCGGTGTGTCCATGCTGCAGAAGCCGCTCACGCAGGTGATGCTGGCCTCAAAAATCCGCGACCTGCTCGACCGGCACTAGAGCGCGATGAGTTCAGGATGAATTATCATCGCGCTCTGGCTTTTTGATTGAGCATGATCTTCGCGCAAACGCTACGCATTTGTCGCGAGGGAAAACCGCTGCACACATTTCCGGATCATGCTCTAACGCGCAGACCGCGCGCGGCGCGGCTTGAAGGCGCTGCGCAGCATGTCGCCTCTGATTCCTGTCGACACGATCAGAAACGGAACCAGGAGATCCGGTTCCAGACGATGCGGTTGCGATAGAGGTGCGGGAAGTAGACCGGGAACGGCTCCCAATAGGCATAGTGCCGGTAGTGATGCCGCGCATAGCGGCGCTGGTGACGCGGCGCGTCCGTGTTCGTATCCTGCGTCGCATCGGTCGCTTTCGGCACCAGGGCCGGGCGCGGCACGTCGGCAGGCGCGGGCTTGGCCTCACTCGGCGGCGCCGTCGTGGAGGGGGAAGCGTCTTCAGCGTGAACGGGGTAGTTGAAGGCAGCGACCAGCACGGCAGCCGCGGCAAAACCCTTGAAAAAGTCTTTCATCGCAATCGTCCCTCAATATTGGCTGACATTAAGCGCGATGAGATTAGGTTGAATTGTCATCGCGCTTTAGATTCTTGTTTGCGCATGATCTCCGCGCAAACGCTACGCGTTTGTCGCGAGTTGAAAACCGCTACACACTTTTCCGGATCATGCTCTACCCGGCAAAAATCCGCCTGCCGGGGAGCGGCAGGCGGATTGCGTGGTGACGCGTTACTTTGAAGCGCTGTTCTGCGTTTCGGTGTTGACCACCTGGACGCGACGGTTGAGCGGGTCGGCCGGATTGGCCGCGTCCTTCAACTGGGTCTTGCCGTAACCGACGGTGACGAGGTCGCCGGCGGCGATGTGGTAGTTGTCCATCAGATAATGCTTGATGGTGTCGGCGCGGCGCTCGGATAGACCCTGGTTGAAGGGCTCACTGCCGATGCCGTCGGTATGGCCCGCGACGATGAAGGTCGAACCCTTCAGATTCGGATCGGTCAGCGCTTCGCCAAGCGCCCTCACGGCGCCCATCGAGTTCTTGCTGATATCGGCCGAGTTGTAGTCGAAGTTGATCTCGAGATCGATCTTCGGCTTGTTGGCCGCGATCTCGGCGATGTCCTGGCGCTCGCTTGTCGACAGCGACCGCGTCTGGCGGTTGCGCACCTTGTTGAGGATGGAGGCCTCATGGGCCTTGGTCGCCGCATCGGGCCCGTTCGTGGTGCCCGACAGGCTGCGAGTCACCGGCGGTGACTTCAGCGCGTCGACGATGGTGTTCTTGGTGAGGGTATTGTCACCGGCAAAGGCCAGGCCCGCGGTCATCGAGAGCGCGGCGCTGATGGTAATCGCCTTAAGTCCGAAAAACCTAACAGAGCTGGTCATGGTCGTAATCCTTGGGTGTTGAACGCCTGCTGATGGCGTTTGGATGCTGCGAACATAGAATGGGTTCGAACACTTGAATGTGACGAACGTCACAGGGCGAAAAACGGCTTGAATACTAGGACTTATGCTCCGCCTTCGCGGGGCCTTCGTCCAGTCCGGAGCAGCGGGGTCGGGCCGCTACTTTCGACCGGCCGGAAGGCCTGGCGGTCGCGTCGCATCGAAAAGCAGACGGGTTCGATGCCCCCGGGGCCTTTAGTGATTTCCGTCACAGTCGCCCCGCCTGTTCCGGATCACATTGCTCCCCACGGATGGCCCAGCAGGGCCGGTCCACCAGGTTTCGAAATAAGGGGAGATGACCATGCGCTTCTGGATCGCAGCTTTATCAGTCGCAGCCCTTTTGTTCAGTGGTGAAACCGCACTCGCCGACAAGCGCGTCGCTTTCGTGGTCGGCAACGGTGCCTACAAGAACGTGCCGCAGCTGCCGAACCCGCCGATGGACGCGAAGACCATGGCGAGCACGCTGCGCAATGTCGGCTTCGACGTCGTCGAAGGTTATAACCTGACCCGCGACAAGATGACGGAGAAGCTGCTCGAGTTCGGCCACAAGGCGGAAGGCGCCGATATCGCGGTGTTCTACTACGCCGGCCACGGCATCGCGATGGGCGGCAGCAACTACCTGCTGCCTGTCGACGCCGACCTGAAGAGCGAGGCGGATGTGAAGCTCGGTGCCACGATCAATGTCGACACCACGCTGGAGCAGACCATGCAGGACGCCAAGGTGAAGCTGGTGTTCCTGGATGCGTGCCGCGACAATCCGTTTGCAGCCAAGATGCGTTCGGCGAAGCTGAGCCGCGGCCTGACGGTCGACTCCGGTCTTGCCGCGATGAATACCGGTCAAGGCACGCTGATCGCGTTCGCGACCAGTCCCGGCCAGACCGCGCTCGACGGCGACAAGGGCACCAACAGCCCGTTCACCCGAGCGCTGGTCGCCAACATCACCCAGCCCGGCGTCGAGATCCAGCAGGCCATGACCAAGGTGCGCGCCCAGGTCGACGAGGAGACCAACAAGGGCCAGATGCCATGGGGCCATACCGACCTGACCGGCGCCGTCTATCTCAACCCGGTTGCGCTGCCGGCGGACGGCGCCAAGGCCGACCTGCCCGCTAGCCCCACGCCCCAGGTCAACCAGGCTTCCGACATGGAGCTCGAGTTCTGGCGCTCGGTGAAGGACTCCCGGAAGGTCGAAGAGCTCAACGCCTACGTCACCAACTATCCGAACGGCGTCTTCAAGTCGCTGGCGCTCGCCCGCATCGCCATGCTGCAGGGCAAGCCGGATCCGAATCCGAACACGACCCGTAACCTGAGCGACGCCTCGTCGAGCGACCAGGTCGCCGAAGACCAGATCGGTCTGGACAAGGGCCAGCGCCGCGACGTGCAGCGCCGTCTCTCCAAGCTCGGCTTCGATCTGCATGTTACCGGCAAGTTCGACGACGAGACCCGCGGCGTGATCAAGCGCTGGCAGGCAGTGCGCGGCTATCCCGACACCGGCTACCTCAACAAGGAGCAGCACGCCGCGCTGATCTCGGAAAATCTCGCGGCCCGCGCGCCGTCCGAAATTGAGGACTCCTCGTCGTCCTCCTCGTCCGGCGATGACTCCCGCTCGCACCACACCCGTCACTACAGTGGCGGCGGCGGTCGGCGCACCTACGCCCGTGGCGGCAGTGGCGGACCCGGCGCCTTCTTCGGCCACATGATGGGCGGAATGTTCCGCTAAGCGAATGACGGCTCCAGAGAAAAGGCGGCTCGCGAGAGCTGCCTTTTTCGTTCCATCGTCTGACCGGCGTCTCAAAGCGGTCGCGCTCACGCCGATGTCAGAACAACAAATCGGCCAGATGCGCGCCTACCACCCGATTCCAACAAGAAAAGCCAACAAAAAAGCGAAGCAGAGGCCGTGATTCCGTCAACAAAGCGACAGAGTGACTATCAGGGGCATCGTACCGGCATGCCGGACCGTACGGTGACAATCAATTCGATGCCGATCCTGATCGGCGCCGCCATGATCGCTGCCGCGATCCTGCTCTCCACCCTGGTGACGGCGCTTGGTACCCGCTATTTCGGCTTCGAAGGGCCGACCGAGGAGAGCGCCTGGCTGATCGATCGCCTGACCGGCAGCGTCTATCGCTGCGAGGCGCCGGCGCGCGGCAAGGCGTCGTGCTACGCCGATATCGCGACCGGCAGCATTGGCGCGAAGCCGAAGCCGCAGAGCCCCCAGCCTTAGTGCATGATCCGGAAAAAGCCTGCCCCGCACTTGGATAGCGGGGTGGGCACCGGTTTTCCCTCGCGACAAACGCGTAGCGTTTGCGCTGAGATCATGCGCAAACAAGAATTTAGACATCGGGCCCGGCAGCCATCGCCCGGCTACAAAAAGCCCTGCCTTTGCGCCGCAGCAAAAAAATTGTCTTCTGCCGGAAACGTTCGCAGCGGAGAATACGTACCTTGTTGGCCAGCCTGTTGCTGGTTTCCATTCCCCAGGGAGGTTTGAATGAGATTTTTGATTGCCGCTGCCGTGGTCTCCGCCTTCGCCGTGTCGCCCGCTTCCGCGGCGATGATGAAATGCACCTCGGACAACTTGATGAAGTCGACGATGATGATGGCCCCGGGCCAGACGCCGGCCAACAAGGAAATGGCGATGGCTAACACCGATATGAGCAACGGCAAGATGGGTAGCGCCTGCATGCACTATATGAAGGCGCAGAAGGCCGCGATGACGAAGTAAGGTCGGCTGCAAGCCGCCTTCCGATCCCGCCGCGCTGCTCGAAAGGCAGCGCGGCTTTTTCTTGGGCGCATGATCCGGAAAAAGCCTGCCCCGCACTTGATGCGGGGTGGACACCGGTTTTCCCTCGCGACAAACGCGAAGCGTTTGCGCGGAGATCATGCGCGAACAAAATTGCCCGAATCCGGTTAAAGTGCCGCGCATGTCCCGCGCGGTGCCATCCCATCCCCTGTCCCAACGTGAAGCAAGGCGCCTCTGGATTGCCGCCCAGCGGCTCGACACGCAGGCGCCGTTCGGCGCCGGCGCGACTGCGGTTGCCAGTGCCATCGCCCATCTCGGCTATGTCCAGATCGACACCATCAACGTGATCGAGCGCAGCCATCATCATATCCTCTACACCCGCATCCCCGATTATCGCCGCGCCGACCTGCGCCAGGCCCAGAGCCTCGACAAAAGCGTGTTCGAATACTGGACCCACGCGCTGTCCTATGTCGCATCGAACGATTTCCGCTTCTTCATCCCCGAGATGAAACTGCACAAGCGCGAGGGCCACCGCTGGTTCGCCAACGTCAAGCCGGCCGATATCCGCAAGGTGATGCGGCTGTTGCGCGAGGGGGCGCTGACCATCCGCGACATCGAGGACGATGTGCTGACCGAGAAGGAGCATCTCTGGGCCAGCCGCAAGCCGTCGAAGCGCGCGCTGCAGCTTGCCTTCTATACCGGCGCGGTCACGGTCTCCGAGCGCAACGGCATGCTCAAGACCTATGAATTGATGGGCCGTCATTTCGGCTGGGACAAACTGCCAAGCGCGGCATCGACGGCCGAGATCACGGCTTACCTGCTCGACCGCGGATTGCGTTCGCAGGGCGTGGTGTCGCTCGATTCGGTCTGCCATCTCGATGCGCCGCGCAAGAGGCAGGTTGCGCGCCTGACCGCGCGGCGCGTGCGGCGCGGCGAACTGGTGCCGGTCGCGCTCGAAGGCGCAGGCAAGTACGAGCACTGGGCGGCGCCGGATGCGCTCGCGGCCGCGCGCGAGCCTTCTCAGTTGGTGCACATCCTCTCGCCCTTCGATCCCCTGATCATCCAGCGCAAGCGCACGCATCTCTTCTTCGATTACGAGCACCGCTTTGAAGCCTATGTGCCGAAGGAGAAGCGCAAGTTTGGCTATTTCGCGCTTCCCGTGCTGGTCGGCGAGGACATCGTCGCCGCACTCGACCTGAAAACCGACCGGCAGAACAAGAAGCTGCTGATGCAGAAATGGAATTGGGTCGGTCCGGGCAAGGCTGCGAAGGGTGAGGCGAGGGCGGCCTTGAAGCGGCGGATCGAGGAGGAACTGCACCGTTTCGAGCGGTTTCAACTCGGGGAGTGAGTAGCTGAGGGCGGATTAGCGAAAGCGTAATCCGCCGACGGACGTTGAGGCGCAATACGCTAGCGCTATTGCGCCCTACAGGTGCGGAACCCGCGCGCGCTCATCCCCGTTAGTCCATTTGCAACCGGCGCTGGAGGCATGACGCGGGGTGCCAGGAAAGGCGCGGCGAAGGCCGGGAATAAATCCGCGCCAAAGCGATCAGTCCGGCAGGCCGCGAAGAAATCGGCGGGCGCCACGTCGAAGCAGGTCGCAAGGACCGCGAGGAGAAAAGGAGGCGCCAGGGCGTCCGCTCGGAAGAAAGGCGGCCGACAGCCCGTCTTAACGATCACGAAATCATGACTACTGATGATTATTGACTTTCATCAGTAAACACTCGACACTCTCTACAAGGTTCAGCCAGAGGAGTGTCGGATGTTAGTCCGGTCGATTTTATCGAGCTATTCCAAACTTTTAGCCGGTGTGTCGCTGGCGTTTCTGGCGGTCGCACTGGCCGGTTGCAACGACAAGGTCGCGGAGAAGCCAGCCCCGTCGCGGCCGGTCCTGGTTGCAACCGCCCATTACGAGGCGGAGACGCCGGAGCGCAGCTTTGTCGGCACGATCAAGCCTCGGATCGAGGCCGACATGGGTTTTCGGGTGCCCGGCAAGGTGGCCAAGCGCCTGGTCGAGGTAGGCCAGACCGTCGAGATCGGCCAGCCGCTCGCAACCCTCGATGAAATCGACCTGAAGCTGCAGGCCGAGCAGGCGGTGGCCGAATTTACTGCCGCGACCGGCGTGCTGGCGCAGGCCGCTGCTGCCGAGACCCGCGCGAAGGAGCTGCGCGGAAAGGGCTGGACCACCGATGCGCAACTCGACCAGGCCAAGGCCGCCGGTGACGAAGCCCGCGCGCGGCTGAACCGCGCCGAGCGCTCGGTCGATCTCACCAAGAACTCTCTCTCCTATGCGACGCTGGTGGCGGATGCCCGCGGCGTCGTGACTGCGACCCTGGTCGAGCCGGGCCAGGTGGTTGCCGCGGGCCAGACCGCGATCCGGGTCGCACGCTTTGCCGAGAAGGAAGCCGTAGTCGCGATCCCCGAGACGCTGGTGGACCGTGCCAAGACCGGCTCGGCATCGGTGACGCTGTGGTCGGAGCCGAACAGGAAATATGAGGCGAAGCTGCGCGAGATTTCGCCGAGCGCCGATCCCGCGACCCGCACCTATCTCGCCAAATTCTCACTGCCCGGCGCCGGTGACAATGTCGAGCTCGGCATGACCGCGACCTTGACGCTGTGCGACCAGAAGACCGCGCGCGTGGCGCGGCTGCCGCTGTCGGCGCTCTACAGCGCCGGCGACAAGCCGTCCTTCTATGTGGTCGACGACGCCGGCGACGTCGCGCTGAAGCCGGTCACGGTGAAATCCTACGAGAGCAACGACGTCGTCATATCAGGCGGCGTCGACGAGGGCGCCAAGGTCGTGGCGCTCGGCGTGCAGAAGCTCGATCCCACCCAGAAGGTGCGGGTGGTGTCGTCGTTGTCGTTTTAGCCGTTGTCATTCCGGGATGCGCCGTAAGGCGCAGACCCGGAATCCATGGCTCCGCTGGAATGCTGGGAGAAATGGATTCCGGGCTCGCGCTTCGCGCGCCCCGGAATGACGAGGAAGGAAGTAGTCGGGTTTTCGATCTGGAGAGTACGATGAAACGCTTCAATCTTTCCGCCTGGGCTGTCAGCCATCCCTCGCTGGTATTGTTTCTCGTGATGGCGCTCGGCGTCGCCGGCTTCTTCTCCTATCAGAAGCTCGGCCGCGCCGAGGATCCGTTCTTCACCGTGAAGGTGGTGAACGTCTCGGTGATGTGGCCGGGCGCGACGGCGCAGGAAATTCAGACCCAAGTCGCCGATCCCATCGAGAAGAAGCTGCAGGAGCTGCCTTACTTCGAGAAGGTGCAGACCTATTCGAAGCCGGGCTTCACGGCGATGCAGGTCACCTTCCGCGACTCCACGCCGCCAAAGGACGTGCCCTACCTGTTCTACCTCTTGCGCAAGAAACTGGTCGATGCGCAGGGCGACCTGCCGGCAGGCATTCTCGGCCCCGTGGTCAATGACGAGTTCTCCGACGTCGATTCCATTCTCTATATGATGACCGGCGACGGCGCCGATTATGCGCAGCTCAAGAAGGCCGCCGAAGGCATGCGCCAGCGGCTTCTGAAAGTGCCCGGCGTCACCAAGGTCGACGTTTACGGCGTCCAGGACGAGCGCATCTTTGTCGAGTTTTCGCACGCCAAGCTCGCTACCCTCGGCATCACGCCGCAGGCGCTGTTCGATTCGCTGGCAAAGCAGAACAATGTCGTGCCGGCCGGCACGGTCGAAACCTCCTCGCAGCGCGTGCCGCTGCGCGTCACCGGCGCGCTCGACGGCGCCAAGGCCGTGGCGGAAACCCCTGTTGAAAGCAACGGCCGCGTGTTCCGGCTCGGCGATATCGCCACCGTCACGCATGGCTTCGTCGATCCGCCGACCTTCAAGGTGCGCCAGGAAGGCAAGCCCGCGATCGGCATCGGCGTCGTCACCGCCAAGGGTGCCAATATCCTCGAGCTCGGCAAGGACGTCTCCAAAGCGACTGCCGAATTCATGAAGGCGGTGCCGCAGGGCATCAATGTCGAGCTGATCGCCGACCAGCCGAAGGTGGTCGAGCACGCGGTCGGCGAGTTCGTGCATTCTTTCATGGAAGCGCTCGTCATCGTGCTGTTCGTCTCGTTCCTCGCGCTTGGCTGGCGCACCGGCATCGTGGTCGCAGCCTCCGTGCCCCTGGTGCTCGCGATCGTCTTCATCGTGATGGACGCGATGGGGCTCGCTTTGCACCGCATCACCCTGGGCGCGCTGATCATCGCGCTCGGCCTGCTCGTCGATGACGCCATCATCGCGGTCGAGATGATGGTGGTGAAGATGGAGCAGGGCTGGGACCGCATCCGCGCCGCGTCCTTTGCCTGGGAATCCACCGCGTTCCCGATGCTGACGGGCACGCTGGTCACCGCGGCCGGCTTCCTGCCGATCGGTTTTGCCAATTCAGCCGTGGGAGAATATGCCGGCGGCATCTTCTGGATCGTCGCGATCGCGCTGGTCGCGTCCTGGTTCGTCGCCGTGATCTTCACGCCCTATATTGGCGTGAAACTGCTGCCTGATATCAAGGTGCATCACAGCCACGATCCGCATGCGATCTACGAGACCCGCGTCTATCGCGCGCTGCGCTCGGTGATCCAGTGGTGCGTCAATCACCGGGTCAAGACCGTGCTCGCCACCGTCGGCGTCTTCATCGCCTCGATCGTGGCCTTCGGCCATGTGCAGCAGCAATTCTTCCCGCTGTCCGAGCGGCCCGAGCTGTTCCTGCAGCTGCGGCTGCCGGAAGGCACCGCCTTCAACGTGACCGAGAAGGCCGTGAAGCAGGCGGAAACGCTGCTCAAGGACGACAGGGACATCGGTACCTATACCGCCTATGTCGGGCAGGGCTCGCCGCGCTTCTGGCTCGGCCTCAACCCGCAGCTTCCGAACGAGGCCTTTGCCGAGATCGTGATCGTCGCCAAGGACGTCGAGGCGCGCGAGCGCATCAAGGCGAAGATCGAGAACGCGGTTGCCGGCGGCGCGCTGCCGGAAGCGCGCGTCCGCGTCGACCGCTTCAATTTCGGCCCCCCCGTCGGCTTCCCCGTGCAGTTCCGCGTGATCGGGCCGGATACCAAGAAGGTGCGCGAGATCGCCTACCAGGTCCGCGACATCGTCAAGCAAAACCCGAACATCAAGGAAGTGCAGCTCGACTGGAACGAGCAGTCGCCTTACCTCAAGCTCGTCGTCGACCAGGACCGCGCCCGCGCGCTTGGCCTCACCCCGCAGGACGTCTCGCAGGCGCTCGCCATGCTGATCTCGGGCGCGCCGGTGACGACCGTGCGTGACGGCATCGAGAAGGTCGGCGTCATTGCGCGCGCGGTGCCCTCCGAGCGGCTCGATCTTGCTCATGTCGGCGACCTCACCGTGACCTCGCGCAACGGCGTCGCCGTGCCGCTGCAGCAGATCGCCAGGATCGAATATTCGCACGAGGAGCCGATCCTGTGGCGGCGCAACCGCGACATGGCCATCACCGTGCGCTCCGACGTCAATGACGGCGTCCAGGCGCCCGACGTCACCAACCAGATCTGGCCGAAACTGGCCGAGATCCGCGACCATCTCGAGCCGGCCTACCGGATCGAGCCGGGCGGCGCCTTCGAGGAATCCGCCAAGGGCAATGCCTCGATCTTCATCCTTTTCCCGGTGATGGTGATCGTGATGCTGACCTTGCTGATGATCCAGCTGCAGAACTTCTCGCGGCTCTTGCTGGTGTTCCTGACCGCGCCGCTTGGCATTGTCGGCGCCTCGCTCGGGTTGAACGTCGCCAACCAGCCCTTCGGCTTCGTGGCGCTGCTCGGCCTGATCGCGCTCGCCGGCATGATCATGCGCAACGCCGTCATCCTGGTCGACCAGATCGAGACCGACGTCTCCCACGGCATGACGCGGAGGGAGGCGATTGTCGAGGCGACCGTCCGGCGCGCCCGGCCGGTGATCCTGACCGCGCTCGCCGCGATCCTCGCCATGATCCCGCTGTCGCGTTCGGCATTCTGGGGCCCGATGGCGATCACCATCATGGGCGGCTTGTTTGTTGCAACCTTCCTGACCTTGTTGTATCTGCCGGGTCTCTACGCCCTCTGGTTCCGCAAGAGTTTGGAAGAAAGCGGCACGGGCGAGCCAGCCGATCTCGCGCCGCAGCAACATTTCGGTCCGGTAAGGCCAGCGATTCCGCTTGCCGAAGCGGCGGAATAATTGAACATAGAGCACGCCGATGACGCTGATTTCTGAACATGTCGAGCCGGACACGCGGGAGCGGATTCTCGTGGTCGCGGAGCGTTTGTTCCGGCAGATCGGCTACCAGAAGACGACGGTCGCCGACATCGCCAAGGAATTGCGGATGTCGCCGGCCAACGTCTACCGCTTCTTCGATTCGAAGAAGGCGATCCATGAGGGCGTCGCCCGCGCCATGATGAGCGGGGTCGAGCACGCCGCGAGCGCCATTGCGGCGAAGCCCGGACACGCCACGGAACGGCTGCGGGAGCTCCTGATCACCGTCAACCGCATGAACACCGAGCGCTATGTCGGCGATTCCAAGCTGCATGAGATGGTCGAGATCGCCATGCAGGAGAGCTGGGAAGTCTGTGTCGCGCATATGAAGCTGATCACCGAGACCATCGGCGCGGTGATCGCGCAAGGCGCGGCGTCGGGCGAATTCGAGGTGACGGACGTGCCGGCCGCGGCCTTGTGCACCTGCCACGCCATGATCGGCTTCTTCCACCCGCAGATGATCGCGCAGGCCCAGAGCAAGCCGCACCCTTCGATCGAGCAGATGGCCGACTTCGTGATAGCGAGCCTCGCGAAGCGCAACTAGCTGCTCGAAGGCGGGAAGAACAACAATGGATGCGAAGAGCCCGAAGGACCTGCATTTCTACGAGCCGAAGAACGGCCACGGGCTGAAGCACGATCC
Source organism: uncultured Alphaproteobacteria bacterium (assembly GCA_963847045.1). GTDB lineage: Bacteria > Pseudomonadota > Alphaproteobacteria > Rhizobiales > Xanthobacteraceae > Bradyrhizobium. The sequence goes on along the minus strand of CAWJYQ010000012.1, from coordinate 77,282 downwards.
GTTCAACGCCATCGTAGCACCCCGTCCGATCGGCTGGATCTCCTCGCGCGGCGCCAAGGGCAACGTCAATCTCGCGCCCTACAGCTTCTTCAACGGCTTCTGCTACGTCCCGCCGATCATCGGCTTTTCCTCCACCTCATGGAAGGACTCGGTCCAGAACGTGCAGGAGACCGGCGAGTTCTGCTGGAATCTCGCGACCATGGATCTCGCGAAGCAGATGAACGCGACCGCGGCGCATGTCGCGCGCGATGTCTCTGAATTCGAGATCGCGGGGCTGACGCAGGCGCCGAGCAAGATCGTCAACGTCCCGCGCGTCGCCGAAAGCCCGGTGTCATTCGAGTGCAAGCTGACGCAGATCATCCAGCTGCAGGGCGCCGATGGCAAGAAGGCGCAGGCCTGGCTGACGCTCGGCGAAGTCGTCGCCGTCCACATCGACAAGGCCATGATCCGCGACGGCGTCTACCAGACCGGGCTCGCGCACCCGATCGTGCGGGCGGGGCGCAAGGGCGACTATTTCGAGATCAAGCCGGAAAACATGTTCGAGATGGTCCGGCCGGACTGATCTCTCTCTTCTTCGTTCCCCGGATGCTGCGCAGCGCCGTCAGCGCGTTCACGCGCGTCTTAAGACGCGCTATGCTTCGGCGTGGTGCGCTGCTGATCCGGGGTCCAAGCTCCGGCCGTGGGTCCCGGCTCTACGGTGCACCGCTAAAGAAGCGCTGCACCGCGTCCGGGACAAGGAAGCCCGGCCGTTCGGAACGGAATTCCGTTGCTGCAGTTATCGTTAGCCGTTCAATTTCGCTTTATTTTCAACCTAAAGCGTCACGCTTATCTTCACGCTTTCCGCTAAAGTAAGGTGCAAGGCCGACCGAACGCATGATCCGGAAAAGTGGAAACCGGTTTTCCGATAGGATCATGCGCCAACAATAGAGAATTGCTGCCGCGCTCCCCAGCCCCCGACCCGGAGAGGACCGCCATGAGCTTCCGCCGCGACTACATCACCAAGCCGATTTTCTCCTGGGCCCGCGGCGTCTTGCCGTCGATGTCCGACACCGAGCGCGAGGCGCTGGAAGCCGGCGACATCTGGTGGGACGCCGATCTCTTCACCGGCGATCCCGATTGGTCAAAACTGCTGGCGTTTCCGCAGGCGACCCTGACCGACGAGGAAAAAGCCTTCCTCAACGGGCCCGTCGACGAGCTGTGCGCCATGCTCGACGACTGGAAGATCAATTGGGAATGGCGCGACCTGCCAAAGGAAGCCTGGGACTTCATCAAGGCGAAGAAATTCTTCGGCATGATCATCCCCAGGGAGCATGGCGGGCTCGGCTTCTCGCCTTACGCGCATTCCGAAGTCGTGCGCAAGATTTCCACCCGCTCGCTCGCCGCCGCCGTCACCGTGATGGTGCCGAATTCGCTCGGGCCGGGCGAACTGTTGATGCGCTTTGGCACGAAGGAGCAGCAGGAGCGCTGGCTGCCGCGCTTGGCCGACGGCCGCGACATTCCCTGCTTCGGCCTGACCAGCCCGGAAGCGGGCTCCGATGCCGCCTCGATGATCGACAGCGGCATCATCTGCAAGGGCAATTTCGAAGGCAAGGAAGTGCTTGGCCTCAAGCTCAACTGGCACAAGCGCTACATCACGCTCGGTCCCGTTTCGACGCTGCTCGGCCTCGCCTTCAAGGCCTATGATCCCGATCATCTCGTAGGCCAGAAGGAAGAACTCGGCATCACCGTCGCGCTGATCCCGACCCATCTGCCCGGCGTCGAGATCGGCCATCGCCATCTGCCGTCGATGCAGGTGTTCCAGAACGGCCCGAACCGGGGCCGCGACGTCTTTATTCCGCTCGACTACATCATCGGCGGGCAGGAGCGACTGGGACAAGGCTGGAAGATGCTGATGACGGCGCTCGCCGCCGGCCGCGGCATTTCACTGCCGTCGCTCTCCGCGGCGGGCGCGGCCTATGCCGCGCGCACCACCGGCGCCTATGCCCGCATCCGCGAGCAGTTCGGCATTTCCATCTCGAAGTTCGAAGGCATAGAGGAGCCGCTGGCGCGCATCGCGGCGACCGCCTATATGCTCGACGCCGCGCGGCGGCTCACCTGCGCGGCGCTCAACGCCGGGCATCATCCAGCCGTCATAAGCGGCATCATGAAGCTGCAGGCGACCGAGCGCATGCGGTTTGCGATCGACGACGCCATGGACATCCATGGCGGCAAGGCCGTGATCGACGGCCCGCAGAACTACATGGGCAACCTCTACCGCGCGGTGCCGGTCGGCATCACGGTGGAGGGCGCCAATATCCTCACCCGCAATCTCATCGTATTCGGGCAGGGCGCGATCCGCGCGCATCCCTATCTGCTCGACGAGATGAACGCGCTGCGCGAGCAGGACCACGACAAGGGACTGGACGCCTTCGACAAGGCGTTCTGGAAACATGTCGGGCACAGTTTTGCGACACTGTTCCGCGCTTTCGGCCGGAACTGGACCTTCGGCGCCTTCACGTCCGTGCCCGAGGTCGGCGACGCCACGCGCTTCTATCGCCAGCTCTCGCGCTATGCCTCTAGCTTCGCGCTCTGCGCCGACATGGCGCTGCTCACCCTCGGCGGAGCGCTCAAGCGCAAGGAGATGCTGTCGGCGCGCTTTGGCGACATCCTCTCCGAGCTCTATCTGCTTTCTGCCGCGGCCAAGCGATGGCAGGACGAGGGCCGGCAGAAGGAGGATTTTGCCGCGCTGGAATATTGCATGGCGGCGGGTTTCAAGACCATCGAGAACCGCTTCGCCGAGATCCTCGCCAACCTGCCGAACCGCTTTGTGGCGGCCATCCTGAAGTTCGTGATCCAGCCGTTTGGCGCGCGCGTGCTCGGTCCTTCCGATCGCGTCGTGCATCAATGCGCGCAGCTCATCCTCGAACCGTCAGCGGCGCGCGAACGGCTGACGGCAGATCTCTCGCATGTCGAGGATGACGGCGGCCGGGCGCGGCTGGAAAAGGCCTTTGCGCTGGTGACGGCTTGCGAGGATGCCGCGAAGAGGATGCACGCCGCACATCTGCATGACCCGAAGGAAGCCGTCAGGAAAGGCGTCATCACCGAGGCCGAAGCCGGCCGGCTCGCGGAAGCGCACGCGGCGGTGGCAAAGGTCATCGAGGTCGACGATTTCGCGCCCGAGGCGCTGTCGCCGATTTACAAGAAGCCGGCCGATGTGCATCAGTTCTTCCAGGAATTGGGTGAGCAGAGGGCGGCGAGCTGATGGCGCGACCAGTCTTTATCGTCGACGGCAGCCGGACGCCGTTCCTGAAAGCGCGCTCCGGCCCGGGGCCGTTCACCCCGGTCGATCTCGCCGTGCAATGCGGCCGGCCGCTGCTCGCGCGCCAGCCTTTTGCGCCCATCGCCTTCGACCAGGTCATCCTCGGCTGCGTCAACGTCATTGCCGATGAGATGAACCCCGCGCGGGTCGCGGCACTTCGGCTCGGCATGGGCGAGGCCATGGTCGCCTTCACCGTGCAGATCAATTGCGGCTCCGGCATGCAGTCGATCGACACGGGCTATCGCTATATCCGCGAAGGCGCAGCCGACCTGATCCTGGCCGGCGGCACCGAGGCGTTGAGCTACGCGCCGCTGGTCTGGCCGGCACAGGGCGTGCGCTGGTTTGCAGGCCTCGCCGGCGCGAGAGGCATCGGCGCGAAAATCATGGCGATGCTGAAAGCGCGCCCGAAATATTTCAAGCCGATCATCGGCCTCGAGCGCGGGCTCACCGATCCGATCACCGAACTGAACATGGGCCAGACCGCAGAAGTCGTCGGCCATCTCTTCGGCGTCACCCGCGAGCAGTCGGATGCTTACGCGGCCGAAAGCCATCGGCGGCTGGCGAATGCGCAGAAGGAAGGCTTTCTGAAAGGCGAGGTCGAGACCGCTTTTGCGCGCGACGGCAAATTCTATGACCATGACGACGGCGTTCGCCCGGACTCCACGCCGGAGACGCTGGCGAAACTGCGGCCGGTGTTCGAGCGGCCATGGGGGCAGGTCACCGCCGGCAATTCCTCGCAGATCACCGATGGCGCGTCCTGGGTGATCCTTGCCTCGGAAGAGGCGGTCGCGAAACACAGCCTGCAGCCGAAGGCCGCGATCATCGATAGCCAATGGTCCGCGCTTGATCCATCGATCATGGGGCTCGGCCCGGTGCTGTCGGCGACCGCGCTCTTGAAGCGCAACGATCTGACCTTGCAGGACATCGAGACCTGGGAATTGAACGAGGCCTTTGCCACACAGGTGCTCGGCTGTCTCGCCGCCTGGAACGACGAGAAATTCTGCAAGGAGATTCTCGGCCTCGACGGCGCGGCGGGCCAGATCGACCAGTCCAAGCTCAATGTCGATGGTGGTGCCATCAGCCTCGGCCATCCCGTCGGCACCTCGGGCAACCGCATCGTGCTGCATCTGATCAACGCGATGAAGCGGCTCGGCACGCGGCGCGGCATCGCCACCGAATGCATCGGCGGCGGGCTGGGCGGGGCGATGTTGATCGAGGCGGTGTGACCATGGAATCGAGGGTTCTGAACGTTCTCGATGACCGCGTGCTCGCGCTCGGCCCGAAGCCGGACGCCGCAGGCCCCTATCGTCATTTCAAGCTGACCCGCGATACCGACGGCATTGCGTGGCTGTTGTTCGACCGCGAGGGCGCCAGCGCCAATACGCTGTCGTCGGATGTGATGGAAGAGTTCGACAAGATTTTGGGTGAGCTGGAAAGCCAGCGCCCGGCCGGCCTTGTCATTCGCTCCGCGAAGAAGTCGGGCTTCATCGCCGGGGCCGACGTCAACGAGTTTCGCGGCGCGACCGATCCGCAGGTGGTCGAGACGACAATTGGTCGTGCTCACGCGGTGATCGATCGTCTGGAGGCACTGCGTGTGCCGAGCGTCGCCGCGATCCACGGCTTCTGTCTCGGCGGCGGGCTTGAAGTCGCGCTGGCCTGCCAGATGCGAATCGCGATCGACGGCGCGCGCTTCGGTTTCCCCGAGGTGATGCTCGGCCTGCATCCGGGCCTTGGCGGCACGGCGCGCTTCACGCGCCTGGTCAATCCCGTGCAGGCGATGACACTCATGCTCACCGGCCGCAATATCGATGCGCGCCGTGCGAAGGCGCTGGGCCTGGTCGATGCCATCGTGCAGGAGCGGCATGTGAAAAATGCCGTGAAGGACGCCGTGTTCGGCCGGCTCAAACGCGCGCGGCCCGGATACCTCAACACCATTCTCAATTCCGGCGCCGCGCGCGGCTTCCTCGCGTCGCGCATGCGCCGCGAAGCGGCCAAGACCGCGCCCGCGGAACATTACCCCGCGCCCTACGGCCTGATCGACCTCTGGGAGAAGCATGGTGGCGACAAGGCCGCGATGCTCTCAGCCGAGAAGAGCTCGTTCGCGCATCTGATGGTGACGCCGACCGCGCAAAACCTGATCCGCGTCTTCTTCCTGCGCGACGAGATGAAGAAGCTCGCAGGGAGCGGCAACAAGGTCGCGCATGTCCACGTCATCGGCGCCGGCGCGATGGGCGGCGACATCGCGGCTTGGTGCGCCAATGAAGGGATGCGCGTCACGCTGGCCGACATGAAGCCTGAGCCGATCGCGGGCGCGATCAGGCGTGCCGCCGAGCTGTTCGGAAAAATCATCCGCAAGCCCACGGAAGTGCGCGACGCGCTCGACCGCCTCGCGCCCGACATGGACGGCGAGGGCGTGCGCAATGCCGATCTCATCATCGAGGCGGTGCCGGAAAAGCTGGAGCTGAAGCAGAAGGTCTATGCCGGCCTCGAGCCCAGGATGAAGCCGGGCGCGATTCTCGCGACCAACACCTCCAGCATCCCGCTGCAGGATTTGCGCACCACCCTGCAGCGGCCGGAGCGGCTGCTCGGTCTGCACTTCTTCAATCCGGTGTCGCGGCTGCAGCTCGTCGAAGTCGTCAGCCATGACGGCAACGACGAAGTGCTGCTCAAGGAAGCACGCGCCTTTGTCGGCGCCATCGACCGCCTGCCGTTGCCGGTGAAAAGCTCGCCCGGCTTCCTCGTCAACCGCGCGCTCACGCCCTACATGCTCGAGGCGATGGTGATGCTGGACGAGAAGATCGACCAGCGCCTGATCGATCAAGCGGCGGAGAAGTTCGGCATGCCGATGGGGCCGATCGAGCTCGCCGACCAGGTCGGGCTCGATATCTGCCTCGATGTCGGCGACATGCTGCGCTCGAAATTCGGCGAGAGCCTGCCGCCGACGCCGGCCTGGCTGCGCGACAAGGTCACCAGGGGCGAGCTTGGCCGCAAGACCAGCAAGGGTTTTTATAGCTGGAAGGACGGCAAGGCGGAGAAAGGTCCGCTGCCCGAAACCGGACCGCGCGTCACCGACGAGATGATCGACCGCCTGGTGCTGCCGATGTCGAATGTCTGCGTCGCCTGTTTGCGCGAAGGCATCGTCGACAATGCCGATGTGGTCGACGGCGCCATGATCTTCGGCACCGGCTACGCGCCGTTCCGCGGTGGGCCGCTGAGTTACGCGCGCACGCGCGGTGTCGAGAATGTCGTCTCGACCTTGCGCGCATTGGCCGAAAAATTCGGCGGACGCTTTGCGCCCGATGCCGGCTGGGAGACTTTCAAGTAATGACCGACACGCATGTGCATGCGCCGCCGAATACGGAGACCGAGCCGCAGGGCGAGCTCTGCATCCGCACGCTGGCGATGCCGGCGGATACTAACGGCAATGGTGACATCTTCGGCGGCTGGCTGCTCAGCCAGATGGACATCGCCGGCGGCGTGTTCACTTCGAAGGTCACGAAATCGCGCAATGTCACGGTCGCGATCGAGGCGATGAATTTCCGAAAGCCGGTCTATGTCGGCGATCTCGTCTCGGTCTATGGCAGGCTCGTGCGCGTCGGCCGCACCTCGATATCAGTGCATCTCGAAGCCTGGGTTGTCAGGCGCAAGGAGACGCAGGCGATCCTGGTGACCGACGGCAATTTCACCTATGTCTCGATCGACGAGCAGGGCCATCCGCAGCCGATCAGGCAGGGCGGCGAGCTGCTGACGACGTAGCGACCGTCGCTATTCGCAGGGCGGGCAAAGACGCGCTTGCGCTTTGCCTACCCTTTTTTGTTGCGCCCCGGAATGGCCCGAGAGCGGCACAAGCGCGCCTTTTCCTCCCCACCTTTCTGCCGATTTGCCGCAGCACCCTCTGACGCGTCCGTGTGAGGAACGATTGGGCACCAACCCCGTTATTCGCCCGGGCTAAAGGAATTGAGACCGGGCAAATGCCAAATTCCTACATCATCGAAGTTTCCTCGCAGGCCGCCGGCATCGTGGTTCGCGACGCCAGTGGCTATCGCTTTTTCGCCGCCATGCGGCCGTTTTATCGGCTGGATGGAAAGCTGTTCCGCCACGTGGCCGACGCCCAGCGCGCGGCCGCTCGGCTCGCCAACGAGGACCTGAACGCCGCCTAGGGCGTGTACTCGTAAATCCGGAACGCCCATCGCAATGACGAGGAGGGTGGCTGCGCCTTAACTCTATTCGGGATCCATGGCTGCCGCGGTGCGAAAAGGCCCGTCTGGCGCGTTGACCGCGCGGCCAAACCGTCGCTAACTTTGGTGCCTCGTTCAAGGGGGCGCCGCCATGGCCGGACTCTCGCACCGCCAGACCGAAATCCTCAACATCGCGCGCGCCTCGGGCCGCGTGCTGGTGGAGGACCTCGCGCGGCGCTTCGAGGTGTCGGCGCAGACCATCCGCAAGGACCTCAACGATCTCTGCGAGCAGCGCGCGCTGACGCGCATCCATGGCGGGGCCATGATCGCCTCCGGCGTGGAAAACCTCGCCTATGAGGCGCGCCGCTTCGTCGCCGCCGAGGAGAAGAAGGCGATTGGCGCTGCCGCAGCAGCCCTGATCCCGAACGGCTGCTCGCTCTTCATCAATATCGGCACCACGACGGAAGAGGTCGCAGCCGCGCTGACCTTGCATGAGGATCTCCTCGTCATCACCAACAACCTCAATGTCGCGATGCTGCTCTACCGTTATCCGCGCATCGAGGTGGTGGTCGCGGGCGGCGCGGTGCGCCGCGCCGACGGCGCCGTGGTCGGCTCGACCGCGACGCAGCTGATCGGCCAGTTCAAGGTCGATTACGCCATCATCGGCGTGTCAGCGATCGACGAGGAGGGCGCGCTCTTGGACTTCGACTATCGCGAGGTGCAGGTGGCGCAGGCCATCATCGCCAATGCGCGCAGCGTCATGCTGGTCGCCGACTCCACCAAATTCACCCGCAGCGCCCCGGTGCGCATCGCGCATATGAGCCAGATCCAGACCTTCGTGACCGACTCCGCATTGCCTGCGGGGCTCGCCAACATCTGCCACAGCCGCGGCATCCAGGTGATCGAAGCGATGCCGAAGACGGCCTCGGATATCGACGATGCTGCCGCGGATTCTGCGCCGGAGCCGGCTCCGGTGGTGCGGTTGCGCTGAGGTCGGTTCATGCTCATCCAGCTATTCGTCCCAGGGGTTGCGCAGCGGTACGCCAAATGATGCAAAATCCCCGACGTTGCGCGTGACCAGGGTGAGGTCTGTGGCGAGCGCGGTCGCCGCAAAGAAGCCGTCCATAACGGACAGCGCAACGCCGCTTCGGCGGCTCTGCGCCATCAGGTCGCCCCAGCGCTCGGCCACCGCGTGATCAATCGGCAGGATCCGCTCGCCGAAGCGTGCTGGCAGATCGTTGGCGAGCCAGGCGGCCAGCGCGGCGCGCCTTCGGCCATCATCCATCAAGGCGACGCCACGCCGAAGTTCGGCGATCGATGCGACGCTGATGAACACGCGATCCTCGTCGACGGTATCAAGCCAGCCAAGCACCTTCAGGTCGGGCGCCGGTCGCTGCACCTCCGACAGCACGTTGGTATCGAGCAGGAGGTTCACAGCGTTATGTCGCGAGGCGAGTCGGTTTGGCGTTCCAGTTCGAGATCGGCGCCGCGCAGCGGCGATGCGAGCAGGAATTCGGCCAAAGTCCCTTTGCGCGCGGTTTTGCGCGCCCATTCCTCGGTGGAGACGATTACCGCGGTCGGTTTGCCGTTGCGGGTGATGGTTTGCGGACCGGTTTGGGCACGATCGACCACCTCGGACAGTCGCGCTTTTGCGCTCGCGAGAGTCCAGGCGCCGCCAGGTGGCGGCGAGGAGGGGCTCTTTTTGATATTCGCCACGGCAAAACCCTTCGTGACTAGTTTGACTACTGTGACTATATAGTAGATCTGAAGCTTCCCGTAAATGTTCTACGTCGGCTGTGCCTTCGCTTTATTTCGTCTCCTTTCGCCTTGTTTTCGATTTTGGTTGTGATCTAATCGAAAACGAAAGTTAAATCGCCAAAATGAAGGCGATGCGCCGGGGAAGCGTCTTTTGGATCGGATTTACGACCTCGCGATCATCGGAGGGGGCGTCAATGGCTGCGGCATCGCGCGCGATGCGGCGGGCCGGGGCAACTCCGTTTTCCTTTGTGAAATGAATGATTTGGCGAGCGGGACGTCGTCCTGGTCGACCAAGCTCGTGCACGGCGGCCTGCGCTATCTCGAATATTACGAGTTTCGTTTGGTGCGCGAGGCGCTGATCGAGCGCGAAATCCTCTGGCAGATCGCGCCCCACATCATCCGCCCCTTGCGATTCGTGCTGCCGCATCATGCTGGCCTGCGTCCGGCCTGGCTGCTCCGCCTCGGCCTCTTCCTTTACGACCATATCGGCGGGCGAAACCTGTTGCCGCCGACCCGCTCGGTCGATCTCGCCAACGATGCGGTCGGCCGTCCGCTGATTCCCGGCCGCTACACGCGCGCCTTCGAATATTCGGACTGCTTCGTCGACGACGCGCGGCTCGTGGTGCTGAACGCTCGCGACGCCGCCGACCGCGGCGCCGACATCCGCACCCGCGCCCGCGCCGTCGAGATCCGGCAGAACGACGGCATCTGGCAGGTCACGACGGAAAACACCCTCAGCAAGCAGCGCGCAACCATCCGCGCCCGGGTGCTGGTCAATGCCGGCGGGCCCTGGGTCGAGGATGTGCTTCGGTCCGGCGCCGGGGTGAATGCGCGCGCCAAGGTGCGGCTGGTGCAGGGCTCGCACATCGTTGTGCGCAAGCTCTACGAGCACGACCGCGCCTACATGTTCCAGAATGCCGACGGCCGCATCGTCTTTGTCATTCCCTATCAGGACGATTTCACCCTGATCGGCACCACCGACCGCGACTATCACGGCGATCCGTCCAAGGTGAAGGCGACGGCGGAAGAGATCAAATATCTCTGCGATTCCGTCAGCGAATATCTCGCCAAACCCGTGCACCCGGATGACGTGGTCTGGAACTATGCCGGCGTGCGACCGCTGTATGACGACGGCGCCAGCGAAGCCAAGGCTGCGACCCGCGATTATGTGTTCGAACTCGACACGCCCGGCGGCGCGCCGCTTCTCTCGATCTATGGCGGCAAGATCACGACCTACCGCCGTCTTGCCGAGGAAGCGCTGCAACGTCTGTCTCCCTATCTGCGCAGCGCCAAGGCGCGCGAGGGCTGGACCGGCAAATCGCCGCTGCCCGGCGGTGACCTCGACGTCTCCGCGCTGCCGGCGCTGACCGCGGAATTGCAGCGCAACTATCCGTTCCTCACCAAAGAACATGCCAGCCGGCTGGCGCATGCCTACGGCACCCGCGCCGCAAAGCTGCTCGGCAGCGCCAAGTCGTTGGCCGATCTCGGCGAATCCTTCGGCGCCACGCTGACGGCTGCGGAAGTGAATTATCTGATGTCGGCCGAATGGGCGGTGAGCGCAGAAGACATCGTCTGGCGCCGCTCGAAATTGGGTTTGCGTCTGTCCAAGGACGAAATCGCCGCACTCGATGGTTGGATTGCCGCCCATCGCGTTCCGGTTGAAAGTCCCCTGCTGGAAGCAGGAGGACGGACATGAGTGTCACGCTCGACCATGTCACGCGCACCGTCGATGGCATCGAGACCATTCGCGACGTGTCGCTGACCCTGGAGAAGGGCACGCTCAGCGTGCTGCTGGGACCAACGCTGTCGGGCAAGACCTCGATCATGCGGCTGCTTGCCGGCCTCGACAAGCCGACCACCGGCCGCGTGCTGGTCGATGGCAAGGACGTCACCGGCTTCGATGTGCGCCAGCGCTCGGTCGCGATGGTCTATCAGCAGTTCATCAATTATCCCTCGCTCTCCGTCTACGAGAACATCGCTTCGCCGCTGCGGGTGCAGGGCAAGCCGCGCGCCGAGATCGAGAAGCGCGTGGCCGAAGCCGCAAAGCTGTTGCGGCTCGAGCCGTTCCTCAAGCGCACGCCGCTGCAACTCTCCGGTGGTCAGCAGCAGCGCACCGCGATTGCGCGCGCGCTGGTGAAGGGCGCCGATCTCGTGCTGCTCGACGAGCCGCTCGCCAATCTCGACTACAAGCTGCGCGAAGAGCTGCGCGCCGAGCTGCCGCGCATCTTCGAGGCCTCGGGCGCGATCTTTGTCTATGCCACGACCGAGCCGTCGGAGGCACTGCTGCTTGGCGGCAACACCATCTGCATGTGGGAAGGAGAGGCGCTGCAGGCCGGCGAGACGCCGAGGGTCTATCGCCATCCCGACACGCTTCGCGTGGCGCAGGTGTTTTCCGATCCGCCGCTCAATGTGGTGTCGATCGAGAAGAAGAATGGCGCGGTGGAATATGCCGGCGGCGTCACGGCGCCGTCCACGGGGCTCTATGCGAAACTCAGCGACGGCGCCTATCGCGTCGGTTTCCGCGCCCATCAATTGGCGATCGCCAACGGCCAGGCCGGGCGTCATGCGTTTCCGGCGACCGTGACGGTGACCGAGATCACCGGCTCGGAAAGCTTTGTGCATCTGCATCGCGATTTAATGAATTGGGTCGCGGTGCTGCATGGCGTGCACGAGTTCGAGCCGGGCCAGCAGATCGATGCCGTGCTCGATCCCGACAATGTCTTCGTGTTCGATGCGGCGGGGCGCCTCGTTGCATCACCGGGTTCAACATGAGGGAGATGCAGCATGGCCCGCATTGACCTCGTCGACCTCGCGCATTCCTACGGCGGCGACCACGCACCGATCGAATCGTTTGCGCTGAAGCCGGTGACCATGACCTGGCGGCAGGGCGGCGCCTATGCGCTGCTCGGCCCAAGCGGCTGCGGCAAGACCACGCTGCTCAATCTCATCTCCGGCATCATCACGCCTTCGCGCGGAAAAATCCTGTTCGACGGCACCGATGTCACGCTGCGGTCGACGAGAGAGCGCAATATCGCGCAGGTGTTTCAGTTCCCTGTCATCTACGACACCATGACGGTCGGGCAGAATTTGGCATTCCCCCTGAAGAACCGTGGCGTGCCGAAGGCCGAGATCGACAAGCGGGTCGCCGACATCGCGCGCCTGCTCGACCTCACGCCCAATCTCAACCGCAAGGCGACGCGGCTCACGGCCGACGCCAAGCAGAAGATATCGCTCGGCCGGGGCCTGGTGCGTTCCAACGTTGCCGCGATCCTGTTCGACGAGCCGCTGACGGTGATCGACCCCGAGCTGAAATGGCAGCTGCGCTCAAAACTCAAGGCGCTGCACCGCGAGCTCGACCTCACCATGATCTATGTGACGCACGATCAGACCGAGGCGCTGACTTTTGCCGACACCGTCGTCGTCATGCATGACGGCCGCGTGGTGCAGAGCGGCACGCCGGCCGAATTGTTCGAGAAGCCCGCGCACACCTTTGTCGGCTACTTCATCGGCTCGCCCGGCATGAACATCGTGCCGGCCCAAGTGGACGGTCGCGAGGCGCGCATCGACGGCCATGTCATCGGCCTGCATCGCAATTACGGCGTGTTGCCGGCAGGAGCCAAGATCGAAATTGGCGTGCGGCCGGAATTCGTCGATGTGGCGCCGCCCGCGTCCGGCCTGCTGTCGGCCACGATCGAACGCATCGACGATCTCGGACGCATCCAGTTTGCGCGGGTCCGCGTCGGTGACACCAAATTCGCCGCGCGCGTGCCGCCGGGCTTTTCCGTGCCCGACAACACGGCCGGGCTCGTGTTCGACCCCGCGCACGTCCATGTCTATGCCGACAGCATCCTGGTCGAGGGGGTCGGCTGATGGACAAGACCATCAACCAGAAAGCCTGGTTCCTGGTGCTGCCGGTTTTCCTGGTGGTCGCCTTCTCCGCCATCCTGCCGCTGATGACGGTGGTCAACTATTCGATGCAGGACACCTTCGGCAACAACCAGTTCTTCTGGAACGGCGTCGGCTGGTTCAAGGAGCTGCTCGATCCCTCGACCGATCTCGGCGGTCGTTTCTTTGCATCGCTGTGGCGCAATCTGTTCTTCTCCTTCGTGATCCTTGCGATCGAGGTGCCGCTCGGCATCGTGGTCGCGCTGTCGATGCCGCGCGAGGGCTGGACCGTCGCGGCCTGCCTCGTCATCCTGGCGCTGCCGCTGTTGATCCCGTGGAACGTGGTCGGCACCATCTGGCAGATCTTTGGCCGTCCCGACATCGGGCTGCTCGGCTATGTGCTGAACGGTATTGGTCTTGACTACAATTACGTCTCCAACGACATCGACGCCTGGGTCACCGTCATCGTCATGGACGTCTGGCACTGGACCAGCCTGGTCGCGCTGCTCTGCTACGCCGGGCTGAAGTCGATACCGGATGCTTATTACCAGGCGGCGCAGATCGACGGCGCCTCGCGCTGGGCTGTCTTCACCGCGATCCAGCTGCCGAAGATGAATCGCGTGCTGCTGATCGCGGTGCTGCTGCGCTTCATGGACAGTTTCATGATCTATACCGAGCCGTTCGTCGTCACCGGCGGCGGGCCCGGCAATTCCACCACCTTCATCTCGATCGAGCTCGTCAAGATCGCGCTCGGCCAGTTCGACCTCGGCAAGGCGGCGGCGCTGTCGCTGGTCTACAACCTCATCATCCTGATCGTGTGCTGGGTGTTCTACACCGTGATGACCAATGCCGGCGCCGAGCGTAAGCCTCTGGCAAAGCGCGAGGCGGCGGCGGAGCCCAGCCCCGCGGCCGAGCTTAAGCCAGCGCTTGTGCTGCCGCGCAATGAAGGAGTTGCGTCATGAGCACGATTCCGGGCCGCCGCATCATTCTTGCTCTGTTCCTGATCTTCCTGCTGTTGCCGATCTACTGGCTGGTCAACATGAGCTTCAAGACCAACAGCGAGATCGTCTCGACCATGACGCTGTGGCCACATGCGCCGACGCTGCAGCATTACCGGCGCATCTTCACCGACGAGAGCTGGTATTCCGGCTACATCAACTCGCTGGAATATGTCGTCATCAACACCATCATCTCGATCTCGGTGGCGCTGCCGGCGGCCTACGCGTTCTCGCGCTACCGCTTCCTCGGCGACAAGCATCTGTTCTTCTGGCTGTTGTCGAACCGCATGGCGCCGGCCGCGGTCTACGCGCTGCCGTTCTTCAACCTCTATTCGGCGATCGGCCTGTTCGATACGCCATGGGCGGTGGCGCTGGCGCACTGCATCTTCAATGTGCCGCTCGCGGTGTGGATCCTGGAAGGCTTCGTCTCCGGCGTGCCGCGCGAGATCGACGAGACCGCCTTCCTCGACGGTTATTCCTTCCCGCGCTTCTTCGTGAAGATCCTGATGCCGCTGATCGCAAGCGGCATCGGCGTCGCCGCCTTCTTCTGCTTCATGTTCTCCTGGGTCGAGCTGTTGCTGGCGCGCACGCTGACCTCCGTCCAGGCCAAGCCGATCTCGGCGATCATGACGCGCACCGTATCCGCCGCCGGCATGGACTGGGGCCTGCTGGCGGCTGCCGGCGTTCTGACCATCGTCCCCGGCGCGCTCGTGATCTGGTTCGTCCGCAATTACATCGCGCGCGGCTTCGCGCTTGGCCGGGTGTAGTCATGTTCAAGTCAAGCCGCAGCCCACGTTTCACCTCTCCCCGCCTGCGGAGAGAGGTCGGATTGCGAAGCAATCCGGGTGAGGGGGACTCTCCACGAGTTGGATTCGTGGAGAGTCCCCCTCACCCCAACCCTCTCCCCGCAAGCGGGGAGAGGGGGTGCTCCGCCGCGCCGTGTGGAGGGGGATAAGCCATGGAGAGCATCGCATGGATGGCCTGGACGCTCCCGACCGCGATCTTCTTCGTGCTGCTCGCGTCCACGCTTGCGGTCATGACCTATCTCGCCGCGGTCTATCCCGAAGCCGAGCGCGTCGGAATACTGCGCATTCCCACGACGCGGGGCGACCGCCTGTTCGTGTCGCTGATCCTGACCGCGGTCATTCACCTCGTCTGGATCGGCTTTGTCGGCACGGATGCGCTTCTGACGCTGCCGATCGGGGAAGAGGGTTTTGAGATTTCGAGCCTGTGGCTCGCAACAGGAATTTCGCTCGTCACGGCCGTGTTCATTTTCCGCACGGTCTGAAGCTTGCGAAGAAGACCAGATCCGGGACCAACCCGGGCCTGTTAGGGTTTGTCGCTGCAACGGAGGAACAATATGCGACAGTTTAGGAGAAGGAAAGGTCCATTGACCAGGAATAGCTTTCTGACCATGTCCAGCGCCGCTGCAATCGTTGCCGCGTCTCTGGCCGTCTCGGCGCCGGCCCGCGCCGCGGACGACGCCACGATCCAGAAGTGGATCGCGGAATTCCAGCCTTCGACGCTGTCGAAGGAGGACCAGAAGAAGGAATTGGAGTGGTTCGCAAAGGCCGCCGAACCCTTCAAAGGCATGGAGATCAACGTCGTCTCGGAAACCATCGCGACTCACGAATACGAGTTGCAGACGCTGGCCAAGGCGTTCTCCGAACTTACCGGCATCAAGCTCAAGCACGACATCATCCAGGAAGGTGACGTGGTCGAGAAGCTGCAGACCCAGATGCAGTCCGGCAAGAACGTCTACGATGGCTGGATCAATGACTCCGACCTGATCGGCACGCATTTCCGCTACGGCCAGACTATCGTGCTGTCGGACTACATGGCGGGCGAGGGCAAGGACGTCACCGACCCTCAGCTCGACGTCAACGACTTCATCGGCAAGTCGTTCACGACCGCGCCGGACGGCAAGCTCTATCAGCTTCCCGACCAGCAATTCGCGAACCTCTATTGGTTCCGCTACGACTGGTTCACCAATCCGGACTACAAGGCCAAGTTCAAGGCCAAGTATGGCTACGAGCTCGGCGTGCCCGTGAATTGGTCGGCCTATGAGGACATCGCCGAGTTCTTCACCAACGACATCAAGGAGATCAACGGCGTCAAGGTCTATGGCCACATGGACTATGGCAAGAAGGATCCCTCGCTCGGCTGGCGGTTCACCGACGCCTGGCTGTCGATGGCCGGCAACGGCGACAAGGGCATCCCGAACGGCCTGCCGGTCGACGAATGGGGCATCCGCATGGAAGGCTGCCGTCCGGTCGGCTCTTCCGTGGAGCGCGGCGGCGACGTCAACGGTCCCGCGGCGGTCTATGCGATCACCAAATATCTCGACTGGCTGAAGAAATATGCCCCGCCGCAGGCGCAAGGCATGACCTTCTCCGAATCCGGCCCGGTGCCCGCGCAAGGCAACATCGCCCAGCAAATCTTCTGGTACACCGCCTTCACCGCCGACATGGTGAAGCCCGGTATCGCCGTGATGAATGCGGACGGTACGCCGAAGTGGCGCATGGCGCCGTCGCCGCACGGCTCGTACTGGAAGGACGGCATGAAGCTCGGCTATCAGGACGCGGGTTCGCTCACGCTTCTGAAGTCGACGCCCGCCGACCGCCGCAAGGCGGCCTGGCTCTACCTTCAGTTCATCGTCTCCAAGACGGTGTCTCTGAAGAAGAGCCACGTCGGCCTCACCTTCATCCGTGAGTTCGATATCTGGGACAAGTCCTTCACCGAGCGTGCGCCGAAGCTCGGTGGCCTGATCGAGTTCTACCGCTCGCCCGCGCGCGTGCAGTGGACCCCGACCGGCAACAACGTGCCTGACTATCCGAAGCTCGCGCAGCTGTGGTGGCAGAATATCGGCGATGCGTCGTCCGGCAACAAGACGCCGCAGGCCGCGATGGATGCGCTCGCCGCCGCGCAGGATTTGGTGATGGAGCGTCTGGAGAAGTCCGGCGTGCAAGGCGCCTGCGGACCGAAGCTCCACAAGAAGGAGTTGGCCGAGTACTGGTTTGCCAAGGCCCAGAAGGACGGCACCATCGCGCCGCAGCGCAAGCTCGCCAACGAGAAGCCGAAGGGCGAGACCATCGACTACGACACGCTGATCAAGTCGTGGCCGGCAACCCCGCCGAAGCGCGCCGAGGCGAAGTAAGCTTCGCCGTTACGCCAACCAAAAACGAAAGGCCGGGAGCGATCCCGGCCTTTTTTCTTCGTCATTCCGGGGCGCGCCGTAAGGCGCGAGCCCGGAATCCATACTCACGATGGTGGTTATGGATTCCGGGCTCGCCGCTTCGCGGCGCCCCGGAATGACAAGATAACTACTCCGCCGCTTCCTTTGCCTGCAGCGTCGGATAATCCGTATACCCCTTGGCGCCGCCGCCATAGAATGTCGCCTTGTCCCATTCATTGAGCGGCGCGCCTTTCTTCAGGCGTTCGACGAGGTCGGGATTCGAGATGAAGGGCTTGCCGAAGGCGATCAGGTCCGCCGCATTTGCCGCGAGCTGTTTGGTCGCGAGCTCGAAGTCGTAGCCGTTATTGGCGATGTAGGCGCGCTTGAAGCGCTTACGCAAGTCGGCGTAGTCGAACGGTGCGATGTCGCGCGGGCCGCCGGTCGCACCCTCGATGACATGGATATAGACGAGCTTCAGCGCCTCGAGGCCGTCGACGATGTAGTCGAACAGCGGCTGCGGATTGCTGTCGGAAACATCATTCGCCGGCGTCACCGGCGAGATGCGGATGCCGGTGCGCTCGGCGCCGGCTTCCGCGGTCACCGCCTTCGAGACCTCCAGCATCAATTTCGCGCGGTTCTCGATCGATCCGCCATAGGCATCGGTGCGCTTGTTGGTGCCGTCCTTGGCGAACTGGTCGAGCAGATAGCCGTTGGCGCCATGAATTTCGACGCCGTCGAAACCGGCCGCGAGCGCGTTCGCAGCACCACGCCTGAAGTCGTCGATGATCCTGGGGATTTCGGCCAGCTCGAGCGCGCGCGGCTCGGAGACGTCGACGAACTGTCCGTTGACAAAGGTCTTGCCCTTGGCGCGGATCGCACTTGGCGCGACCGGCTTGCCGCCGCCGGGCTGGAGAGCCGTATGCGAGATGCGGCCGACATGCCAGAGCTGGATGAAGATGCGGCCGCCGTGCTCATGCACGCGGTCGGTGACCTTGCGCCAGCCTTCGACCTGCTCCTTCGAATAGATGCCGGGGGTATCCTGATAGCCCATGCCCTGTTGCGAGACCTGGCTCGCCTCGGTGACGAGCAGGCCGGCGGACGCGCGCTGGCCGTAATAGTCGATCGCAAGCGGGCTTGGCACCATGCCGGGCGGCACCGCGCGGTTACGCGTCAAGGGCGCCATCACCAGGCGGTTCGGCAGCGTGATCGGGCCAAGCTTGTAGGGCTCGAAGAGTTTGGTGGAGCTCATGGAGGACTTTCCGGATGAAATGACGGGTTACCTACAATTGTGCATTGCGGTGAATAGCGCAAGGCAACAGCCATTCGTGCCACGCAGAGGTGACGAGCGCGGCGTTCGAAATGGAAAATTTGCTGCGAAAGCGGAGGGGCGGGCAGGGAATTGTCTGCTGGTGGAGCAATTCGGAGAATCCCCTCATCCTGAGGAGCGCGCTCTTGGCGCGCGTCTCGAAGGATGAGGCCACGGACGGGGCCTCATGGTTCGAGACGCACGGCGTTGCCGTGCTCCTCACCATGAGGGTTGATTAAGCCACCCCCAGAAAATCGCGCTTGCCGATTTCCACGCCATTGTGGCGCAGGATGCCGTGGGCGGTGGCGGCGTGGAAATAGAGATTCGGGAACGAGAACGAGCTCAGGAATTGCTGGCCGGTCATGGTGATGCTGCGGTCGGGCCCGGCCGGGAAGGTGACGTCCTTGGCTTCCGCGCCCTCGAACTGCGCCGGCTTGAACGACTTCACGTAGTTGATCGTCTTTGCCAGCCGCTCCTTCAATTCCCCAAAGGTCTTTTCGGTGTCAGGGCTCGAGGGCACCTCGCCATGGGTCAGCCGCGCGCAACCCTTGGCGGCAAAATCGCTGACGAGCTGGATCTGCTTGGCGAAAGGCAGCATGTCTGGATAGAGCCGCGCGCCGAGCAGCACCTCGGGCTGGATGTTTTTCGCCTTGCAATGAGCCTCCGCCTTGGTGAGCAGGCCGGAAAGGCTGTTCAGCATTTGCAGGTAGGCGGGAATGGTCGCGTCGTAAAAGGACATGTGATGCTCTCTGGATGAGGGTATGCGGCAGGAGTGCGTTACAAATAAGCGCTAACGCGCGGCCGGCAATGTCGGCTCCGCCTGCGCGCGGGGCCCGCCGCGCATGCGCGCGAGCAGCTCCGCGGTCGGCCAGGAGTCCGCCGGCAGGCCGTATTTGACCTGCATCGCCTTCACCGCGGTGCGGCTTTGCTGGCCGAGCACGCCGTCGACCTTGCCGACGTCGTAGCCGGCGCGCACCAGGAGCTGCTGCAGTTCCCTGATCTCGTTGAACGGCAGCTGCGCGATGGGGACAGCCGGCCGGCGCATCGGCGCGGCGCCCGCGATACGCGTCGCGAGATAGGCGGCCGTGGTCGAATAGATCAGCGAATTATTCCATTCGGTGTAGGCCGCGAAATTCGCGTAGGCCAGAAACGCGGGGCCCGTCCGACCCATCGGCAACAGCAGCGAGGCCGGCAGATTGTCGTTCGGCAGCGGCCGGCCGTCGGCATAGGTGACGCCGAGTTGCGCGAATTTCGAGCGCGGCAGCTGGATGGTGAGATCAGCCTGGTCCCAGGGGAAATTTTGCGGCGCGCGCACTTCCTCCAGCCAGGGCTCGCCGCGCCGCCACTTCAATCCGGTCGCGATATAGTTCGCCGTCGAGCCAATCACGTCGGGCGCGCTGCTCAGGAGATTGCGGCGGCCGTCGCCGTCATAGTCGACCGCATAGGTGAAATAATGCGTCGGCAAAAATTGCGTCTGCCCGAGCTCGCCGGCCCAGGAGCCGATCATCTCCTCCGGCGAGAGATCGCCGCGCTCGATCACCTTCAGCGCCGCGATGGTCTCGTTCTGGAAGCGCTCGCTGCGTCGGCAGTCGTAGGCCAGCGACACCAGCGAGCGCAGCGTCGGCAGGCTGCCCATGTTGGCGCCGAAATCGCTCTCCAGCCCCCAGAACGCGGCGATCACCGCCGGCGGCACGCCATATTCCTTCTCGGCGCGCGCGAACGCGGCCGAATAGGTCTTGATGTGCTGCTGTCCGTTCTGCATGCGGTAATTCGCGGCCATGCGGCCGGCGAACTCGGTGAAGATCTGCCCGAACACGCGCTGGCCGCGGTCGCGGTTGACGATGCCCTGGTCGTAGACGAGGTAGGGGCCGGCCTCGCCAAGCGCGCGCTGCGACACGCCCTGCGCCGCCGCCTGCTGTTTCAGCTCAGTGAGGAAGCGATCAAAGCTCGCGCCATTGTGGCAGGAGGCTGCGCGCGGCGAGGATGCTGTGGCAACGCCCGGCGGCCTGGGTGCCGCTGGCCCGGCGGGCCTGGCTACGGTTGCCGGCCGCGTCGGTGCCGGCAGGAGTTGTTGCGCGGAGGCCGCGGACGACAGCGCGAGAACGCCAGTAATCACTGTGATCGCCGCTCGCATTCCAGTTGAAGAGGCCGGCATCAAGGTCCCCGATTCCTGCGCAAATCCTGTCCCGGCATAACCGAAACTGTCGTGAAAGGAAATCGGGGCAAAGCGCGCTCTACTCGACACCGCGTCGGCGATGGCGGGGATCCCTGGCGGGTTCGCTGGCTCGAGCGCCCTGGCGGCCTTCAAGTTGATGATGAACTCGAACCTGGTCGGCTCGACGACCGGCAGGTTGCGCCTTTAGCTAAATTTCGAGGCGATGCGCTAAGCCGGGCTTTACGGGATCGACCTTAGTGTGGTGGCCGCTGCAACAGGGAAGGTCAGCATGACCGTGCTAGAGCGAAGGCCCAAAGTCCAGCGCGAACCGCGACGGCAGATGAACGGCCGCCCGGCCTGGTTGACGTGCGACGATGGCGCGACCCGGCGGGAGTGCTCCGTGCTCGACGTGGCGCCCGGTGGCGCCAAGATCGAGGTCGATGCCGAGTTCGATGTCGGCGACACCTTCGAGCTTGCGCTGGTGGCAAGCCATGACCGCCGCCAGCCCTGCGAAGTGGTCTGGCGCCGCGAGAGCACTTTTGGCGTCAAATTCCTGTAGTGACTGCGCCGTCGCCGACTTGGCCCGCCGATCTGCGGCGGCTTAGTCAGCCTTCCGCTCGGGCTTCGCTACCGCCGAGAATAGCTTGTCTGGTTGCCGGAAATAGGCGACCGACCATCCGCCCCGGGCACCGCATTGAAATTGATGCGCACCTCCAACCCAGATCGCGACCTGCGGGGTGATGATAAAGCTGACGCTGTATTTCTCGTCGCGATGCTCCGCGTCTTCGAAGATCTGGACGCGGGAGCCGGTACGTTTTGTGTCTTGCTCGGATGACTCAAAGCCGCACATGTGACCGTTCGCCCAAGTGCCTTCACCCGCGATCTTCCCGACTCCACCTCCCCAATTCTCGACGGCGATTTCGTCCTGTCGGTAACCGCGGGCTTTGAGGTATTTCAGTGCAAGGGCGGATGCCTTGCCCTGCGGCAACTCCAATGGTGGATCGGTCGTGTACGTTCCGCTTCGGACCGCGGGTAACGAGGATTGTGGTGCAAGCTCCTTGATGCGCCGGATATAGGCCATGCCGATGCATCCAGTCGGGTTTGGCGGTGGCGCGAACCATTCCGGCCGAAGAAATTCTTCGAAGTAATCGCCGGATGACGGGCTGCGATCTGCCGGCGCGCAGGTCGCGCGAGTTGAAAGCCACTTTTTCTGGGCTGCATTCAACGCCGGCGTATGCTTGAGCTTGCCCCAGAGCCAGTTCAGCGCGGCGTCAAGGGCTGCGAGCCTGGGATCGCCGCAAACGGCCTTCTCGACGCTGCCGCGGGCCTGGGAGCATTCGAAGCTCGGATGCACGGAGGCTGCCTGCATTTGCGCGATCATGGCGGGGATTTCGGTCAGCTCCTCCGCGCTGAATTCGGCGCGGCTGCCGGAGTATCCATAAGGCGGAAAGAACGCCATCTGTCCGCCTGGACCGACACCGCTCGCCAATTCGAGATAATTCTCCTGAACATTCGCTTCGAGCGGCGTGCTCATGCCGGCTAGATGAGCCGAGCCCAGTCCCGGCGCGGGGGGCCAGAGATGCTCCACTGTCGCACCTCTCAAGTCAGCCCCCGTCATGCTGGCGAAACTTCCGCTTTTGGTAAGGCAACGCGATAGTTCACCCTCACAGACAAAACGAGCGTCACGCAGATCGGCACCCTCGATCCTGAGATTTTCGTACGTGGCGTCGGCGACGATCAGCCTGTGCGCCGATGCGTTGGTGAGGTTGGAGCCGTCGAGCCTGGTGCCGCCGGCGATCAAGGCTCGTTCGAGCTTGGCGCCGGTGAGGTCTGCCCCGCTGAGATCACTGCCGCAGATAATCGCCCCGGACAGATCCGCCTTCCGAAGCTTCGCATTCTTCAGCGAGACATGCACGAGCACTTTGCCCCGGAAGTTTTTTCCGGCGAGATCCTGGCCTGACCAATCCTGCCCCTCAATTCGGTTGTCCTGAAGGCTCAATTGCGTGCTGATTTCTGCCGGAAGCGAATCTCTCGGCTCGCCGGCCGAGCCCGAAGCACTGCAGACCCACATGGCGTCCAGGATCGGAGCCGGTTCCTGCGCGGTGGCCTGAGCCTCGCCTGAAGCGACGCCATTCGCGGGGTCGGCCAGAGCCTTCCCAAATGCAAGGACCGCCAATACGGAGGCCGCCATGACCGATGAACAAAGCCGCCGGGACGATTGCAATTGAATGCTCTTTTAATTATGCCAGCCAAGCGCAGCCTACGGTAGCACAATTAATCCGCCGTTTCTTGACCACAACAGGGCGGCCCGACCGGGCTCAGTGATCCTCCTCATCCGGATGCACCCACAGATACCGCGTTATCTCGCGCCGTTCGGTGAGCTTGATCATATGCACGGGCGGGGCGTGATGGCCCTTGCGGCAGGTGCGGCATTTCAAGGACGCTTCGAGCTTCCATACCGGCGTGTCGCGCGGGCGGCGGATTTCCTCCAGCGGCAGGCTCGCGCGGGTCTTGCAGCGGTTGCACTCCACCTCGAGCCAGCCAAGTCCGCCATTGAGGCATTGTCCGATGGTGGGCGAAGGCTGCGCCGGTCCGCCATAACCTTCCATGCGGATCGACCAGGCTTCGGCCTCGGCACGGTCGGCTTCGCGGAGGGCCTTGGCCGCCGCCTCGCGCGCCGACTGCGCGCGGATTTTCGCGCCGATCAACCGGCCATGAAAGGCGGATTGGCGTGACCTCGAGCCCATGGCTGATGATTACAGCGCCGAGCGCCGCGTTTCGCAACGCCACTAGGCGTAGAGGCCGCGGGCGAGTTGGTCACACCATGGCTGCGGCGCTCGGGCGGCGGCGGTATCGAGGGGTTGATGGAGTCTTGTTGCGCCCGGGCTCTTGAATTGCCCGCACAGTTCTGTTGGAACCAGCGGCGCGTGTGGAAGTTCTCCCTGCGACCCAGCCGATCACGTGGTGATGCGATGAAAGATTTTTCGGACGCCACTTTCGTGCCGGAGATCGTCAACGCGATGACCGAAGCGCTCGATGCCTCGGTCGCGACGTTGCCGCATCCGGTGAGCTCAACCCAGGTCAACCTGCTTGCGGAGTTGATCCTGCGCACGGCGCAAGCCGGCGAGCGCGATCCGGCCATTTTGCAGCGGATGGCGCTCCTGGAATTGCAGATCACCCCGCGCGCATGAGCCGTTTCCGGAGTGCGCAGCTGAGCGGCTTTCGCAATTGATATCGCTCGCAATGACGGGGCGGCTGTTTGACATCTTGAACAGGAAAACCGGCCTGCGAGCTATCTTCCTCGCCGCGGAACCTTTGCATGCCGGGCGGGTTCTTTTTCCCGGAACGCCCATAAAACAATCCAGGAACGCCCATGAACGAAGCCAACCAGCTGGTCACGGCCGCAATGACGTTTGCCTTTGTGGTGCTGATGCTGGCGAGTGCGCGGGCTTTCATCGAACAGAGGTCGGCGAACGACGCCGGCCTGCCGGTCACCGTCGCTTCCCTGCCCAAGTAAGGTGTCCAAGTGAGGTGCGTGATGAAGAGGCTCGCTTTTATATCGATGCTTTTGATCGCGAATGTCCCGCTCGCGCTGGCGCAGCATTCCGGCACGCCGCAGGAGCAGAATGCCTGCACCCGCGACGCCCAGCGTTTTTGCCGGAAGGATCTCGGCAATGACGGCGCGGTTCAGGCCTGCCTGCAGCAGAACCGCGCCCGGCTCAGCGCGTCGTGCAAGAAAGTCTTTGAAAGCCACGGCATGTAGGCGGGGCTATCCTACTGCATCAATCCCTCATGGTGAGGAGGCGCGAATGCGCCGTCTCGAACCATGAGGCCCCGATATCGGCCTCATCCTTCGAGACGCCGCTTACGCGGCTCCTCAGGATGAGGCGAGAGAGCCGCTTGTGCCGGCGCGCGCTTAGCGCTGGCTGTTGGTATGCGCGTTCCAGTTGCCCCAGCTGACATTGGTGAGGCTGCGGAAATCAGTGCCGAGCGGACGCCGCTTCTGCTGCTCATAGGCCGAGATGCATTTCTCGGACTCCGCGACCTTGCGCGAGAGCCCGTCGATCGTCTTCTGGGTCTCGCCGAGCTTGTCGTGGCCGACGGTGAAGCGCGCGACCTCGAGCTGCTTCAGCGCCGCCCGGTTCTTCTTCAGCTGCACCCGGTGCCAGTCTGTTTCCCTGCGCGCGATTTGGCCGCATGATGAATGCGGCCGGAAAATAACGGGCGAAAAACGCGGGAAACGCGAATGGTCGAGAAGCGGGTTCGCTGGTCGCGCCGTGCCGCGATCGGCGCCATCCTCCAGGGAACATCGGGCGCGCTGCTGTTGCGCATCGCCACGGCGCAGGCCGCCGACAAGATGACGCGCGCGCAGGCCGAATATCAGGACAAGCCGAACGGCATCTATAGCTGCGGCCTGTGCTCGCTGTTCGAGGCGCCGAACGCCTGCAAGGTGGTCGAGGGCGAGGTCAGCAAGGACGGCTGGTGCAAGGCGTTCGCGCTGCAGGATTAAGACGAAATCGTAGGATGGGTTAGCGAAGCGTAACCCACCGATCCCGAGCGCTGAAGCATGGTGGGTTACGCCTGCGGCTAACCCACCTTGCGGATCCCGTCACAACTCCCGCGCATTGGAAAACGCGAACGAACTCACCCGCCGCGTGTTCTCGTCGAGGATCAGCGTCCGCGTGATCGGCGGCTCGGCGCGCTGGCTGCAATTCTCGCGCTCGCAGAGCCGGCAGTTGACGCCGATCGGCGTGCCCTCGGTCTTCTCCAGATCCAGGCCGGTCGCATAGATCAGTTTTGCGGCGTGGCGGATTTCGCACCCCAGGCCGATCGCAAAGCGCGGCTCGCCCAGCGGATGTGGCGCAATGGGACGGCGCACGACTTGTGCGATCGAGAAATAGCGCGTGCCGTCGGGCAATTCGATCACCTGCTTCAACAGGCGATCCGGCGTGTCGAAGGTCGAATGCACGTTCCAGAGCGGACAGGTGCCGCCGAACTTCGAGAACGGGAAGGTGCCGGAAGAGAAGCGCTTGGAGACATTGCCGGCATTGTCGACGCGCAACAGGAAGAAGGGGATGCCGCGCGCGTTCGGCCGCTGCAGGGTGGTGAGGCGGTGACAGACCTGCTCGAAGCCGGCATTGAAACGCTGCGCCAGCACATGCACGTCATAGCTCAAGGCTTCTGCCGCGGCATGGAAGGCCTGGTAGGGCATCATCACGCAGGCCGCGAAATAATTCGCAAGCGTGATGCGGTAGAGCCTTCGCGGCGCGTCATCGAGCTTGCCGGCGCGGCCGATGATGGTTTCGAGTGCGCCGCCGCATTCGGCGAGGCCAACCTGGAAGGCGAGCTGAAAGGTGCGGCTCGAAATATCGACGAGCTCGGAGATCAGGAGCTGGCGGCGATGGCGGTCGAAGCGGCGGAGCGTCTCGCGCATCACGTCGACCGGCATGATGCGGGTGACGATCGAGTGCTTTTCGCGCAGCCGCGCGGCAAGTGCGGCATAGAGCCCCTCGGCCGGCACGTTCAGCTCGTCGCGTATGGTTTCGGCGGCCTGCTCGAGCTCGCCGAAATAATTTCGGTTGGCTTCGATCAGTTCGCGCACGCGCTCGATCGGGTTGGCCTCGAAGCGCGAGCCTTCCTCGCGGTCAGCCATCTGCGCCGCCGCCAGCGTCTCGCCCTGCCGTGCCTCGGTATAGGCCGCGTACAACCGCTGCAGCGCATGGGTGACGCCGGGACAGAGTTCGGCGAGATCGCGCAGCTCCTGCTTCGGCAGGTCGATCTGCCGGAACAGCGGATCGGAGAAGATCTCGTTGAGCTCGGCGAAGAAGCGGTCCTCGTCGGCGGTGGCGAGATCGCGCAAATCGAGATCGTAGGCTTCGGCGAGGCGGAGCAGGATCTGCGCGGTGACCGGGCGCTGGTTGCGCTCGATCAGGTTGACATAGCTGGGCGAAATGCCGAGCCCCTCGGCGATCTGGGTCTGCGACAGCGCCAATTGCTGGCGGATCCGCCGGAAACGCGGGCCGACAAAGAGCTTTTTGCCGCTATCGGAAGGCATGGCAGCCTAGCTGACCTATTTTGTGACAAATTTGACAAAGTGACATCTATTACAAGTTCATATGTTACATGACATCATCAATCAAAGACAAGCCATCTATACGAATTAATCGGATTCGCGTTTAGCTCTCGCCACGCATTTCGCAATGCACTGTCAAGAATGTTGATGAGAGACAAGAGTGGCGAAGGCAAACGCTGCAGATTTGTCGTCACCGAAAGGATCACGCACATGAACTACCAGCCACGCGGCATCAGTGACCGGGCTATCCAGGGACCGGCTTCCTATCTGAGCGAGGTTGGAGCTGCTGAGGCGCTCCTCAAGACCCAGCCGACCTGGAACGGCGTCACCGCCGAAGCCGTGGCGCGCATGCGTCTGCAGAACCGCTTCAAGACCGGCCTGGACGTCGCGCGGTACACCGCGGCGCTGATGCGCAGCGACATGGCTGCCTATGACGCCGATCCCACCAAGTACACCCAGTCGCTCGGTTGCTGGCATGGCTTCATCGCGCAGCAGAAGCTGATTTCGGTCAAGAAGCATTTCGGTAGGACCGATCGCCGCTATCTGTATCTCTCCGGCTGGATGATCGCCGCGCTTCGCTCCGAGTTCGGACCGCTGCCCGATCAGTCGATGCACGAGAAGACCTCGGTGCCGGCGCTGATCGAAGAGCTCTACACCTTCCTCCGTCAGGCGGACTCCCGTGAGCTCAACGATACCTTCCGCGCCCTCGACGCCGCTCGCAAGGCAGGCGACCAGGCGAAGGAAAAGGCGTTGATCGAAAAGATCGACAACTTCCAGACGCATGTCGTGCCCGTCATCGCCGACATCGACGCTGGTTTCGGCAATGCGGAGGCGACCTATCTGCTCGCAAAGAAGATGATCGAAGCAGGTGCGTGCGCTCTGCAGATCGAAAATCAAGTCTCCGACGAAAAGCAGTGCGGCCACCAGGACGGCAAGGTGACTGTGCCGCATGAGGTGTTCCTGGCGAAGATCCGGGCCTGCCGCCATGCCTTCCTCGAACTGGGCGTCGAAGACGGCATCATCGTGACCCGCACCGACTCGCTGGGTGCCGGTCTCACGCAGCAAATCGCCGTGAGCCACAAGCCCGGCGACCTCGGCGATCAGTACAACAGCTTCCTGGATTGCGAGGAAGTGACAGCCGCCAACGCCAGGAATGGCGATGTCATCATCAACCGCAACGGCAAGATGATGCGTCCGAAGCGGCTTGCAAGCAACCTCTATCAGTTCCGCGCCGGCACGGGCGAAGATCGCTGCGTGCTCGACTCCATCACCTCGCTGCAGAACGGTGCCGACCTGCTGTGGATCGAGACCGAGAAGCCGCATATCGAGCAGATCGCCAAGATGGTTGACCGCATTCGCGAGGTCATTCCGAACGCGAAGCTGGCCTACAACAATTCGCCCTCGTTCAACTGGACGCTAAACTTCCGTTGGCAGGTCTACGACGCGATGAAGGAAGCCGGCAAGGATGTCAGCAAGTACAATCGGGCCGACCTGATGAAGCCGGAATACGACGATACGCCGCTGGCCATTGAAGCCGACGAGCGCATCCGTACCTTCCAGGCCGATTCAGCAAAGCGTGCTGGCATCTTCCACCATCTGATCACGTTGCCGACCTATCACACGGCAGCTCTGTCGACTGATAATCTCGCGAAGGAGTATTTCGGCGAGCAGGGCATGCTGGGCTATGTGAAGAATGTTCAGCGCCAGGAGATCCGGCAGGGCATCGCCTGTGCAAAGCATCAGAACATGGCCGGCTCCGATATCGGCGACGATCACAAGGAATATTTCGCCGGTGAAGCCGCTCTGAAGGCGGGCGGCGCCCACAACACGATGAACCAGTTCGGCTAACGGTAACAGCAGGAGACTACCATGACCACAGGCAGCAATTTCTGGGTGATTGGCGGTGAGTTCGGCTCGATGAACTTCCACAAGCTCGTGGAAGGCTCGGCCCAGGTCAAAGGCCCGTTCAAGACGCGCAAGGAAGCGGAAGATTGCTGGCGCGAAGTATCGGAAGAGAGCCGCCACAAGGCCGGCGTTCGCTTCTCGATCGTCGAAGAGCCCAATCGCACCGCGGCCTGAACGAACTCGTTGCCGGGTATTGGGAGCGAGGATCCGTAAAGAGGTCAGGCTCCCGAGAAAAAGTGCCCAAGGACGGACGGCCCCATCCGGATTTCCGGGTGGGGCCGTCTGTCTCTTATGTAACCTATTGTATTTAAACGGCCTTTGCGCGCGTCGCGGTTGCTGATAGGTTAATCGCGGTCGAGTTTGAGGAAGTAGGCCGTGTCCGAGGCGCCAGTCACTGGAAGCAATCCCGCGAGCGAACCGCGTCCGATTCGCCTGCGCGATGCGCTTCACAAGGCGCGGATCGAGGCGGCCGATCGCACCGGTGTCGTGGTCGACCTGCGCGATGCCGAAGTCGCGCGGCTGGAGATTTTGAACGAGGCGCTCGATCCCCTGTTCGCGCAGGTGCCGGACAAGATCGACCTGTTCGAGCGCGGCATCAGCCAGGGCGAGACGCCGCGGCTCTGGATCGACGTGGTGGCGCATGTGGTGATGGGGCGCGACAAGCGCATCTATCGCTTCGTGCAGGACACGCGCTACGGCCGCATCGTGCTTGCGGAGTTGCATGAGGTGCCCGCGATCGTCGACGCGGTGACCGATTATGTCGCCCGCCGCATGGTCGAGCGCGAGCATGCGCTGGCGCCGACCAAGGCGCCGGAGCCGGTGGCGGAGGAGGAACCGCGGCGACGGCGCGGCCGCTTGTGGATTTTTGCGCTGGGATTTGTGCTGGGCGCCATGGCGCTGTTCGCGCTCGCGCTGTTCGCGAGCTTGAAGAGTCTTTGAGGTGGCCTAAATCAGCCGCGTCCGGCCGATCTCCCTGATCCGCAAATCGCTGTCGATTCCGCGCGAAATCTGCTCGCATCGCCATGCATTGCCGTCGCGCTCGATCGCGTAGAGATTATAGGCAGCCGCCGGATGCCGGCCGCGCGCCAGCGCAGAGGCCGCCGGCACGCCGATCGAGGGAATCTTTCCCTCCGGTCCCTCGAACCACATGGTGGAATGGATGTGGTCGTGGCCGTGCAGGATCAATTCCACGCCGTGCTTCTTGAGCAGCGCAAGCAACTGCGCTGAATTGGTGAGCCGCTTGGGGCGCGAGTCCGAACGCAGCGGGTGATGAACCAGCAGCACCCGAAACGCCTCCTCGGTAGAGAGCGTGGTGAGGACCTGCTCGAGCGCCTCGATCTGGGCGCGGCCGAGCGTCCCCGTCGCCATGAAGGGGGCGGTCGGCACGGCCGAGGAAAGTCCTATCAGTGCAATCGGTCCCCGCCGGCGCACGAACGGGAAGGCGCTGTTGCCGGATGCTTCGTCGCCACTGAGATATTCCCCGAACGCCTCGACAAAGCGGTGCTGGGTCTTGCGGACATAGGCGTCGTGATTGCCGGGAATGACGGTCACCAGATGCGGTTCGCCGACGCTTGCGAGCCATTGGCGCGTCGGAGCGAACTCCGCTTCCAGCGCGAGATTGACGAGATCGCCGGTAACGGCAATGTGGTCGGGCGCCTGCGCCTGCAGGTCCGAGACCAGTGCGTCCAGCACCTCGCGGCGATAATATTTGCGGCGGTTGCGGGTCCAGTTGAGGTAGCCGAGCGCGCGTTTTCCCGCGAGTTCGGAAAGCCGCGCTTTCGGCAACGGCGGCAGATGCGGGTCCGACAGGTGCGCGAGCTTGAAGGAGGCCATGCCTCCATCTATTGGCAAGCGAGCGTTGTCGGCGCAAGATCAAACACGATGTCCGAAAGTATGGGAAAGCTGCGCAGGAAGACCGAGCCGCTGTTGCGGCGTGGCTTCCATTTCTATTGGCGGTTTGTCCGCGGCATGACGCTCGGCGTTCGCGCCGTGGTGCTGGACGAGGACAACCGGGTTTTCCTGGTCAAGCACAGTTACGTAACCGGCTGGTATCTTCCCGGCGGCGGGGTCGAGGCCGGCGAAACCTTCCTCGATGCGCTGAAGCGCGAGCTGATCGAGGAGGGGCGCATCGAGCTTGCCGGCGAGCCAGCGCTGCACGGCCTGTTCTTCAACAGCCATGTGTCGCGCCGCGACCATGTCGCGGTCTATGTCGTGAGAAAATTCCGGCAGGACCGGCCGCCCGAACCCAACCACGAGATCGTGGCGACCGGCTTCTTCGAGGCAGCCGCGCTGCCGGAGGGAACGACGCCGGGCACGATCCTGCGGATCAGGGAAGTGCTCGACGGCGAGAGGCTGATTGAGACATGGCGCTAGCCTTTCGCTGTGCTAGATGGACAGGATGAAGCCCCTCAAAATCATCTGCGGTCTGGTCTGTCTCCTGCTGCTCGCGATCCAGGTCTGGTCGATGCTGCACTGGAACGAGGCGAGGGGCGTTTACGACGACGTCTGCTATTTGCGGCAGGCGCATCTGTTCCAGCGCTTCGGACTCGGCGGGTTCGACACCGATATTTCCCGTGATGACGATCGCTATCTGGCAGGGAAATTGAAGGAGATCGGCTATGCCGAAAACCAGTCGCCACCCTGCCACACGCCGATGCCCAAGGCGGACAAGCTCGTGATCCAGTACCCGCCCGGCACGGGCATGGTCCTGGCGCTGTTTCCCGAAGGCCACCAGGTGATCCCGTTGTTCGTGTCTGCAACCGTGATCATGTTCGGCTTTGCGCTGCTCGGAATATTCCATGCGCGCACGACACCGTCGATCCTGTTGATCACGGCGTTCGGCTGTCTTGCCATCTACATCATGATCAATCCGGTGAAGGCGAGCTATTCGATGGCTCCGACCATGGTGGTCAGCGCGCTCCTGGGCTATCTGACCGCGCGGCTGTTCGCGGGAACGCAATGGAGCAATCGGATCTGGTTGATCACATTGCTTGGCTTCCTGCTCGGTCTGTCGGTCAATTTCAGATTGCCGAACCTGTTGCTTTCCGCCGGCTACTTCCTGTTCTTCCTCGTCGCGTTTCTGTCGAATCGGAAATTTGAAATTGTCGCACGTGGCTTGTGTTTCGGCGTGGCGTTCCTCGTCGGCATGGCGCCCACGTTCATCGCCAATGCGATCAATGCCGGCAGTCCCTTCGCGACGACCTATGGCGATCAGGACGCGGTACCGCCCGGTTTGTCGCTCGGCATCATCCTGCAGTATGTCGCCGACATGCAGTTCGTCCTGCTGGCGCTTGCCGGCCTGTTGCTCGCTTATCTTCTGCACGCGAGCAGGGATGCAGGAGCAAGGTGGGTCGCGCTGATCACCGCGGCCAACCTTGCGGTAAATCTGGCCTTCTTCTTCACCCATCCCCTGGTGACGCCGTATTACACCATCCCAGTCGCCATGTTCTCGCTGTGGAGCCTGTCCTTTGCGTTCCTGATGGGATCTCCGGAAGCGGTGGACGAACGCCTTGCCGGACAGGCCGCCAATGTACGATCATGATATGCAGGCGGCCGAATTCGGCGCCCTTCCACGAACGGACTTTTTCCAGATGACGCCATCATCGCTGCGGGTTGCCGTTCTGGTGCCTTGCTACAATGAGGAAGCCGCGGTTGCTGCCGTCGTCAAGGGCTTCCGCCAGGCGCTGCCTTCGGCGCAGATCTATGTCTACGACAACAATTCGAAGGACCGTACCGCCGAAATCGCGCGTGAAGCCGGCGCCGAGGTGCGCAGCGAGCGCCGCCAGGGCAAGGGCCATGTGGTCCGGCGCATGTTCGCCGACGTCGATGCCGACGTCTATGTGCTGGTCGATGGCGATGCCACCTACGATGCGCCGAGCGCGCCGCGCATGATCGAGAAGCTCGTAGGCGAACATCTCGACATGGTGGTGGGACTGCGTGTTGATCAGGAGCAGACCGCCTATCGCAGGGGCCATCGCACCGGCAATTGGATGCTGACCTCTTTCCTGTCGTCGGTGTTCGGTCAGGCGTTCAAGGACATTCTCTCCGGTTATCGCGTGTTCTCGCGGCGTTTCGTCAAATCCTTTCCGGTACTGTCGGACGGTTTCGAGATCGAAACCGAACTGACCGTGCATGCGCTGGAGCTTGCAATGCCCGTCGCCGAGATCGAGACGCCTTATTATGCGCGGCCGGAAGGTTCGTTCAGCAAGCTCAACACCTGGGGCGATGGTTTCAGGATCCTCGGCACCATCCTGAAACTCTATCGTTCGGAGAAGCCGCTGCGCTTCTTCACCGGGATTGGAGTCTTCCTGGC
This sequence comes from uncultured Alphaproteobacteria bacterium, assembly GCA_963847045.1. Lineage (GTDB taxonomy): Bacteria > Pseudomonadota > Alphaproteobacteria > Rhizobiales > Xanthobacteraceae > Bradyrhizobium. The sequence continues at coordinate 44,239 of CAWJYQ010000012.1, read as the reverse complement.
GCTGGTCTCGATCGGCCTCGCCATCCCGGTGATCGTCAATTATGTCGAGACGGGCCTCGTTCCGCGCCTGCCGACCGCGGTGCTGTCGACCGGCCTGATGATCGTGGCGGTGCTGTCGGTATCTTCCGGGCTGGTGCTCGACACGGTCACGCGCGGGCGACGCGAGATGAAGCTGCTCGCCTATCTCTCCCAGCCGCCGGTCGGCCAAACGTAGTAAAGCGTATCAGAGCCATGAACGATCTCACCCTTACCATTCTGCCCGAGACGGCCAAGGACGCGCAGGCGATCGAGCGGCTACTGGAGCGCACCTTCGGCCCCGGCCGTTTCGTGCTCTCTGCCTACCGGCTGCGCGAACATGTCGATCATCTGCTCGATCTCTCCTTCACCGCGCGCATCGGCACGCTGATGGTCGGATCGGTGCGGCAACTGCCGATCTGCATCGGCGACACCAAGGCGTTGCTGCTCGGACCGCTCACGGTCGAGCCGCCGTTCCGCAAGCGCGGCGTTGGAGGCGCGCTGCTGGAGCGCGCGCTGAACGACGCGAAGAAAAAGGGCCATCGGCTGGTGCTGCTGGTCGGCGACGAGCCCTATTACGGCCGCGTCGGCTTCAAGCGCGTGCCCAAGGGACGGGCGACCATGCCCGGCCCGGTCGATTACAATCGGCTCCTGGTCGCCGAGCTCGAGGCCGGCGCCTTCGACGGCGTGTCCGGCGCGATCCGCCCCGACTGGGACTTCGCGCGCTGACTTTATCGTCGCGGCTGAGATTTAAAATCCGCAGACTGCATACTGTTTTCTGCCGAGGCGAAAACGCGAGCCCACGGCAACGAAGTCAACATCCAGACATTGATCTCCTCGACGATATTCGCCCAAGCCATCGCATCGAAGGTATTGAAGATTTATTCGCCAGCGCTTCTCGTACGGAGAGTAGGTTGCGAAATTTTGCTGAGCGCTGGGCGGGCTTTTGCAGATTCCAGCGACGTATTCTCGGATTTCAGCGGGCAGATCGTCTATGTGATGAGGGTCCCAAGGACCGTTCTTGTTTACGGCGCTGCCTTTGGCAACAGCCGCCAGTTCACTGCAAAGTAGAAGGCAAAGAGCCAACAATGGTTCGGACTGTCATTCGACACTCCTTCTCTGTCAGGTTGCTTAGGGCGATTACCGGCCCGAGCTACCATCGCCGCGACGAACTAATCTCCAATCGCCGCAACGCTCCCTTTAGCGTCACCTCGGGTATCATCCAGCGAGTAGCGCATTTCTACCCGGCTTCCGATGTGATCGAGCCGGCTTTGGCAACTCGATCCAGATCGCAAGACCCGGAAATAATATACGGCCTCACGGCATCCTCTCGCAGTCTGAGACGCGCGATCTCCGTGTTGGAAAGGCGTCGCCGCGCGATCCTCTTGTCTTCCCGAATAATACCGGGATGGCGCAGGATCGCCTCCTCCGCGTCACCGGCCTCGTGTGTTCCAACCGCGAAGAACCTGGAATCAGACTTGCGTTCCGAGATCAGGTAAATCTCCACGAGCCAGCCGCATTCCGCGAGTTGCGTCACCCGATCCATCTGCACACCCTTCCGTACCGACCTTTCCGGTTCATGCGCTAGAACTTCTGCGTGATCCCGCCGAAGAAGCCGCGCCGCGGTCCGAATTGCGGCGCGAACACGCCGATGCCTGAGCCGTCGCGGATCTCGTAGATCTTGTCGAATACGTTGACGACGTCGAAGCGCAGCGTGGTCGGCTTGTCCGGCGCGAGGAGAAAGAGGTCGTGCGATATGCCCATGTTGACCTGTGTATAGGAGGGCAGGTGATCGGTATTGGCGAAGCCCGAACGCAGCCCGCTGCCATAGATCATCGACGCGCTGAAACGCGTATCGTGCCACTTGTACGAAGCGCCGGCCGATGCGGTCAGGACCTGGGCGTGGTCGGTGTAGATATAGTGACTGGCGATGTAGGCCAGTTCGTCGGGGTCGAACAGATATTGGTTCGACACGACGTTGGTGGCGATCTGCTTGGCCCAGGCGACGTTGGCATAGGCGCGGAAATTGCCGTTGACATATTTGGTCGTGAGCTCGACGCCGATATTCTCGCCGCGCTCGTAGTTGAAGCCGCTCAGCACATAGGCTGCGCCGAACTGTCCGTCGTCGAGCAGGTCACGCGCGATCTTGTAATAGCCGTCGATGCCGACCTCCAGGCCGGGGACGGGATAGATCTGCTGCACCACGCCCGCGTCGAATACGTGAGACCGCTCCGGCAGCACCGGGTCATTCTGGGTCACGGCAGGCGCGGATACCGTGCCCTGAAACAGCGCGATGTTGGTCGGTGCGGCGATCACCTGCTGCGGCGGTGTGAAGTTGCGCGCATAGCCCGCGTGGAACGTGGTCCCGTCATAGGGCTTCCAGGTCAGGCTGACGCGCGGGCTGAGCTGGTTGGCATCGACATATTGCCACATCTGATCGAAGCGCAAGCCGGCGTTCAGGGTCAGATTGTTGGTGATCTTCCACTCATCTTGCACATAGGTGCCGAACAGCCAGCCGAGCTTGGAGCTGGAGTCGAAAATGGAGACAGGCGGCAGCGGGTCGCCGGTAACCGGGTCGAACGACTGACCATTGTCCGGATCGCCTGGAAAGGTGGAGTTGATGCTGGTGACCAGCGAACGCTCCGCGCTCACGGTGAACCCGAACCGCAACGTGTGGGCAAAGCCCCAGCGCCAGGCGGTGTCTTCCTGAATGCCGTTGACATAGCTCTGGCGGTAGACGTCCGAGGCGATGCCGTTGAAGGTCAGATCGCCGGTCGGGTCGGGATAGAAGTGCAACTGGCTGTAGCGGTTGAAATAGGAGATCTGATAGTCGAGGTCGCCGGCCGATTTCTGGTAGGCCAGGACATTGAACTGGTTGAACTCGTTCTGATGCTCGTTGAGGAACGCCGAATTGAAGCCCGCGACGCCGGGCACGGCGAAGGCGGGTGTCTGCCCCGGATTGTTCGGAATCTGGAAGGTGGCGTTCGACACGCCGCTCATGAAGGTCAGCCGGCTGGTGGGGTCGAGCACGCTCGAAAGATAGAGGAACCCTTTTTCCTGCGAGGTACGGTCGTGGATCGCCTCGCTTGAGGAGGTCGGATTTTCTATGCCGAGATTGTTCTGCAGGAAACGCCCAGAAACGAAGTACTGAGTCTGCCCCGCCGTGCCGCCATATTCGAAGCTCGGCGTGATCGTGCCGTGGCTGCCGCCATAGACGCTGACGCTGCCGGAGTTATTGAAGGCGTCCGTCTTGGTCTGGATGTCCAGCACGCCGGCCGTGCGCAAGCCGTATTGGGCGGGCAGCGCGCCGGTCAGTAAGGCAAGGCTGCCGACGATGCCGGTATCGAGGATTTGTCCGAAGGCGCCGACGCCATCGGGCAGCATGATCCCGTTGATGCGATATTGGATGTTGGCGTGCTCGTTGCGCACATGGAGCTCGCCGCTGGCCGCCGAGTCCTGGGTCACTCCGGGGAATTGCAGCACCACCTTGTCGAGTGTGTTGTTGTTTCCCTGCGGCAGCGCTTCGATCGCCTGGTGGTTGACTTGATATGAATTGGCACCGATCGGGGCGAGGATGGCCTGGCGGGCCTCGTCGAACTTGTCGTTCTTGCCGGCCACGATCTGCTGTTCGGTCGGCGGCGCGGTTGGTGGTGTGGTGCTGCGCTGTGTGGTCACCACGCGCGTCTTCGGTTGCCGCCGCACCTGGGCCTGGCGCGGTGCTGGGACGGTGACGGTCGGCAACTGGTTGGCATCGGTCGCCGGCGGGGCCCGGGTTTCAGTCTGGGCCGGCGCCGGCGCGGGGGCTGTATTGGGCGTGAGCGTTGCCGCGGGCGCCGGCGTTTGTGCAGGCGATGGCGTCTCGGCAGGCGTCGGCGTTTGCGCGTGCGCCGCGCTGTCGTAACTCACGAGCAGCAGCGCGGCCGCGCTACAGGCAGCCACCAAGGGTCTTCTAGATTCTGACATGTTACCAATTCCAGCTCAGGCGGCCTTGGTCGTGTACTTGCGGTTTCGACTGGCTGCCTGCCGTCGACGTGCGACGGACCGATTTCTCTAAATCCCGTCGATCAGCCGCGAGAAACGCAGGCACGATCGATCAGGGGTTCATCAGTCGATGGGGATCAGGAAGCGGGAGGCGCGCGGGGCTGGAACGCGTTGCCGGCCGATTTCAGGTGAATGAACTCGGCGTCGGTGGTGCGGAGGAGAAGCTCGATCGCCTCCGGCAACAACAGGAGCGGCGGCGAGGAGAACAGCACCGTGCCCGCCATTGCCATGACGGCGCAGATCGCGCAGCCATCGGGGCCCCGCTGGTCGCTGTCGTGCTTGCCGGGGACTTGCTTCTGGGTGGCCTGGCTGTCGACGGCGAGTTCGCCGGCATCGACGACGCTGGCGCGGGGCAGGGCGGATTGGGGGGCATTGGCCGATGGCGCGGCCAGCGCATGGAAGTGGCCGAACGACAGCGCGAACTGCAGGAACAGCGAGAGCAGCGCAAGCCGTGCGCCGCCTTTGATGTTCGAACGGAACCACTTCATGTCGAGACACGCCTCGCATCGCGGCAGGCGTCTGTGCCTGGCCGGATGTTACATTATAACATCGCAAGGCCATGGCGGTGTCAACCGCAGGGCCGCAAGGTGTCAACGATAGAGCGGCGCTGTGCTCTCCATGCCACGGCTAACGAAACCGGCGATCTAGCGTCCCTCGCGCAGCCAGGTCGCCGCAAAGGCGCCGAGCAGCAGCAAGAGGCCGATCAGGCCGGCAAAGATCGGCAACACGCCGACGCCCTTGACCACGCTGGCCTCGCGCATTTTCACGCCCATCCAGCCATCGCCATGGAACACGCTGGAGGCGCGCACCGCGACGATGCGCGGCAGGTCGACGCTGGAGCCGTTGACCACCCGCTTGGCGTCGCCGCCGGTCGCCTGCGCCAAGGGCTGCAGCATCTCGGTCGTGGAGGTCACTTCCGAAAATTCCTTCGGATTGGTCGGCCCGACATTGATCAGCGCCTTCAGCGTGCCGTCGGTCGCCTGCCACAAGCCCAATTCGCTGGCGGGGAGGCTCGCGCGCCACTCGCCGGGCTCGCCGGCGTTGAGCGTCACTTCCTTCGTCGTGCCCGACGGCGAGGTCACCGTCACCGGGGTGACGCTGTCCGCCATGGTCTGGCGGATCACCTGCAGGTCCTTGCCCTGCACCTGCAGCCGCAGCGCTTCTTCGTCCAGATCAGGCTGCTTCATCAGCCAATGCGACATCCGCCGCAGCAGATCGAGATGCGGGCCGCCGCCCTCATAGCCGCGCGCCCACAGCCAGATGTGATCGCTCAGCAGCAGCGCGACGCGGCCCTCGCCGAAGCGCGAGAGCAAGAGCAGCGGCTTGCCGTCGGCGCCGGTCATGACCGGCGGGGTGATCGCATTGCGGGTGTCGACGGTGCGGAAGAAGCGGCTCCAGTGCGGCGGCTCGCTCGCAGCACCCTCGAGGCCGCGCGTCACGGGATGGCGTTTGCCGGCATCCGACAGATGCGCGTAGAACGGCTTTTCGGTCACGCCGACGGGCTCGGCGGGCAGCACCGTATCGAGCGGCGTGCGCCAGATGCTGGTGCTGGAGGCATAGTCGGGACCGGCCGACACCAGCACCGCGCCGCCGGAGCGCACATAGCGCGCGATATTGTCGAAATAGGCGACCGGCAGCACGCCCTGGCGCGCATAGCGGTCGAAGATGATCAATTGGAATTCGTTGATCCTCTGCTGGAACAATTCGCGGGTTGGAAACGCGATCAGCGACAATTCGTTGATCGGCGTGCCGTCCTGCTTCTCCGGCGGACGCAGGATGGTGAAATGCACGAGGTCGACGCTGGCGTCGGATTTCAGGAGGTTGCGCCAGGTACGCTCGCCCGAATGCGGCTCGCCGGAGACGAGCAGCACGCGCAGCTTGTCGCGCACGCCGTCGATGGCGACCACGGCGCGGTTGTTGACCAGTGTCAGCTCGTTGTTGAGCGGAGCCGCCTCGATCTCGACGATGTTGGGACCGGCATGCTTGATGTCGATATCGACGCTGGAAGTCTGTCCGCTTGAAAGCGTGCGCTCGCTGATGGTCTCGCCGTCGCGGCGGATGGTGACCTTGGCGCGCTCGCCGGTGACGCCCTGGTCGTCGAGGCGATAGGTGACGGTCTGGGTCTGGCCGACGATGCCGAAGCGCGGTGCGGCCGAAATGGCGATACGGCGGTCGCGCTCGCCCTTTTGGCCGGTGATCAGCGCATGCACCGGCGCCTGGAAGCCGACCGCACCGGCATTGGCGGGAATGTCGTGCACACGGCCATCGGTGATCAGGAAGGCGCCGGCGACGCGGTCGACCGGCACGTCGGAGAGCACGGACGACAGCGCGCCGAACAGATGCGTGCCGTCGGTTTCGCCGTCGGCCTGGCCGGCATCGACCACGCGCACTTCGAGGCCCTTGATCTTCTTCAGGCTGTCGACGAGGGCCTCCTGCGCCTTCGCCGCCTCCTGCGTGCGCGTGCCGAAGTTCTGGCTCGGGCTCTTGTCGACCACGACGGCGACGACCGAAGTCAGCGGCTCGCGATCCTCGCGGGTGAAGGAGGGATTTCCGAGCGCCAGCACGATCAGCGCCAGCGCCGCGACGCGCACGGCAGCGCCGCGCGCGCGGGCGAACAGCAACAGGGCGGCGATGACCACGATCGCGGCGATCGCGGCCCAGAGCACGAAGGAGGGAACCAGCGGCGTGAACGCGATGCCGTAATTCATCAAAAGATCCTACTGGCCCAGCCGTTCAATGAGCGCCGGCGCATGAACTAGGTCGGCCTTGTAGTTGCCGGTCAGCGTGTACATCACGATGTTGACGCCGGCGCGGAACGCGAATTCGCGCTGCTTCGGCTCGCCCGGCGTCAGCGGCAGCATCGGCTGGCCGTCGGGCCGGATCGCCCAGGCCCCGGCGAGGTCGTTCGAGGTGATGATGATGGGCGAGACGCCGTCGCCGCCGCGCGCCGGGCGTTTCTCATCGGCAGCCTCTTCTTCATCCTCGCGCGGCAGCGCTTCGACCCAGGTCTGGCCTGACGTGAAGCGGCCGGGGAAGTCGCGCAAGAGATAGAAGGTCTTGGTCAGCACGTGCTCGCGCGGCACCGGCTCGAGCTCGGGAACGTCGAGCGAAGAGAGCAGGTCGCGCAGCGCCTGCATGCCCGGCGTCTGTGCCGCGCCGTTCTCGCCGGGGCCGGCCTCGATGGCGTCGCGGGTGTCGAACACCACGGTGCCGCCCTGCTTCATGTAGGCGTCGATCTTGTTGAGCGCGTCCTGCGGCGGCTTCGGCGCGCCCGGCATGATCGGCCAGTAGATCAGCGGGAAGAATGCAAGCTCGTCGCGCGCCGGATCGACGCCGACGGGATCGCCGGCTTCGAGCGCTGTGCGCTGCGCGAGGAACAGCGTGAGCCCGGACATACCGGCCTTCACGATGGAATCCACGTCGGCATTGCCGGTCATAACATAGGCGAGGCGGGTTTGCGCGGTGGCCTTCATGGCAAAATCATCCGTGCTCTCGTTGGCGCGCGCCACCTGGGGCAGCAATGCCAACCCAGCCGCGATGATCGCGATGGCGAGCACGGCCGGCGCCGCGCGCCGCCGCAACAATCCGGCGATCCCGGCGCCGAGGAAGGCGACCACGATCGCATCGATCAGGAACAGTGCGAGCGAAGCGGAGAGCAGGATGCCTCTGAGGTCGCGCGGCTCGGCATTGGTGTAGCTCGCGCGCTGCGCCTTGAGTGCAGACGTATCCAGCGCGGCGATGCGGTCGGCGCTCGCAAGCGTATTGACCGCAAGCGGGCCGTCGACCGGACCATAGAAGCCCGGCGGATGATCGACCGTGGCGCGGTCGCGATAATCGGCCGGCAGCGGTTTGGCGGTCGAAGGCGGCGGACCGAATGCGCCAAAGCCGTCGAGCGTGTGCAGCGGCGCCAGGGTCTCCCTGGCCGCATCAGCCGCGACGCCCGGTCCGGGCGTGGAGGTGTATCCGGAAATATCCACGATTCGCCTCAGCATCTCGACAAAGGTGCCCGACATCGGCAGGTCTGACCAGCGCATATCGGCGCTGACATGGAACAGGCTTACCAGTCCCTTGCCGCGGCGTTCGCCGGTGACGAGCGGCGTGCCGTCCTCAAGCGACGCCCAGCTCTTGGTCGCGAGCACGGCGTCCGGCTCGGCGAGCACCTGGCGGCCGACGGTGACGTCCTTCGGCACCGCGAGGCCTGCGAACGGACCGTCGGCGGTGAAGGCCGCAAGATGCTGCGGCTTCTCCCAGGTCAGGCTGCCGCCGAGCGTGCGGCCGCCGCGGCGAAGTTTGACCGGCACGAGATCGTCATCGCCTTGCGCGAGGCGAGGGCCGGCGAAACGCACCAGCACGCCGCCCTGGTCGATCCAGGCGTTGAGGCGTTCGCGGATCTCCGGCGACAGCGTGCCGATGTCGGCCATCACGATCATCGGCAGTTTCTGGTCGAGGAATTGGGTGATCACCTGCTGCGGCGCGCCCTTGTCGCCGAGCCGCACATCGGCGAACGGCGCCAGCGCGCGGGTGAGATAGAAGGTCGACGCCAATAGCGGCTGCGCGGTATCGCTGGTCGAGCCCGTGACGATGCCGATGGCGCGGCGCCGCCAGCGCTTGTCCAGCAGTTGCACCGCGCCGGCGGAACGCTCGCCGGAAATCTCCAGTCGCGCGATGTCGTTGCGCAGTTCGACCGGCAGGTCGAACGAAGCTTCGGTCTCATGGTCCTGCGGCGCGAAGCCGAAGCGCGCCTCGCCGATCGGCGAGCCCTTGGCATCGAGCGCGCGCACGGTGCCGGCGGCAATGCCGCTGTCGGCGCGCAGCACCTTCACCGTCATCTTGGCCGCGGCGTTTTCGGCTGCGGCCAGCGCCATCGCCGAGGGCGTGCCGCCCTCGAAGATAGTCAGCGCGCGCTCGCCGATGGTCTTGCCGAGGTTTTCGACGAATTCTGTGCCGCGCCCGGTATCGACGCCGTCCGAGAGCCAGGCGATCTCGGCATCGCCGGTCGTCTTCAGGAAACGGTCGAGCGAGATGAGCGTATCGACCCGGTCGATCGAATAGGGTTTGGGCGAAAGCTGCCGCAGCGCGACGCGCGCGGCCCCCGCCGGCATAATGGTGATGTCGCGGCTGGATTCCGAAAGCGGCACCAGCGCCACGCCGCGGCGGTCGGTATCGGCATTGGCGATCAATTCGTCGGCGGCGCGGATGCGGGAATCCCAGCTCGAGGCTGCGCTCCAGCCGTCATCGAGCAGGATCACCAGCGGCGAGGTGTGGCCGGCAAGCCCGGTCTGCGGATTCCATATCGGGCCTGCGGCAGCGAGGATCACGAGTGCCGCGGCGGCAAGCCGCAACGCCGTCAGCCACCAGGGCGTGCGCGATGGCGTTTCTTCCTTGGGCGCGATGTCGAACAACAGCCGCGTCGGCGGGAACTCGACGCGCCGCGGACGCGGCGGCATTACACGGAGCAGCCACCACAGTGCCGGCAGGCTCAAGAGCCCGAGCAGCAGCATCGGTTCGGCGAAGGAGAGGGGGAGACCCGTGATCATGAGGCCCGCCCCGCTTTGACATTCATCCGCGCGGCGCCCTTGCTCACGATCATCCCGCCATGCAGGAACAGCAGGAGTTCGGCCGCCGAGCGGCTGGTGGTGTGGGTGGTGAACAGCCAGTCGAGCTTGTTGGTCTCATCGCGGATCTGGTCGCGGTGCAGCGCGACGCGCGCGACGTAATCGTCCGCCCAGCGCTCGGCGCGGCCGGCGGTGATGACGCCAAATCCCTCCGGCTCGACGAACTCGATCCGGCCGGAAAAGGGGAAGGTTTCTTCCGCGGGATCGACGACCTGCACCAGCGTGCCATGCGCGCCGGAGGACGACAATCCCGCCAGCATGCTCCTGATTTCGGCAATCGGCGACCAGAAATCCGACAGCACCACGATTTCGGCGAGCGCCGACGGCACGAAGGAGGGCGGCAGGCTGAGGCGTGTCGCCTCATCATGCAGCATCGCCTGCGCCATCTTGTCGATCACACTGCGGCTTGAGGTCGGGTTCATCAATCCGGGAATGCCCACCCGTTCGCCGCCGGCGACCAACAGCTCAGCGAGCGCGAAGGTCACGATCAGCGTCCGTTCCAGCTTGCTGTCGCGCGCACCCCTTGAAGCAAACGCCATCGAGGGCGAGCGGTCGGGCCAAAGCCACACCGTATGCGCGGCCTCCCATTCCTGCTCGCGGACATAGAGATGATCGTCGCGCGCCGAGCGGCGCCAGTCGACGCGCTGCGACGGCTCGCCCGAGACAAAGCGGCGATACTGCCAGAAGCTTTCGCCGGAACCGGCGCGCCGCCTTCCGTGCAGACCATGGATCACGTTGGCGGCGATGCGGCGGGCTTCAAGCACGAGACGCGGCAATGAGGCGGCGAGCGTACGGCTTTCGCCATCGGCACGTCGGACTGCTAGAATCTCCTTCTCGTACCTGATCGGCTCAGCCATCAACCGATCCGCGTCTTCAACTGCCGGATCACGTCCGGAATGGTGCGGCCCTCGGCGCGCGCCGAGAAGGTGAGCGCCATGCGGTGCTTGAGGATCGGCTCGGCGAGATCGAGCACGTCGTCGATCGAGGGCGCGAGCCGTCCGTCGAGCAGCGCGCGGGCGCGCACGGCGAGCATCAGCGATTGGCTCGCCCGCGGACCCGGTCCCCAGGCGATCAGCTTGCCGGCTTCGCCGCCTTCGGGCCCCGGACGCGCGGAGCGCACGAGCGAAAGAATCGCTTCGACCACGGAATCGCCGACCGGCAGCCGCCGCACCAGCCGCTGCGCCGCGATCAGGCTATCTGCCTGCATCGAGCCTTTGGCGAGCGTTTCTTCCGCGCCGGTGGTCTCGAACAGGATGCGCCGCTCGGCTTCGCGATCGGGATAATCGACGTCGATCTCCATCAGGAAGCGGTCGAGCTGCGCTTCGGGCAGCGGATAGGTTCCCTCCTGCTCCAGCGGGTTTTGGGTGGCGAGCACATGGAACGGCTTCGGCAGGTCGTGGCGTGCACCGGCGACCGTGATGTGCTGCTCCTGCATCGCCTGTAAGAGCGCCGACTGCGTGCGGGGGCTGGCGCGGTTGATTTCGTCCGCCATCAGAAGCTGCGCGAACACCGGGCCTGAGATGAAGCGGAACGAGCGCTTGCCCGTGGTGCTCTCATCCAGCACTTCGGCGCCGAGAATATCGGAGGGCATCAGGTCTGGCGTGAACTGGATGCGCTTGGCATCGAGCCCGAGCGTGACGCCCAGCGTTTCCACCAGCTTGGTCTTGGCGAGGCCGGGGACGCCGATCAGGAGCGCATGGCCGCCGGAGAGGATGGTGACGAGCGTGTTCTCGACCACCTTGTCCTGGCCGAAAATCACGGTCGCGATCGCCTCCTTGGCTGCGCGGATTTGACCCGAGACCTGTTCCGCCGAGCGGACGATCACGTCCTCGAGCTTTTCCACACTGTCGGCCATACCTTAGCTCCTTGTCTTAAGGCCGCCGAGGGGGCGACGCAGTTGCCATAACCCATGCTAAAACAACGCAAAGGCCATGTATTCCCTCAATTAAACTATCCCCACCTTATCGGCATTTCAGGGTATTAACGGCATCACGATGTGGCGAACTGACCCGGTATTTTCCCGGGGAACTCGCCTCACCATCTAACGTCGGTCTTGCACCAATCGTGCCAGATTGAGGCAATCAACCGTCAAGGCAAACCATGGCGAAGCAAGGGCAGTCCACAAACAACCTTGAAGGCCTGACAGTCGCTGCGCGGGAGGCAACCAACACCACCCCGGGCGGAAGGGGCTTGCCGCCCGTGCATTTATGGAATCCGCCGTTTTGCGGCGATCTCGACATGCGAATCGCCTCCGATGGTACATGGTACTACATGGGCACGCCAATCGGCCGGCCGGCGCTGGTGCGGCTGTTCTCGACCATACTTAAGCGAGAGGACGGCAAGCATTTTCTGGTGACGCCGGTGGAGAAGGTCGGCATCCGTGTCGACGACGCGCCGTTCCTTGCCGTCGAGATGCAGAAGGAAAAGGACAATCGCGGCACGCTTTTGCGATTTCGCACGAATGTCGATGACTGGGTCAATTGCGACGCGACGCATCGGCTGCGCTTCGAGGCGGCTGCCGATGGCGGGCTCACGCCCTATCTGCACGTCCGCGCCGATCTGTGGGCCAAGGTCACGCGCGCACTCTATTACGATCTGGTTGACATGGGCGAGGAGCGGATGGTCGATGGGCAGGAGATGTTCGGGGTTGAGTTCGCAGGCGAATTTTTCCCGATGGCGGATGCTGAGCAGGTGAGGGCGGCGCTTTGAACGAACCGATGATAAAGGCGGCACCTGCCGAGATAACGGCAGCGGAGTTTTATGACCGCGCCCGTGCGCGGCTGAAATTCGACGTGCCGCCGGGCCTTGTTGATCCGAACGTCATTCCTGAAAGCGGCGATCCCGGCACCGACCGCATGCTGGAGATCATCGCGCGCGAGCAGCCGGTGCGCCCCGCGGCCGTGCTGATCCCCGTGGTCGATCACAAGGAACCGACGGTGCTGTTGACGCAGCGCTCGGCGCATCTGAACGAGCATGCAGGGCAGATCGCCTTTCCCGGCGGCAAGATCGACGCGACCGACAAGTCGCCGCTTGACGCCGCGCTGCGCGAGGCCTGCGAAGAGGTCGGGCTCGACCGCTCCTTCATCGATCCGATCGGCTATCTCGGCGTCTACGGCACCGGCTTCGGCTTCCGCATCCTGCCGACGGTGGCGCGGGTCAAGCCCGGCTTCAAGCTCGCCATCAACCATTCCGAAGTCGACGACGCCTTCGAAGTGCCGCTCTCGTTCCTGATGAATCCGGCGAACCATCAGGTCCACAGCAAGGAGTTTCGCGGCATGGAGCGTTCCTATTACGCCATGCCGTTCGCGGAACGTTACATCTGGGGCGCGACCGCGGGCATCCTGCGGGTATTGTATGAGCGGATCTACCTGACATGATCCGTCCGGCACTCACCGAGATCGGGATTTTTCTAATCCCTTTCGGGGTCTATGTGGTGTTCCTGTTGGCTACAAGGTCCGGCGTGCTGGCGCCCTCGTCCTGGCCGGTCCAGATGGTCGCACGGCTGGTGCTCGGCTCGCTGCTGCTCGTCATCGTCAGCCTGGTCCTGCTTGCGCATTTCTCCGGCGGTTCGCCGAATTCGACCTACGTCCCCGCCCATGTCGAGAACGGCAAGCTCGTTCCCGGAGTTGAGAAATGAACGACAAGCGGGCGCTTCTCGACGCGCCCTGGCTCAATTCCGGTCCGACATCGCGCGTGCTGCGACTGTTGAACGGCGGCGGCGAGGAAGCGCGCGTGGTCGGCGGCGCGGTGCGCAATGCGCTGTTGAACGTTCCGATCGGCGATATCGACGTCGCTACAACCGCGCTGCCGGAGGAAGTGGTGCGCCGCGCGAAGGCGGCCGGCATCAGGAGCGTGCCGACCGGCATCGAGCACGGTACCGTGACGCTGGTGATCGACGGCCAGCCCTTCGAGGTCACGACCTTGCGCGAGGACACCGAAACCTTCGGCCGCAAGGCCAAGGTTTCGTTCGGCCGCGACTGGGTCGGCGACGCGCACCGGCGTGACTTCACCATGAACGCGCTGTCGGTCGCCGCAGACGGTATCGTGCACGATTATGTCGGCGGGCTCGACGATATCGCGGTGCGGCGGGTACGCTTCATCGGCGAAGCCAGGGCGCGCATCGAGGAAGATTACCTGCGCATCCTGCGCTTCTTCCGCATTCATGCCGCCTTCGGCGCAGGCGAGGTCGACCGCGACGGCTATCTTGCCTGCATCCTCGCCCGCGCCGGGCTCTCGACGCTGTCGGCCGAGCGCGTGCGCATGGAGATGCTGAAATTGCTGGTCGCCCTTCGCGCCGTCGACGCCGTGATCGCGATGGCCGATGGCGGCCTGCTGCAGATGGTCCTTGGCGGTGTCACCTATAGCGGCACCTTCGCCGCGATGATCGAGGCCGAGCGCGCGCTCGGCCTGAAGGCCGATCCGATCAGGAGGCTGGCCGCGCTCGCGGTCGCTCTTCCGGAGGACGCGCGGCGTCTCACCACGCGCCTGAGGCTGTCGAACAACGAGTCCAAGGCGCTCGATTCCATGGGCCATCGCTGGTGGCGGATGCCCGGCATGGACGAGGCGCGCGCCAAACGGCGGCTTTATCGCCTCGGCGAGGAGCGCTACCGCGACCGTCTCATGCTGGCCTGGGCGCGCGCCGGCTTTGGCAGCGAGCCAAAGCGCTGGATCGAACTGGCGCAACTGCCAAAACGATTTACGCCGCCGAAATTTCCGTTGCGGGCGGCCGACTTCATCGCGCGCGGTGTGTCGGAAGGCCCTTCGCTCGGCCAGGTGCTGACATTGGCGGAGGATGCTTGGCTCGCCGCGGATTTTCCGTTAGAGCCGGCCGTGCTTGCTTCCATCGCCGACCAGGCAGTGGCCCGCCTTACCCGCGATCCAAGACCTTGAGCGTCGAGACCTTGAGCATCGTTTCCGGCTTCGCCAACATCTCCCTGCTGCAGCTTGTCCTGGTCGCCGCCGTGGCGCTGTTTGCCTCGATCGTCGGCGGCCTTGCGGGCTACGGCACCGGCGCCCTGATGCCGCTGGTGCTGGTGCCGATGGTCGGCGCCGAGCCGGTGGTGCCGATCATCGCGATATCCGCCATCTTCGCCAATCTCAGCCGCAGCACGGCCTATTTCCGCTATCTCGACCGCCGCCGCGCCCTGATCGTGATCGTCTGCGCGGCGTTCACGACCGGGCTCGGCGCCTATGGCTACACCAAACTCACCAATGCCGGCGCGGCGCTGGTGATCGGGACCATGCTGATCCTGAGCGTGCCGCTTAGGCGCGTGCTGCGCCGGCGTGCGGTGCGGATCGGCGACACCGGGCTTGCGGCGGGTGCGATCGGTTACGGTGTCGTGGTCGGCGGCACCTCGGGCTCGGGCGTGATCCTGCTCTCGCTGTTGATGGCGGCGGGGCTCGAGGGCGCTGCCGTGATCGCAACCGATGCGGTGATCTCGGTCGTCACCAGCGTGATCAAGATTTCGGTCTTCGGCCTCGCCGGCGTCGTCACCGCGCAGGTGCTGGCGCTGGCCGTGCTGATCGGCGCCATCGGCCTGCCCGGCGCGTTCCTCGCGAAAGCATTCGTCGAACGCATGCCGGTGCATATCCACACCGCGATCCTGGATGCCGCCGTCATCATCGGCGGCATCGTGATGATCTCGGCGGCGGCGCGGCAGCTGTTGTGAAGTGCGCTGCCCTACCGGTTCGCTGCGGTCCGGATCGGGGTGCAGATCGGCGAGAACAGCCCGACGACCTCGCGGACAACGGGCACATGGCAGAACGGGCCTGACGGACGGTACTTGACCCTGATCCGTTCGAGCTGGGACATCACGAGGCTCAGGAAATCATCGAGGCGGACCACTTCCTCGTCGAGGCTGGCCTGAACGCTGTCCTGCTTTTTCAGGAAGTCGGTCCTTCGTTGATCGCTGACGTCATTGCCCGAGGCCCAGATGCGCGCGGTGCCGATCTGGCCATGGGTGAGCTCGAAGCAATAATGCATGACCAGGAGATGATGCTTCGCGCTGTACCAATTGACCTCCCGGGAAGGCTTTGAGTGAACGATCTTGCCGTTGTCGTCCACCGCGCAGAAGACGGTCTTCGACTTGATCGCGATCTGCTTCTTGGTTTCGTTCGGGGCGGCGCACAGGTTTTGCGCGGCTTCCTCCGCCTTGGGGTCCGGCTTGCTGTTCTCGTAGTGCGCGAAATTGATTTTCGCATCGCAGTCGAAATTGTAGTCGCCGAGCAGCGTTTCCGACAGCGGATCGCCGTCGATGGCCGCGGTGTCGGCGGCATCGCGGGACAGATTGCTCGGCCAGTCGATGTAGAGTTCCGCCTTGCGGGCGTAGATGTTGGTGTTCTTGCGCAGCGCATTCCGGGCGTTGACGTAATTCGGATAGGCATCCTGGGCGGCCTTGGTGGTCATCGCCTTGTTGCCGGGATCGGAGGTGCTGGCTGCCGCATAGTTGAAATAGATCAGCTGCTGCAGCATCTCGACTTCGGCATAGGCGTTTGAAATCTCCACAAATGCGGATGTGGCCGCGGCAAGGTCGGCTTGCGCGAGTTCGCCGACCTTCTGCTCATAGCTGTTGAGATATTGCAGGTAACCGCCGGCGAGGCTGGCGGCCACAGTGACGAGGCCAAGGCCCTTGAAGACCGAGAATTGCTGGTCCCAGCCTCGGACGCGTTCGAGGAGCGGCGAGGGGGCCGGTTCTTTTGCGCCCGGTTCCGCTGCGTTGTCCGCTGCCATCGTCGATCCCCGCCCTATCGCGTCGCGGGATCGTAGTTCGATCCTGGATTGTGGTCTATGGTGACATCGCGTCGCGCGCTGTCAGATGCCCGGCAGCAGCTCGGTCAGCGAGCGGATGATGCGATCGGGTTTCACGGTCGAGCCCTCGGGCAGGCCCTCGCCATGCACGTCCATCCAGATTGCGTAGATGCCGAGCCGCTGTGGCACCTCGACTTCCCATTCCAGATTGTCGCCGATCATCCAGGTGTCGGGTGCGCTGACGCCGAGCGCCGCCATCGCATGATGATAGGCTCGCTCTTCCGGCTTGCCGAACCCGTGCTCGCCTTCGATCTGGATGTGGTCGAAGCGGTGCGCGAGCTCGAAACGCTCGATCTTGGCGCGCTGGGTGTCTGCGGCGCCATTGGTGACGAGCGCGAGCCTGACGCCGAGCGCTTTCAGTCGGTCGATCGTCTCATGCGCGCCGGGGAACACGAACATCTCTTCCTCGCGATAGACGGTGAAGCGGTCGGCGATCCGGATCGCGAGATCATCGGGGAGCGTGGCCTGGCCGGTCGCGGCCAGCGCGGCGAAGCCGCCTTTGACCACCTCGCGCCTGGCTTCGATCAGCCGCAGCCGCCACGACGCCTCCGCCGTCGACCAGAAATAGCGCGCGAAATCAGCCACTGCTGCCGCGACCTGCTCGGGTGAAGCCGGCGCGAGCTCGCCGGCAAATTCGCCCGCGATCTTGTTCCACGCGACATCCGGCCGCCCATAGGCCGACAGGATGGTGTCATCCATGTCGATCAGCATCGCGCGCGGCAGCTCGGTCATCGCTTTCACGGCCATTTCACTTCCGGCGGCATCGAGGACAGGATGGAGTCGATATTGCCGCCGGTTTTCAGGCCAAACAGCGTACCGCGGTCATGGAGCAGGTTGAACTCGACATAGCGTCCGCGCCGGACCAGCTGCTCCTCGCGCTCGGCACTGGTCCACGGCATCGCAAAGTTGCGACGGACCAGTTCGGGATAGATTTTGAGAAAAGCGCGGCCGACGTCTTGCGTGAAGGCGAAGTCCGCGTCCCAGTCGCCGGAATCGTGATGGTCGTAGAAAATGCCGCCGATGCCGCGCGGCTCCTTCCGGTGCGGCAGATAGAAATATTCGTCGCACCATTTCTTGTATTTTTCGTAAGGCGCAATTGTCGCGTGTGCGTCACAGGCGGATTTCATTGCGGCATGGAAGGCGACCGTATCCGGGTCTTGCTGGGTGCGGCGGCGATCCAGCACCGGCGTCAGGTCCGAGCCGCCGCCGAACCAGGATTTCGTCGTGACGACGAAGCGTGTGTTCATGTGCACCGCCGGCACATGTGGGCTCTGCATATGCGCGATCAGCGAGATGCCCGAGGTCCAGAAGCGCGGGTCCTCGGAGGCGCCCTGAATCTGCCCGCGGAATTCGGGCGAAAATTCGCCATGCACCGTCGAGCAATGCACGCCGACCTTCTCGAACAGTCTTCCGTGCATCATCGACATCACGCCGCCGCCACCGGGCTTGCCGGTCGAATCGATGCGGTCCCAGGGCGTACGGACGAAGCGGCCCGCGCTGCCCGGGTAGAGCGCGCCGGGTGCCTCATCCTCCAGCTTCCCGAAGGCGGCGCAAATCTCGTCGCGCAACGCCTCGAACCAGCTTCGCGCGCGCGCCTTGCGATCTTCGATGACACTCATATTCATCAGATACTTCCTTGTCGGGTTTGACGTAACGCTTCACCCACCGCCATGGCGGCGGCCATGGCGACATTGAGCGAGCGCAAACCCGGCTTGATCGGGATTTTGAGCCGCGCGTCGGCAGCCGCCACGACCTCGTCGGTGACGCCAACGGTCTCCCGCCCGAACAACAGGATGTCCGACGCGCCATAATGAAAATCAAGATAGGAGGTGGCGCCCCTGGTGGTGAAAAGCAGCAGGCGATGGCCCCTCTGCCGCCGCCATTCCTCGAATTTGGCCCAGGAGATGTGGCGCGTCAGCCGCACCTGGTCGAGATAATCCATGCCCGCACGGCGGAACGCCCGGTCGGAGATCGCAAAGCCCGCCGGCTCGATGATATGGGCGGCCACATCCAGGCAGGCGCAGAGCCGCAGAATCGTCCCGGTGTTCGGGGGTATGTCCGGCTGAAACAGAGCAATTTCCATCTATCGCCCTTCCTTGCGAATGTATGAATAAAACAACGGTCTGCGCTGATTTAGTGCATTGCACGCTTGCGGGCGGCCAGTGGGCTTGCGCTCTTTCGGCAAGGGTGCCAATAGAACGATTCTGGACTGCTTGCTTGGCCGAATTGGCCGAAAAAGCGGTCTTCTGCCGCCGCGGGGGTCGCGGGCGCCGGCAGCCTCACCTGGTCACGTTTTTGGGCGTCCCCCTTTGGCGTTTCCCGGGCGGTTCCACCGGCTGCGAGCTTAGAAAGGGTTTGGAATCGTGACGACAGCGACTGCTGACCATCCGACACGCCGTGATTTCCTCTTCGTCGCCACCGGCGCGGTTGCAGCCGTGGGGGGAGTGGCCTCCCTCTGGCCCTTCATTTCCCAGATGAACCCGGACGCCTCGACGATTGCGGCCGGCGCGCCGATCGAGGTCGACCTGACGCCGATTGCGCAAGGGCAGGACATCAAGGTGTTCTGGCGCGGCAAGCCCATCTACATCATGAACCGGACCAAGAAGCAGATCGAGGAAGCCCAGAACGTTCCGCTCAGCGACCTCAAGGACCCCGCGACCGACCAATCGCGCGTCAAGGCGGGCCACGACCAGTGGCTGGTCGTGATCGGCATCTGTACCCATCTCGGCTGCATCCCGATCGCCCATGAGGGCAATTACGACGGCTTCTTCTGCCCCTGCCACGGTTCGCAGTACGATTCCTCCGGTCGTATCCGCCAGGGACCCGCGCCCGCCAACCTGCCGGTGCCGCCTTACGCCTTTCTTACCGATAGCAAAATCCAGATCGGCTGAGCCGCGGAGCCATCTGCGGGACTTCAAGCCGTCACGTCGTTATACTTCCAGGATCGCATCATGAGCGGACCCTCCGACTACAAGCCGAGTCACCCAGCCTTGCAGTGGCTCGAACGGCGACTGCCGATTTTGAGCCTCATGCATTCCTCGTTCGTGGCCTATCCGACGCCGCGTAACCTGAACTACTGGTGGACCTTCGGCGCCATCCTGTCGTTCATGCTGGGCCTGCAGATCGTGACCGGCGTGATCCTGGCGATGCACTACACGCCGAACTCGGAGCTCGCCTTCAAGTCGGTCGAGCTGATCGTCCGCGACGTCAATTACGGCTGGCTGCTGCGCAACATGCACGCCGTCGGCGCGTCGATGTTCTTCTTCGCCGTCTACGTCCACATGTTCCGCGGCCTCTACTACGGGTCGTACAAGGAGCCGCGCGAGGTGCTCTGGATCCTCGGCGTCATCATCTACCTCCTGATGATGGCAACCGGCTTCATGGGCTATGTGCTGCCGTGGGGCCAGATGAGCTTCTGGGGTGCCACCGTCATCACCAATCTGTTCTCGGCCATTCCCTATGTCGGCGACAGCATCGTGACGCTGCTGTGGGGCGGCTATTCGGTCGGCAACCCGACGCTGAACCGCTTCTTCTCGCTGCACTACCTCTTGCCGTTCCTGATCGCGGGCGTGGTGGTGCTGCACGTCTGGGCGCTGCATGTCGCCGGCCAGAACAATCCTGACGGCATCGACATGAAGACCGACAAGGACTCGGTGCCGTTCACGCCGCACGCAACCATCAAGGACACGTTCGGCCTCTCGGTGTTCCTGCTGCTTTATGCCTATTTCATCTTCTACATGCCGAACTATCTCGGTGACGCCGACAACTACATTCCGGCCAATCCCGGCGTGACGCCGCAGCACATCGTGCCGGAGTGGTACTACCTGCCGTTCTACGCGATCCTGCGCTCGATCCCGAACAAGCTCGCCGGCGTGATCGCGATGTTCTCGGCGATCATCGTGCTGGTGTTCCTGCCCTGGCTCGACAGCGCCAGGACGCGCTCCTGCAAATACCGGCCGCTGGCGAAGCAGTTCTTCTGGATCTTCGTCATCGTCTGCATCCTGCTCGGCTATCTCGGCTCACAGCCGCCGGAAGGCATCTATGTGGTCGCCGGCCGCATCCTCACGTTCTGCTATTTCGCCTACTTCCTGATCGTGCTGCCGCTGCTGTCCAGGATCGAGACGCCGCGCACGGCGCCGAACTCGATCGCGGACGCGGTACTCGCCAAGAGCGGCAAGGTGGCTGCGGCCGTCGTGGCGGTGATCGTCGCGGGCGGTCTTCTCGTCGGCAGCGCGCAAAACGCCCGTGCTGAAGAGCAGGCAACGCCGCCGTCGTTGAAGTGGTCGTTTTCCGGCCCGTTCGGAACGTATGACCGCGGCTCGCTGCAGCGTGGCCTGAAGATCTACAAGGAAGTCTGCGCCAACTGCCACTCGCTGAACTACATCGCCTTCCGCAACCTCGCCGATCCCGGCGGGCCCGGCTATTCCGAGGCGCAGGTCGCCGCACTCGCGTCGGAATACAAGATCAAGGACGGCCCCAACGACCAGGGCGAAATGTTCGAGCGGCCGGGCCGGCCCGCCGACTATTTCCCGGCGCCGTTCCCGAATGAGCAGGCAGCGCGCGCGGCCAATGGCGGCGCGGCCCCGCCGGACCTGTCGTTGATCACGAAGGCGCGTTCCTACGAGCGCGGCTTCCCCTGGTTCATCGTCGACTTCTTCACTACGTTCCAGGAGCAGGGCCCGAACTACGTGGACGCGATCCTGCAGGGCTTTGAAGACAAGCCGCCGGCGGGCGTCACCATTCCCGACGGCTCCTACTACAACAAATATTTCCCCGGCCATTCCATCAAGATGCCGAAGCCGCTGTCGGACGGGCAGGTCACCTTCGACGACGGCGCACCGGCGACGCTGCCGCAATACGCCAAGGACGTCACCACGTTCCTGATGTGGGCGGCGGAGCCGAAGATGGAAGCGCGCAAGCAGCTCGGCTTCCAGGTCTTCGTGATCCTGATCATCTTCGCCTTCATGATGTACTTCACCAAGAAGAAGGTCTGGGCCGACGCCCACTGACTTTTGTGATGGTGATGTGAAACGAGAAAGCCCCGGTATGGGGGCTTTTTTGTTGCCGTCGTCATTCCGGGGCGCGATGAAGTCGCGAGCCCGGAATCCATAACCACAGGCCGGGGTTATGAATTCCGGGCCTGCGTGCTTGCGCACGCATCCCGGAATGACGAACTGTGATTGCGTTGCCGCCGCTCAGCCGCCAAAATAGCGGTCGTCTCAAGAAACACCGCCGGAGGAAACCATGAGCACCATCATCACCTTCAAGCGTCCGGACGGCAAGGAAGCCTCCGGTTATCTCGCCAACGCCGCGCGCGGCGATGCGCCGGGCGTGGTGGTGATCCAGGAATGGTGGGGCCTGCAGGACCAGATCAAGGGCATGTGCGACCGCTTCGCCCGCGCCGGTTTCGATGCGCTGGCGCCTGACCTCTACAAGGGCAAGGTGGTGCCGTATCACGACACCGATGCGGCTGGGAAGGAAATGAACTCGCTGGATTTCATGGACGCCACCACGCAGACCGTGCGCGGCGCCGCGCAGTATCTTGCGCGCAACGGCGCCAAGGTCGGGCTGACCGGCTTCTGCCTCGGCGGCGCGGTGACGATCATCGGCGCGACCAAGATTCCCGAGCTGACCGCGGGCGTCGTGTTCTACGGCATCCCGCCGGAGGCCGCCGCCAAGCCCGCGGATGTCAGGATTCCGCTGCAGGCCCATTTCGCCAACAAGGACGACTGGTGCACGCCGGCCGCGGTCGATGGCTTCGAGAAAGCCATGAAGGCGGCCGGCAAATCGCTCGACATTTACCGCTACGACGCCGAGCACGGTTTCGCCAACGAGCAGCGCCTGTCCGTGCACGACCGCCAATGCGCCGAGCAGGCCTGGGGCCGGGCAACGGAGTATTTCAGGAAGCATCTGGGGTAGGGGCGTATGGCCGACCGCGACGTGCCTTCGAATGACGACAGCTCCTCGATTGGTGGCGGTCTCTTCATTGTGCCGGAGCAGCACAGGGCGGCGGTTCTCGAAGGCCTTCGAGAGGCCGAGCGTGGCGAGTTCGCGAGCGATGAAGAAATGGCCGCGCTGTGGAAGAAGTGCGGCCTCTAGATTGCGGTGAGCACGCGCATTCAGCTCCCGTCATTGCGAGGAGCGAAGCGACCGAAGCAATCCAGTCTTTGCTGGGCTCTGGATTGCTTCGCGGAGCCTGTCATCGGGCCGCGCTTTGCGCGGACCCGTTGGCTCGCAATGACGGTCAATTCCCGCGCACCCCATCCCACCACGCACACGTGCCCGACATCAGCTGAAAATTGCCTTCCATCACCTGTACCGGCGCGCGCAGGCCTTCGCGGGCGGCGTTCATGCGCATCTCGCGCGCGACCTCGCGGTCCTTCTCGGGCAGCCAGACGCGCTCATGTCCCCACAGGCTCGGGCCGTGATGCATCTCTACCGGCTGCCAGCTCTTGGGATCGATCTCGCGGCCGCCCCAGCCGCATTCGACCATGAAGGACGACGGCGTCTTGGCGTAGAACGAGGTCATGAGATCATTGGTGTGGCGGCCGAGCGTGACATTGACGCGGTCTTCGGCAAGCGCAACGTCATAAGACTGCCCGACATCGTCGAGCGAGAACAATTCGACCATCAGATGGTGCATGCCGGCCTTGCCGGTCTCGATCAGCGCGAGAGAGTGATGGCGCGGATTGACGTGGAAGAAATAGGCGCGGAACGGCTTTTCGATGTAGTCGGACAGGCCGAAGCCGAGCACATTGGTATAGAACGCCATGATCGGCTCGATGTTCTCCACCGTCAGCACGACATGACCCAGGCCCAGCGGCCCGGTGCGGAAGCCGGAGATCGATCGTCCCGGTGAGAACGGCGCCTCGTCGATCTCGGCGCCGTGAAAGGCCTCGAGCCGGTTGCCCGCGGGGTCATGGAATGAAATCAGCGCGCGCACGCGCCGCGCGTCCGCCAGCGTCTGCGGCTCGGCGGTGACCGCGACGCCGGCGCTTTCGAGCCGTGCCGCCAGCGCATCGAGCGCCGTCCCGTCAGCCACCTCCCAGCCGAAGAAGCGCGCGCCATCGCCCATGGCGCGGTCGATCACGATGCGCTGCTTGCGGTCGTCCATGCGGAAGGCGAGCAGCGAATTGCCGCGCTCGACCGCCTGAAACCCGACCATGTTGGTGCCGAACTGACGCCAATCCTCGAGCGCCGATGATCCGAACCCGGCATATCCCAATCCCCTGATCATGGCGCGCCTCCCTTGCTTCAGAACGGTTCTATCGCCTCATCCTGAGGAGCGGCGTCTTCGCCGCGTCTCGAAGGATGAGGGCACCATCGGGGCCTCATGGTTCGAGACGGCGCTGACGCGCCTCCTCACCATGAGGGTTTGACGCAGTGAGACTGACCCCGGTGGCTTTGGGGACGTATGCTACGCCGTTTTTTGGGCACGTCCACCGCGCCGGCTCCCTTGACGGCCCCCGCCACGGTAGTGTTTACCTTTAGCGATGAGCACCGTCGTCCGCCCCTCCCGTCGTTGGTGGCCCACCTTCTAAAAGGTGGCCGGTGCGATTTACGTTAGTCTTCATCGTTCTAGGGCCGCCACCGCAGGCGGTCTTGTTTTGTCCTGTGTGGCGTTTCCTCGGCAGGTTTCGTAAGAGGATCACATGAACAGGACCGTCTTCTCGCTTCCCGAGCAGGGCCGCTACACGACCCGCGGCGGGCTCGCCGTGCAGCGCGTGGTGGAGCATTTTTCCGGCGGCGCCAACCGGCTCGATGCGCTGATCGACCTGCTCGACCGCCGCCGCGGCGTGGTCTTGTCCTCGGGCACCACCGTGCCCGGCCGCTATGAAAGCTTCGACCTCGGCTTCTCCGATCCGCCGCTGGCGCTGGAAACCTCCGGCGTCAACTTCTCGCTCGCCGCATTGAACCCACGCGGGGAGGTGCTGATCGCCTTCCTTGCCGATACCCTGAGCGAGCCCTGTGTCGTTATCTCCGAGAAGAGCGCTACGCGCCTTGCCGGCCACATCCTGCGCGGCGAAGCACCAGTGGAAGAAGACCAGCGCACCCGCCGCGCCAGCGTGATGTCGCTGGTGCGCGACATGATCGCGGCTTTCTCCGCGAACGATGACGCGCTGCTCGGCCTGTTCGGCGCCTTCGCCTATGACCTCGTGTTCCAGATCGAGGACCTCGTGCAGAAGCGCGCGCGCGAGGATGACCAGCGCGACATCGTGCTCTATGTGCCGGACCGCCTGCTCGCCTATGACCGCGCTACCAGCCGTGGCGCGATGCTCAGTTACGATTTTTCCTGGAAGGGCAAATCGACCGCAGGCCAGTCGCGCGAGACGGCGGAAAGCGTCTACGCCAAAACGCCGCGGCAGGGCTTTGCCGATCACGCCCCCGGCGAATATCAGGCCACCGTCGAAACCGCGCGCGCGGCGTTTGCCCGCGGCGATCTGTTCGAGGCCGTGCCGGGACAGCTGTTCGGCGAACCCTGCGAGCGCTCGCCGGCGGAAGTATTCCAGCGGCTGTGCCGCATCAACCCGTCGCCCTATGGCGCACTGATGAATCTCGGCGACGGCGAATTCCTGGTCTCGGCCTCGCCGGAAATGTTCGTGCGTTCCGACGGCCGCCGAGTGGAAACCTGTCCGATCTCGGGCACCATCGCGCGCGGCACCGACGCCATCGGCGATGCCGAGCAGATCCGCCAGCTCCTGAACTCGGAGAAGGATGAGTTCGAGCTCAACATGTGCACCGACGTCGACCGCAACGACAAGGCGCGCGTCTGCGTGCCCGGCACCATAAAAGTGCTGGCGCGGCGGCAGATCGAGACCTACTCGAAACTCTTCCACACCGTCGACCATGTCGAAGGCATGCTGCGGCCCGGCTTCGATGCGCTCGATGCGTTCCTCACCCATGCCTGGGCGGTGACGGTGACCGGCGCCCCGAAACTCTGGGCGATGCAGTTCGTCGAGGACCACGAGCGCTCGCCGCGGCGCTGGTATGCCGGCGCGATCGGCTGCGTCAATTTCGACGGCAGCATCAATACCGGGCTGACCATCCGCACCATCCGCATGAAGGACGGGCTGGCCGAAGTGCGCGTCGGCGCCACCTGTCTGTTTGACTCCGATCCCGCGGCGGAAGACCGGGAATGCCAGGTCAAGGCCGCCGCGCTGTTCCAGGCGCTGCGCGGCGATCCGCCAAAACCGCTGTCAGCCTTCGCGCCCGATGCCACCGGTTCGGGCAAGAAAGTGCTGCTGATCGATCACGACGACAGCTTCGTGCATATGCTGGCCGACTATTTCCGCCAGGTCGGCGCCAGCGTCACCGTGGTGCGCTATGTGCATGCGCAGGACATGCTCAAGCAGAGGAAATGGGACCTGCTGGTGCTGTCGCCCGGTCCCGGCCGGCCGGAAGATTTCCGGATTTCCTCGACCATCGACACGGCGATCGCGAAGAAGCTGCCGATCTTCGGCGTCTGCCTCGGGGTGCAGGCGATCGGCGAGTATTTCGGCGGCAAGCTCGGCCAGCTCGGCCATCCCGCGCATGGACGCCCGTCGCGCGTGCAGGTGAGGGGCGGGCGGCTGATGCGGAGCCTGCCGAACGAGATCGTGATCGGCCGCTATCATTCGCTCTATGTTGAGCGCGATAGCATGCCCGACGTGCTCGACGTCACCGCGAGCACCGAGGACGGCGTCGCGATGGCGATCGAGCACAAGACGCTGCCGGTCGGCGGCGTGCAGTTTCATCCGGAGTTGCTGATGTCGCTTGGCGGCGAAGTGGGGTTGCGTATCGTCGAGAATGCGTTCCGGCTCGACGTCAATTGAAGGCCTCGTCATTGCGAGCGAAGCGAAGCAATCCATTTCGCCGCATCGGGAAACATGGATTGCTTCGTCCGCGGAGTTTATCATCGGGCCGGCCGAAGGCCGGACCCGTTGGCTCCTCGCAATGACGGGAAGCAGATAACAGGGCTGAAACCAATGACTTTTGATCTCGATTTGAAGGACACCGTCCGCACCATTCCGGACTACCCGAAAAAGGGCATCCTGTTTCGCGACATCACCACGCTGCTGGCGGATGCGCGCGCCTTCCGCCGCGCCGTCGACGAGTTGGTGCATCCCTGGGCCGGCTCCAAGATCGACAAGGTCGCCGGCATCGAGGCGCGCGGTTTCATCCTCGGCGGCGCGGTGGCGCATCAGGTCTCCGCCGGCTTCGTGCCGATCCGCAAGAAAGGCAAGCTGCCGCACACCACGGTGCGGATCGCCTATTCGCTCGAATACGGCATCGACGAGATGGAGATGCATGCTGACGCCGTGCATCCCGGCGAGCGCGTGATCCTGGTCGACGACCTCATCGCCACCGGCGGCACCGCCGAAGGCGCCGTAAAACTGCTGCGCCAGATCGGCGCCAACGTGCTGGCGGCCTGCTTCATCATCGATCTGCCGGACTTGGGCGGCGCTGCCAAGCTGCGCGCCATGGACGTGCCGGTGCGCACGCTGATGAGTTTCGAGGGGCATTGAATTGCCGACCGCTGGCGCTCCGATGCAGGAGCTGTGGGCGCCGCGAGCCAATGAGCTCAAAGCAGCTCGGCAATCATGCGCGCGGCGCGCTCGGCTCCGTTGCGCTCCACCGGCTCAAACCGCGGCGGCGCACGAAGCGCGGTCACCATCGCCTCCGCAATCATTTCCGGACTGGAATTGGCAAATTCCATCCGGTGGCCAGCGCGGTAGCGATCCAGGCGATGGGCGACGTGGAAGTTCTGCTCAAAATGGTTGCGCAGCGGGAAATAAATAAACGGCGTGCCGGCCGCAGTCAGCTCCATGCATGTGGTCAGACCGCCCTGGACCAGCGCGAGGTCGCAGGCGGCGAGACGACGATCAAGGTTCGGCACGAAGGCCGCGACCTCAACGCCGGCCGGCGCGTTCAACGACTTTGGATCGATGCGGGGACCGGCGACCACGATCATGCGCAATTCCCTGATTTTTGCCTTGGCTGCGGGCCACGCCTGAAGGACGCGCTTGATCAAATGGGTGCCGACGCCGGATCCGCCGACCGTGACGATGCAGACCTTTTCGTCCGCTGAATATCCGAGCGCCTGCCTCAGTTCTGGCCGGCTGCCGAAGTTCCGCGGGTGCTCGCCCATCACATATCCCGCGAAATCGAAGTGCCTCGGCACCCAATCGCGCATGGCTGGCAGATCCTTTCCAAAGGATCGGGGAATGATGTCCGCTGGTTCGCCCACGAATATCGCCCGGTCGCGCACACCGGGATGCCGCTCGATGTGTTCAATCATCTCGGCGTTATAGTCCGTCGTCAGGAACGCCTCGTGTTCGCCGCCCGAGGGCATTGGAACAAAGCCTACGAAATCGGTGAACCAGACCAGGCCCGCCTTCTTCAGTTCGGGATGCTCATGCCAGTAGTGATCGATGTCCCACGCTTCGTCGGCGATCACGAGGTCGTAGCCCTGCTCTTCGACGGCATCCTGAAATATCATGAAGTTGGCGATCAACACTTCGTCCATGCGGCGAATGGCCTGAAAGGCATTGAGGTCGTGCTCACCGGATTCCAGTTCGATGTGGCGTGTTTCGCTTGCGAGACGGCCGCTCGAGGGATGAATGGTTTCGCCGCTGGATTCGAGCAGCCGCGTGACGGGATCTTGCGCCAGCCAGTCGACCTGCAAACCGGGAATGATCTTGCGCAACTCCCGCGTGACGGCGATGTCCCGGCGGGCATGGCCGAGCCCGATTGGCGAAGACAGGTACAGCGCCCGCTTTGGTCTCTGCCGCGACGGGATGGCCTTCGGCCTGGCGGACAGGCCGAGCCTGCGGTCAAGAAATTCCGCGATCAAGGTGTTGCACTTTGCCGGAAAACGCCCCAGCGGGTTGTGACCTCCTCCCTCGATGGTCGTCAACTCGGCGCCCGTTAAGTTCGCCACGAGTTGCGCCCGGGCATGAGGCTGTATGCGATCGTCATCGCCGTGTATCATCAAGACCGGACACTTGATCTTCCGATACATCGCCTCGCTAACGTCGAAGGCCGGCGGCACCGTCCTTGCGTCCACCGTTCTGGCCAGGATGAGCCCCGTCGTGTCGCATGCCCAGGCAACGCCATCCTCGATCTGTTTTGTCGAGTGCGGTTCGGAACAGATGTTGCTGATGAAGTGTGCGGCAAAGTCGGGATAGTTCGAGAGCCAGTAGTCGTAGTTGTATTTGTTCCAGTCCTCGAAATCCGAGCGCTTGGCATGAAAATGCGTGAGCGTGGTGTGCGGATTGCCGGGACCAATGCTGGCCACTGTGCCAACCAATATCGCGGCCTTGACCCGTTCAGAATGATGCGCGGCGAGTATGCAGGCGATCATTCCGCCGAATGAAAGGCCAACAATCACGGCAGGGCCTGTCCGTGTCGCATCCATGACGGCGAGTGCGTCGGCGACATAATTGTCCAGGGAATAGGCCGCCACGTCGTCCGGCCGATCCGATTTGCCGTTGCCGCGGCCATCATAAGTGACGCAACGAAAACGCTCGCTGAAATAGGGGAGTTGCGCCTTGTAGACGCGCGAGTGAACGATGCTCCACGGTGGCACAAAGACGATCGTCTCGGCGCCGTTGCCATAGACCTCGTAATGGAGCTTTATGCCGTCTCGTTCGACAATTCCCTCTTCGACCGGCAGTTTGGCACGCATGACGTCACCTCATTTTCGATGGGTGGCTTCCATGGTTCGAATGAGATCGCCAAAGCGACGGAGCGATTGTCGAACCGGAACGCCCTTCTTCTCCAGACCGAGAAGGTATTGGCTCTCCGCGCCGACGAAGGCGTTGGCAATCAGTGCGGCGACCTCGTCGGCGGTGAACGGGCCGAGCCCGCCGAGGTCGCGCTCGGCGCGCCGCGCCAATTCGGCAATAAGCGTGATCCATCCCATGATGCCGGACTGGATCACCTTTGCCACCGGGCTATCGGCCCAGCTCGCGGCGATCAGCTCCTGGAGGACCCGAACATAGCCCGACGCAATATCCTCATCGAGATAGTCGCAGGCCCGGTCCCACTGCTGCGATAGCTTGAGCGTAGTATCGTGAAACAGGGCATTTTGACGATCGAGCAGTTGCGAATTCAAATGCTCGAACAGCGCCAGCACCATCCCCTGCTTGGAGCCGAAATGATAATGGATCTGGCTGAGTGGAACGCCGGCGGCGGCGGCGACATCCCGAGTGGACAGCTTCGAGTAGCCTTTTTGGCGAAGCACTTTCTTGGCGGCCTCCAGAACCACGGTGCTGGTGTCCATCTTTGCCAAGGTCCGCCCCATTCCCGCCCCTCAATCGACCAGCCTGTTCCAAACCCTGCCGGTTCATAATTCGGTCGGTCGACCGAAGTCAAGCGCCGCGTCGAAGCCATTCAAGAAAAGGTGAGCGCCTTAACTCGGCGTGTCGTCCTGTATAATTCGGCCGACCGACCGAATTGGTCGATCGGCCGATTTGTCGCAGGGGTGCAATTTCCGGTCTGGCGGAATTTTTCAGGAGAAGGATTGAAATCATGACGGATATCGACAACGACAAGCTCGGCGCCCTGGTCGGAAAGATGCTCGGTGATCTCGGCGGCGCGTTCAGCGTGCCAACGGCCGGCATCGGCTTCCGGCTTGGACTTTTCGATGCGCTGCATCGTGACGGCCCGGCAAGCGTGTCCGATCTCGCGGAGCGGACCGGCTTGACCGAGCGGTGCGTGCGCGAATGGGCCCTGGCACAGGCCTCCAACGGCTACATCGCCTTCGACAGCAAGGAGCAGCGGTTCAGCCTTACGCCGGAGCAGGCGATGGTGTTCGCGGTGAAGGACAGTCCCGTCTACCTGGAAGGCGCGTTTGACCTGGCTGCGGCAATGGTGGAAGGCCGGCCCAAGGTCGAAGCGGCGTTCAAGAACGGAAACGGGGTTGCCTGGGGTGAAAGTTCCGGCTGTCTGTTTTGCGCGGTCGGCTCATTCTTCCGGCCCGGCTACGTCAACAGCATCGTGCAGTCCTGGCTTCCCGCGCTGGAAGGCATGCCGAAAAAGCTGAAGGATGGCGTAAGGGTTGCGGATATCGGCTGCGGTGTCGGCTTTTCGACGCTGCTGATGGCGAAAGCTTTCCCCGCGAGTTCGTTCGTCGGCTACGACTTCCACGCTCCCTCGATCGAGCAGGCCAATGCGCATGCGAAGGCCCACGGCCTTGCCGATCGCGTGCACTTCGTGACGGCGCGGGCCAAGGACATCATCGAGCGTGACTTCGACCTTGTCACCATGTTCGACTGCCTGCACGACATGGGAGATCCCAAGGGCTGCGCCAAGCACGTGCGGGGCTTGTTGAAGCCGGGCGGCTCCTGGATGATTGTCGAGCCGATCGCCGCCGACGATCCGGCCGACAATTTGGGCAATCCCGTCAGCCGTCTCTACTACAACGCATCGACGATGATCTGCGTGCCCACCTCGCTCGCGCAGGAGGTCGGCGAGGCTCTCGGCGCGCAGGCCGGGGAGGCGAAGCTGACCGAGGTGCTCAAGGAAGGCGGCTTCCGCCAGGTCCGGCGGGCCGCGGAAGGCCCCTTCAACATGGTTCTCGAGGCGAGAGCCTAGGATCTCGCGAGCGGGTTTGTTGCGGGCGGTTGCGCGGCGACGCGCAACCGCTCGCCGCCCGGTGGTTGAGGGCAATCACCCTCGCCAGAACCACTGCCTATTTCACCGCCGATGCGGACTGCGCCGGCTTGCCGAAAACGCTGCGGCATCCTTCGCTCAAGTTCGCCCGCTGCCTGCGCATGCAGGCGGTAATTCGCTCAACGTCGGGGATTTCCGCGGAACAGAGCCGCAGGACGTCAGGCGTGCAAAGCCGCCGCTGATCCTCCGGCGTGAAGGCCCGGCCGGCGGAAGGCCACAAAGCCCAGCAAGCCGCGACACCAGCCGCAAGCAGCAATCCCCGAACGTAAAGCAGTTTGGTTCGCATCGTCCCCTCCAGATTGACCGGCGTTGCGGTCGCCATCCAGGCGGTTCGCCACCTTGGAATCGACGCATGATGGTAATCTGGATTTCTTCTGTCTCAACGTGACGAGACGGCCATGCACTGTTTTTTGCCATGGTGCAGCAGCATCTGCATCCGCATATGTTAGGGCGGGCAAAGCGAGCCCAATGCACGGCAGCCCAACGAGAACAGGCGGAAGCGTGCCCACCATCAAGGTTGGAGTCGTTGATGGATGGTGGGCACGGCGCGAATGCGCCTTTGCCCACCCTACGGTCCACCTCACGACTTCTGCAAAATCAGATTCAGCTCGATCTCGCGGAACATGAAATAGTTCCGGCGGATCCACTGATGCAGCTCGGTGGAAGAATCCTTCTCCTGGCGCAGATAGCCGGTGAAGGAGAAGTTGAGCCGGTCGACATAGGTCTTGAGGAAGGTCGGCAGCGCGGTGATGCGCAGCAGGCGGCCGTGCGACATCGCGTCCGGCAATTCGCCGCGCACCACATATTCGTTGTCGACCACGATCAGGTTGGAGGGCGGAATTTGCAGCTTCAGCATCTCGTGGGCGCGCGCCGAGGTGCGGTCGATGTCGGCCACGAACAGGATGATCGGCGCCACATTGCGCCGCGCCGCCTCCTTCAGGAAGCCGATCTGCTCCGACATCTTGAAGAACTCGTCGAAGGCGTGGTAGCCGAGGTCGATCACCTTGGAGAGCCCGTCGTCGACGATGAGGCGGTCCATCAGCTGCATCTTGCCGTAGGTGTCGATGACATCGGCAGTCTCGGCGATGTCGGGCAGGTATTCGAGCAGCGACGGCTCTTTCAGGTTGATGTCGAAGCAGACCACCCGGCCGTTCTTCAGCAGCAGGAATTCGCCAAGCAGCCGCGCGAGCAGTGTCTTGCCGACCTGCGGGCGGGGCGAGGCAATGATGTAGACGGGGGTAGCGGGCATTCCGTCTATATCAGGAGATTTTTTCCGCTAATCCAGCCGAATTGCGCGCCAAGCAGCGATTATTTTTCGCTGCTGCGCGGAATGGCTTTGCCGGCGCCGACGATGTCGGTCAGCTTGATGCGGTCGAACTCGCTCCAGACATTGGCGAGCCAGTGCCGGACATAGCCACGCAGCACGAAGGAATAGTTCGCGGCCTCGTCGTGGGGGCCCTTGTTGGCGACGAATTTCAGGAACGGCACCGAAGAGACCTCGACCTGCTCATAGGCCATTTCGTTGAGCTTCGGGATGGTAAGCTCGGTGGCATCCTTGATGCGGTGGAAATAGGAATTGTAGGTCGCCTGGTCCCACTGGAAGAACTGGGTGTCGTTGATGAAGTTCTTCACCAGGAAATATTTGGCGCCCTGCATGAAATTCGCGGTCTCGGCGATTTCGTCCAGCGAGGCGATCGAGGGACCCAGTATATGGAACACGGCAAAGGTGATCTGGCCGGATTTGGCGGCATCGAGAAAGCCTATGTCGCGCAGCGAGGCCAGCGCCGGCGACAGCAGCCCGGCGCGCACATCGATCACGGTGACCGAGGTGCCGGCATTGAGCGTATCGAAGATCTTCATTTGGTCCGACGTCGTCGTCATGTCGACGATCTCGGTGATATCAGGGTGAAAGCGCTTCAGCGTGCCGCGCGGGGACTCGGTGTCGAAGGCCCGGGTCGGCACGCTGTTGGCGTTGAAATAGTCGAGCAAGGTACGCGACACCGTGGTCTTGCCGACCCCGCCCTTGTCCGCGCCCACCACAATTACTGCCGGCTTCGCCATATTGGTCCCTTCAACGCGCCAACCATCAGCGGCCGGCTGTCCCCAACCTTGT
Source organism: uncultured Alphaproteobacteria bacterium (assembly GCA_963847045.1). GTDB lineage: Bacteria > Pseudomonadota > Alphaproteobacteria > Rhizobiales > Xanthobacteraceae > Bradyrhizobium. The sequence goes on along the minus strand of CAWJYQ010000012.1, from coordinate 10,992 downwards.
TTGGGCGCGAACATGGCAGAAACAAGGGAGAATTCAATTCATTGCACCAACTGTTCGTCCTCTTCGCACGGAATTTGTTGGTCGCGCGAAGCGGTATTTCCGATCCGAGGCGCTAATGCCGTCCCCACGGACCGGTAGTATTGCCCCAAGGCCCGGGCAGGGGCGGCGGGGCAGCGGTTGGAGTGCCCTGCTGGGCGCCGTCGCTCCATGGCCCCTGCGGCAGGGACGGCGGCGATGCGGGCGGTATCGAACTGTCCGGCTGCTCTTCCGGCTGCGCCTCGGACGGCTGCATCGGCAGCGCCAACGGCCCCTCGTAGTGGCCGCCGGCATATTTCACCAGCGCCTGCACCCGTGATTCTACGGAAGGGTGGGTCGCAAACAGGTCGGCAAAGCCCTCGCGCGGGTTGTCGACGCACAGTTCCATCACCGCGGAGGTTGCGCCCGGCAGCTCGCCGCGGTTCTCGATCTTGCGCAGCGCCGAGATCATCGCATCCGGATTCTTGGTCAGCTCGACCGAGCCGGCGTCCGCCAGCAGTTCGCGCGAGCGCGACAGCGCGAGCTTCACGAACTGCGACAGCGCCCAGGCGAGGATGATCAGCACGATCGCGACAATGACGATCAGGATCGCCGCTCCGCCGCCGCCCTTCTTGTCGCCGCTGTCGCTGCTTCCGCCGCTATCGGAGGAAGCGGACGAAGACGACGACGATCCGCCGCCGCCCCAGCCGCCGCCGTAATAGCCGAAATTGGAAAAGCCGCGGAACAACAGCTCGGCGAAGAAGCCGACCACGCCGGCGATAATGACCGCGATTACCATCATCTGCACGTCGCCGTTGCGGATGTGGGTGAGTTCGTGGCCGAGCACGGCCTCGATTTCCTGGTCGTTGAGATTGTTCAGGAGGCCGGTCGTGACCGTGACCGCATATTGCCGCTGGTTCAGCCCGGTTGCGAAGGCGTTCAGCGCGTCGCTCTCCATGATCTTCAGCTTCGGCATCGGGATGCCGCGCGAAATGCAGAGGTTTTCGAGGAGATTGTAGAGCCGGGGCTGCTCCTTGCGGGTGACGCTCTCGCCGCCGGTGACGACATCGATCATCTTCTGGTGGAAGAAATAGGCGATCACGATCCAGAGGATCGCAGCTCCCGTGGACCAGGGTAGCGTCCGGATCACATCAGTGAGCGCGGCCCTCAGGTAATAGTTGAAGGTCGCGTCGCCATTGTTGAGCACCTCGATGATCAACGCGCCGGCATAGACGATGACATAGACCAGCAGGAACAGGCCCGCGAGCAGGACCATCGAGCGGGTCTTGTTCGCGGCGATATGGGTATAGAGACCGTAGGCGGCCATCGGATGCGGCTTTGTCCGTGCGCGCCTAGAACTTCACGCTGGGCGCGGCCTCGACTTCGGTGCGGCTGGCGCCAAGATCGAAGAAGTCCTTCCTGGTGAAGCCGAACATGCCGGCGAACAGGACGGCCGGCATCTGCTGGATGCCGGTGTTGTATTCCTGGACCGCATTGTTGTAGAAGCGCCGGCTCGCCGCGATCTTGTTTTCGAGATCGGACAGTTCGCTCGCGAGCTGCTGGAAGTTGGCGTTGGCCTTCAGGTCTGGATAGGCCTCCGACAGCGCGATCAGCCGGCCGAGCGCGCCGGAGAGCTGGGTTTCCGCCGCCGACACCTGCGCCGGGCCCTGCGCCGACATCGCGGAGTTGCGCGCCTTGATCACCTCGTCGAGCGTGCCGCGCTCATGCGAGGCGTAGCCCTTCACGGTCTCGACCAGGTTCGGGATCAAATCGTGGCGCTGCTTGAGCTGCACGTCGATATCGGCAAAGGCCTGGCCGACGCGCTGGCCGAGCGCGACCAGCCGGTTATAGGCACCGAGGGCGAGGAAAACGAGGACGACGATGACGCCGAGAACGATCCAGCCGGACATGGAGAAACTCCTGGAGGGTAAAGAAGGCGGATAATTGAGATGAAAGGGCGCGCGTGCATCAGCCGCCACGAGGTGGGTATCTCCTTAGTCTCACGCAAGCGGCGCGAAGTTCAACACGCAAGGCACGGAAACCGTTAACTTTTTTCCAAGACCGCATCGCCCCAGCGCCAGTGCCGGGCCCGGCCATAGGCCGCTTTGTCGCGGCGTGCGACCCTGGCGATGGCGAGCCCATCCGCCGTGCAGAGTTTGGCCGAAATTTCCGCCTTGCCGATCGCGGGCTGCGCCAGCACACGTGATGCGCGCGGCTCGACCGGTTTTCGCGTCAGCACCACATAGGAAAACCGCTCGTCCTCGAAGGGCACATCGGCACCCTTGACCTGCTTGTGCGCACGCGAGCGGGGCAGGCGCCGGGAGAAGTGGCACCAGTCCGGCGGCTCGAGTGGGCATTTTGCATCATGCGGGCAGGGCGCCGCGACCGTCGCGCCGGCGGCAACGAGTTGGCCGCGAGCGGCGAGGATGCGCGCATGGCCTGCGGGCGTGCCGGGTTCGATGACGACCAGCGTATCGCGGGTTCTGGCCCACATCGCTTCAGCCAGCGACTTTCGTTCGGCCTCGCCGAGTTCGCCGATCAGATAACTGGCGATGACGACATCGGCAGCCTCCGCCCTGGCGAGCGCGGCGCGGGCGTCGCCGGGTTCGTAGCTGAGATCGCCGAGGATCGTGCTGTCGCGCGACAGATCAAGCGCCAGCGTGCGCAGGGCATGATTGGCGTCGAGCAGCGCGAAGGAGGTCAGCGATGGAAAGGCTTGCGCCGCGGCCCAGCTCGCCGTTCCCGGCCCGGCGCCGACATCGAGCAGGGAATTTGGTGCGAACTCCGGCCGCGCTTCGGTGAGCGCATTCAGGCAGGCGCTGACCGCGGCGTAAGTCGCCGGCATGCGCGCCAGCGCGTAGGCCAGCGCATCGCTCTCGGTTTTGATGGCGCCTGAGCCGCCGCCCTCGCGATACGTCGTTGAGATCAGCGCCGCCCGGGCTGCCACGTCATTGCGTGACAGACCCTCCAGTCTTGCGTCGAGCGCGGCCTTGAGCTCGGCGGGGAGATCGGGCGGGATCATGCTTACCGTCATCTCCAAGTCATTCCGGGGCGGTCCCAACGGGTCCGCGCGAAGCGCGGCCCGATGACAGGCTCCGGACCGAACCCGGAATCTCGAAGATTCTCAGGTGCGCAATTACGCACCATAGTTCGCCTCTGCGAGGCGCTCCGGAATGACGGCTGAACTCACGCCACGTTCTGGTCGAGGATCTTCACCGCCTCATCGAGCGCAACCGAGACGAGCTGCGACACGCCGCGCTCGGCCATGGTGACGCCGAACAGCCGGTTCATCCGCGCCATGGTGATCGGGTTGTGCGTGATGATGATGAAGCGCGTATCCGTCGAGCCGGTCATCTCGTGCAGAAGATTGCAGAAACGTTCGACGTTGTGGTCGTCGAGCGGCGCGTCGACCTCGTCCAGCACGCAGATCGGCGAGGGGTTGGTCAAGAACACCGCGAAGATCAGCGCCAGCGCCGTCAGCGCCTGCTCGCCGCCCGAGAGCAGCGACAGCGTCTGCGGCTTCTTGCCCGGGGGTTTTGCGATGATTTCGAGGCCGGCTTCCAGCGGGTCGTCGCTCTCGATCAGGTGCAGCGCCGCCTCTCCGCCGCCGAACAGCTCGGTGAACAGCCGCTTGAAATGGCTGTTGACCACTTCGAACGAGGTGAGCAGGCGTTCGCGCGCCTCGCGGTTGAGGCTCTGGATGCCCTGGCGCAGCCGCTTGATCGCCTCGACCAGGTCGTCGCGCTCGGTCGTGAGCGTGGTGTGCTGGGCCTCGACCTCGCGCAGCTCTTCCTCGGCGCGCAGGTTGACCGCGCCGAGCCGCTCGCGGTCGCGGCGCAGCTTTTCGAGGTTTTCCTCGATCTCGGCGAGCGGCGGCAGCTCCGCGCCCGGCTCGATCTCGGCGAGGCCGGCGACCGCCTGCGGCTCGACCTCGAGCATGTCGTGGATTTCGCGCTCGACATCGGCAAGCCGTCGCTTCGCACCTTCCATGCGCTCTTCGGCGCGGGCGGTGGCTTCGCGCGAGCTCGAAAGAGCTTCCAGCGACACCTTGGCGGCGCGGTCGGTCTCCGCCATCGCGGTCTCGGCGGCGGCGAGCGCATCGGCGGCGACGCGGCGATCGTTCTCGGCATGCCCGATCTCGGAGATCAGCGCGCTGCGCTTCTCGGCAAACACCGCCGGCGCATTCTCCAGCTCGGTGCGCTCGGCGGTCACCTCGGTGATGCGCGCCTCGATGGTCGCAATCTGCGAGGCGGCGGAGGCCTTGCGGTTGGTCCATTCGTTGCGCTCGGCTGATATCGCCTGCACGCGGCGGTCGGCCAGTTCGGCTTCGCGGGCGAGCGCCTGCGCTTCGGCGCGTACCTGCGCGGCCATGCGGCGATGGCCCTCGATGTCGGTGCGCACAGTCGCGAGCTTCTCTTCGGTCTCGAGGCTCGGCGGCAGTTCGGCGAGTGCGTCGATCGCGGCCTGATGCGCGCCCTCGACCTCGGTGCGGTCGATGCTGAGGCGGCTATAGGCCTCGAACAGCGCCGACTTGCGCGCGGCGTGACGGTTGATCTCGCGCTCGGTCGCGGCATGGCGCTCGCGCGCCGCATCGGCCTCGCGCTGGGCGGCGCGCGACGCTTCACGCGCGGCAGTTTCGGCCTGCGCCGCGGCCTTCACCTCGGCGTCGGCCGTGTCCAGCGCCAGGCGCTTGGCGGTCGCATCCTGGCGAGCCTGCTCGAGTTCGTTCTCGATGTCGACCAGCCGCGCGCGTTCGGCGAGGCGACGCGCGGCGCCGGTCGGAGCATGGGCGGCGGCGACAAAACCGTCCCAACGCCAGACATCGCCCTCGGGCGAGACCAGCCGCTGGCCGGTCTTGAGTTGCGACACCAGCTCCGCGCCGCGCTCCTTCGCCACGACGCCGATCTGCTTCAGGCGCCGCGCCAGTTCGGGCGGAGCCTGCACATGGGCGGCGAGCGGCTCGACGCCCGCGGGCAGCGAGGGGTCGTCGATGTCGGCACCGGCCACCGTCCAGCGCATCGGCGCGGAGGGGTCGACCGGCGCGTCGAGATCGTCGCCGAGTGCAGCGCCCAGCGCCTTTTCAAAACCCTTGGCGACGGTGACGCCGTCGATGATCGGCGGCCAGAGATTCTTGGTCGCGCCGGTGACGAGTTTCGCAATGGTGCGTGCTTCGGTCTCGAGCCGCTGCACGCGCTTGTCGGCCTCGGTGAGCGGCGCGCGGGAGGCTTCGAGTTTTGCGCGGGCGGTCACCTGGGCGGCTTCGCTCTCCTGCGCCGCGGTCTCGGCCTCAGCGCGGTTCTGTTGTGCGGTCTCCATGGCGGCAGCCAGTGCCGACAGGTCGCCGAGCCCGCCGGTCTCTTCCGCCAGCTTCTGCTCGTCGGCCTGGACATTGGCGATGTCCTGGTCGAGCCGCGCCAGCCGGTCGCGGTGGCTGCGGACATTGGCCTCGAATTGGGTGCGCTTGGCGGTGAGGTCGGCGAGCGCGGTGGTGAGGTCGGCGAACAGCCGCTCGGTGTCGGCCAGCGTCGTTTCGGCGACGGCGACACGTTCATCAAGGCCGGAACGCTTTTCGACCCGCGTCTTGATCTCTTCCTTTAACTCGGCGTCTTCGGTGTCGAGCCGCCCGAGCGCGACGTCGGCGTCGGAGGCCTGCTGCTGCTCGCGGGCGACGTCGGCCGCGAATTGCGTCAGGCGGCGATCGAGCTCGGCGACGCGCTCCTTGGCGCGCTCCTCCTCGCGGTCGAGCAGGTCGCGCGCATTGGTGAGACGCTGCAGGCCGGCGGCAGCGCGGGCTTCCGCCTCGCGCAGCGCCGGCAGTTCAGCGGCGCGCTCCGCCTGGATGCGGGCGGCTTCGGCCTGCTCGCGGGTGCGCTCGGCCATCTCGCGGACGGCGAGATCATGGGTATGGGCGGACTCGCCGACATCGGCATTGGCTTCCAGCCAGCGCAGATGGTACAGCATCGCTTCCGCCTTGCGCACCTTGGCCGCGACCTCGCGGTAGCGGATCGCCTGGCGCGCCTGCTTCTTCAACCCTTCCACCTGGCCGGCAAGCTGGCCGATCACGTCTTCGACGCGGGTGAGGTTGGTCTCGGCCGCTTTCAGCCGCAGCTCGGCCTCATGGCGGCGGGCGTGCAGGCCGGCGACACCGGCGGCATCTTCCAGCACGCGGCGGCGCTGTTCGGGTTTGGCCTGGATGATCTCGCCGATCTTGCCCTGGTGGACCAGGGCCGGCGAACGCGCCCCGGTCGCGGCGTCGGCGAACAGGATCTGCACGTCGCGCGCGCGGACGTCGCGGCCGTTGATGCGATAGACCGAGCCCGCCTCGCGCTCGATGCGGCGGGAGATTTCCAGGAGCTGGCTGTCGTTGACGGCCGCCGGCGCGGTGCGATCGGCATTGTCGATCGTCATCATCACTTCGGCATGGTTGCGCGCCGGGCGGTTGCCGGAACCGGCGAAGATCACCGCGTCCATGTCGGCCGCGCGCAGCGATTTGTGCGAGGTCTCGCCCATTGCCCAGCGCAACGCCTCGACCAGGTTCGACTTGCCGCAGCCGTTCGGACCGACGACGCCGGTCAGCCCGGGTTCGATCACGAAATCAGTGGGTTCAACGAACGACTTGAAACCGTGGAGGCGAAGACGCGTCAGCTTCATGAAACAACAATCTCTGTTGGCAGGGCGCGAATCTCCCTGCCGGGACAATACCATAGAAGGCAAAGTCGGTGTGGAAGTGAGTCGCTTTTGCGCCTCTGATGGGCCGCGACAATGGCTTTGCCATGGCTTCAGGGCAACCAGCCAAAGCCTCTTTTCCCAAGGCTTTTGCTGGGGTTATCCGCGAAATTAAATCTTGACTGCGATCAGCTTGAGAATCAGCTCTTAAGCAGGAGCCTGATCTACTTGCTGAATTCCTCGAAAGGAACTTCACCTTCGAGATGAGGAGGATCAGCTCTTCAGGAGCGGATTGATCCTCTTCTCGAACTCCTCGATCGTGGTCTCGCCCTTGATCTTCTCGCCGTTGATGAAGAAGGTCGGCGTCGAATCCACCTTCAGCACCTCGCTGGCGTATTTCTGGTCGGCGGCGATCTTGTCGAGCAGCTTCTGGTCCTTCAGGCAGGCCTCGACCTCCTGCTGGCTGAGGCCGGCCTGCTTGCCGATCCGCGTCAGGGTCTCCGTGGTGTTCTTCACTACCCAGTCGTTCTGGGAGCGGAACAAGAGATCGGTCACCGCGAAATATTTCGCCGCATCGTCCTTGGCGATGCAGCGCGACAGCATCGAGCCGGCGGCCGCTTTGATGTCGAGCGGGAACTCACGGAAGATGTAACGCACCTTGCCGGTGTCGATATATTCCGCCTTGATCTTCGGAAACACCTCGGCATTGAACGCCGCGCAATGCGGGCAGGTCATCGAGGCGTATTCGGTGATGGTCACGGTGGCGTTGGCAGGGCCCAGCGCCATGTCCGGTAGCGACACGGGTTTGGCGACATCGGCCGCGTTTTGCGCGATGGCCTTACTGATCAGCCGCAGCGGCGAGAATCCTGCGAGCGCGGCAAGGCCGGTCAGGGACAGGGCGGCGGTGAAGGCGCGGCGCGTGATGATCAAGGTCTACTCCCAAAAGTGGCGCGTCCTGAAAGAGGCCTGTTCGCTAGCTTGAAACGCCTGAGGTGGCAATGGGCGGTCCAGACCGCGTCCCTGCCGGGGCGCGTCAATTTCGCTTGATTGCGGCGCCCAATCGCGCCAGCGCGGCGCGCAATTCCTTGTCCTCGACCGAGGACAGGGATTGCTCGATTTCAGCCACCTCCTTCGGGTCCGGCGAGCGGGGTGGTGCGGGCCGCTCGCGCCGCGACAGCGGCGCCTGGCGCAGCGCCAGCCTGCCCACCGCGCTCCAGCCGAAGAAGCGGTTGACCCGCTGCAGGATCACGTCCGAGGAGTGCTGGATCTCCAGCGCCATCGGCCCTTCCACCCGCAGCACCAGGGTGGCCGGCTCCTGCGGCTGGCCTTCGACCGGTCGCGGCCATTGCATCTTCAGCGGCTCCGAATGGGCGGCGATTTCGGGGCCGGCGATCTCGGCCCACCGGGTCACCAGCTCGCGCGCGGCAAAGCCCTGCTTGGCATAGGCGTCGGAAAAGACGTCGCTGAGCAGGACGGAGAGGGGCTTTGCGCTGACCCGACCGGGCTTGGACATTGCTGGACTATATCACCGCCGGGCGGGGCAGTCTCGGCCAGGGCGTGTGCTCATAAATTGGGAACACCCATGGACTTCGATGTCCGCGTTACCCCTCTCCGAAGCGGACATCCGGGTTGGCCTGCAGCGCGTCTGCTTTGGGGCCAACGCACTAAATCGCTGCGCGATAGCCCGCTGCGCGGGGAGCCCGACCGCGAGCACGGTAGCCGGGGTCAAGATCGTCGATGGCGAGCGGGTCGCCCTGTCTTGAAGATCGAGGTGTCGTTCAACCTCATTCAAGACAGGAGTTTCCTATGAGTACGGATGCCGTCAGCCCGCTGCGCCAGCGCATGATCGAGGACATGAATGCGCGCAAGCTCTGTGCGGGCACGCAGAGAGGCCATATCAGCAGCTGCAAGCGGTTCGCGGCGTTTCTGAAGCGGTCCCCCGACACGGCCACACTCGAGGACATCCGCCGCTTCCAGCTGCACCTGGCCGAGACTGGCGTGAGCATCTGCAATCGCAACCGCATCATGACCGGGCTGCGGTTCTTGTTCCGCGTGACGCTGCGGCGACTGGATCTTGCCGCCGAGATCTATCACATCCGCGAGCCGCAGAAGATCCCGCTGGTGATGAGCCAGGACGAGACGCGGCGCCTGCTGGCCGTCGCCAGCAGCCTCAAGGCTCGCACACTGCTCAGTCTCGGCTATGGCTGCGGGTTGCGCGCCGGCGAGGTGGTCCGGCTGAAGATCAAGCATATCGACAGCGCGCAGAAGATCATTCGCATCGAGCAGTCCAAGGGCCGCAAGGACCGCAATGTCATGCTGTCGTCCGAGACGCTCGCTCTGTTGCGGCAATGGTGGAAGGCGCGCCCGTCTTGGCACGATGCGGGAACGCCCCTGGAAGAACGTTGGCTGTTTCCCGGCCTCCGGCGCGGCAAGCCGATGACGACCCGCCAACTCAACCGCCTGTTCCATGAGGCGGCCGATGCGGCCGGGATCAGGAAGGGCGTGACGCTGCACGCGCTGCGCCACAGCTTCGCGACCCACCTGCTTGAGGATGGCACCGATATCAGATTCATCCAGGCGCTGCTGGGTCACGACAAATTGGACACGACGGCGCGCTATACCCGTGTCGCCACCGGCATGATCGCCGGCATCGAGAGCCCGCTCGACCGGCTGTCGCAGCCTCGCAAAAGACCCAGGAAGAGCAGGAAGGACCAGCCGCCGGCGTAACGGCTGCGAGCTGTGTCGCGTCCAGCGCTGGAGGTCGCGGATATCTTCCGCGACCACGGGGCGGCGTGGCGGCGAGCCAATGCGGGCCACGTCAGTCTCGGCCAGTTGAAGGTCATGAGTGCGATCGAGCGCTGCCGCACGGCGGCGCTCGGCGGCCATGTCGCGCGCTGCGAGAACTGCGCGCACACCCAGATCTCGTACAACAGCTGCCGCAACCGGCACTGCCCGAAGTGCCAAGGCGCAGCCGCCAGGGAGTGGCTGGCCGCGCGCGAGGCCGATCTCCTCCCGGTGCCGTACTTTCATGTGGTGTACACGCTGCCGGCGCAGATCGCCGACATCGCCTATCAGAACAAGGCGGTGATCTACGACCTGCTGTTCAAAGCCTCGGCCGAGACCACGCTCACGATCGCGGCCGATCCCAAGCATCTCGGCGCTCGCATCGGCTTCATCTCGGTGCTCCACACGTGGGGCTCCGCGCTGACCCACCACCCGCATGTCCACATGGTCGTACCGGGTGGCGGCCTGTCGCCGGATGGATCGAGGTGGATCGCCTGCCGCCCACGCTATTTTCTGACCGTGGAGGTTCTCTCGGCGTTATTCCGCCGGCTGTTGCTGCAGATGCTGGTCGCGGCGCACGACGCCGGCCGCCTGCAGTTCTTCGGCGACCATGCGCGGCTCGCCGACAAGGCTGCATTCAAGGCCTATCTGGCGCCGCTGCGCGAGATCGATTGGGTGGTCTACGCCAAGGAGCCGTTCGCCGGGCCCAGGCAAGTGCTGCGCTATCTGTCGCGCTACACCCACCGCATCGCGATCTCCAATCGCCGGCTGGTCGCCGCCGACCAGAAGGGCGTTACCTTCAAGTACAAGGACTATCGGATCGAGGGGCCCGCCCGCTACAAGACCATGACGCTGGCGACCGATGAGTTCATCCGGCGCTTCCTGATCCACGTGCTGCCGAAGGGCTTCCATCGCATCCGGCACTATGGCCTGCTCGCCACCGGCGCCCGAGCCGCAAACATTGCCCACGCGCGCGAGCTGCTCGCCGTGCCGTCCCGCCCAAAAGAACCAGAGACGCCCGAAGCAGCGATCGACGAGCCCCGCGTGCTGCCGCGTCCATGCCCGTGCTGCGGCGCCCGCATGATCGTCATCGAGACTTTTGAGCGCGGCTGCGAGCCGAAGCACCGCCCCACACCGGCACCGGCGGCGATCAGGATCGACACATCATGAGACCATCGCCGCCGATCGACGACCGCAGTGACGAGCGCCATTCTGGCCGGCTCTCAGCCGGCAGCGCCCACGCTCGCATCGCTGTGCTGGATTCACCAGCAGTCGCGCGACCAATCTTGTCGCGCGACGCCCAGAACGCTCGTTCATACCGACGCACACCCCTACGCGTGGCAGAAACCCGATCATCGCAACCGCTCCGGTCCAGTCTTCTCAAGCCCGAGCCCGCGGCAAAATCCCCATAGCGCCCGCTGCACCGTCAGGCCCCACCTCCCGCGATTTCGTGCCTTGGCGCTTTTCGGACGCCGGCCGTCGGTGCCCGGGGATAGCTTCGTCATCCCGGCGTCCGAAAACCTGCAC
>CAWJYQ010000011.1:0-434636 GCA_963847045.1 uncultured Alphaproteobacteria bacterium | reverse complement strand
AACAGGACAACATGGCGATCTGCTCGACGTCATCCAATTGAGCCGTGGGCTTGCCTTCAGCGACGCCGCCGAAGAGGCGCGCCGTTTCCTCAGCCTGCCGCCTCCTGCGCCCGGTCCGGCATATGCCGTCCGGCGCCGACCAGCAGCCGCCGGATCTCCAGAGGCGGCCCGCCGATTGTGGGCGATCTCGCAGGGCATCGCCGGCACGCTCGCCCAATCCTATCTGGCTGATCGGGGCATCACCCACATTGAAGGCCTCAACAGCCTGCGCTTTCACTCGCGCTGCTACTATCGCCCCGACGACCAGGGTCCGACCGAGACCTGGCCGGCATTGATCGCTGCGGTCACCGACCTTGGCCATCGCATCACCGCCGTGCATCGCACCTGGCTCAATCCCGATGGCTTCGATCCCATAACGCTCGGCAAGGCGCCGATCGACACGCCACGTCGCGCGATGGGCGATCTGCTCGGTCATGCCGTTCGTTTCGAGACCGTCGACGACGTCGCCACGGCAGGCGAGGGCCTCGAGACCATGCTGTCGCTCCGCATGGTTCTGCCGGCCATGCCAATGCTCAGCGCACTCTCGGCCGCGCACCTTGCCGCCATCCTGTTTCCGCCCACACTGCGCCGCCTCTATGTCGCTCGCGACGACGATCCCGCTGGTGACGTGGCCCACGACATATTGCGCGACCGGGCTCATCAGTTCGGCATCGACGTGATTCCGCTGTCGCCTCAGCTTGCCGACTTCAACGATGACCTGCGCCTCGTCGGCATCTCATCAATGCGGGCCGCAGTGCGGATCCAACTCGTGCCACAGGACGTTGCGCGCTTCATGCGCGTGGCCGATCGGGTCCGGTAAGGGTGCGTGGGGCGGTGAGGCGTGCGGGGGTCGTGCTGCGGCTCTCGGTTCGGAAAGGGCCACGCAGGCGGCCTTCTTGAGAGGCGACGTTTTGCGGCAAGCGGTCCGGCCCCGCAATGGCGGCGCGCGACTATTTTCCGCCGCGTGCCGCCGAATAGCTGCTCACATGATCCATGGAACGACGGCGTGCTTTGCATCGCGAAGCAAAATAGCCGCGCGCCGCCATCCTCCGCTTCGCTCCGGCCGCTTAGGCGGTGCCGGTCCGGCCCGCTCGCCGCCTTTGGTCGCCATGAAGGCCGCGACGGGCGCGGCCGATCCGATCAAGGAGCACCGCCATGACGACCGACCACGACGACACCGCTTCCTCTCCCACCGATCACGCGATCACCGAGCTGCAACTCCACGGCTACCGTCCGTTCCAGGACGAACCGGATCCAAGGCCACTGCCCGAAGGTCGGCTGATCGCAGGCGCCGTCGCCGACATCTTCGACGCATTGATCGTGAGCCTCGCGACACAAGACTCGAGCCTGACCTCGATGATCTCCTGTGGTCGACGGTCCACTTGTTCCACCGTGCCACGACACGGATCGAGCGCGAGCTCGACAGCAATGAACAGTCGCAACGGCGCGGCCAGCGCGAGCAGGACGGTTCCGAAATCCGCTCCGTCGAGCTCGAACGCCTCACAGCCCAAGGCTTAACCCTGATCGAACGACGCAACGTCATGGAATATTTCCGTGACCAGGCCGCAGACCATTTCGCGAGGCATACCGGATCACACTGGCAACCCCGCAGCGGATCGAAGGTCAGCCATCGCACGATGACGGCAGCGATGATCGACAGTCGAGATTTTATCGCTGCAAGGCGACGAGCCCAAACCGAAGTGATGCTTCCTCCGGGTCCGAAGATCGCCTTCAGCGGCGGCCTCGATTTCAACGACGTTCCACTGATCTGGGACACCCTCGACAAGGTCCACGCCAAGCACCCCGACATGGTGCTGCTCCATGGGGGTTCGCCAAAGGGCGCCGAACGCATTGCCTCGCGCTGGGCCGATCACCGCAAGGTGCCGCAGATCGCCTTCAAGCCCAACTGGGCACAAGGCAAGGCAGCCCCCTTCAAACGGAACGACGCCATGTTGGAAGCAGTACCGATTGGCGTGTTGCTCACTCCTGGCAGCGGCATCCAGGCCAATCTCGCGGACAAGGCCCGCCGGCTCGGCATCCTCGTCTGGAAAATCGGCAAGGACGGCTCGTGAGCGCCGTTCTTCCATTTGTCAGCTCGCTTGTCCGCAAACGCCATATCGATGACGGTGCTGACATCAACCACCATCTATCTTTCTCCCCATTTGATGGCGGCGTATCGCCGCGTGACTCCACACCATCAGCATGTCCGTCGCAAAAAATTCTCTCGACTTGCGATTTTGATTCCGACGGCGTCTGCTATCGGTTACACTCCACTCGCGCCGAGGTGGTGGTGGGAAGCGCAGATCATCCATGTCCATGGAGCCATCCACGATGGCCGCACTTGCCATCCTCACCGGCATCGGTGTCTTCTGTTGGCTGCTCTACGGCGCGGCCATCTATGCATTGCCGTTTCTTGTCGGCGCCTTCGTCGGCCTCCATGCAGAGCAGGCCGGCACCGGCCCGCTCAGCGGCATCGTGCTCGGGATCGGTGCCGGCGCGCTGGTCCTGGTCGTCGGGCGCGCGGTGTTCGCGCAGGCGCGCGGGCCGGTCCTGCGCGTCTCGATCGCATTGGTCTTCGCGGGCCCAGCCGCGCTCACTGGTTATTCTGCGACGTCTATGCTCTTCGGCTTGGCTTCGACGTCCGAGGGCTGGCGTCAAGCCTTTGCGATCCTTGGGGCGATGGCAGTTGGCGCCATCGCCTGGCAAAGACTTGCCGCAACGCTACCGCCTGCCAGCGACGACAATCGGCGCCGCCCGGCACAGGCGTGGGGGCAGGGCGCACAGCACCGCGCGTTGGATCAGCGCCGCCGACCTCGCCGGCGGTCGGTGTGAGTTCGAGCGTCATCGCGATGGATGCGGATCATGACCGAGAAGTACGGACGACCCTTGCTGGATAGCCCGGGGCGCAAACTCTCATTCTCCTTCAAGGCCGATTGTGATGCGTTCTGCCTCTCTCCGTCCTCGCGCACCGAACATCCACGCCCGGCGCTGGATGTGACGATTGCCGTCGCCAGCTTCCTTATGGCGGCAGTGCGATGTTCGCCAGCTCTCCTTGCCAAATCCCTGTTCCGAGAAGCGCGTCCATTCACGTCTACGATGGCCTGACCTTAGCCGGACACCGGCTGCGCCTCGATCGCCTAGCCGCAATGCCGGCGTTCAACTTTCTTCCCCTGGGCTTCGCCCATTCCTCGCGCAACAAGAAAGTTGTCCGCCCGGCATCCTCCGCTGCGCTTCGGTCCTGACGGATGCCGCGTCGCTCGTCTCCGGCCTGTCGGTCGCCATCGAGACCGCGATGGTCGCGGCTCGGAAACAGAGCAAGGAGAACTACAATGGCAAACATCGGCACCTTCACCAAGACCGAGCAGGGCTTCAACGGCGAACTCGTCACCCTCAGCCTTAAGGCCAAGAACGTCCGCCTGGTCGCGGAGCCGGCCGGTAGCAATGAGAACGCGCCGACCCACAGGGTCTTTGTCGGAAGAGTGGATTATGCGGAGCGCGGGATTATGCGGAGTGGCGTCGCCTGAGCGCTGCTCCTTCGGGTGTTTCGCTGCCGCCGCGCTCCGCATAATTCCAGGGGTGGAGAGCCGCGGCGCTTGCGGCGCCGCGGCCGTCCGGCGTGTGCGGGTCAGCGTGACCAGACGAGCGCGTAGCCGTCATCGATTGCGACGAGGTTGGCGTAGATCGGCGCCGGGAAGGAGGGATCGTCGAGCTTCACCGAGTGATACACGGTGTTCTCCTTGGAGGTCCGCTTCCACGCTGCGCCGATTTCGACATTGTTGCCTGCCAGCACGCGCAAGTCGGGCGCCTTCCCGTTTTCGGAAGGTTCGGCGGGGACGAAGCGCACCTTGATGTTGAGCGAGAGCGTCCTGATGGTGCCGGTGAACGAGCCATCTTCGCCGAGTGTGAACGTGCCGATCTGAGCCATGGTGATCTCCTGTTGCTGCTTTCCAAGTCCGCGACCATCGCGGCCTTGATGGCGATCTTTGAGCGCCGCAACGACCGACCCGCAGCCTTGGCCCGCAGCGCAGCGGAGGATGGCGGCTGAGCGATCTTGTTGTCGCGCGAGGAATGGGCGAAGCCCAGGGGAAGAAGATCGCGAACGAGCCATTGCGGGTAAAGGTCGGCGAGCGCAGCGAGCGTATTGTGGCGCGTGATCCGCCAGCAAAAGGCCGGTATGGACGTGGGCGCAAACAGCCTGACAGGAGAGTAACGGCTCAAATGCACCCACTCCCGACACGATTTGCGACTCCAGGGCAACAGCAGCGCAGCCCGATCGGGCCACAGCGGCTTACTCCGTCGCCGCGATCCAACGGAGAAGGCTCGGCTGCTCATGCGAATGGCGTCGTCATGCCGCCGCCTCGGAGCGGATCCAAGCGATTTCGTCGCGACGGTAGGTCGCCCGGTCTTCCTCACGCCGAAGACAAAGATGCGTCCTCCAACAGGGAGGCGATCAATGCGTCTGGCGCCTTGAACCGCCCGCGGCGCAGCTCGGGCGGAATGACCGCCTCTACCGCCTCGAGCTTTTCGGAAGGATCCATACGCAGATAGACCTCCGTCGTGCGGATGTCGGCATGCCCGAGCCACAACGCGACCTTTCGGATATCATGAGTGGCCTGCAACAGGATCACAGCACAACTGTGCCGCAGTTGGTGCGGCGTCACGGAGCGCCCGCGCAGGGACGGGCAGTTTTCGGCAGCCGCGCTCGCGTGCTTATCCAATACATATTCGAAGCCCGCACGGGTCATCGGCTCATCCTGTGCATTGACGAAGAGCTCCGGCACGCGGACTGCGCCTCGGACGCTCAACCAGGTGCGGAGATCCCGTGCGGTCTCTTTCCAAAGCGGCAGGCAGCGTTCCTTACGGCCCTTGCCCCGGATCGTCACGCTCGCGCCGCGCTGGAGCGACAGGCTTTCGGTCAGGACGCCGACCAGTTCGGAGACCCGCAAACCGCCGGCGAAGCACAAATGCATCATCGCCCGGTCGCGCACGCCGGATCGTGTCGCGAGATCTGGAGCGTTGAGGATCGCGCGGACTTCCTCCATCGTCAGATGACGGATGAGTTTCTGGTCATGGCGTTTGGCCGGGATCGCATGAACCCGGCCGATCTGCTCCAGGGCCGAGGGCACCTTGTTCTCGACGTAGCGCATGAACGTCTTGATGGCGGCGAGCCGCAGGTTGCGTGTGGAAGCGCCGTTGCCGCGCTCCTGTTCCAGATGCGCCAGGAAGGCGACGATCAGCGGTGCGTCGAGGTCTTCGATCGTCAGCTGCGACGGGCGGGTGCCGCGGCGTTTCGCGGCGAAGTTGAACAGCAGCTTGAAGCTGAACGCATATGTCTCGCAGCTCTGCGGACTATAACCCCGCTGACGGGGCATGTAGTCGCGCAGGAAGCCGGTGATAAGAGGGGCGAGCTTCGTCATGCGGCGCTCTCCCCGACCAGCATTTCCGCCGCCGAGGCGATATCCGTCATCATCTCCGGCGTTGCCTGGAGATACCAGTAGGTGTTCCGGATATCGGCATGGCCCAGATAGGTCGACAGGGCGACGAAGTGCCGGGCGACCGCACCACGTTCGGCACCACATTGTTCCAGCACGCGGGTTGCGAAGGTATGGCGAAGATCATGGATACGGGGCTGCTGGCTTCGCTCCGGCGCGATACCCGCCCGTCGCAGAATGCAGCGGAACGTATAGTTCACGATCGTCGGGCACATCTGCCGGTGCTCGACGGATGGGAAGAGCCAATCGCTCTCGCCGGCGCGCTGGCGGCGGACCTCGAGATAGCGTTCGAGCGCCTCGACGACCGTCGCGTGCAGCGGCACGAGACGGCTCTTGCGGAATTTGGTCTCGCGGATGTGCAGCACGCCGTTGGGCTGGACGTCGTCGAGCCTGAGCGCGAGCGCTTCAGAGACCCGCATTCCCGTAGCCGCGATCAGACCGAACAGCATGACGTAGAGCTGGCGCCGCAGGGGATTGGGCTTCTGATGCCGGAGCCCGCTGGCGGCATCGAGGATGCGGGCGATCTCGTCCGGTGTGTAGATATAGGGGATCGGCCGCGTTTTCCGGCTCGGAGGGACGTCGGCGCGTGGGACCTCATGCCGAGGATCTTCGGCATAAAGGAAGCGCGCAATCAGGATCAGGTCCGTCAGGCGCCGTGCACGGGCACCCGGCGTGCGGGCGACCGTTTCGATCCAGGCGAGAACGGACGCTGCGCGGATGTGCGTTTCGCCGCGCCCTGCAGCGAAGCGCGCGAAGGCGCGAAGATGCCGTCCAGCCTTGACCAGTTTGTAGCCGAGCGTGCGGCGCAGAGCGATGTAGCGGTTCACGTCGTCGTTCAGCACGGCAGCCTCCCGCCCCAGGGCTGTGTGATCTCCGACAGGAGGCCAATGTCGACCTTGGCATAGAGCGCCGTGACCGACGGCGAACGATGCCGCAGCACAGCGCCGACGCCGGCAAGAGTGGCGCCATTGCGCAGCATGGCTGTCGCGGCGGAGTGGCGCAGGACGTGGGCACCTCGATGAGCACTCTTGACGCCGGCCCTGTCGAGGGCGCGACGCACGATGCATTTCACGGCGATGCGGCCGAGTGGACGGACAGGCGCCGTGTCTGTCAGGAACACCCGTGTCGTCGCGATACGTGGCCGCGCCCGCTCGATATAGGCGAGGATGGCGTCGCCGATCTCCTGGGTCAGCGGCAAGCGCTCTTCCCGCCGGACCTTGCCGGCAAGGGTTATGCGGCCCGCCACCCAGTCGATCTGGTCGAAGGTGAGATTGGCGACTTCGCTCGCCCTCAGGCCAAGCCGGGCAAGGAGTAGGATGACGGCCCGGTCGCGTAAGCGCTCCTCGCCGTCGCAAGCGACAAGAAGGCGATTAAGGTCGTCTTCCCCGAGGAAGCGTGGCGTTGTCGCCAATTGCCAGCTTGCGAAGCTCGGAACCGCATGTTCTCGGCCGACCGGGCATTGCCCGATCGCCACCAGATACCTGAGGTAGGCCCGCGTGGCGACGGCGATTCCTTGTGCCCGTCCGCGCCCGTGTGGCTTCGCGCGCTCGAGCACGAAGCCACGGATCGCGGCAGCCGTATAGGCCGCTGGATCAGCGCCGAGCGCCTCCAGTAAGTCAACCAGGGTCGCTTGATAGGTATCGAGCGTGGAGTCCTTGATGCCACGTTGCTCCCGCATCCAGCGGCGGAAAGCCGCCAGTGCCGGCCAGGTCTCCTCCAATGACGGTAGCCGCTCCTGCGGCAAGACGTTCCTCTTGCGCAGATAGACGATGAACAGCGCAGCGGCGCCCTGCGGAGCGCGGGCGGTCTTGCCACCCCCAAACACCGACGCCGATGCGGCGAAGCCGGCGGCGAGCGTTTCGATCGCGAAGCCAGCCGCGCGCACCCAATCGCCCCACAATGCCAACAGGCGCACCACCTCCGTTATCGTTGCGGGCGAGTAACTCCGCTGAGCAAGCCAATCCTTGAAGCCGTCGATATGCGGCTGCAGCCAGTTGATCCGGACATCGACGCTGCGCCGATGCCAACGCTTTCGTTTTGTCACCATGTTCCCCCTTCGAGTTGCTTATTCACGCCGGGAAGTCCGGCGCGTCGAGCAAATCGAAGGCTTCGACGCTATTCCATGCGATATGCGGTTTTGCTTTGCTCGCTCAACAAGAACTCAACAACTCCGGAGCGCCGCGTCGGGCGCAGTGTGTGTCGTTGGGTCGCGAGGCTGGCGGCCTTGACTGCGGAAGGGTGATGCACCGGCAGCGCCGAACGTTCCGAATGAGGCACCGATCGCCAACGTCGATCTCAACTGACAATGCGGTCGAAGCTCCCAAGCGGCCTCTCTTTTGGGGCGGGTCTGGCGCCGGCCCGGCCTTGGCCTGCAACGGCTCCGCCGACCTTCTTCCCCTGCGGCTGCGCCGCATTCCTCGCGCAGCAACAAGCTCGGCTGCCGCCGTCCTCCGCTGACGCTGCGGTCCTTCAGATGCAGACGTCCGGTCCGTCGCCTCTCGACCGCCATCGAGGCCGCATCGGGCGGCTTCGGACAACTCAGGAGATACGACAATGGCTCAGATCGGCACCTTCACCCGCGACGAGAACGGCGCTTACGCCGGGACGATCAAGACCCTCACCCTCAACGTCAAGGCAAGCATCAAGCCCTGCGATCGCGACAGCGACAAAGCGCCCGATCACCGGGTCACCGCCACCGGCGTCGAGTTCGGCGCAGGCTGGAGCAAGACCGCCCGCGAGACTGGGGCTCAATACCTCTCGCTCAAGCTCGACGACCCGTCCTTCCCGGCGCCGATCTACGCATCGCTCGTCCAGGGCGACGACGGCGAGCACAAGCTCATCTGGTCGCGATGAACAGACCCGCGGCGTCTCGCACTCAGTGAGGCGCCGCGGCTTTCCCCTTTGGGATTATGCGGAGTGCCGCGATCTCAAAACTCTTGGAAATCTGTCACTCAGACGGCGCCACTCCGCATAACGCCGCGCTCCGCATAATCCACTTTATGCGGCGCACCGCATAAAGTGGAGATCGGCGCCGCCTGGGCCAAACGCTCCAACGAGGGCCGGCCGTACCTGTCGGTCAAGCTCGACGATCCGAGCTTCAACGCTCCGATCTACGCCAACCTGATCGAGGACGAGGGCGGCGAGAGCCACACTCTGATCTGGTCGCGCGCGCGCAAGGCCACCGCCGACTGACCGGTCGGCGCCGACGCCCCGCCGTAAGGCGGGGCGTTACTCATGCGCGTGCAGCAGGTGCAAGCATCAGCTCGGTGCACCGCTCGACATAATCGCTCAGGCGGCGCGCGCCGGCGGCTTCCCCCTGGTATCGGCGATTGTCTCAAAACCATAATCGCAGGTGTCGCAGCGCCACTGCAGGATCACGCGGTCGGCGCGCACGAACTCGGCATGTGAGGCGGCGAACAACGTCTCGCCGCACGCCGGACAGTCGCGGAATCCCATGAACCGCGCGCAGTTTCCGAGATGAACGCTCCTCGTCATCGGCACATTGCTCCACCGCGCCCGGATAGCCGAACAGCATGAACGCGACATGACTTGCGCCGCGGCATTCCCAAGCTTTTTACGACCGGAAACCGATGAAAGAGTGTTTTCGCGTCGCAGCAACTGAGCGCCGGCGCAACAGGCGTTGCAAATGAGCAAAATTTGATTTTGAAACTTCGCGATTCTTATCGCAAAATCCCTAGCCGTGGGCAGCATTGGAGGATTTGCCTCGCGGAGGCTTTGGCAAACGCTGCAGCAATTCATCCGGTTCGATGCCGAGCACTTCGGCAAGCTTTGCGACCGTATCGATGCTCGCGCTGTAGAGGCCGCGCTCGAGCGCGCTGATGTAAGTCCGGTCCATGTCCGCCTCGTGAGCCAGAGCTTCCTGCGACAAGCCTCGGGCATGGCGGCTGCGGCGCAGATTGCGGGCGAACACTTCGCGGATTTTCATCCAGAAAGTGTTCGCGGTGCGGCGTATTTCACTACGGAGTATACTCTACAAAAAGGCTTGGCTCCCGTGGCGAATTCCGATTCAATCGGACAGGCCGGTCGAGGTGCAACCAGCGATTCGAACCGGAAGGTGAGGTGGTGCATGATCGCCCTTTTGACCGTTATCAGTCCGAAGCAAGAGCGCCGTACATCCGACGTGCAAACGAATTCGGGCGTGCGCCCATGACCATCCCTGCGTTTGACGACCATCCCCCCGACGAGCCGCACGTCACGCCCTATGATGAGCGCCATCTCAAGACCTATCTACGGCTCCTGGACGCCGCCGAGGAAGGAGCCGACTGGCGCGAGGTCGTGCAGATCATCTTCGGCCTCGATCCCCAACGTGAACCCGAGCGCGCGCGCAGCGTGCATGACAGCCATCTTGCACGCGCACGGTGGATGAGCCGGGCCGGCTATCGTGACCTCGTTCGACGCTCGCCGTAACGAACTGAGAGTTCAACGGTTTTCATGGACTCCCGTTTAATCCCTCGTGCTTCACAGTAGGAGCGCTGCAACACGTGTTGCGCGGCCAGGCACTTCTAAGTTTCCAGGCCGCTCCAGATAGTTCCGCCCAGGCTTGGGGGCATGCGTATTGCGTTCGTGGGGATCATCGCATGCCAGACGGAGCAGGGTGGCGGTCGTCAGAGGCGACCGACTATTTGGACGACGTGCAGCAGTCAGGATTTGCCTGGGAGTTTCTGAGACGCGACCCGCTATATCGCCAAGACTATCGAGAGATGAGCCTGCTTTTGGACAGCCAAGCGCCGAGCGACCAGGAGGTGGCTCTGGCGCTGGCAAAGCGCTGGGGCCTGAACTTTTCCGAGTGATCCCCGGCAGCGTAGCGATCAAGCGCCCACGCTCTGGGATCCGAACATCCTGCCGGCGGCGGTCATCCTGACCACGGCGCCGCTCGAATCCGTCAGCTCATTGACCTTCGCGCAGCTACCGCCGGCAGCATTTGCCGTCGACCGGCCGGACGGCCGCCATGTCTTGCTGCGCGAGCATGGCGGTAACCGCCAGCTTTGGATGCTTGCTGATGCCCCGCCGACCGCGCCGCTTGCGGCTGTTATTCCCTTTGACGCACATCTGCCACAGCGGGTCGAAGCCACATTGCATCTCTGGCAGCGCTTGACCGGATCGGCGGCGCCGCCGGTCGCGCCGCTCACCGCACAGCAGCGGCGACGGCTGATCCTGATGCTCCGCGCCCTGGACGGCTGGCAGGAGCATGCAAGCTATCGCGAGATTGCCGCCGTGTTGCTCGACCCGCTCGTCCGCCACCAATCGCGCCGCGATTGGCTGACATCTCCCCGCCGCGCGCAAATCATTCGCCTGGTCAGAGACGCTGTTCGTCGCATGCGCGGCGGCTATCGTGATCTGCTCAGCGGACGCTAGGCCGCGCACTCATGATCAAGGTGTCTGGTCAGACGTGTCCCCTATCGCGTCGCACGAGCGGACATCTTCGGGGGGGGGCGCAGAGGGCCGATCCCTGACTTCGCTGTTTGTGCGAGGGCAAGCCAAATCACACAGGCCTCACCTCCAAACGAAACAACCCGAGCAATTGATAGGCCTTCGAAAGCTTGCCAAGATAGTGAGCAACTCCAGTGGACGCCAAGGATGTATTCGTGGCTAACTGTGCGCCACGACTCAGTGAGAATGCCATCCATAGGGGTGCCCCTGATTCCACGAGGATGGACACTACCTACCGGGCACGCCCGCTTCGTCCGAGCCGTAGCCGCTCGACCTGAGGCTCGCGGCCACCCTGCTACGCCTCCGTTGATGCAAGGAATTTAGCCGCGTTGTCTGCGGCCACAGCCAGGGCGCGGGATAGCTTGAGCGCCTGATCCGCCGTTACCTGAAAATGGACGCAAACAACGCTCGCGATGGCGACCGTGATCTCGTCATCGATCTGCTCCACTGTGATCGCGGCCGACTCGCCGATCTCGATCTCATCGACAAGCCCAGGCCAGTCAGATTCCTTCGCCATCGCTACGCTCTCCACTAAAGTCCCCTGCGGTAGCATATCGGATTACCGCAACCACGGGCGCCAACGGGCCACGGAATCTCGTCGTCGGATCGCTCGGCGGCTTCCACCCAGGAAGCCGCGGCGGGATGGGTGCAAGATCGCCCCCCGCCATTCCTCCTCCTCGGGCCGTCATGAAGCAATGCTAGCCGAGCAACGGCCGTCGCTTGAGGGGGATGGACAATTTACGTCCCTCTATCTTCGTCATCCTTGTCACTGCCGGAAATCCGCCATGATGCGCCTATCACGCCGTCAATGAGCAATGACGGCCAATCCAAGCCGGATGCAATCCATGGCCGACAAACTCCCTCCATCTCAGCGCTACCTCAGGACTCCAGAAGTTGCCCGGTTGCTCGGCCTGTCCGGCCGTACGTTGGAGAAACATCGCACGCACGGCACCGGCCCGCGCTACCGGAAGCTTGGCGGTCGCGTCGTCTATACGATCGAAGACGTGCAAGCTTGGGCCGATATCGGGTTGCGCCAATCCACCTCCGACCAGGGAAGTGGCGTACTCCACGCTGCCAAGCCGGTGCCTGGCCTCGGGCGGCTTGCGGCTCACCGATCGCGCGGGGGGCGTGTTCAATGACGGCCAGCGGCTTCGCCTACCAATTCGCCGATCCGGCACCTGACCGGCTGACTCATGTCGAACTGACATGGTTGGCCAAGGGCGTCGAATAGCGCATCCGTTTCGGCCGGCCCGTGGCGACCCTCCGTCTTGACCGTCATCGCCGTCGTGTGTCGTTTGCGCCGAACGCCATCTTCGCGGTCGTCCGCTGGGCTGGAAACGGCTACGGAACCGTCTCCTCCGAGATCGATATTCTGCGGGCCGTCGCGCCCGGCGAACGCTGCACTACCGCGCCCTTCATGCGGCCAGGTGGCGAAATCTTCCTGTCGATCAAAACCTGGCCGAAAGTCGGACGCGTGTTGCAGGCCATCGACGCTGTTGAGGCGCTCGGCATCGATCCGGCCGATGCCGCTCTCGATCACTGGCGGCACATTCACAATCGTCTCACCATCGGCGAAAGACTGCGCTCCTATACGCTCGCGCGGCATCGTGCCTGGTTGAAGCGCCGCTGGATCATGCCATGACCGTCCGGCTCGCACCGCTCGCGGTCGGAGTGATGGCGGTCGCTGCCATGATTGGAACTGCTCGACATCACGACGTTCCCCTTTACGTCTGGAACCTCACGCCGAGCGTTCCCCGCGGACTGTACGCCGTCGCACCGTCACGCTGTCTGCGCGTCACCACGCTTGTCGTCGTGCGGCCGCCGCCGCTTGCCTCGCTCCTGGATCATGGCGGCTATCTGCCGCGCGGCGTGCCGTTGCTCAAGCGCATCTTCGCCCTTTCCGGCCAAACCGTGTGCCGGATCGGCATCCAGATCAGCGTCGACGGCATTGCCGCTGCGCCAGCCCGCGAGCGCGACGGCCGCGGCCGCCCTCTACCAAGCTGGCAAGGCTGCCGCGTCATCGGCAACGACGAAGTC
This sequence comes from uncultured Alphaproteobacteria bacterium, assembly GCA_963847045.1. Taxonomy (GTDB): domain Bacteria; phylum Pseudomonadota; class Alphaproteobacteria; order Rhizobiales; family Xanthobacteraceae; genus Bradyrhizobium. The sequence goes on along the minus strand of CAWJYQ010000011.1, from coordinate 421,617 downwards.
TTTCTCATGAACTGGGACGAACCCGACAGTTTCGACGGCCGCTATTTCGGTCCGTTGCCGAAAGCCGCCGTTATCGCGCGCGCAGTCCCACTCTGGACAGACGAAGCCGGTGACGGCCGGTTCGTCTGGCGCGCCACCACACGCTGATCCTTCACCTTGCCCCCAACCACGGAGTAAATCATGGCACATATCGGCATCTTCAAGCGCAAGAACGATGGCTATAGCGGCACCGTTCGGACGCTGACGCTTGACCGCGAGATCGACATCATCCCGGCGGTCGCGAGTGACGCCGAAAACGCCCCGGATTATCGCGTGCTCACGGGCGAGGTGGAGATCGGCGCCGGCTGGAAGCGCACCGGCGAGCGGGCAGGCGATTACGTTGCGCTCGTGATCGATGATCCGTCCTTCGCGCACCCGATCCGCGCCAACCTGTTCCATCTCGAGCGCGACGGCGACATCTTCCATTTGAGCTGGACCCGTCCGTCGCGGCGACAGACGTGATCACATTGATGGCGCGGCTGCTCGGCCGCTTCGGTATCATCACCGCGGCCTCCGTCGTGACCTCGTTCTCCGTTCCGGCTCACGCCAGACCTGCATCCATGGCGTCCGCTGGGCCCGCCGCTCCGTGGCAATCTTTCGTCGACGAAGCAGCAAGCCGTTTCTCCGTACCGGAATCCTGGATCCACGCCGTCATCCGGATCGAAAGCAATGGCAACCCCAAGGCCCTGTCGCCGAAAGGCGCCGTCGGCCTGATGCAGCTCATGCCGGACACCTACGCGGAACTGCGTGTTCGCTACGGCCTGGGCGCAGATCCCACGGATTCTCATGACAACATCATTGCCGGCACAGCGTATCTCCACGAGATGCGCGAACGTTTCGGCACCGCCGGCTTCATCGCCGCCTACAACGCCGGCCCGCAACGTTACGAAGAGCATCTAGCGACAGGCGGGCCGCTGCCCGATGAGACGCTGGCCTACGTCGCCAAGCTTGCACCGCTGCTGTCCGGTGGGCTTCCCGCCGACGATCGCTCCATCACCACCGGTCACGTATCCTGGCAGCAAGCGCCGTTGTTCGTCGAGCAGCGATCACCCCGCGACGGCACAAGCGGCCAGATCTTCGATGCCGCTCGTGACCAGGCGGACGATAGGGTCTTCGCAGAACGTTGCCGCGATGACCGTCACCATTTCCGGTTCATTGTCTCGCCGGAGGATGCCGGCGAAATGACCGACCTTCGTGCCTTCACCCGCGATCTCGCCGCCCGGATGGAGATCGATCTCGGCACGCGGCTCGATTGGATCGGCATCGATCACTGGAATACCGATAACCCGCACGTCCATCTGCTGGTCCGTGGCGTGGCGGAAGACGGCAGCGATCTCGTCATCGCCCGTGATTACATCAGCCGGGGCTTGCGCTCGCGCGCCGAGGACCTGGTCTCGCTCGAGCTCGGCCCGAAGCCCGAGCACGAGATCCGCTCGGCGCTGGAACGAGAGGTGGAGTCCGACCGTTGGACCCGGCTCGACGGCGAGATCCGAAGGAGCGCCGACGAGACGGGATTCGTCGACCTTCGGCCGCAACAAACCGGCGCGGACGACCCGCACATCCGTCGCCTGATGATCGGCCGCCTGCAGCACCTGGAACGGAGCGGTCTTGCGTCTCCCGCCGGACCCGCGCAATGGACACTCAGGCCGGACGCCGAACCGGTCTTGCGCGATCTCGGCATGCGCGGCGACATCATCAAGACCATGCACCAGGCGCTCGCAGGGCGCGGCTGGGAGCGGCCGCTCGGCGACTATGTTATCGAGACCGGCAGGGCGGATTCCTCGATCGTCGGCCGGCTGATTGATCGGGGTCTTCATGACGAACTGAGTGGCGAAACCTATGCCGTGATCGATGGCGTCGACGGCCGCGTTTATCATGTCCGGTTCAGAGGCATCGAGGCGTTAGAGTTTGCTTCGCCCCCAGGCGGGATCGTCGAGGTACGGCGATTCGGCGCTCCAGGGGACGCCTCGCCAACCTTGATGCTGGTGGCGCGCTCCGACATCGACGTCGCGCGCCAAATCAACGCACCCGGCGCGACCTGGCTGGATCACCGGTTGGCCGCAAAGGACGACGCATCGTTTGCGCTGGGCGGCTTCGGCGCAGAGGCGCGCGCAGCCGTTACGGCACGCGTCGAGCATCTGATCGAGCAAGGCTTGGCGAGGCGTCAGGGCCAGCGCGTGCTCCTCGCGCGCAATTTGCTTGACACGCTGCGGCGGCGCGAGCTCGACGCTGTCGGCGCCCGGCTCGCCGCCGACGGCGGGCTCCCACACCGACACGTTGTTGCCGGCGAACAGGTCGATGGCACATTCAGGCAACGTTTCAGTCTCAGCTCCGGCCGCTTTGCCATCATCGATGACGGGCTGGGATTCAGCCTCGTCCCGTGGTCGCCGTCGCTTGAGAAGCAACTCGGCCGTCATGTCACTGGCGTTGCAAGATCGGATGGTGGCATCGACTGGAGTTTTGGACGAAGACGCGGGCTTGGACTGTGATTATCTTTCGATGCCCCCTCGAAAATGAAGTTTCAAGTGAGCTTCGGAACAGACGCTCCTTAACCGTCTACGTATTGAAGAAATGTGTGTCTGCCGAGGCGGCTTGAATAGGCGGGTCGGGATAAAAGACATCATGGACGCCGTGTCTCCAGCGGCAAATGAATAAAGTCGATCGGAGTGGTGCACCAGACTACGAATTTGAGGGTCGGACGTTCGAATCGTTCCGGGCGCGCCAGCAAGATCAACAGCTTATAGCAAGTCTCGGCCACTCAATCTGCCCAGAAAGCCCATCCGGGCAGACCATGGGCAGATATCCCCGTTGGCAGAACATTACCGGCCTCAAAGGACGGCAGCTTGGAATTTGCGGAACGTCAGGATCATCGCGCGTGAGATAGTTTCTGGAGGCGTCGCGCGGTTGTTTGCTTCCGGTGCCGGCATTGGTCGATCACGGCCGTCGCGGAAACGAGCTGGACTGTGCCGGCAATCTGCGGAGCGTCTGCGAAGGTACAGGCTGACTCATATTCCTTGATTTCGCTCCCCGGCGTCAGCGTATAGCAAGGCGCGGCCACGGTACAACTGATGGGCGAGTAATTAAACTTGCACCAATGGTAGTCAGCGCAGCCGTTCACCGCTGCCAGTTTCGAGGTCGAATTACCGCGACCTCGCACGCGTTAAATCGAGTTGCGGCCCCGCGTCGTTGTTACGCAATGTCAATCCGTTACTGATCCTTTTGGATTCCTTTTTTGGATCCCAATATCATTCCATAAGATCAAGCTGTCTCCCGAATTTCCAAACGCGCAGCGCCAAGCCGTGTGAAAAGCCGCTTCCGACAGGTCAGAACAATGATCTGCACTTTGTCCCCGGCACGCATCAAGACGTCAAACATGCTCTCAATCCGGTCGTCGTCCGAAAATGCGAGCGCGTCGTCGAGAATGACGGTGGCGGGCCGACCCTGCCCAAGCAAGAGCTCGGCAAGAGCCAGTCGTGTAAGGACGGCAAGCTGCTCCTTTGTGCCACCACTGAGCACGTCGAAATCTTCTCGCTGTCCGGCACGTTGAATAGCGGCGATGCGCAAATCTTCATCAAGAACGATGTTTGCTCCGGGCAGGAGCATTTTCAAGTATGGTTCCACACGGCTTACGACCGGTGCGAGGTAGCGGGTCTTCGCCTCTCCTTCCGCTAATTCCAAGGTTTCCAAGAGGAGTTGCAAGATGGCCGCCTCCTTTTCAAATTCAGCGACAGCGCTCGCGAGGCGATCTCGCTCGGCCCCGGCGGCAAGAAGCATTTCTTCGACCCCCGCGCCTTCATTAGCTTCGACCATCCTGCGACAGATGCGCAGCGGAAAGTCACAGGCTTTATTGGCGACGCAAAACAACTTTTTGGCGTACTTCGACAAACCGGTCGCTCGTCCGCATGGTATGCGTGCCGCGCAATTCACTCATAGAGGAACGCTAAACTAGCTCGATTGTTGTTCGCAGCGATTAGCGCACCTGTAAGCGGCGTCGCGAACATGTCAGGGATGTTATTTTTGTCTAATCGAGAGCTAGTCTTCGTCGTGGATGATGACCCCGCGATGCTGAGGGGAGTGGCGCGAGTGCTGAAACAGCATGGGTACGACACCATCCTGTTCGCGTCTGCTGAGGCTTTCAGAGGCCACAATGATTACGAAAAGGCGGCTTGCATCATTCTCGACATCAACCTGAAAGACGGGTCAGGCATCGAGTTGAGGCGTGGTTTAAAAGCCGCTGGGATTTACGTGCCGGTTATCTACATGACCGCGAACGATAGCCCTGCCGTTCGAGCGGCTGCACTTCAATCCGGGTGTCTCGCCTATCTTACAAAGCCCTTCGGGGCGCCTTCATTGATCGAGCCGCTCAAGAGAGCATCGACCGGGCTTACCTAGTCAACCTCTGGCGTCTATGCATTGCCCGACCATGATTGCGCTACTGCTATTTCGCCGCCGCAGCGATTGTCCACGTCAAGCCCTCACTACCGCTCGGCAGAGTGATTTCAAAAGTAGAACCCCTTGAACTTGTTTCGGTGAGCCGCAAATCGCCGCCGTGATCCTCGATGATCCTCCGAGAAATGGAAAGTCCCAATCCCATTCCCGAGGTTTTCGTCGTAAAGAACGCATCAAATATTTGGGTTTCGTTGTCGAGAGTGATGCCCGGTCCCGTATCTTGGACATAAATCGAGACGACCGATTTTCCGTCATAGGTCGTCACCAGTCGAATAGCCTTTATGGTTGCGGGACCAATTGCGATTGCATCAATCGCGTTCCTGACCAAATTCAAGATCACTTGCTGTAGCTGGATCGGGTCAGCCCTCACTTGCGGAACGTCTTCTTGAAATTCGGTTGAAACAGATGTGCCGTGAACATGCAGGTCGTGCTCAACCATCCTCAACACTTCCTGAGCAAGACGATTGATTTGGACCATCGTCCTTTGAGGAGCGGTCGCTTTAAACAGCGCGCGAATACCTGCGACTATTTCATTCGCGCGGCTGTTATCGTTCTTCACGTCCGTTAGACAGGAACGTAATTCTTCGATGTCAAGTGGCGTTGCTTTGAGACACTCCAACGCTGCGTCGCAGTTTAGTGACATTGAACCTAACGGCTGTTTGATTTCATGCGCGATTGCGGCTGTCGCGGCTTCCACACTCAAGAGGCGATTGGTGCGTTCGCGTCGCTGTAAAATGATCGCGCTGGCGAGGCGTGAATAGAGAAGCATTGTTTCGACGAGTAAGACGCTCAGCAGCATGCAACTTGCGATCAGAATGAAGCAACGAGCCGCGTACCAGCCGACAGTAAATCGTACCGAGCTGCCGATGATCGCCACCAAGAAGCTTGGCATGTAGGCAAGCAAAGTCACCATCAACCATAAATCGAGGATTGTGCGTCTGCGAGCAAACAACACGGCCAGCGCGGTAGAACCCCATAGCCAAAGCGCAAGGTTGATCTGATTGCCAAATTGGGTCTGCAACCTGATGTCCGTAGCATAGAAGCTCGGGAGATATTCCGTTTTCGTCGTCACGATCCAAGTCAGTCCAGCTATCACGGCAAGGACGCAGGCAACAGTGATGGCAATCGCGCTCATTGCCGGTCTGCCCTGCGGTCTGGCGGCTCCGGTCATATTCTTGGAGAGCGCATAGACGAGGATCGCCGCCGGAAACGTAGTGTGCCAAAGCACGTACATCCAAGCAGGAGTGTTAAGTCTGTCACCGATCAGACCGGCGGGGGCGTACCCGCCCGGAAAGGCCAGCGTCTGCAAGAATGCGAACGAGCCGCTGAATATGTAACCACTCGCGAGCGCGAGAAGGGCGTGCTGAGGCTGGATCGAGAATTGAGCGAACAGAAGGGTTGCCGTGGTAAGATCGACAACGCTCACGACGGTCTGCAAAACTGGGATGAAAGCATCAGTTTGGCCGACCTGGATGCTCGCGAACGGTGCGATAACGGCCGCCGCGACGATCAAAACGATGACGACCCCGACTGCCATCCTCCGTTGCCGGTCGGTCGCTGGCATCGTTGCGATCACTAATGGGAAGTCTTGTACTTGTTCTTGATCTACTTTCATCGCCGTACCTGAACATTAACTCTATCGGTTCAGGCTGCCCGGAGGGAAGATCACGGTTTGGTGAAGGATCAAAGAAGGCACGGCCCCGCCATCGTGCGGCTCGTTGCATTCATCCGCCATCTTGCTTCACGCCTCACTGATCTCGCCCCTGATCTGCGTCACCGTCGCGTCGATGGTATGCCTCATCATCATGTCGCGCGAGCACCGGGCCGCAATTGCAGCGCCGCCAGCGCTCCAGCGCGTGCAGGGTCCCCGGTTTTTGGACCTTCACCCTCCCGGATCGCAGGTTGACCCCGAGGCCCGAACGTTCATTATTAGCGAACTGCCTATAGTGGCGCGTGCGATACCATCCTACCAATGGCTGGAGGTTCGAAAGCAGTGGAGCTGGGGGACGGTCCGGGGTTCGTGCATATTGTAGACGACGATGCGTCCCTTCGCACAGCGTTGGAACGTCGTTTGAAGAAGGCCGGTTACGAGGTCGCGGCCTATGCTTCGGCCCAGCACTTGCTGGATTGCTTGCCGAGCGAAGGTGTCCCTAGCTGCATTCTCCTCGATGTGCGGATACCGGGACTGAGCGGGACAGAACTCCAAGAGCGGCTGAGCGAACTCGGCTCGACATTGCCGATCATATTCCTCACGGGCCATCCCGACATCCCGACAGCAGTGCGAGCCATGAAGGCGGGTGCGGATGACTTTCTGACCAAGCCGGTAAAGTCCGACAACCTTCTTCGCGCAATTGAACGGGCCTTTGCGCGTCACCAAAAATTGCGCGACCTGCAGAGCAAATTGGACGCCGTTCGCGCCCGCATCGGGACATTGACGCCGCGCGAGCGGCAAGTCTTCGAGCTTGTCATTCGCGGCAAGACCAACAAGGAGGTCGCCCGTGCGATAGGCGGGACCGAGCGCACGATCAAGGCTCATCGCCACAGGGTGATGGAGAAAATGCAGGTCCAATCCTTAGCGGAACTTGTGTCCCTCGCCGAGCGGGTCGGCGTTCTGTCGGCTGCCGGACAGACAGCTTAGCCACCAATCAACAACTTTGAGCCGATATTGTCCTGAGGGACAATAGACAATGCGCCTTGCGAGGCTTATCGAGCGATAAATTACATGATAGACGAGGGGGTTAGCTTTGCCGCACCAGAACCTCGTTTTGGTGGTCGATGACGACCTTGGGATGCTGAGGGGGATACAGCGTCTGCTCCGGCAGCACGCGTATGAACCTATCCTGTTTTCGTCTGCCGAGGCTTTCAAAAGGCACGCCGACTTCGAGACGGCGGTTTGCATCATCCTCGACATCAACCTGAACGACGGGTCAGGCATCGAGCTGAGGCATCGTCTCAATGCTACAGGCGTTTCTGTGCCTGTTATCTACATTACCGGCAACGACAGCCCTGCCGTCCGCGAGGCTGCCCATCAATCCGGATGCCTCGCCTATCTCACCAAGCCGTTCTCGGCCAAGTCGCTGATCGAGCCGCTACATAAGGCGGCGGCGAGGGTCGCGTAGCGCCCAAATTGCATCGGCGGGGTGCGCGCCATCCCGCGCACCATCAGCCGGTAACCGTCGTGCTTGATTTCGTGAACCCAAAGCTGGCGCGGTCGACCGCTCGCTAGGCCCGCGCGCCAGCTGTTCGCGCTCAAGCAGCACTACAGCGGCAAGCTGAAGCTTAGCGATGTGCGAGAGATGTTCCTGCGAATGAGGGATCGGGTCTGATGGCCTCTCTTGCTGCCCTTGGACATCAGGCCTTGCTCCGCAGCGAGAGACCTAAGGCGCGCAAACTCTCTTTGATGCTCACGAGCGAGCCTAGACCGAGGCCAGGAAGGCGCCTCAACCGCGCCTCAGACAAAGCCAAGAGAGTCCCTACTTGCTCGATGCCTGCCGTGCGCAGAACATTCTCTGCCCGGGTTGTGAGGCCAATCTCGCCAATATCGTCTTCCTCGTCGAGAGGAGGACCCCGTTTACGGAGGATCTCGGCATCGATCTGATCACGAAGCGCAATCAGTTCGCCCAACTCCATTTCCTGAATGCTGCCAAGCTGAGATGGCTCGTCCAGTTCACAAACTGAATTGCGCATCGCGGCAGTCCTCCATGAATGAGCCTCGGGAGGACTAAGCAGCCGAATAGCCGACCGCTGTGCTGCACATCACACACAGCCCTTTTGTGGTGGGTATCGAATTGACACAACCGCCGCGGGATGTGAATCGGCGTGATGGGGTGCAGGCCGCGCAATCAGTCACAAGCTGCCGACCATCTTTGCCTTGCGTCAAATGTGGACGCGGGAGGCTTCCTGTCATACGCCGCTCGCCTATCGGATCTGTCGCGGCGTGCGGCGTTTTTCGTTGATCGCATTCTCAAGGGTGCGAAACCCGCGAAACCCGCCGATCTTCCAATCGAACAGCCAACGACATTCGAGTTGGTGATCAACATGAAGACCGCCAAGGCACTGGAATTGACTTTGCCGGATAAGCTGCGCGCGTTGGCGGACGAGGTCATAGAGTAGGCGATGCCAATTTACAGGTGGTCATATGACCGTTGGTCCGGCATGCACTGGGCGCGGCGCGAAACCTATGTCCGAGCGGTGCGCCGTCTGCTGCTGTTTGTCTTTAAATGTCTTTCGGATTTGGACTGAATTCCGCCAAGCCCAAACATTCTCGCTAGAAAGCATTCTCACTTCCTCAAGGCTTACGAACACTTCAATGGAAGCCAAGCTTGCCTGATCGAAATCATCGCAGCCGAGACTCTGAAGGAATTGGCCCCGGAAATCGAGTCCGTTAAGAACGCAGCGATGGAAGAGGCCGGTTACAGGGACTATATCGGCGGATACACGCCCGGTTACTGATCGCTGCGTGGCGTGAGGTTGCGAGAAGGCATAGCCTTACAAACCAGACTCGATCTCACAATTCTGCTAAGTTCACAGACGTGTACGAAAGGATTTCCAATGAAAATATCCTTTGCACTCGTGATCGCAACCTTGAAGAATCTGAGCAGTGTACGGTTCGTGCAAAACAGGCAAAGTTAAATGTCCGAGTTGACAACCGACGACAGAACGACCGCGTTGGGCTTATTCAATTATGCCCGATCATATCGCGCTTCGGCGGATCATCTTCTGTCAGCAAAGCTGAAAGTGCCGCACCCTCATGCGCCGTTGACATTTTTATATTATCACGCCGTCGAACTATATCTCAAAGCGTACTTGCGGGTTCAGGGCTACACGGTGGCGCAACTAAAATCTGTGGGCCACAACGTGAGCAAGCTTTCTGCCGAGGTTCAGTCGCGTGGCTTAGTTTTAGATGACGAAGATAAAGAGGTTCTTTCGTCAATTGCAGAAGGCGACAACGTCATTCGGTCCCGCTACATCCAAATTGGCGCTTTTACACGACCGGAGGAAGAGGCATTATCAAGAACGTGTGCCGCGCTGGAAGATTCTGTAGCTAAGGAATTTGAGAAAGCTAAAATCACCATTCTTCCCTATCTTCCCGCGTCTAGCTCGACAACCGAAACCTCCGATGAGGCGATACGAGAACAACTGGGCGAGCTAAACGGAAAAGAACGGGAAATTATTGCGTATCTGTTACATCGCGGTGAGCGAATGTTTACAGCCGATCTTGACGGCGGCTATTCGACCACGCTGATTTCCCGTGGCATCGTGCAACGGGCTCTGCGGCCGGGGCAAACGTTTGACCCTTCGGATGTTCCGATGGAAATTCCTCGCTCTATCTGGAACATTATTAAGACGATGAAAGATCAATTTCCTTATTCTGGCGATGAGGACGACCCGCATCCATGGCGAGTTGGGTTTTATGATCGAAGCTAAGACCGTCCGCCTGCGTTCTCCCATATCAAACCTCCGGCGAACCCGCCGAACAGTTGCACGATCTCGTGCAGGCGCGTCACGACCTTATCCACTTCTTCCCTCAGGTCAGCGGTTTCCGGCACCTTGAATATCTCGCGCACTGCCGCTCGATCACCGACCATATCGCCCGGTTCACAGAACCAATTTATTGGGTCATCGCCGAGCGTCAGAGAACCGCGTGCATCGGGATTCTTGTTGGCAAGCGTTTGCAGCGCGCTAAAGATCGTTTTTGGGTCGTAATGGAAGGTCAGATTGTGTCGAATGCGCCCCATTATTTTCTCGTATTCGGCACTACCTCGGAACGCAACAAGGTTTGCGTAGCAGTTTCTGGTGAAGGCGCCGCTGGCATCAACCACCTTCTGAAGGTCTGTGTCTTTCTCTATCTCGTGAACGATCTTCAATCCCTCGTAGAGGTGCGAGAGCTGGAGTCGGGCAAAGTAGATTCTCGCGCCCACCTCGCGCTGTTGTCGGTGCCCTTCGTTCTCGTTGAGCCACCATCCCAATCCGTCCATCGCGAGCGACATATCGTTCATGACCATCATGAGCCGGATAAGCACGGAGCCCAGCTTACCCTTGTCGGCAATTGCCCCTAGCCGGACATTCCTCGTTGTGCTTGTGCTGCGCATGCTGTTCCCCGAGACGCGTTTGCTAGGGGCTGATGCGCATGGTGCCATTCGCTTTACCGGCGCGACCCTGACAACCCCGAAATAAGACTTCTGAAATTTCCCGGAAGCGGACATTGCTCACCAAATAGGCGCCCCGGTTTTTATTCAGTCAAACCCTCAAACCAGCGCTACATTACAGCCCCTACAGGGGCTTGTAACGCATGCAATGCTAGGATGGTCGCGTTACATTTTGCAATGTAGCGCTGCATGTCACGCATGTAACGCTATCCAGACCCATTCGTGGTTGCACCGATCAAATAAGTTTCGGGCGAGAATAGTTATCCCACAACTAGTGCGGGATAGCTCATTGAGCGCAGCCGCCGAAGCCCGCTGATAGCCATCCGTTCGCGCGCCACATTGGTGCAGCCGGACCGAACCCACGCTTGGGCGATCCGCGCTCGGTGGCGTGATGCAGCCTGCAGGCTGAATCAAAACAAGGTGTGCAGCCTGTCACACCGCTGACTCAGTGGAACGCTAGACGACATCGCTAGCAGGAGGTTCCCGGTGCGGAAGTTACAATCGCCGAAATTGGCACCATTTCAGTTTGATCCCGAACTGGTGCGGACGATGCGGTCCGTTCTCAACTCGGCTGTCGATCAGATTGATGCCGCTAACCGGACACCCGCGACAAAAGCGAAGATGGCGGAGCGAATTTTGCGGGCCGCATCAGATGGAATCACTGACCGGATGACGTTAACTGCTATCGCAGTAGCGGATGGGATGCAGCCAGCGGATTAGCCGCAGGCCACTCGCCGATTTCGGCTCTTCACGCAGAATTTAATGGGATAGGCGCACCGCGAACTTACGTCAGTATGGTGCCGGTCACCCCCCGTCCGGCACATCCTAGCGTCGGCCCCAGCTTCTAGCCCCCCGCTGGGGCCGATACATGCGGCCACTTTCGCGCTACCGGCGCGGTCCCGCGAACAGCCTCACTGCCGTCGAAATGAAAGAGGCCGCCAACCGAGACGGCCTTACCTATAACAACGACATCGGCGCGAATGCCCAACCGGCCTTCACATTCATTTATTTCTCGGCTTTACCGGCTTGGCCTTTGGGCCGTTTGACATGTTGAGGCAGCCTCCGCCTCCTTCGCCAATCTTAATTCGCGAAGGCGTCCCATATTCTTGCGAACGGCGATAGCCTCGGTAACGGCATCCTCCATCACGTGGGCGCCTCCCTGCCTGAAGTTGCGCAGCCGGTTTTCCTTGGCTATCTGCTCGTCAGTTTTGCTGGCCATCACGTCTCCATCTTATCTCGGCGACAGCAACCCCGGCGAGTTAAGCCACTCCTCAACGTATGATGCGTTTTCGCTTTCTCTGGCTAGCGTGAGAAGGCTTTCCCGTTCCTTGCCGGGCGGAAGCAGCTTGGCGCGCTCTCCCGCTTCTGCAGCCAGTTGAGCCATGCTATTCACCGGTGTGCTTTGCTTGATACGGGTTTGGCGCATAGCGTTGCTCCCTGCGTGAGTGGGGCGGCGCTAACTTCCCGGTCGCCGTCGCCTTTGGACCGGAGCGTCAGTTCCCCACATGGCAGTGACTAAGATCGCGTTCGCCGCCGCAACAATGAGAACCAGAACGACAGCGAGCGTATGCATCATGGCGCATTCCAATGCGACGAATGCGAAGAGTACCGTCTTTTCTCAGCCCAAGCTGAGCAAAATTGAACAGGTTCTAACTGAGGCAGCGCCCTTACTTCGGCGGCTGCAAGCCGGGCGAATTGGCCCAATCGTCCAAATGAGATGCGGTGTCGGCCTGGCTTGCTTTCTTGAGTAGGGCTTCGCGCTCCGGGCTCGGCGGAAGCGAAGCGGCCTGTTCTCGTGCCTCTTTCGCGAATGAAGCAAGCCGATCTTTCAGGGATACTGTCTGTTTGAAACGGCGACGCTGCATGACACAACCTCGTGCTTACGGGTCCTAACCGCAGGGTTTTGCACTTCCGAGCCTAAATACGCTGTCACCGGCCCGTCAGTTCCAAAGTGGACAAAAAACGAATTAGGCCACCGCATTTTTTCAGGTTCGGTCACTGCTGCGCGGCGACCGAACCGGCGCCGTTTCTTTAGGTGCTGCCTGTCACGAAGTTGCCAGCTTTGGCTCGATAATTCTTCTGAACCGCAGAGGGAGGTTTCGATGGCTCACTGGCGAAAACCGCTGCCAACTTACCCCATCAACTCTTTTGCAGTTTGGACGGTCGGCACATGGGTCGTATTGGCGACACTCGCCCTCATCGCCCGGCACGGTTACATTTAGAGAGCCGCAAAGTCCGCCTTAGCGGCGCGGTCCCTCAAGCAGACTCGCTGCCGGTTGGAGCCGGACAACAAAGAGGCCGCCAACTGAGGCGGCCTTTATCCGTTCATGCCGCGGACGGCGGCTCGATATCCGGTGCTAGCGGCGTCAAGTCTCGTGACGCCGACGGATCGTCCACTCGCAATTTTAGATCAGCCGCTTTCACCATCAGCGCGGCGGAAATTTTGGGGTCTTGAGTTGCCTTGGCAAACCTAAACAGAAGCGCCGCCTGACGCACGAAGTACGCTTTACCAATCACATGGATTTCCCCGTGGTATCCCAGCGCGTCACCGATGTTACGCAAGAATGGGGCAAAAGTTCCCACGAGTTGCAAAAAGTGAACAGAGGAACATGCCGCGACCGTCCTCGTGTCTGCATCTGGACGAGATCGAAGCTGACCCCATCACCAACTCTGTTGCTTGATCGTTTTGGGTTTCCGCTCCGGAGGAGCGTTCTTTCCGGCGTGGGTCTTTATTGGCCAGATGCATCGCGGGCCAGTGGGCGCAAGCGATAGGAATCGGCTGGGCATAGCAGTCAACACCTGCAAGCCATCCCCGGAGCTCACGCGCGACGGAGCCGCGGCACTGCTGGGCGAGCAGATGGCGCTCACAACAGATCATCCCTCACGTCGTTTAGGCGAGAATCTATAAATGTATAAATTTGGCTATAAAGTCAAATAGATGGAGCCAGATTTATGCTTTCTCGCCAGAACATGAAGTTTCCCGCCTTAACAGCGCGAATTTGACGAATTGGGCTTGATCGGTCAGAACTGCCGCCGCCCAATTGGAGGGAGCATGCCATGGCGTTGGCCCGAAAGAGCGCTGCGACTGATGTATTTCGCGACAAGTTCTACCTGAACGGTCCCTTCCGGATCGCTGAGATTTACAACCCCGATAATCCTGGGCTGTACGTCCGTGAGATGTACGGCAAGCAACTCGACGAATTTCACAAGAAATTCTTCGTCGATCCCCTTGAGCGCGAACTGCATCAAACCATCGGCGCTGTCTGGTCGAGCCATAGTGGCGATAGCGAGGGCCGCGGCTTCGGCAAGTCAATGATGATGAGCGAAGAGAGCAAGCTCGCGAACCGCGATTTCGGAGCAGAGGTTCTCGCGCGGTTTGACGTGACTGACGAAGACGTTGCCGCCAACCCGTTCATCGCTGCCTACTGCACTTTTGAACAGAGCAAGGGCATACAAACGTTTCCGTCAGCGTTGTTGGAGGGGGTGGCCTTCGCTCTTCGCTCTCCGCATGGAGACGACTCGAACGTCCACCAGGAGCTTCGGAATCGAATCGCTGCACTAGTTAACGCCGAGGAGTCCTACGAATCAGAAGCAATCAAACGAGCGCTCCTCCAAAAGCTCACCAACTATAAGAATCTATCCATTCAATTGTCGCACCGACAGATCGCGGGGTTCATTGATGCGCTCTGCCATGACGACACCGAAGCGCTGGCGGAGTTTATTCGCGAGAAAATTGGGCCCCGCATCCGCACCGCTCTGGGCTTCCATTTCGTTCACATCTTCAACGCGTTCGCTAACGTTGCTGGCATCGCGCACGTCATCTATTTCGTCGATCAGATCGAAAATTTTGCCAAATACGCGCGACATCAAGATCGCGACGTGCGTATTCTCCGCGAATCAATGTGCCAAACGTCGCCTACAGCAGATATGGCGAGCTTCGTGTTTCAGATGCACATCAACGCGCTGCGGGTATTAGAACCTATCTGGCATGCCGAGCACCTGCCTTCGCTTGACTATTCACTTCCCCTAAACAAAGGACGAATTGTCGATCTCCAAGGGCTCAAGTCTCTGGGCGATGCCAAAAAGGTCACGGCGAAAATCTTGTCGCGAAAGCGTCCAGATGGAGCAAATCCATCATCGGCCCTGCATCCGTTCAACGAAGATACTCTCGACCTGGTTCGTCAGGCCACCGACGGCAACCCGCGGCGTTTCCTGGAGACGCTCGACACGCTTCTGACTGAGGCCAAAAGTTCCGGGAACGGGGCTTACGACAAAACGGGTCAACTGGAACTGACATTCGTTCGGTCGCTCATTGACGAGAATGCACCACCACCGGCTTCCATCGAGGAGGGCGATGACGATGACCTTAGCAACCCCCTCCAATGAGCAACCGACTTCGTCGGTTGTTGCTTTCAGCGCAGGCGAGACCGATACAATTCCGCGCATCAAGATTCGCGATCTGATCTCCGCGATCCAATTTCTGAGCAGGAATGACGCCCCGACGCTGGAGGCGTTGCGGGTCAAACTAAATGCAGACCGCGGAACGCTCAGCGGTGGGACGGCCGGGTATTCTGTGGCCCGCGACGTGGCGTCGGAACTGGATCGACTTGGGTTGGCTCACGTGGGGTCGTTACCGAAAGACGCCAAGGGTTTCGAGAAGAAGCGCAATACGATTCTTCGACTAAATCACGAAGGAGATAAGCTCGCCGAGCAGATACGGACGGATCGAGCCGGTGCTTACGCTAACATTCTCAAGGGACTCTACAATGCGCATCCCTATGTCAGGCGCTACATTTTCGCTGTGATCCGCTCCCCATTCATTGCGCCGGTGGTCACATCGGCCAAGCAGCACATCTCTGCGAAATATGGAAACGCGAAGGCGCTCGCAGATGATGTCGCGGCGAGCAAATTTGAGCTTGCGTCGTTGGTCGAGCTCACCGAAAAGCGAGTTGCGCGCTCGTTGAGCGCCGACGAACGATCCGAGATCGAGAAGGGAGTCAACGACCTTGTCGCCAAGCTGCGGGTGCCTGCTGCTACCGAACCACAGACGGAATTCGCGCGCAAGATGTTGATGGCCATAAATGAAATCGTTGTTCCTGCGGTGCTTCGTCGCGAAGGCCTGGGCTTCGATTTCAATTCCTTGAGGCGATTGTGGCTCATGGGGACGGAGTTTCAGATTTCCTGGGCTACTTCCGCTCATCCTCAGCGTGATGGATGGCTCACCTTTGATACGGCAACGATTCAATTGAGCGATCAGCAGGACAGAATCGAAGCGGTTCGATTTGATAGCGGCCTCCGTAGTATGACCGATGGCTTTCTTGATCGCCTCTTTGAAGCGTATTCGCTGATGCAGAGTTGGGGCCAACCATCGGTGGTCACCGCATGGGAGTTGCGCGCCACGTTCTGTTTTGAGAACCGCTGCGCGCCGGGTGTTTTCGATCACCTCTTTAGAGAGTACTACGGCGGCTCCGATGTTTACCGCATTGAAAAGGATTTTGCTCCGCGAAATAAGCCTGCACATGAGCAGGGATTGCGAATTACGGGGCGTGAAATTGGCCTGATCCGGATATCGAGGAGATGAGCAATGCTCGACTTCTTTGAACTGCGGTCAGAGCGTCGGCTGCATCCCGTTCTCTATCGGGCAACTCTGGGTACCTTTGCACTGACGCGCTTTTGGAAAGACGTGGCGGCGCTTCGTGGACCCGAGCGGGGGCGCGCGTTCGAAATAGCGCTGTATACGTTCTGTGAGCGAGAGCGCCTCTATCTTAGCGAGCGCGCAGGATCGCGGACTCTTTGCGGCACGGCGAGCGCGTCGGGCCTTCGCCACGAAAATGATGGCGTTATCAGTTGCGCGGATATGATCCTTCACGTCGAGATGAAGTATTTGACAGGAGAAGTCTCAAAGAACGATCTGTTGATCTTCAATCAAAAGGGGCTCGACTTCGTACTGACC
Organism: uncultured Alphaproteobacteria bacterium; assembly: GCA_963847045.1. Classification (GTDB taxonomy): domain Bacteria; phylum Pseudomonadota; class Alphaproteobacteria; order Rhizobiales; family Xanthobacteraceae; genus Bradyrhizobium. Next base: position 405,027 of record CAWJYQ010000011.1, on the reverse strand, counting down.
GGTGATCCGCGCCTTCGAACTCGCCCGCTTTATCGGATGTTTCTCAGTGGAAGTCCGCTATCCTGGGAAGCCCGGAGGTTCTCGCTGCTATGGGGCATCATCGCCATCGAGCCAGACGTGATGCCGTTGCCCATCCTTCATTGGCTTGCTGGCTCAACATTCGCAACCAATTCGAACGAGCAAAGGTTGTCAGAGCGGATCTGGCAAGAGATTCCGGCTCTCGCCGCACCTCTTCAAGAAAGAATTCAACGGCTTCCCGCCTGTCTCGATGGTCGAGAAGACGCTCTTTCCCCAGCTCGGATCGAGTGGGCTCTCGATGAGCTTCAACGTCGGCATGGAGATCGATGGTGGCGTATTCTCGATCACCGCGATGCGTTCTGGTTAGAGAGGGTATATGCCGATGCATGGGGCAGCAACCTACAGACGAAGGGCGAAACCGATGGACCCATCTGAGGATTTTTTCTCGTGTGGCGGTATGTCGCCCACGTGAGCCAGTAACGATGGTACTGAAGGATGGCAGCCTAGGTAGGCCAGCTTGGCGGCCGCGCTCAGCCGGAACAGTTAATCAGAGAGGCAGGTCAATGTCGGTAGCACTGTTAGCATCTGTTCCGGAAGAGCACTTGATTTCAGGCGCACGCACGCTCCTGCAAGCGGGTAAAGTCGCGTTCGGTAGCAAAAATTGGGAGTTGTTCAATAAACTTGACTCTATGCTTTGCGGTGTCGAATGCGATGTTTTTATCTACGCGTCGGACCCTTCGCGACACGTCAATCCTCCGAGCATTACTTGGTCAGCGCGCTATCTCGGTTCTTCAACAGCAAAGAACGGCGCGCACAAAGACGGAATGAAGTACCGACCGGAAAGCACCCAAAAATATCCCCTCGATAACAAGGGTAATTGGGTGCTGTTTTGGGAAGTTAATGAACTGTGCCGACTCTGCTCGCCGATTCGGATTTCTCAGTTGAGAGGGCTAGAAAAGCCTAAAGCGTTATCTGGCTGAGTTCATTCCGCACGGTCCCGTATTGATTGAACCTCCGAGCTTCACCTCATAGATGCGCGAGCGCGCTTAAGCTCACTTATCATTCATCACATTTGATCGCTTGTTCCGCCGCGCTTCTGCGACACGTCGAATTGTCTCCAAGCGAGCAGTCTTCGTGTCTACCGCCGCTACTTCTCCGATCTGGCCGTCATCAAAAACAAACGCGACGGGCACCTGCGCCTCGTCAATAAAAGCGGCAGCGGTAAGCGGCCCACCAAAGCAAGCACCTGTATCCAGATTTAACCTGTTGTGTCGCAAATCTGGTTTCAAGTTTCTTGTCGGCGTGTGACCGTGGACGACAAGAAACCCGTGGTCGGCTTGAGATGACAGAAACGGTTCACGGATCCAGAGGAGGTCGTCCTCCTCCTGCAGCTCAATGGGCACTCCAGGAAAGATTCCGGCGTGCACAAATAGTCGTTGCCCATCCGCGAACGTGATTGGGAGGGATCCTAACCAGTTTGTAGCGTCTGACGGCATCAACTGAGGATCATCAATTTCGTAACTGTTGAGAGTTTCATTCCCGCCGTTGAGTATCCAAGCGTCTCGGTCTTCCTGCGAGGCGGTGGGGCGGGCAGCCAAAACTAAGAGCTGTTCATGGTTGCCCTTCAAGCAAATAAAGCGGTCGGGAAATCTGGTTTGTCCGCGCATAAGAAATTCAACAACTCTCTTGCTGTCCGGCCCCCTGTCTACGTAGTCTCCCAGGAAGACAAACCGCGGCTTCCGGCTGCCGCTGTGCGCATCGCAATGGGCCAGTAGCGCGATCAGCTTCTCGAAGCAGCCATGAGCATCTCCGATTGCGTAGGTGATTGTCGTTGTCATTGCGCTCCCATCCAAATCACCCTTGAGCCGATCCGGGATTTGTCGTCAACAAGAATATTTTCGTCGGAATCCGCTCCTTTGAGTCAATTTCTAAGGCCCTTGTTTGAATCCTATCTTTATTCGTGATCGAACGAGCGCCTGCAGGGGATGGTAGGCGTCGCAATTTTGAGTAGGGAAGAGAGACTTTATGAAGCTTCGAGTCCAGCGCGGGACACGCCAGATTGGCGGAACTTGCATCGAGTTAGAATCTGCAGGTTCTCGTATTTTGCTTGATCTCGGTTTGCCGCTGGACTCGCCGGATCTGGCATCTGCGGCACTTCCGAAGGTTCCAGGCCTGCAGGAGCCCGATGCTAGCCTTCTTGCGATTGTTCTCTCTCATGGTCATCGCGATCATTGGGGACTTGTTCCAAAGGTGCATCCAAAGATCCCCATCGTCATGGGGCGGGCGACAGAGAGCATCATGAGGGCAGCCGCCGACTTCATACCGGATGGCATCGCGCTGAACGCGGCGCAATACCTTGTCGCTGGTAAGCAGATCGAGATCGGTCCATTCGCCATAACCCCACATCTGGTGGATCACTCTGGTTACGATGCTTATGCTCTTGTGGTCGAAGCAGGTGGGCGACGCGTCTTTTACTCCGGCGATCTGAGGGCCCATGGGCGGAAGAGCAAGCTGTTCGAGGCGCTGGTCAATAACCCGCCTAAGAAGATTGATGTGATGCTGATGGAGGGATCGAGTTTAGGTCGTCTGGCCGACGACCAATTGTTCCCGACGGAAGAGGCATTGGAAGACATCTTTCAATCTCGATTTCGCGAGACGCCGGGGATCGTCCTGGTTGCATGCTCAGCACAAAACATCGACCGTGTTGTCACGATTTATCGCGCAGCCAAGAAAAGCGGTCGAACACTGATTGTGGATGCCTATGCTGCCGAAGTCTTGAAAGCGACAGGACGCGATAGCATCCCTCAACCGGTTGAGGGCTGGTCCAATCTTGCCGTCTTCATACCGCAACGTCAGCGAAAGCATCTTATAAATAGGAATATTGCGCATCTCGTAGACGGCTACAGCGCCGCCAGGGAATCACCATCCAGAACACTGGAGAGATCTAAATGGCCGACAAAATCATCGATCTCGGCGAGCGCCAAGCCGCAAAAAACAGCAGATCGAGGCGATGCTGGCGCGCGCGGAAACTTTCGGCGAATGTGCCGGTATCTTGGCCGATGCACTTGAACAGATGTGGAAGATCGCTAACCGCGAGCAGATATTGAAAACGCTCCGGTTCGCGGTTGAGGTCATCGAAGAAGGCCAAGGGCGCGGCGCTTCGGTCCCGCGCTCGCGGCCGCAGCACGTCACTCAAGCGCGCTCCAGATCTGTCCTGCGATCTCCCGCCAGCCGACGAGCGCAAAGGCAAGACCACAGATGAGAGCGATCGCCATCTCAATCCGATCGTAACTCATCGGTCCACGCTCATCCGCTAGCCGGCCAGCACGATGGCGCCCCCGGGGCAGAAAAACGTCGTTCGGATGAACTAGTACCCGGAATCAGAGCTGAGTGATACGGCGGCCTTTGAAACGGCGTTGACGGACCTTTTTCTTGGTCCAGACGAAGGGTTCGGCTCTGTCGTTGTATGCGTTGACGTAGGCATCGATGTGTGAAGCTGCTTGAGGCTTGTGAAGGAGGTTCCGCTAAGCGACTGCCCCTGCAAGATCGAAAACCATACCTCGACCTGATTGAGCCAGGACGCACTTGTCGGCGTGAAATGAAATTGCACGTTGGGGTGGGCCTTGAGCCAATGTTCGTTTTTCTTGTGGGTGTTGAGGTTGTCGAGGATGACGTGAAGCTTTCGGCCCGGAAAGGCCGCGGTGACGCTGTTCATGAAGTCGAGAAATTCGACGCGGCGACGACGTTTTGAATGAGTCGCGATGATCTTTCCGGTGGCGACTTCGAGCGCCGCAAACAATGTTGTGGTGCCATGCCGCTTGTAATCGTGGCTCTGGCCGGTCAAGGCGCGGCCATTGGGCAACTTCAGATAACCCTGCGCTCGCTCCAAAGCCTGGATCGAAGGCTTCTCGTCCACGCACAGCACAATGGCCTTCGCGGGCGGGGCGACATAGAGGCCGACAACATCGGCGGCTTTGGCCGTAAAGTTCGGGTCGTTGCTCTCACACCAGGACTTGCGAGCCACGAGGTCAATCTTGTGGCTGCGCAGGAACCGCCAGACATATTGGACGTCAACATCGCCCAGCGCCCCGGCCAGCAGAGGGCCGGTCCAGCGCGCAAACCCTTCCGGCGGCGGCTTGTCCAGCAGCTTCAGAATCCGCTTGTCGGTGGCCTTCGTATAGATCGGCTGCTTGCCCGGTCGCGGCTTGTCTTGCAGCCCTTCAAGGCCATGGTCGGCATAGCGATGCCGCCAAAGGCTGACAATCCGCGGCTGGACCCCAACTTCCTTGGCGATCGACCGGGTGCTGCGCCCATCCGCCGCCAACAGAACTATCCGCGCCCGCTTCAAATCGCGCTGCAACGTCACCGGTGAGCGACAGCACGCCTCAAGCACCTTGCGATCTTTCCTCGAAAGGTGGACTTCTCTTGCTTCGGGTATCATCCCTATCTTGAATCACGACTCACGTTCCAAGAAAAGTGGGTACTAGGCGGCGGCCGCAGCGGCTGGTCGAGCCATCGAAGTAGGCTGACCGGGTAACCGGACGTCAACCCGCCAGCGCTATCTTGGCAGGGTCGCGGATTTGTATCGCGTACCGCGACAAACAGGCATAAGGGCAAACTTACCCGCCGGCCAAAACCGGCGGGTTTTTATATGCGCGCTGGTTCGGGCTGTCTTGGTGGCTCGATTATCCGGGCTGGCATGCCGCCCACGTCTGCAACTGTCTCCGGAGGCGATTAGAACTCATGACCCGTCCACCTTCGGAGGCGGTTGACCTAACTCACCTGATCCCTCATCTGCAGGAACAATCTCTTTCACGTCGGGAATGCGCAGCTTCCCGTCTCGCGGTCCAAAGGTATCCGCGGAGGGGGGTTATGGCCTCGTTTGCCGAATTTGCATAGGCACGGAATGTTGATCCATTCAGTCTTGTTCGGTCAGGCCGTCTTCGGTCGTGCCATCATTGATCAAGATCAATGGTAGCGCTGAAAGCAGGCTCTTATTTAGGAAGTAGAATGAAGGCCCATTCGCCGAACTGACCACGTTCGAGAGCGCGTCTTTCTGACTCGGGGGAGACAGAAGTGCCTTGGAATAAAGTCGTTGAATTTGCCGATCCGCAGGCCTGCCAGGCGGCCCTCCAAACCACCGTCCAAGCGGAAATCCTCCCTACAACGAGAGGGAGCTTTTATGCCGAGGCGACGCAGATCGGGATGAGCGCGCTGCGGCTCCAACGTTTCAAGGTGGCTCTGCCGCAGATAGGTACCTTCACGGTAGCGTCTGACCGCCGTTCGATCGGCTTCCTCATTGAGGAAAGCTCATCAAACATGCAACATTGCGGCCTCCAGGTCACACCAACTGACATTCTTATCTACGGCTATGACGTGGTGCACCAGCGCTCCGAGTCCGACTTTCGATACGGCACCATGTCACTGCCGACGGACGACATTTCTGTTTTGTACAGAACCATCATCGGCCGCGACTTCTTGGCAGAACGGCGCAGCTCGATTGTTCGTCCCAACCCCGATCTGATGTCGCGGTTAAGGGCGTTGCACAAGATCGTGGGGCAGCTTGCCCACGACACTCCTGATCTGCTGGAACTGCCGGCAGTTCGCCGTTCGCTGGAAGAACGATTGGTTCATGCCATGGTGCGATGTCTTGCCGAGGGCGCTGGCGTTAGAACCGCAATCGGTGACGGCCGGCACGGCGTGCTCATTGCGAAATTCGAGGATTTTCTGGCGGCTCATCCGAACCAACCGCTTTATCTCACCGAAATTTGCGCAGGCATCGATGTCGCGGAGCGAACGCTTCGCGTTGCCTGTGAAGAGCATCTCGGGATGGGACCGATCCGCTTTCTCACCTTGCGCCGAATGCATCTCGTGCGGCGCGCGCTTCTTGGTGCGGACGCCTCAAGAACCAGTGTCACTGGCATTGTCACCGATCACGGCTTTTGGGAGCTCGGTCGTTTCTCGGTCGCCTATCGCGTCCTGTTCGGGGAGACACCGTCGGAGACGCTTCGACGCCCCGCAGAGCAACCCAGGATTCCTCTCAACCGCCCCTCATCCCTCTCCACGAACTTGATTTCCGGCCATCTGAACTAGGGCGGGACTCTAACGCCACGCCCTCCGGATCGTGCTCGGCGAACCAGACATTGGCAGCTTCCTCGCTGGCAAAGACCTTCAGGGTGGTCGATGTCGCCGACCTCTTTCGCGGTGTTGATGTAGACCCAGACTGTAGTCATCCCGACAGTCCTGTTGAGGGTTAGAAAGAAAAAGACCGCCCGAAGGCGGTCTCTCTACAGGGCCGCTATGTCAGTTGCCCTTTTTGCCCGCAGCCTTTGCCTTGTTAGACATGTTGTGGTCGGACGTGGTGTAATTCTTACCGTTCATCTTGTTCGCGATGGCCGACGAAGTGACCATCACCGCTGCACAGATCGAGAAGGCAAGAACGAAAGCAAAAATCTTCAATTTTCCCTCCCATTTGCTTTGTTAAAGTGAAAGCAGATCATATTAGAGCACGTGCCGCAAGACGGAAAAGCTCTCGCTAGCCTTCGCTAACCTGCTTGCCCGTATCAAGTGGCGCCTGACATGCGCGCGTTCTTCGTAGGAGACGAGCTCTCAATCGCGCGCCTTTCTGACCGACTTCGCCTCTAACTCTAACCCGAGGCCGATAAGAGTTTTCATCACCGTATCAAATCTCGGCGCCACTTCCCCGCCGAACGATCTATAAAGATTCTTGCGGTTCATACCAATTTTGCGGGCCAATGCGGACATCCTGTGAACACGGACCATGTCACCGATTGCCTTCGCAACGAGAACGGCATCACCAGTTTCGAGGGCATCATTAAGATATTCAGAGCTGGTCCCGGTTGTCTGAACAGAGTTTCCGCGTCGATAGGTGGAGCCTCTGCCGGGGTTAGGCTGCCATGCGGAGTGGCAGCGGGGTGAAGTAGGCTTGATCCGGCGTGCTGCCGTCAAGACTCGAATGGGGACGCCTGCTATTGTAAAAGTCGAGATATCGGCCGATCGAGTTGCGTGCCTCGCCGACGTTATCATAGGCCCGCAGGTACACCTCCTCGTATTTGACGCTGCGCCACAGCCGCTCGACGAACACGTTGTCCCGCCAAGCGCCCTTGCCGTCCATGCTGATCGCGATGCCGTTGTCGGCGAGCACGCCGGTAAAAGCCTGTCCGGTGAACTGCGAGCCCTGATCGGTGTTGAAGATGTCCGGCTTGCCGTGACGAGCCAAGGCATCCTCCAGCGTCTCGACGCAGAAGGCTGCTTCCATGGTGATCGACAGCCGCCACGACAGGACCCGGCGGGTCGCCCAGTCCAGCACCACGGCGAGATAGACGAAGCCACTCGCCATCGGGATGTAGGTGATGTCCATCGCCCAGACCTGGTTCGGTCGCGTGATCTCCATGCCGCGCAGCAGGTATGGATGGATCTTGTGGCCGGGCTCGGGCTTGGTGGTGCGCGGCCGGCGGTACAGCGCCTCTATCCCCATCCGCCGCATCAGCGTTCTGACATGCCGGCGGCCGATCTTGCACCCCTCGGCAGCCAGCAGGCCTCGCAACATACGCGAACCGGCGAATGGGAACTCCAGATGCAGCCGGTCGAGCCGTCGCATGATCGCGAGGTCGGCGTCCGGCACCGGCCGCGGCAGGTAGTACACGCTGCCGCGGCTGATGTTCAAAGCCTCCGCCTGCCTGGTGATCGACAGATCGTGCTCGCGGTCGATCATCGCTTTGCGCTCAGCAATCCCGCCTTGGTGAGCGCTCCTTCTAAAAAACTAGCTTGGCGCTACGCGCCGCCTGTGGGGGCAGAAACGGGATTGCGCTAGACTGCTCCCGGAAGGGAGCGGCCGTCACGATTTTGGTGGCATATACCCCGTTAAAAAACATGGTCCATGGGTTGTTGCGCACTTGAGAGTGGTGACGCCATCCGGCGATCCCGTTTAGGAATCTGATCAATAGCGCAGCCCAGCCCTTCCGCTGTCGTCAGTAGGAGGATTGGAAATAAATCAAAAAAGGACCAAATCCAAGGTAAATCGCACGATGCCGATTGTCCACCCGAATGCGGCGGCCATCGATGTTGGGGCAACAATACACATGGTTGCCGTAAGCGCAGATCGCACACCAGAGCCCGTACGCAGCTTCGGTACTTTTACGACCGATCTGCATCGGCTGGTGAATTGGTTTAAGGAATGTGGCGTCGAGACGGTCGTTATGGAATCGACCAGCGTGTATTGGATTCCTATTTTCGAACTCCTCGATGCCCGTGGCTTTACCGTGTTCCTCGTCAATGCGCGCGATGCCAAGCATGTGCCCGGACGTAAGACTGACGTCAGCGACGCGCAGTGGCTCCAGCGGCTTCATTCTTACGGCCTGCTGCGTGCCAGCTTTCGACCCAAAGGCCAGATCGCCGAACTGCGAGCATATGTGCGGCAGCGCGAGCGTCTGCTCGAGTATGCGGCCTCACATATCCAGCACATGCAGAAGGCACTGACGGAGATGAATCTTCAGCTCCATCACGTCGTCGCCGACATCACCGGTACGACTGGCCTGCGGATCATCCGCGCTATCCTCGCCGGTGAGCGCGACCCAAAAGCGCTGGCGCACTTGCGCGATTACCGGTGCCACGCCAGTGCTGAGACGATCGAGAAGGCGCTCACCGGCAGCTACCGCGCCGAGCACCTGTTTGCGCTCGAGCAGGCACTCGCCCTCTTCGACGCTTACCACGAGAAGGCGTCTGCTTGCGACGTGAGGATCGAAGCCGTCTTGAAGGAACTCAGCATCGGTCGCAGCCGTGGATCAGGTTCGTTGCCGTCGTCACGTCGGCGAACCGATCAAACGAATGCAATGGCCTTCGATGTCCGGGCGGCGCTCTTCGCGCTGCTCGGAAAGGACGTTACCCAAATCAACGGCCTCGGTCCTTACCTGTCACTGAAGCTGATTGCTGAGTGCGGCGATGACCTCTCTGCCTGGCCGAACGCAAAACACTTCACCTCCTGGCTATGCTTGGCGCCGAGCAATAAGATCTCCGGTGGGAAGGTGCTCTCGTCACGAACCCGCCGCTCCGGGAGCCGGGCCTCGGCGCTCCTGCGGCTCGCTGCCGTAACCGTTGGACGGACCGACACCGCCCTGGGCGCGTTCTACAGGCGGCTCTCGGCGCGCATCGGCAAAGCCAAGGCAGTGACCGCCACTGCGCGCAAGATCGCAGTTCTGTTCTATAACGCCGTGCGTCATGGAATGGACTACGTCGATCCTGGTGCGTCGTTCTACGAGACCCGGTACCGCAAGCGCATGGTCGACAATTTGCATCGGCGCGCGAAGGCGTTCGGGTTTGTTCTCCACCCCGCGGAGCCAACACCAAGCGTCGCCGTTTCTTAGGAATCGTTCTCCAGCGTCAGCTCGCCGATCTTGGCGTGCAGCGACTTCACGTCGATCGCAGGCGTGGCCGGCGCAGCGCTGCCAGGTCCAAAAACTCCGGAAGCGCCACCCTCCAGCTGCGCCTTCCACGCCGTGATCTGATTGGGGTGGACGTCGAACTGCTCGGCAAGCTGAGCTATCGTCCGGTCGCCCTTGACGGCGGCAAGCGCCACCTTCGCCTTGAAGGCCGGTGTGTGGTTCCGGCGTGCTCGTCTGCTCATCGTCGCTCCTGATTCGCAGGCACCAGCGTGCCCGCTGTCAGGCAGAAACTCCACTTATCGATCTGTTCAAATTTGCGGAGCCGGCTCTATTCCGCAATCCTTATTGGTTGATCGCGATAATCGTCGGCATTGATGAGTGCACGGCGCATCTTTCGTGTTTCCTCTCAAGCGTCAGGGCTGCGGTGACATGCCATTATGATCGAGCCGATCGGCCGGTCACGCAAATCATCAATCCCTTGGGGCGCGGAACGGTGACGAGCTACAGCACGTCGTAGGGGGCGGTGGCGGATTAACTGTGGGCCCTCTTGTGCCTGGCGGGCTTGGCATTCGCCGAGGGATCAGTCGGCTCCGGAACTGTCGGCTCTGCTGGGGCAGCGGGCAATGGACTGAACGCCTGCTTTTCGCACTCGTCTATCATGACAGAAAGACGGTCGCCTTTGTACGCCTCATTGTCAAAGAAAACCGAGTAGTAGCGCTGAGGTCCGTCTGACGGCGGGTTGGCTTCTTTCAGGCAAACAAAGTAATTGCCTGGGCCATGGTCTGGCTGTCGAACAGCAGAAATTTGCAGGGGAGCAGCCAACTTTGCTTCCTTGGCGGCTGCGTTGGAGCTCGCGACAACCGCTTTTTGCGTTGGTGGCGACGGCGCCACATAGGTCGGTGCGCTTGAATCTGGGTCGCTTGAACATGCGGCCAGCATCAAACTCAGCAGGATGGCAGGGCGACGCGTCATCATTATCCCAACTGCTTGCTTTCAGCTCTCGCAAGCGACTTGGCCTGCTCCACGGCTACTTAATGTCCGACCTGAGACGGGGGTTTGTGCGGCGAGCTACAGCGCGTCGTGGGTGTGGAAAGGCCACCAGCTTTGTGGCTGTGCCTGGTGCGTATTAGTGCCCTGCTTCATACGGTCGCCGTTGCAGCCGGCCAGGAGCAGTGCGAGAGCGATGATTGCTAAAACGCGCATTGGCCGATCTCCCGAGACCAGAGTTCATCGGAGTGCCGGTGTTTGTTTTGTGCCGTCAGGGTGTTTCAAAGCATCTGACGAAAGCTTACGCCTCAATACTGACGGGGACCTTACGTAGAGCGCGAAAGCGCCTGTGAGGGCTTTGGTCCTATCCAGCGCCGCGATAATCCCGCTCCACCGCGGGGCTGGGGGGGCTGGAAGCGATGGAGCGGTTAGCCAGAAGCGGAGAGCTTCAGCATGCCGCAGGTGCCGTGATGATTCGGGCGCGTTGAGGGCGCGCAAGCGGATTCACCGCTCTTTCACCCGATACTCGAACGCCACGCCCTCCGGATCGTGCTCAGCGAACCAGCGCGCCGCGGCGTCCGCATCGGCGAAGACCTTCAGGTGGTCGACGTCGCCGACCTGCTTGCTCGTGTCGACGTAGATCCAGACGGTCATAGCTCGTCCATCATCTGCCGGAACATCTCTTTCACGTCGGGATGCGGACCGGCTTTTCCCGCGGGCCTTGATATTCTCGAAGCACGAACATTTGCCGACCGGCGATCTCGTCACGCTTGATCGGGTTCGGCTCGGCATAGAAGGCGTGCATGTCGTCGACAAAGCGGCGGGCGATAGCTGGAGGCAGTTCGATAGGCTTGCGGGGCATGAAAATTCTCGGATCAGTTTATGGTGGGAGCGCTACCGGATGCCTTGTCGGCCTGCTCAATCAATTGCTGTCCCAATTGGCGCGCGGTTTTATGTCCTTCAAATTCATCGCGGGCCTTCCTTGCGAGTGCCCATCGCGTTCAGGTCTCCGTCACGAAGACAAGCTTATCGGAAAGAAATTTCTTCACAGCCTCAGCCTCACCTACCTTCGTGCCAGAGGGCAAGTCGAATCCTACCAGCCGCCTCATCATCTCCAGCGGTTCACCGTCGAGCTGCTCTAAAACGATAAAGAAATCACCGCTTGGATATTCCGATAGCCTAAAGTGTGGTCTGGCTCTTTTCGTCATGGATCATCTCTCATCTGCAGAAACATCTCTTTCACATCGGTAAGGCGGAGCTTGCCGCTGTAGTAGTGCCGAAGCGCATGTAGTTGGCGGGCCGCAATGCCATCAGCCTTGATGGTGTTCTTTTCGTCGAAGAAAGCCCGCATGTCTTCGACGAAGCGCTCGGCGACCTCGGGCTGGATTTCAATATCCGTGAGCTTCATCGCGGGCCCTCGAAAACGCGCTAGTGGTTCATCACCGTGATTTTGACTCTTTGGCGGTGGCTGGATAGGCGCGGCCGAGTTTGGCGCGGGCTTTGTCTGTTGTGAACATCCATTTGATGCGGGCTCGGGTTTTATTCCGCCTCTTTTGCCATGCTGCGATCTCGTTTCGGAGCCTTTTGGGATCGTCGATGCGACGGCCAAGACACTGGCGCTGTAGCACGCTGATCTCGCACTCGACCATATTGAGCCAACTGGCGTGCTTCGGGGTGAAGTGGAATTCGAGGCGGCGCAGGATACGCCGGGCCTCGGCGGGCGCGAAGGCCTCATACAGCGCCCCAGGCTTGTGGATCGACAAGTTGTCCTGCACGACACGGATGCAGGCGGCGTCGGGATAATGGACGTCGACGAGATCACGCATGCAGTAGGCGTAGTCCACGGCGGCGCGGCGGTCGGTGACCTTGACGTTGCGCCAGCCCCGATGTGGATCGAAGGTGACGAAGAGATTGGCGGTGCCGTTGCGGCGATACTCGTAATCGTAGCGCTCGCGTCGTCCCGGTTGGGCCGGGACCGGCTGGCGCACCTCGCCGATCAGCTGGACGGGGGTCTCGTCGAAGCAGACCAGGGGCCGCTCAGGATCAGGCGCTTCAGCATAGAGATCGAGCACATCTTCCATGCGAGCGACATATTCGCCGTCGACATGGGGAATGCACCACATGTCCCTGCGCCACGGCTTGAGGTCGTTCTCGGCCAGCCGGCGACGCACGGTCTCGCCCGACAGGCTGTTGTGATCGGTGAGCTTGACCATCGTGTCGGCCAGCAGGATCAGCGTCCAGCGTTTGCAGCCTGCGGGCGGCTTGGCGCATGCGGTCGCCACCAGCAGGGCTTCCTCCTTGCCGGTCAGCTTGCGCTCAGCGCCCGGACGTGGCTCCTCGCTCAAGGCCCGCTCCAGATTGCCTTCCACGAAGCGGCGTTTGGTCCGGCCGACGGTGGAGAGGCTGACACTCACGGTCCGGGCAATCTCCTCGTCGCGGCAGCCTCCATCGGCCGCCAGCAAAATCTGCGCCCGCTTGAGCTTGCGGGCGGCGTGCTTGCCGCCGCCGAGCATCGCCGTCAGTTCATCCCGCTCGGCTTGGCTCAATTCGACCCGATAACGTACATTCATGCTTTGCCTCCTTGTCGGAGGCCGGGACGAATCCAACGATGAGTTCAAAAATCAGGCGCGCGCTTCACCGAGAAGCAGGGTTATTACCTGGCCTTCATCCATACCTACGCCCACATGTTCGGACGTCCCCCCGCCGAAGCCGACATCCAGCGCCACTTCCGCGTCAGCCCGCCTTCGGTCCACCAGATGATCATCACCCTCGAACGAAACGGCTTCATCCGACGTCAACCCGGCGTCCCCAGAAGCATCGAAATCCTCGTGCCGCCGGAAAGCTTGCCGGTCCTCGAATGGCTCGGTATCAAAACGTCAAAATCACTGTGATGAACCACTAGTTCCGCTCGTCGTTCTCAATAGGTGGCAGATTTTCGCGAGCGAGAGGGAATCGCAATCGCGCTGCCCGTTCGTCTCGGTCCGCTCGCTGGAACGCGCGTTCTTTGCGTTCAAACTTGGCTAGTTCCTCGTCGACTGTCCGCATGAAATGTTGGCGGGGCGGGGCGTCTTTCCAATCCGTGAAGCCATAATCCGCCTCCCAGGAAGGCCGTCACGGGATTGCAACAAGGGAGCGGGCGCTAGGTTCGGATTGACGCGTCGACGGCCCGGCACGTTCCCCCGTCGGTCGCGCGCCGGCCTCAGCGGTAACCCATGCCGCCGATCGGTCCCCGGCTAAGAAACAACAATAATCTGCCCAAGTTAGAAGTGCGGCTTCAGGCAATCGGTCGGCAACAACGTCATCGCGTTGTCTCATCGGCGTGTATTCATGAGGGGGCGTCGTGCCCATTCACGACGCGAGCCCCCCGGAACCCCGCTCGAGCACCCCCTGCATGAGCGGGGTTTCTCATAGCGGGGCCGCGGTCACGCAAACAGGTCCGCGCCGGCCTGGGTGAACTTCACGAACGTCCCGCTCTCGTGCAGCACCAGCCAGCCCTTTTCGATCGCGCGATCGAGGCCGGCCTTGTACTCCGCCGGCGTGCCCTTCAGTTCGTACAAGAACGGTCCGTTGATCTTCTCGATCAGGATGCGGTTGTCGAAGTAAGGCTCAACCGCGTTGGCGAGCTCGACGAGCTTGCGAGCGGCGACTTCGGGGATCGCGTAAGGTCGAGGCTCGGCGAACTTCATTTCAGGTCCATGTGCTTTTTGTAGACGTGCTGCTCAGTGTTTTTCAGATTGATCGCGGCGCCACAGAAGCACTTCGATCGGCCGCTGGCGAGCTGGGTTGGCATCTTCAGGCCTTCGCTCCACATGCGATGCCGCCATTTGTGGAATGCATGCTCGCGCCGGTAGGCCTCGAAGTTCGCTTCACCGAGATGCGGCAGCACCTGACGCCACGCGAAGAGAAAAAGCTGCCCGCGCCCCTTTGAATGTAGCGGCCGATCCGTCGCGATACTGTCCCGGCTCCATGCCAGGATAGAAGCCGCAACGCCAGCCCAATTGAGCAACGTTAACCGGCCCCCCGATCGAATGCCGATCCAGCCGACCGGCACATCGCCATAGAAGATGCGCCAGCTATTTTGCGGGATGTCATTGGAGCGACGGCGGATCAGGCTGGGCATGGCCCATGATTCCGCCAACCTGTGAGGCGCGCAAATTATCAATTCGTTGGGCACGAACGGCGGCGAGCTACAGGGCGTCGTGGGTGTGTCAATGCGTCATCAACATCATCACACTCGCAACAAGCACACACCATGCAATTGATACAGCAAACATCCAAACATCGCGTTTCATGAGGATGCCCCTCCCCATCTACAATGACGAAAGCTTACACCTTTATGCTGACGGGGACATTACACGCAGCGCAAAAGCCTGCCGTGAGGGCCTGACGAGCAGCTACGGCGCGTCGCGGCTGTGGAAAGCACCCCTAGGGCGCGGCGACTGGCACCGTGTTCAAGTTGACGGAGCCGAGCCGATACTCGTCACCGTCTCCGCCGGCCGCTTCGTAAAGCGCGAACGTCGCGCCAGGATACAGGGACCAAATACGCAGGTCGTCGACGGTGATCGTGAGCCAGCCAGACATGGTTCACCGGCCTTCCCGACTTGGTCCCAGCTGATCCTCGGAACGGTCAGCGGCACGTCACCTCATACCAGAGAGCAACAGGTGAACGCGCGAAAACCGCCCATCAGGTTTTGGCAACTCAGCGATTCCGCGGCTGCCAGCGACGGAGCGATTGGCTTCCGACTGATCGACAGGGCCGAGGTAGCGGTTCGTCAAATAGACCGCGCCGGTCGACAATACGATCCCCAGCACGGCGGCTAACACCGTCGGGACGACAGATTCAAACGTTATCACTTTGTGGGTCATTGCGGATGCTCGCTTTGACCTACCCCAAACCAGATGACCACCTTCCGCTGAGTTGGGGAATTGGTAATTGAAAATTCAGCACGAGGCAGTCGTGAAGCAGCTGCTAACGCCGGCGCCAGATGTTGCCGCGCGGTCACCTGGAAGCGCGCGCAGCTTGCCGGGAGAGGTTTCAGCTATCTACCCACCAAAGCAGAGCGGATCGAACGCGCGATCGCCGACGACGTCGCATTTCTCGCCGCGCATCCGACGCGAACCAAGAGGGGCACATCGTGAAGCGCCGGCGCCGATTCCGGAGGCGTAACCGGCAGCGGCTGGCGAGCCATCGCAGGCGGCTGACGAGCTAACTCGAATCAATCGTCTTATGCTATCTTAGCGTGTCGCGAGTTTCGCGACGACACACAGGCAAACTTAACCCGTCGACTTCTGGCCGGCGGGCTTTTTATTGAGTGGGATGTGAAAACAACGAATCACGTAAGCTGCCAGCGCTGTACCTTGAAAGGCGGGGCTGATGGCCGATGCACTGGATCAGGACGTACAAGCATTGAAGGATTGGCTGAGGGACGCTTGGCGCTATCTCGCTAATAAGCCGTCTCTCACCCCTTTCGACCGGCGAGAGCTTCGCAACTCAATGAAGCAGGTAGAATTGACGTTACGCGCAGCAATTCAACAGTTGGCAGCAAAAGAGAGGCTAGAAGCCAAAGTCTGCTATCCCCATCTGACAGCGTGCTGAAACCTGATTTTCGCGCTTTGACAAGTCTTGAGGTGCAGGTCGACGGCAACGCCGCCGCGGCCTAGCGGGAAATCACGCTTGTCATCGCTTGCGCTAGCCCGGATATCTCACCCAAATAGGCGCATCGGGACGCCGAATCAGCGAAAGTAGTTGTGCAGCAACATCTTTCGAGCGATTTGAGGAGCGCCCCGATGCGGACAGAGTGTAGCGCGGATTTGTTTGGATTTGCAGCTGTTGAAGGACGCCAAGTTGTGGGCGGATTCGACGGTGGGGCGATCACCTCGGATGCTGGAGCGCTGCTTCTCGGGGCGGCAGATCGTGCGATCAAGCTGACGGAGCGGTTTGCCGCGTGCTTCCACGACACACGCCGCCAACATCTGATCGAGCATGAGGTCGTAACCTTGCTGACGCAGCGGGTGTTTGGGATCGCGCTTGGCTATGAGGACCTCAATGACCACGACGAGTTGCGCCACGACCCGATGATGGCGGTGCTGGCGGGCAAGCTGGCAGCCAGACGCGAGGACTGCGCGCCGGTTGCCGGCAAGTCGACGCTGAACCGGCTGGAACTGAGCCGGTTGCAGCCGACGCGCTATCATCGGATCAGTCACAATCCGATTGCCATCAAGCGGCTCCTGGTCGAGCTGTTCGTGGACGCGCATGAGCGCCCACCGCAACAGATCATCCTCGATCTCGATGCGACCGACGATCCGGTGCACGGGGAGCAGGAGGGACGCTTCTTCCACGGCTATTACGACTGCTACTGCTACCTGCCGCTCTACGTGTTCTGCGGACGCCACCTGTTGGCGGCCAAGCTGCGGCCGGCGAGCATGGACGCGGCGGCGGGAGCGGCGCAGGAGGTGGCGCGTATCGTCGCGCAGATTCGCCGCCGCTGGCCGCACGTGCGCATTCTCGTTCGCGCCGACAGCGGGTTTGCGCGGGAGGAACTGATGGCTTGGTGCGAAGCGAGCGGCGTGGACTTCTTGTTGGGCTTGCAGAAGAACGACCGCCTGATTGCCGAGATCGCAAGCGAGATCGTCCAGGCCGAGGCGAAGAGCCGGCGGACCGGCAAGCCGGCGCGGTACTTCAAGGACTTCCGGTGGACGACGCGCCGCAGTTGGAGCCGCGAGCGCCGCGTTGTCGGCAAGGCCGAGTTCACCGAGGACGAAGCCAACCCGCGCTTCGTCGTGACCTCACTCAAGCGAGCCGAATGCAAGCCCAAATATCTTTACGAAAAACTCTACTGCGCTCGCGGCGATATGGAGAACCGGATCAAGGAGTGCCAGCTCGATCTTTATGCCGATCGCACCTCGACCGCCACGATGCGCGCCAACCAGCTGCGTCTGTGGTTGGCATCGTTCGCCTACGTCCTACTCTGCGCCGTGCGCCGGATCGGACTGCATCACACGCCGTTTGCCAACGCGAGCTGCGGCACCATCCGTCTCAAGCTGCTTAAGATCGGCGCGCTCGTGCGCGTCAGCGTCCGCCGCATCAAGATCGCGATGGCATCGAGCTGTCCGGCGGCAGAGGTCTGGGGCTGCGCGGCCGTCCGTCTCGCCGCCGCCAGCGCTCGCGGCTCGCCCGCCTGACACGCGCCGCCGCAGCGCGGAACAACTGCGGCATTATCCCAGGCCCACTGAGACCAGTCCTTCGCTGCCCCCCGCAGCCCAGCAAAATCCCAGGCTCCGCTCGCGTCCCCCGGACGCAACGAGCCTGCACATCCCCAAAAAGCCGACTTGCCACCGCGCAATGCGCCCCGATAGTGCAAAGATAGTGTGAGATATCCGGGCTAGGACCTGCGCATAGCGGCCATCGTTGTATTGAGAGTCGACAGCGTAAAGAACGACCGCAGCGACAAATGCAGCAGCAATGGCTTTCATCAAATGCCTCCCGCTCGAATTGGAAATTAATTAATTCGCAACTTTAGCCCACGCATCGCGCCGTAAGTGCGAAAAGCGCGGCGAGAAGGAACCATCGCCGGCGGCTGGGGCGGTAGTTTTCCACAATCCCGGCGGTGCTGGCAGCTTGTTTCGGTGCCGCCGGGGTTCAGGATCAGATGCGTTGTGGGAGTTGGCGGACTTTTCCGTCGAGCCCAATTCGCGGTTCATCATCAACTGGCAATGGGTTGCCAGTTGCCCTGCAGGGACAGACAGGAGGGCGACATGACCGGCGACGATCAACATCAGCCGAAGACTGCTGACGAAATCCTGGAAACTGAAGAAGAAGCAATGATTCGCTTTGCCATTGAACGGAGCCTGCGCCAGGACGCTGCAGAGCATGCCTTGGCCTGGCTGGAGAAGGTGTCCAATTTGATTGCAGTGCTCGGCGCTGAAATGCCGGAGCTATTGGAGGAGTTTGACCTGTGAATGCCCCGGCGCGGGGCTTCGGTCCCGCGCTTTTATTCCGGCTGACCGTCCATTGCGCGAAGAAGCGAAGTCTTCTCGGCAAGGATAGATCGCATGCGCACCAGATCTCCGGCTCGGCGTGCAGCTTCCAGATCTCTGTTCAGCTCACCGCAGCGAACAACGAATTGGGTCGGGCTCATGTCGTTCTCCAGCACGAGAATCACCCAGCGTCGCCGAGCATACCACGGAATATTGTACGCCAACGCACGCTCGAACGCCCGCTGGCCCAAGATGTGCATAAGCGCTCTGGAGTTAAAACCAGAGACCGGTAATGCAGACAGACCTGCTGATCATTTGGGCAGCACTTTTCGGGACGATGATACTCCTCGCGTACTCAACTAGCCGAAGATAAACGCAAGCTCGGCCAAGCGCGGCCCGCCGGTGAGGAGAGCGGGCGCGGGGCTTCGGTCCCGGGCTCTGACCACAGTCCAGTGGACAAGCCCGCCTCAGTATTTAGCAACCGCGGCAAATGCCTTTGACCATGCGGTCAAGCGCCGCGTTCTCGCGATTGATTGGATCGTTCGGATCACCCAGGTTCTTCTCGTCGGGCACTTGATCGGCCCGCGGTTGGCGGTGGCCGACTGGTGCCGGCAGCAATCGGCTGTCCAGGTTCGTCGATGGAGGAGGTGGTGCGGATGAATTTCCCAAACCAACCGTCTGCGCAATCGCCGCCGAAGTGTCGATCAGGGCCAGCAACGCTATCATCGTGATGAGCTTTCGCATGATGAATCTCTCGAGTTGGGACCTCCTCCCTTTCGCGATTTATGGTAGCGGGGAGACTCGACCACAAGGTGCCCAAACCTCACGTTTCGTTCAGATGTTCCAAGGGCGCGGGGCTTCGGTCCCGCGCTCACGCCGTCGGTGCAGATCTCACGCCCGCCGCTTTAACCCGGCGGGTTTTTCTTTTGGCTTTGGCGGGTGCGGAAAGCTGTTGTTGTTGAGGCTGGCTTTGAGGCGCCGCTGGCGGAACCTCCCGCGCAAATCTGGCGGCCCACCGCTGTTCGCACTTTCTTTGAAGGTCGAGAGGAATATTGCTCATAACCGGGCTCCGGGCTCGCTGTCCTGCCCCGGTGCTACGACCCTCAACGCTCACCGTCCCCTAAAGGTCCTACAGCGTCGGGCGTCCATGCGGTGGCGACGGTCCGCACTCCGGGAGCCCGCCAGCCAAACCCGTACCAGCGACTTCTCTCAGGCCCGGCAATCGACCATCTCCGGGCTGGAAAATGGGCAATTCGCAGCGCATATTTACGGGAATGCGAAAGGTCCATGTCGGAATGCCAATGGTCGAAGTTACCGCACCCGATGGCAGCAAATCACTTTGGGCGGCGGCGGTCGCGCCCGGCTCGGCGATTGATGCGGTAAAGAAAATGATCCCGCCCAATCATGTCGCCATCCTCTCCAATCGACGGCTTCCGATCGGTCCTCAAACAGAGGGCATGCGCCGAGGCGAGGTGCGGAAAGTCGAACCATGACCCACGCCAAACGCCCTAGCGACTCCAGCCGGCTCGCTAAATCAAGCCCGGACTCACCCACGGCCTTCCTAGAGTTCGGGCGGTTTTTTATCCTGCGTGATAGGCGTCGAACGCGTGGGCGAGAAAAACAGCGGCGCTACAGCAAACCAGGAACGCAACAAACATTGTCATCGATGCCTCCCCTGCGACAGGGCGGCCATAGAGCTGCTGCGCGAGAAGTCCCAGATCAGGTTCATGATGAACTGCATGTTGGCCATCCCCTGCCTTGTGTAAGGGAAGGGTAGGCGCCGCTTTGTTTCAGCAGGTTTTCGTCGGACCGGGAAAATGGTTTCGCGCGAGGGCCTGGCTCAATAAACGCGGCCGCACTGCTGGGTAGTGATGCACCCCCATACCTCCACTTCCGCGAGCGATAGTTCGGCACTGTTGCATCCGAGCTATAGCGACTCGGCCGCATTGCCGCCATGATTGATCCAAGCCGTCGGGACCACCAGCGCGGTGACTTGGCGAAGGCTCGGCACACCTCCGGCTGGGGGCAGGTGCCGGGCCGCCAGTCAGGTTCGCGGTTCGTCGCCGATCTGTCTTGGTCGGCCTGTGGACAAGCTGTGCAGAACTGCAGCAGAAGAACAAAGGCGCGAATCTGAGATCACGAAAACAAAAAGGTCCCAATCAGCAAACCCGCGGCAAATGCCCATAGCCCCAAGGTGCAGGCCGAGATGAAGCGGAGGAGATTCCGCAAATCTACGTCTTGCGTGGTCTGACGCATACCTGCCCCCCTGGGCCGAATCGGGACGTCTAGCGCAGAAATCTTAGGCCAGCGGCTCTTCCGTGCCACCAGATCGGCTCGCAAACTCGCCGTTTGTCGTCGTCAAAAGCCAGTTCGAAGCGGGCGGGAATGGGATCATTTCCTTCGACGACGATCCTCCCGCCGTCGTCTGAGATGTCCGACACCGTACAGGATCGATCAGGGAAGCCGGGCTGAACTAGCGTGGCGTGCACGTTCTGCGAACGCAGAACCGCGCGTCCAAATTGCCTTCTGGGTGTCTGCATGCCTAAAGACCTTCGGCTCGTCGTACACAACAGATCGCGAGTTCAAGAAGATTAGGGGCAGCTAGCTTTGAGATTGACCGCTTGAAGCAAGCGCGATGCTACTACCTTTGCCAAGACCGACGTCCTCATAGCCCGCCAAGCCTGCGCGCGGCTTGGACCGGCGCGACATTGTTGCGGCCGGATTCGCGCTGCTCAAGCCTCAAGGCTCGGTTGCGTTACCGGAATGCCGAATTTCGATATCCCACATTGCTATTGCGGACTGAATCTGCCGCAGATGGCGGCGCGCGCGGAGACAGACTGGGCGAGGGCAGGGCTGCTGAGTTCGAGTGAATACTGCAGGGCCGAGGCTGAGTGGGAGGATGTTCCACGTGCTTCTCGGCTGCTGATTTCGGGAAGCGATACGCTCTAAGCTATTGTTATCGCGTAATAAATTATATAATTGACATATCTCGGGCAATCACTTGGCGGGCGTCGTGTTCTTCGCGGTCCGCGCACTGCTTGCGCTGATACCTGGACTTGCCGTCAGCGCGCCGATCAAGAAAAAGCGCGCGCCGACTTTGAGGCGGCATGGCGTCGGCTCCTGCCGAAAGTGACCGAGGCGCGGAACATCGGCGCGAACGCGCCTGGTCCTCATGGAAATATGAAATGTGGGATTCCGGCTGCGGGTTGCCAACGCAAGAACCGAGCGGCCGGTCCCATTGCTTCTGCGGGGTCGAGATCGATATCGCGGGCACACACCGGCACGTCTACGCCACGCACCTAGCCAAGCATGAAATTCGTCCGCCCAACGCCTTCGCTGATCCAGAGATCGCCGCGCGCAAAATCATCGAACTCGCCAACGCTGTCGAAGCCCTGCAGGACGGTCGCATCTATATCGAGAAGATCAACGGACCGACACTGTTTCAGCTGAGAGCCACGCCGGCCGAATACAAGGCCGGTCTCGATCGCGCCATCGCCAATGGCTGGCTGGTTCTGCACGAGAGTCGGTACTTTGGTACGCTTCACCCAAGCCGGCGCGGATCTATCCGCCTAGGAGCCCGTCCAGATAGGGGTTGCGACGAGCATTTGTTGCAGGTTAGCCGGCTCAGGCTTCCTTTTTTGCGAAGGTGAAGAGCTTCAGGAGGTTGTGGGCGGTGCAGATCATGGCCCATTCGGCACGCACTTTCTCGACGCCCCGTAACAGGAACTGGCGGAAGCCGCGTGCCTGTTTGATCTGTCCGAACACCGGTTCCACCACTTGCTTTCTCAATCGGTAGGGCGTTTCGAAGCCGCCATCATCGATCTTCTTTCGCATCCGTTGGGTCAGCGGTCCGCCGATTTTTCCGTTCGCGACTGTCGGGTGCTTGGCGCGTCCGGGCGCGACATAGCCGTCGACGCCGTGTGCTTGGAGCGCGTCGAGATTGGCTTCGCTGCAGTAGCCGGAGTCCGCTGAGGCCTGCTCCGGCTTGCGGCCGAGATTGTTCTCGATGGCCTCGATCAGGGGCACCAGCTGGCCCTGATCGTTGCCGCACTGCGTCAGTTCGTGCGCGACAATGATCTGGGCGCCTGCGTCGACGGCAGCCTGTGCATTATAGGCCTGAACGAAGCCATCCTTCGACTTCATGATGCGGCTTTCCGGATCGGTGAAGTTGCGTTGCGACTTGGGATCGGGCTCGTCCGATGGCGGCGCCGCCGGTTTGCCCGGCTTCTTGCGGCCTTCGGCTTGCCGCTGCTGTTGCTTTTCGGCCTCGATGCGACGCTCTTCCTCCGCCGCCAGCCTGGCGTCCGCCTCCAACGCCGCCATCGCCTGCTGGATCTTCACCAGCCGTTTCTCCTTGTCGCCGACCCAATCCGGCATCTCGTCGCCGCGCTTGTCTTTGCCAAACGTCTCGTCCTCTTCAGCATCCGCCGCCCCGGCCGCCGCCAGCATCCGAGCGACCTCGGCTTTCAATTCCGCCTCGCGCTTCTTCATGCGTTCATAACTCATCGCCTTATGTTTCGACGCGTTCGCCTTGATCTTCGTGCCATCCAGCGCGACGTGGCCGAGTTTGACCAGCCCGGCTGTCTCGCACAACTTCAGAACCTGCAGGAACAGCGCGCCGAGCGCCTTCAAATGCCGCTTGCGGAAGTCGCTGATCGTCCGGAAGTCCGGCGGATCGAGCGCCACAATCATCACAAAATCAGCCCGTTCGCGGCAGGCCCTGGCAATGCGCCGCGACGAATACAGCCCACTCGCATAGCCGTGCAGCAGAAGCGACACCATCATCCGCGGGTCAAACGGCGGTTGCCCGAGACCGCTCACATAGCTGCCCGTGATCTCCTTGAGATCAAGGCTCTCCCGCACCAGCTCAACGATAAACCGCGAGACATGGCCTTTCGGCACAAAGTCCTGCACATTCGGCGGCAACAGCAGCGTCTGATCGATATTCCAGGGTCGAAAATACTTGCTCATAGTCCAAGCTTGAATCAGAACTCGCTCAGAATTGAACAGCCACTATTCGGACAGGCTCCTAGCGGACAGAAGAGTCAGTCAAACCGCAGCGATTGAAGGAAGCGACCGTCGTGCTTCGCCAAAAAGGGAGTGCCGCGGTCAATGCATCGGGGCTTGTCATCAGGCGCGTGGTCCTTCGCGAGGGCGACATACTCCGCGTTGCAGCCGAGATTCGGGCAGCGAAAGCTGTGGTGCGCGTTCTCTGGTGCCATGGCTCGATTATTGAATGAGTTGGCCCAAGACCCAGCGGTAGCATCCTGCCGCACGCAAGCCGACGTTGAGAGCGGGCAGCCTAGGCACGGCAAATCAATTCTAGGGTGCTTGCGCAATAGCGGGCTTGTCGCAAACTTCCAGCATTGTTTGAAAAAGATTTGGCGGGGCGCGGTCGGCAATGTTGATCGAGTTTGATCAGAGCACGCTTGCGAACATGACGGCCGCTCTTGATTTTGTCTGTAAGAAAATTCCAGCGGATAAGGACACCTCCGAAATACGCAAACAAATAGCCGATGAGATGGTCGCTTGCGCAAAGTTGGGAAAGCGCACCTGCGTCGATTTCCCGGACACCGGTGCGAGGCGCTTGGCCGAAATCCTCAGGCCGCAACGGTCTCGATGGTCCGCGTGGCTCCGCCGATGAAAGATCTGCAAGCAAAACTCGAAAAACTTTTCGCTGAAGCTGAAGACTGCGAGCTCGTCGCCAAGCTGGCAACCGATCGTAAGAAACGCGAGCTCTTCGAAAGGCTGGCGCGCGATCTGCGTAGATTGGCCGGCGATATCGAAATCATTATCTCGGCCGGAAAGGCGACGGGCAGGTAGATCGGATTCGCAATCGCGAGCCCGGACACTTACCTTCAGCGTATGCCTAAGCCGATAGAACTACCGCCCTCCGTCGCGCGCCGCTTTGTCGAAGACATGCGCGCCTACTTCTCGGAAACAAACGCGCGGATCGACACTCGCGCCACCGGAGCCGAGACGGACCATGCAGATATCGCCCGGGATCAGACGCATCAGGACGAACACGAGCGCCGCCGCCCCGACCAGCGTCGGGACCACGAGCAGCGCCCGGTTCACGATATATCGGTACATCCTGTGCGTCCGATCCTGGTCGCGCCGGCGTTCCCGTCAGCGAACGCGAACGGGCCTACTGATCGAGCCATATACCAAGTCCTGATTGACGTAGTGGCTCGGGCCGACCTTCCATCCCTTCACATAGGAGCGCAGCGGCACGATCCGGTTCCAGTAGGTTATCACCAGCTCGTGCGCCTGTGTATCGAGCACGTGCTTCTCGAACTCGCGCATCAGCGCGCGTTGCTTCACGCCGTCGGTCTCGTGCAGCATCTTCTGGTACAGATCGATCTCCGGTTGATCGTCGTAGTTCCCGTAGTTCTCGCTGAACACCGCGCGCGGCAAGTATTTCTGGACGTCGAGAAGCGGGTTCACCACGCTGTTGCAGCTGGCCTCGACGACGACGTCGAAGCTGCCGCTTCGCATCGCCTCGTACCATGGCCCGGTGGGCACCACGCGCTGGGTCACGTGCAGCCCGATCTTGCTCCACTCGTCGATCAACCACGTGCCGACGAACTTGTATGGCTGGTCGATGTTGCGGTTCAGGAGCTCGAATGTGAGCCCCTCGGCTCCCGCCTCTTTCAGGAGGCGCTTCGCCTCGGCGCGCGATTTCTCGATGTCGGGCCAGTATCCGGCCAGCGTCTCGAGCTCGGCCCTGGTCGCGGCCAGCGGCGAGCCCGGGAACACGACGCCGCCGACCGTCTTCACGTTGGCGATCTTGGCGAGCGCGGGCGCTCCGTGCCACTGGTCGACCGCCAGCGCGAGCGCCCGCCGGACCCGGACGTCGTCGAACGGCTTCTTCTTGTGATTGGGCGTGATCACATTGCCGCAGTTCCAGTCGCTGCTCTGCATGACGATCTTGTCGCCCAGCTCTTGCTGGAGCTGATCGCGCGCAGAAGGCGGCAGGCCGCGGAACTCTCCGGCCGCGCGATCGCCCCGGATGGCATCGACGCGGACCGCCTGCTTGGGCGCATAGATGGCGGTGAAGCCGTCGAGATAGGGCTGCCCAGCGTGATAGTAGTCGGGATTGCGCACCCCCTTGATAGACTGGCCGATCTCGTAGCCGGCCGGCTTGAACGGGCCGGAGCCCATGATGTTCTTCTCGTACCAGCGCGGGTCCTTGTCGAGGATGGCCTTCTCGTAGATCCAGGTGAAGGGATCGGCGAGTGCCGGCAGGAACGCGCCGGTGGCGAATTTCAGGCGGAACACCACGGTGGTCGGGTCGGGCGCCTCGACCTTGTCGACCATGATGTAATAGCTCTCGCGTGCGCTCGAGACGCCTTCCGGCGGGTGGATGATTGCCCGCCAGCTCGCCGCCACGTCGTCGGCGGTGAGCGGTTTGCCGTCGTGGAACTTCACGCCCTCGCGGATCTTGAACGTATAGGTCTTGCCGTCATCGGTCGGCGTCGGCATCGCGGTGCACAGATCGCAGACGAAGTCGGTGGTCGAGGACGGATTGTTGGGATCGACGCGGATCAGTACGCTGTAGAACGGTGCCGCCGAATGCACGGTCGCGAAGGTGGTCTCGCGGTGGCCGTCGAAGCTCGGCGGTGCGTCAGCCGGGATCATGTATGTGAGCGTCCCGCCGCGCTTCGGGGTGTCGGCGGCCGCCGCAGGGCCGGGTATGGTGGCGACACAAAGCGCCATGCCGAGACCGGCTGCCGCTAATCCTGATGTCCTGATCATTGCCCTTCCTCCGTTGTTATTGGTCCGGATCATTTTCCAACGCCGCGCACCACGGCCGTGGAAACGCCCGGCTCGACGCAATCTAACGCACCTCGCTGCAGGCCACCCAGTGGCCGGCTCGCACCTCGCGCAGCTCCGGACGGAGCCGGCTACAGCTTTCGACCGCGATCGGGCAACGCGGATGAAACGCGCAGCCCGGCGGCGGGTTGATCGGGCTCGGCACCTCCCCCTTCACGGGTCGGAACCTGCGGCCGGCTTCGACGCTCGGATCCGGCACCGGCACCGAGTTGAGGAGCGCCCGCGTGTAGGGATGGAGCGCGTTGTCGAACAGCAGGTCGCAATCCGCCAACTCGACGATGCGGCCAAGATACATCACGGCGACGCGCTGGCAGAGATGCCGCACCACCGACAGATCGTGCGCGATGAACAGATAGGTGAGGCCGAAGCGCTCGCGCAGGTCCTCGAGCAGGTTGACGATCTGCGCCTGGATCGAGACGTCGAGGGCGGATACGGCCTCGTCGCAGATGATGAATTCGGGATTGAGCGCGAGCGCGCGCGCGATCCCGACGCGCTGGCGCTGGCCGCCCGACATCTCGTGCGGGTAGCGATCGACAAAATTCGGGCTGAGGCCGCAGATCGCGAGCAGCTCGCGCACCCGGGCCGCGCGGCGCGCCGCATCGGGCTCGATGGCGTGTACCTTCATCGGCTCGGCGATGGTGTCGCCGACCTTCATGCGCGGATTAAGCGAGCTATATGGATCCTGGAAGATGACCTGGATGCGGCGCCGCAGTGCCCGGAGCTGCTTGTGCTTGAGCTTGGTGAGGTCGACGCCGTCATAGAGGATCTCGCCGGCGGTCGGCCGCTCGAGCAGCAGGATGCACCGGCCGGTCGTCGTTTTGCCGCAACCACTCTCGCCCACCAGCCCCAGTGTTTCCCCCCGGCGAAGCGTGAAGTTGACGCCGTCGACCGCCCGCACCTCGCCGACCACGCGGCGCGCGAGGATGCCCTCGGTGACCGGGAAGAGCTTCTGCAGCCCCTTCACCTCGAGGAGCGTCGGAGCACGGGTTGCGGGCGCCGTCATGCCACCGCTCCCGCCGCAGCGACGATCTCCTGGCCGCGCAGGCAGGCTGCGAGGTGGCCGGCCGGCCCGGCTGGCTCGAGCGGCGGCCGTATCTGAGCGCAGGCGTCCACCGCGAAGCGGCAACGCGGGCGGAACGCGCAGCCTTGGTCGAGGCGAGTGAGGTCGGGGGGCTGGCCGCTCACCGGGTCGAGGCGCGCCTGGCGCGGTCGATCGAGCCGAGGCACCGACCGCAGCAATGCCATCGTGTAAGGATGGCGCGGGTCGTGGTAGATCGCTGCTGCCGGGCCGCTCTCGACGATGCGCCCCGCATACATGACGTTGACCCGCTTGGCGTAGCGCGCCACAACGCCGAGGTTGTGCGTGATGATGATGAGCGCCACGTTGAGCCGGCGCGTCAGCCCGTTCATCAGCTCCAGGATCTGCGCCTGGATGGTCACGTCGAGCGCGGTCGTCGGCTCGTCCGCGATAATGAGCTTGGGATCACAGGCGATCGCGATCGCGATCATGACGCGCTGGCGCATGCCACCCGAGAGCTGGTGCGGATAATGCTTGAGGCGGCGGGCCGGATCGGCGATGCCGACAAGGCCGAGGAGCTCGATGGCGCGCTTGTGCGCCGAAGCGGGATCGGCGCGGCGGTGCTGCTCAAGCGTCTCGGTGATCTGCCGGCCGATGGTAAGAACGGGATTCAATGATGTCATCGGCTCCTGGAAGATCATGCCGATGTCGGCGCCCCGCACTTCGCGCATTTGCGCGTCCGTGAGCTGCATGAGGTTGCGGCCGGCGAACAGAATCTCGCCGCGCGTGATCCGCCCGGGCGGATGCGGGATCAGGCGCAGAATCGACAGCGCCCCGACGGACTTGCCCGATCCGCTCTCGCCGACGATCGCGACTGTCTCGCCCTGCTCGACGAAATAAGATATCCCGTCGACAGCGCGCACGACTCCCGCGCCAGTCCGGAATTCGGTATGCAAATCCGTGATCTGTAGGAGCGGCGCCAAAACACCCTCCCGACGTTCCTCTGGAAGTTATTCTTTTTTATCAGGTTTTCGACATTGGTATCGGCCGCCGAAAGAGCTGTCATCGATGGCGCGCCGCCGCATCGAATGGGCGACGCCACTCTGGCGGTGATTTGTCGCAGTAAGGTCTCACATGCTGCATCCCGAAACGCTGATGCTAACCTATGGCTACGACCCGCAACTATCGGAAGGCGCCATCAAACCGCCGGTCTTCCTGACGTCGACCTTCGTCTTCAAGACTGCCGAAGACGGACAGGATTTCTTCGATTTCGTCTCAGGTCGGCGCGAGCCGCCCGAGGGGATGGGCGCGGGCCTCGTTTATTCGCGGTTCAATCACCCCAACAGCGAAATCGTCGAGGACAGGCTCTCGGTCTACGAGCGCACCGAGAATTGCGCGCTGTTCTCATCCGGTATGGCAGCGATTGCGACGACGCATCCTTGCGTTCGTACGGCCTGGCGATGTCATTCTGCACTTTCAACCGCTCTACGGCGGGACAGAAACGCTGCTTACAAACACGCTTTCGCGCCTTTCCATTGGCGCCATCGGCTTTTCCGACGGCATTGACGAAGCTGCGGTCAGGCAGGCGGCGGAGGACGCGATGCGCAAAGGCCGAGTTGCGATGATTCTCATCGAAACTCCGGCCAATCCTACCAACGGCCTAGTCGATGTCGCAATGGTCCGCCGCATCGCTAACATCATCGGCCAAGTCCAACGACATACTCCGATAGTTGCGTGCGACAATACATTGCTTGGGCCGGTGTTTCAGCGGCCGATCGAGCATGGGGCGGATGTTTCGTTGTACTCGCTAACTAAATATGTGGGCGGTCATTCCGACCTGATAGCTGGTGCTGCGCTCGGCTCAAGAACGATCGTCAAGGATATCAAGGCGCTGCGAGGCGCCATCGGCACTCAACTGGATCCCCATTCCTGCTGGATGATCAGCCGGTCGCTCGAAACACTGAGCATCCGCATGGAGAAGGCTGACAGGAACGCGCGGCTCGTGGCGGATTACCTCCGCGACCACACCAAAGTGGCGAAGGTCCACTACCTCGGCCACCACGAGGACGCTTCCCCGGCAGGACGCGTCTTCGCAAGGCAATGCTTTGGGGCAGGATCTACGTTCTCCTTTGACATTGTTGGCGGCAAGACGGCGGTTCTAAAGTTCTTGAACTCACTGGAAATTTTTAAGCTCGCGGTGAGCCTCGGCGGAACCGAATCTCTCGCCAGCCTCCCCGCAAGCATGACCCACTCCGGCGTTGCGGCTGACATCCGTCAAAAAATAGGCGTTCTCGATTCTACTATCCGACTTTCGATCGGGATAGAAAACCCATCCGACTTGATTGCGGACATCGCGCAGGCGCTGAACGAGGCCTAGCTACTTTAGCCGAAATTGACAACGAACTCGCTTTTCGCGCAGCGCGCCAATGGCCGACTTATGACATAACACCTAATTTACGAATGACGACCGCCAACCGTCATCAGCTTGCTTGGAATTAGGGACCTACAGCGCTGCGATGGCCTGAACCTCGATCAGAAACGGCTCCTTCACCAGCCGATCGACCATCAAAAGCGTGTTCGGAGGATACTTTCCGTCGGCAAACATTTTTGGGAATTCACGCATTCGAAAGGCCATGAAATTCGGGATGTCCTGGGAATGCACGAGATAGGTGGTGAACTGAACGACATTTGACCAACCTGCATCAGCAGATCTGAGAGCGGCGCTGATGTTCGCGAACACCTGTGCGGCCTGTGCATCGAAATCGCCGTCGCCGACAATCTCCCCTTTTGAATTGCCCGCAAGCATGCCCGCAATGAACAGAAACTCGCTGGCTTTGACCCTCGTGACGTGATGGTACTGCCCCATCGGAGGGCCAAGTTCGGCAGGATTGTAGATATTGATTTGAGCGGTCATACAGTCACCTATCCAAAGATTTTACGCCGGCTGGCTTCTCAACTGTGCCACCGTTTCTCTCTATACGCAAAGTTCAGACTTTGATGACCAACCCACCAGTACGTCCGGCGTGCGCGGAATCCACTGCGATGGCTCCAGAGAGTAAACCGGACAACGATTGAGTCAGCCCGAGGCAGCCTCTCGTGGCCCAAATGCGAGGTGCCGACTGCATCGAGCGATGTCCGGTGTTGAGGGCGAAGCGGAAAACATATGCTCGTATCGGGTTCTTCTCAGTTTGACCGTGCAGCGAAGCTAGCTGCCATTCCAGCGGGTGCAAGTCCCGCCAACATAAGGAGATCCAGCCATTGTTGTAGTTATATCCAGCAACGGAGAGGGAGACCGATCCGTTGAAAGCCTGGAAGTAAAAGTCCCCGAAGGCTGGGCGATCCAGTCTGATCCGTACAGGGGGGCGAGCAACCTGGCAGGCCGTAGCGGAAGCGAACCAGTGAAGCCACGAAATGAGAAGCCCGCGTGGAACGGATTGCGGGAGTTTTGGGAGTGCCGAGCCGGTGGTCAAACGGCGAAGGCCATGTCGGCATCGAAGTTCTGGAACATATCGATGTTGGACTCCCCGGGGTCGGAGAGGACGGCATGCCAGGAAGGAATGTGCAGTGAAAGTTCGGAACTACTCGCGGGTCGCCTAGGCGCTCCCGCACAGCGAAGGCATCGCGTATAAGCCGCCATGCGGTGAAATCGCGATGTGCCTGCGAGTGGGGCGGATGGGGCCGATTAAGTGATGACGGTTCGGGACACTATAACCCGAACTCGAGCGAGGGCCCCTGAGGCGGAGGAGTAATGACCTCCAAGGCGGAGCATTATCGAGTCCGCGGCCCGACACAGAGCGGGACTACCGTAGTGGCCACGAGGTGCACGAAGGGCGAAGACAAACCGTTCGTCGGTTGGCGCATGCCGGGAGCAGGCTTAAGCTGATTGACGCGCCGGGAAGGTCTCGCCTGAAATGCCAGCCTTCCAGCCGTACCGGGGAAAACCCGCCGTACGGAAGTGCGTCCAGTTAAGACTGGTGTGTTCAGCAGGAGGTAGACCTGCCGGGGCAAAAGTCAGGCGCCCCGTAGTTTGGATAGCAGGGTGGAGAGAGATCAAAATCCTGAAGCCTATCGACAAGGTCTCCCTTGGGGAGACTACGAGTTGCCGGGCCGTAACGACAGTGAACGTAAATGTGGCCTCGAAAGGCGTAGATCCGAGGGCCGAGCCTGCTTCCGTAGGGCGAAGGCAGCATGGGGTGCCGAAATCTGACCGATGCGGCATCTCCACCTCGGCGGGGTGAAAGCGACAGCACGGTAACGAGGGCATACCGAGTAACTGGCGAAGCCCTCCTCGTCCCGGTGCGAAATCACCGGAGCAAGGTAGATCGTATAACCGGCTAAAGCGGGAAATCGATCGAAGGCGAGAGGGTGGCGGATGGGTCTTAGTAGCGAGGAAATGGAGTAACGCCCATGGAGCGAGGGACCCTGCTGTTTGTAACGTCTCCTTCAATCGGGAAGGCAGGGACGAGATGATAAAGGCGTCCAACGATTTGCAGGACCTGAGGCGGAGACTATACGTCAAGGCGAAGTCTGAGACGTCCTGGCGTTTCTGGGGCTTGTACGTCCATGTTTGCAAGATGGAAACACTACGCAAGGCGTATGCGCTGGCCGAAGATAATGATGGTGCTCCCGGAGTAGATGGGGTCACCTTCGCGGCCATCGAGGCGCAAGGCGTAGACGCTTTCCTCGGGCAGATCAGGGGCGAACTGGTTGAGCGCAGCTACAAACCGTTGCCGGCCAGGCGGCAGGAGATACCGAAGGACGGGGGCAAAGTCCGCGTCCTTTCAATTCCTGCTATCCGGGATCGGGTGGTGCAAGGGGCGCTCAAGCTCATCTTGGAGCCGATCTTTGAGGCCGACTTCCAACCGGGATCGTTTGGATACCGACCCAAGAAGACAGCTCATGAGGCGGTCGACCGAGTGGCCAAGGCAATCGTTCAGCACAAGACACGCGTCATAGATATCGATTTGCGGAGCTATTTTGACAACGTCCGGCACGACCGACTGTTGGCCAAAGTGGCGAAACGAGTTGATGACGATGATGTAATGCACCTGCTGAAGATCATGCTGAAAGCCAATGGTCGATGCGGCGTCCCGCAAGGCGGAGTCATCTCCCCACTGCTCAGTAATCTCTACCTCACCGAGGTAGACCGAATGCTCGAGCGGGCAAAAGAGGTGACACGCTACGACAAGTACACCGGCATCGAGTATGCGCGTTTTGCTGACGATCTGGTGATCTTGGTGGATGCCCACCCGCGGCATGACTGGCTGATGACGGCGGTTGAGAAACGCCTCCGAGAGGAATTGGCCGCTCTGCAGGTCGAAGTCAATGAAGAGAAGAGTTGGATCGTGGACCTCGGCCGCGGCGAGAGCTTCGGCTTCCTCGGATTCGATTTCCGCCGCATCCGCAGTGGAAGGGGCGTCTGGCGAGCAAGCTTTACGCCGAAGCTCAAGAAACGAACGGCGCTGCTGCGGAAACTCAAAGACGTGTTCCGCCGCCACCAATCCCAACCCGTGGATCGGGTGATCAGCTTGATCAATCCGATCCTACGTGGCTGGGTGAATTACTTCGCGGTTGGGCATGCCAGCGAGTGCTTTGGCTACATTCAAGACTGGGTGGAAAAGAAGATCCGGCGCCATCTGATGAGGGCTCGGAAGCGAAAGGGCTTCGGTTGGACGCGGTGGAGTAGGCAGTGGCTGTACGAAACCTTGAAGCTGTTCAGCAACTACAAGGTTCGGTGGCTTCAGCCGAAAGTCGCCCCAGCAGGATAGGTCCCATAACCCTTGAGGTGAAGCAGGCAGGTGAGCGTAGAGTGGGAAAACCACACGCTGCGTTCGACGTGGCGGGGACTGGAAACGTGGCACGGTCGAAATGATGTGACACTCGCAGACGAAAGGGCGAGGCAACGGGGAACACAAACATCGACCTAAACCGGCGCGCCAGTCTCCGACCCTACTGATAGGGGGGATCGAGGAAACGTCGGCATCATTCGAAGCCCGATCCGCGCCTCGATCCTACCCGACCCAGGCAGACCTCCCTGACCGAAGCCTCTTTTCGTTTGGCCATCTACGATGACTCCTAGATGCAGCGTCCGGGGTTCCAAAATGAGGCGGCGCGAGTATCGGTAGTACACTTGTGGTGTCGCCCATCGTGGCTCACGCAAGTCGCGCCGACAAGCTGAGCCGAGCGATGGCTTGACCATAGCCGCCCTTCTCCAACTGCTGTATGCTGATGCAATCCCATATCAGAGCTTCCACGATGAAACGGCGCGCGTTTATTTTGGAGGGAGCAGCGGCAGCCGGTTGGCCCATCTGCGCGCGCGGCCAAACTGGCGTGCGTGTGGTTGGGATGTGGTGGTCTCCGGTTCAGGTGCGCGACCAACTCGCCCGTTACAAGCGGCGGCTTGCCGAACTCGGCTGGACAGAAGGCCGCAATCTCCGCTTTGAGGTCCGCGCCTGGGATGGCGACACAGCGAACATGCGTCGCCAGGCCGATGAATTGCTATCTACCCACCCCGCGGCGATTGTAGCAGTCAGCAATCCGGCGGTCGCCATACTGAAGCCAGTCGGTGGCGAGACACCAATCGTTTTCGCCATGGTTGCTGATCCCGTCGGAAGCGGCTTCATCGAAAATCTAGCCAGGCCCGGGGGCAATATCACCGGCTTCACGAACTTCGAGCCGTCAATGGGCGGCAAGTGGCTTGAGACGCTGATGGAAGCTGCGCCTGCAACGAAACGCGTATTGGTTTTGATGCACCCAGAAACATCCGCTCACAAGGAATTCTGGCGAGCGATCGAAGAAACGGCTCGGCCCCTGCGGGTCGAAGCGATACCTGCAGGCGTTCACAATGGTACAGAGATCGAGCGCAGGTTTGCGGAGTTTGCCCTGACCGGGAGCGGGGGCGGAGTGATTGCACTGCCTCACGCAGTCACCGAGGTTAATCGCGATCTGATTATCCAGCAGGCGAAAGCACATCTGATGCCGTCGATCTTCGCCTTCGAAGAGCACGCCTACGCCGGTGCGCTTGTCACATACGGAATTGATCGCGCCGATGCCATCCTGCGGACTGCAGATTACGTCGACCATATTTTACGCGGGACCAAACCTGCAGACCTGCCTGTACAAGCGCCGCAAACGTTCGAGTTGGTCATTAATCTCAGCACGGCGAAAGTGCTCGGCCTCACGATCCCGCCGACACTGATCGGCCGGGCGGACAAGGTGATTGAGTGATCGGGCTGGTTTCGACCGGGGTCCGAACGGCGTGCTACGTGGCCGACCCAATGTCCGTCATGAGGGGGCAAGGCGGAAAACATATGCTCGCACTGAGTTCTTCTCAGTTTGCCCATCTCTCACGTTGAGGAAGTCCCTTTGCGGTGTGCTAGTCTTGGTTTGGCGCGGCGAAGAGCGACCGCAGTTCAGGGGAATGAACCGCGTGACCAAGATCATTCTAGTTCGTCACGGTCACGTTGAGGGCATTCACCCTCCACGCTTTCGCGGCCGCGAGGATCTACTTTTGACCGAGCGCGGAAACGAAGAAGCGCGGGCCGTCGCTCGGCGGATCGAGTTGAAATGGCGGCCGGAGGAAATATACACAAGTCCACTCTCACGGTGCATTGCCACCGGCGCTGCGATTGCCACCGCATGCAGTATCGAAGCGCAGAGCATCGAGCAATTGAACGAATCAACTACGGAACGTGGCAGATGAAGAGCCACGAGGAGATGGCGGCTGCTGAGCCCACGCTTTATGCGATCTGGTTTGCTGCACCTCACCTAATGCGATTTCCCGGCGGCGAATCGCTGCAAGAAGTGGTCTCTCGGTCAGCAGATGCGCTTCGCCTCGTACTGGAACGGCACCGTGACGGAACCGTGGTGCTGGTTTCCCACGACAGCATCAACCGGGCACTCCTGTTGCAATTGACTGATCTTCCTCTCTCTTCCTATTGGCGGCTCGCCCAAAGTCCCTGTTGCATCAATGAGATTGATATAGAGGACGGCCGCATCCTGATCCGGCGTATCAACGAAACTTCGCATCTCGCCGACATCGAGTCCGCATAAAGGGATCCGTGCTGCGCTACCCGCCGTCGTTCACTCGACGAGGGACTAGAACGGGAAGCGGACATTCCACGAAGCGTGAGATCCCGAAAAGTGCCAACGCACAAAGTCGCTGCGCTCCAGCCCGCTGCGCGGGCGCAAGAGCCGATAGGGCGGAAGCCGGCTGAGAGGACAGCGCTGGCGGGTTTGAGAGCCACGTCCTGAGATCGAGGTGTTGTCAACCTCACTCAGGATGGAGCTCGTCAGTCCGCTGCGTCAGCGCATGATCGAGGACATGGCTGCGCGCAAGCTCAACCCGCACACGCAACGTAGTCACATCCAAAGCTGCAAGCGGTTCGCCGCCTGGCTCAAACGCTCGCCCGATACGGCAACGCCCGACGAGTTGGCGAAAACCGGCTCGGCCTTCCAATATGGACACATTTTCACCCAACCAACTTACCGATTTGTCACCGGAAGCGGCGCTTCCTAAACGACTTTCGATGACTCTGTTGGTGAATACCCTGAAAAAGACCCAGTTGGCGCCGCGTGGTTGCTTGGTCCGAGTAACAAGCGGAGCGGATTGCCATTTTCGCAGAGAAAGATGGTTTGCGGTCGGAATTTACTTTCAGAAGATGGCTGAGGCCGCCGTATGCAACCTTCCCCAGATCGAACCGAGTGACATTGTCTTTGCGCGTAGAAAGCTGAAGCCAGCCGAGATTGAAACGTTAGCTCTCCGGCGCGGACAGGTCGTGGAGTGCAGCGTCGGCGACGAGATTGAAACCTCGGTCGCAAATCACGCGGTAGAAGGCATGGTCGATAGCCCGACATGATTTCTCACGTCGAAATCCCGCGCTGTTCGCGACGTTGAAAAGAATGATCCGGGGCGGTTCCAAAGTTCATTTGTGCACCGAACTAGCCGCCGTCAATCGCTAGAAGATCAGCCCGGTGACTGATGACTGCTGGACACCTACTACTGAAACCTCACCTCGTCGCTCCAATGCGATGGGGATTTTTATTGAATAGAGTTGGCGATGGGGCTCGGTTGCCTCATGCCACGTAGCCAACGAAAACGCTTCTTGTCGCCGCACTCATTCCAGAGCGATTGCTTTTCATCGTAGCATGTGCCGGACGAGCTTCGAAATGAAGCTTGAGATGATGCGTCACATGCCAGCTTTCCCAACAGTACCGCTGCCTTGGCGTTCCGGTGATCCGTGATCTATGCAGTGCAATCAGATTTACCTCGTTCAATATACATTTTGCATTTTTCTGAAAATAGCCAGCGGAATTGCTGGCAGGAATTACACGCGAACATTCCGCCGTGTGTTAGCGGGTCTTGCCACCGCTTGCGGTGGAAATGGGTTAAGGTTGAGTAGTTAGGTTAAAATGAGTTGGGGCTTGAGCCGCCGTCGTGTCGCCAATATCGCTAGACCGCCGAACAAGTTGGCCGAACACTTCAACTACACAGCGCGGTCAAATTGCAATTGGTCGGCACGGGCCACCGGATTTTAGATCGCACCGGTGGCCCACTTCAGTCAAAAGCGAACTTCAACGAAGTCGAAATCAAGTGCACGGCTTGCGATGGCCCAGGCTTTCAAGTCGTTCAACATCCATCAGAACGCGGTAAGGGGATGATCGCGCGTTGCAATGTATGCAACGGCAACAGAAGGGTGAAGAAGCCCGCCGACAAAGATTAAATTACGACGACAGCCCCCCAACTTGACAGTCAAACGCACGAATGGTGCACTGCGCCAATTTCAAGTTATCCCTTTGTGAGTGGCGTGTTATGCACAAGATCGTTGATCGAGTGATGTTGTCGGCCAAGCCAATTTCGTCCGTTTCTCAAACGGAATTGCGCAACAAGGTTCTGGGCTACGTCGAGCTACTGTCTTCCACCGGCAAGTGTGATCCAGACGAACTGGCCGCGCTCGGCACAGAATATCTTCGTAAGATCATAGACGGCCCGGACATGCGCTTCACGGGTTGCTGATCCGCACCATGCCTCGGAATTGTATCGGGCACGCTGCCAAATTCCGCGCGTGTACGTGGCGGCTTTGACCACCACTTGTTGCGGCGAAAACTGTTGAATGTTCGGGCGGGGAGGCCGCACTAGACTTGCCATTGACGTGGTGTGGGGATTTCCTGCGGGTGTATTGGCATCTAAAAAAGTTATTTTCGCAATGATCGGGCGGGGAGGCCGCACTAGACTTGCCATTGACGTGGTGTGGGGATTTCCTGCGGGTGTATTGGCATCTAAAAAAGTTATTTTCGCAATGAGCGGCATTCACAGCATGGCCGACGATAACGTTCTGCGGCTTTACGAGAACATCCGGGAGCAGGTCTCCGCCGATATCCGTTTAGGAAGTCGGCACCGGCTTTTGGGCGAAGCAGCGCGACAGCAGGCGGATAGGCTGCGTGAGGAATTGGACCGCCGTGGCCTGCGGTACACTCCAATTGTATGGGGCATCGTTCGCGTTTGATCCGGGCGCGGCTGTGGAGATGCTCAATGCCAGACCTTGTGTGCGTCGCCTGCAATATGCCGAGGAAAGCCGTAGGTTCGGAGCCGGTGACTAACTGGTATCGCATTACGTTCTATAAATGTCCGTCCTGCAAATCCGTCTTGCGTCTTGTCGAGCGCAGACAGCGTCCGTTGAAGGATTTCAGCAAGCGACTTCCCGACCGGCGTAAACGTATCGATTAAGGCGAGCATCGCATCGGGTACGCTGCACGCGAAAATCCCGCCGTGTGCGTGCGGGTAGTCTCACAGAGTAGAGATTGGATTGCCGACGTGACGACAGGTGGACTTTCACACCTGCCGTCACATCCATCGCGCACAGCGCAATCGGAACCTCGGCGCGTGCGCAGACTAAATTGTTTTCACGGAGCGACACGCGGACAGCACCACCTATAATGCTGCCCGCGCTCGCCGCACAGTCACTGCGCTCGGGATCACACGCAGCGACGCCCTATACAGGAGCTGGTGGTCCGTGTGCCGCGACCGGCAAGAAGACGAATTCGGACTACGTCTACATGATGCAATTCACTGACGGTAAGATCAGCCACATGACGAAGATTTGGAATTCCGGTGTCGCGTTTGAGGAGCTGGGCTGGGCTTGACCGGCATGAAGCAACGCGAGTTCGACGGCATTTCTTAGTTTTGAACCGCGTCGCCACCCAAGCGTTTTATAGGAGCATGCGACATCGACTAGGCGCAGTTCGATAGCTTGTCTGACTTCCACCTATGCGTTGCCCGCAAGAAGCGTCACTAGCCGCCCTGGCAAGTCGTACTCCGCGATGGCTCGGGCCATGGCGAGTAGATCGAGGCCGATTGCTGGCATGAGACGAAAAATAACGCCTCACAAGAGAAACACCTCTGCAGCGACACCAAGGAGGACGCCTGCAAATAACTGAGCCGTCAATCCCGCGGCGGCCAGCTGCCGTTTGTACAACGGCACGGCTCTGTCAGCGGGTACCCATTGCAAGAGAAGCCATCCCAGGCACGGAATTCCTCGCGTCAACGCCATGCCGCCGATGGCAAGATTGATAAGGCTTGGGAGCATATCGCTCTTCGCTAGGGAGCGCCATGTCCCCCAATGCGCTATTTTCGGGATACTGCTTCAAGCAGCGCCGTTTCGAGCGCCTTGGCGGCAATCGCGCCATCAGCCAAAAAGAAACCGAGAGATCCGAGGTCAGGCTCGATCGGGTAGATCAAGGTAGGCCAGGCGGTCCATGACGCCGTCCGCGAGCCCTACCTTGTAGACGGCTTCAGCGAAGCGCCTGTCGTCGGCTA
Source organism: uncultured Alphaproteobacteria bacterium (assembly GCA_963847045.1). Taxonomy (GTDB): domain Bacteria; phylum Pseudomonadota; class Alphaproteobacteria; order Rhizobiales; family Xanthobacteraceae; genus Bradyrhizobium. Next base: position 365,975 of record CAWJYQ010000011.1, on the reverse strand, counting down.
TTCGGCTCAGCTTGCTATCGCCCATGCGCTGGGGCAGCAGCGCGCAAATCGGCTCAAGCATTTCGACCTCGAACGGAACGTTAACGCCGGCGGTCATCGAGAACGGCCCAGGAGTCAACAGCCTGGTAGCGATCAATTCTCCGTCGTCCATCGAACTCTCGAGCCCGACGTCGAGCAGCCATACTTTGGAGTTGCGGAGAATATCGGTGGCGATCAGACCCAGCGCGTCGTGACGTCGTTCGATCAGGAGTATTGCAAACTGCGACGCGCGCATCGCGTCCAGCATCAGCCGCTCGTCGGACTGCGGTTCAAATCCGGCCGACTTCGCGTAGCGATCGATTGCCCGCGACCGATCCGCCGGTGCTGTGTAAATGGCAAGGTCGTAGACATAGTACATCTCGTCCATGTCATCGAGGATCAACGTCCTTCCCTGTGCCAATCCGAGCCGCCGCGCGTGTTTCAGCAGCGCGTCGCCGGATATGGACTTAAGGACTTCCTCGTGAAGTCTCTTGGAGATTTCCCGAAGGTGAAGATAGCCGGCAAGGATATCGTCGCGCCTCGAAGGCGTATCGCCGCCCCAGGGCATGGTCGGCTGCTGTTGGACGAGAGGAAGGACCATGGAACTTCTCCGAATTGGACCGGCGGCTCCTTGCGATCATTAGCGGGGCGTATCGATTCGCGGAACCGCAATCTCCCGATTTCGAATCGGCCGGAGCCGAACTCTCGCCGGCCACGTCGGAGCATCGGAGGCGGTATCGCGGATCGCGACAAGACCACAGATCCAGAACTTCTCACGAACGTTAATCCGACCTTCTTCTGGGTCCGATTGGCGCAACGTATCCCGTGCGGATCGCACTCGACCGCAAGGAACATGCGCTCTCCCTCGTGTCCGGCCGCACAGCGACCGTTGTGATGGGAGATGCGAAGGATTTCAGCGAAGAAATCAGGAAACTCAGCCGGAATTAGAGCACGTTGGAGGGGCGACGTTGGGAAACCCCGTGTTTTTCCTTTAGGAACAAGTTGCCAAGAAGCCACATCGCTCCAAGGGAATCAGTTGAGTTGTGTCATTGTCGTGGTAACGAACGTGCCAAGGCCCTATTGATATTGCGGTAGCGAAGACGGTGCGCGCGCTGCATCGAATCGCCAAGTACACTCCAGTAGCTATGCCGCGTGAATTGGCAATCGATCGGTGCATCACCGAGAGGAGTCGAACCGCGACATGAGCATGGACGGCCAAAAAGCGATCTTCAATCTTGCGCCTGCGGCGCCGGATTCCGGTGCGGAGCTACCTGCTGGGAGCGAACGGTGCAAGACGCGCTTCGGCTTCAACGAGAAGGACTTCATCGTATATCCGGCGCACGGTGTAGGGCAGATTTTGACGATCGAAGAACAGGCTGTAGCAGGAGCAAGCCTGGAGTTTTTCGTGATATATTTCACGAAGAGCAAGATGACGCTCCGCGTTCCTACCCGGAAGGTGACGAACGTCGGAATGCGCAAGCCGTCAGATACCGCCGCAATCCAACGCGTTAAGCAACTCTTGAGCGAGCCTCCCCGGAAGGTCCGCGGCACTTGGTCCCGATTAGCACAGGAGTACGAAGGCAAGATCAACTCGGGCGATATCGTCGCCGTCGCGGGAGTCGTGCGCGATCTTTGTCGACCCGGTGGCGATTCAGGACAGAGCTTCAGCGAACGGCAGCTTTACGCGTCGGCGCTCGATCGCTTGTCCGGAGAAGTCGCCCTGGTCGACGGAATCTCTGAGGAACAAGCCGCCAAAGAACTCGAAGGTCTCGTGAAGATCAGTGCGCCGAAGCGAAGCGAGTGATTGGCGTTGTTTGCGGGCGACCCTCGCAAAGGCCTCAAGCACGATTCGCGAGAGCGTAGATCGGCTAGGTGACGCGCTACGCGATCTGCTTGATCCACAAGCGCAACGCTTTCGCGCTGACGACGCCGGCAGGGTGACCAAGCCGTGGCGCATCATGATAAACAAAGTCGCAAAATGGAATCAGTCGGCGACTGATAAGCAAAGGCATAAAAGCTTATCAGTTGCGAAGGGCAGCTCTTGGCGCGAAGCGGACATTGAGCTGATGGCTAGGTCGGCGAAGCGGCCAAAACCGGATTTCCGCGTAGCACAAAACCTGCGCCAATTTCTGCCAAGTTGAATTGCAATCGAGACCACAGTCATTGACTTCACATAGGCCGTTTGCGAACATCAATGTTGGCTGTTTGCCTACATCATACCAACAAATTTGTTGCGCTTGCGAAGGCGTTGCGCGTCTGGACGGGAGGGTGATGGACAATGGACAAGTATAGCCGGAGATCGGTGCTGCGCGGCTCTCTTGGATTCGCTGCTGCGACCGCGCTGAGTAAACCGTATATTGCCAATGCCGCTGTTACGACCGCGACCGTCTGGGTCAACCAGGGGTTCGTGAAGGCGGAGGACGAAGCGTTCAAGCAATTGGCCGCGGACTATATGAAGACGAGCGGCAATACGCTCGACTACAGCATCATGCCGTTCCAGGCGCTGAACCAGAAGACAGTCTCTGCGCTGACCAGCGGCGACGTCCCCGATCTGGTTTTCATGGACGCGCCACAGACAATCATTCCGCAGAACGCGTGGGACGACAAGCTGGTCGATGTCAGTGACATCGTTAAGCCCTACGAAGCGCAGCTTTCGAAGACGGCCAAGGAATGCTCGACTTTCTATAACAAGACTGCAAAAGCCCACAGCTATTATCTCGCACCGATCAAGCAGGCCTGCATCCCGTTCCACATCTGGGGTAGCCTTGTCGAGAAGGCTGGCCTGAATCTGTCCGATGCGCCAAAGACGTGGGATGCGTTCTGGGATTTCTTCAAGCCGGCGCAGAAGGAACTCCGGGGCAAGGGCATGCGCAAGATTTACGCGCTTGGCCTGCAGATCACGACGGTCGGGCCAAACGACGGTAACGGACTGTTCACGCACTTCGTGATCGCCAACGGGGGCAATATGGTCACGCCGGACGGCCGGCTGCACACCGACGACCCGAAGGTGCGCGAGGCGGCGATCAAGTCCGTCGCCTACCTGACCGACGCCTACAAGCAGGGCTACGTACCGCCCGAGGCTTTGAGCTGGAACGATGCGGACGACAACAACGCCTTCCACGAAAAGGTGTTCGTCGTAGATTTCGACGGCACGATCTCGACCGAGCTGGCGATGATCAAGGACACGCAGGCGTATATGCATGACGTGGTCACCACGGGCCTGCCCAACGGCAACGATGGCCAGCCGATGGCAGCCCAGGTGAATGCCGGCGGCGGCTTCATTCCGAAGGGGGCGAAAAACGTCGAGGTCGCCAAGGATCTCATGAAGTACTGGATGCAACCCAAGGTCATGAACGACAACCTGAAGGTGGGCCTTGGACGGTGGGTGCCGGCCATGCCGCAGATCGTCAAGGATGACCCGTGGTGGCTCGATCCCGCGGACCCGCATCGCGCCCCCTATGTGCGCGAGGCCGTGCTCGGGCCGACGACTTCGGGCTACGAAGGGTTCAACCCCGCCTGGGGCCAAGTGACTGCCGAGCAGCTCTGGGGACAGGCGCATGCCGACGTCATCAAGAATGGCATGACGCCGGAACAGGCGATCGACAAGGCATTTAAGCGGGCGGAGCAGATCTTTTCGCAGGTCACGTTCTGACGGCCTCACGAGGGGCGCATGAGTATAACCCAACAGGCGCTTCCGGCTGGAACGCGCCTGGCGACCGTTGCGATCAGGCGACGCGCTCGGCGCGGCGGACTCTATGGCTCCGAACACATCTGGGCTGTCGCCTTTGCGCTGCCCTACGTCGTCATCTTTTTTGCCTTTGTCCTCTATCCGATTGTCTACGGACTGTGGATGGGCAGCGATCCGGCGCTGTATCGGCAGCTCTTTGACGATCCGCGCTATCTGACGGCGGTCATCAATACGCTGTTGTACGTCGGCATCGGCGTTAACGTGAAGATGGCGTTGGCCTTCCTGCTGTCCGGTTTCTTCATGCGCAAGGGATGGTGGGTCAAAGCGGTTCTGGTCATCTTCATCTTGCCCTGGGCCACGCCGGCGCTTCCCGCCTATATGTCGATACACTGGTTCCTCAACGGGCAGTGGGGGATGCTGAACAATGTGCTGTATTTGCTGACCGGCATCGACGGGCCCGTCTATTTGAACTCGCACTGGATGGGGCTGGCCGCCAACATCGGCGCATATATCTGGAAGAACCTGCCGTTCTGGACCTTGATCCTGCTGTCCGGTCGTATGGCGATTCCGCAGGAACTCTACGAAGCCGCTGCGGTCGACGGCGCGAGCGGCCTGCGTCGCCTGACCCATGTGACTCTGCCGCTGATGGCGAACCTGTACATCGTCTGCGTGCTGCTCGATACCGTCTTCGCGCTTGGCGACTTCAATGCCACCTACTTTGTCTCCGGCGGGGGCCCGGCGATGTCGACGGAGGTGCTCGCCACGCTCGGTATCCGCTATGCCTATACGGTATCGCTGCCCCGTCTCGGGGTGGCGGAGGTGATGACCGCCTTGCCGGTGTTGATCCCCCTGATCTTCGTCCTGATGCGCAAGCTGCGCATGTCAGAGGGGCAACTGTGAGCGTCGCTCGCACCCGACGTCTTTCGCCATGGCGCTACCGCGCGCGTCGCCGCGTGGGGGAAGCCGCCGCCATGTTGCTGGGCATCGTGCTGATCGTCTGGTCGCTGGCGCCGATTTACAATATGATAGTCATCGCGCTTTCAGCCCACGATGACATCTTTGCGGGCACGATCTGGCCGGCCAGTCCGACTCTGGACAGCTTTTATGTCGTCGTCACCGAAGGCTTCTGGTACCTCGAGCATTTCTGGCATCAGTTCGGCAACAGCTTTTTTGTGGGACTGATGACGATGTTCCTCACCTTGCTGATCGGCTCGCTCGCCAGCTTCACCGTCGGACGGATGCGCCTTCGCAACGGCTGGCTGCTGACGAATGCAGCGCTGATGACCTATGTCATTCCGGCGTCATTCCTGGCGATTCCGTTCTATCGGATCATGCAAATCTATGGGCTAACCAACCACCTGTGGGCAGTGATCGCGGCCATCACCACGTTCGCCACGCCATACGCGATCTTCATCTTCTCGCAGTATGGCAAATCGATCCCGATGGAGCTTGACGAATTGGCGCGGATCGATGGGGCGAACCCGCTCCAGATCTATCTGTACGTCTACCTGCCGCTCATGGCGCCCGCGCTGGTTGCGGTCGGCACCTATGCCTTGCTGCTCGCCTGGAACGAATATCTGTACAATTTCCTGATGCTCTCCACGCCAGACAGCATGACAGTCGCAGTCGCCCTGGCGCAGTTCCTGAACAGCGACGAATTGCCTTGGAACCTCATGATGGCGACGGCGATCGTGTATGCGCTGCCGCCGATGATGATCTACTACATGTTCCGCCGGAATATGGCGGCTGGCCTGACCATGGGCGGCGTGAAGGGTTAGACTTGAAGGGATAGATTTGAGTCCGATGCTCTGCAGGGCACGATGAGCAGCGCGCAGCAGGTTCAGCCGCTCGAGACTTCCCATACCTGCCGGCGGGGCGCGACGTCCCCGCTGGCATTTCCGCCTGCAAGGTTCGGACACCGCCTGGGCAATCGCCTTCGTTGTTCCCTATGCGGCCGTATTCGTGGCCTTCATCGCTTACCCGGTCGTGTTCGGCCTGTGGATGGGCAGCCGGCCGACGCTTTACACCTTGTTGTTCTCCGACCCGCGCTACATCGACACACTGGTCAACACGCTGCTGTTTGTTTGCATCGGCGTGAACGTGAAGATGTTTCTCGCCTTTGTGCTCTCCGGCTTCTTTATGCAGCGACGGTGGTGGGTCCGGGCGCTCCTGGTCGTGTTCTTGCTGCCCTGGGCGCTGCCGGCGCTCTCTGTCTTCCTGTCGATCCATTACATGCTGGTGTCCCAATGGGGGCTCCTTGACAGCCTGTGGTCTGCCGTGACCGGCGCGGACGGTCCTCTGTTCCTGGTATCACGAGGCATGGCAATGGCGGCCAACATTCTCGCCTATATCTGGAAGTGGCTGCCGTTCTGGACACTGATATTCCTGAGCGCGCGGATGGCGATCCCCAAGGAAATCTATGAAGCGGCTGCGATCGATGGCGCTACCTCCATCCAGCAGGCGGTCCATGTAACATTCCCATTGATGGCCAATGTCTATCTGGTGGCGACGCTGCTCTCCACGCTCTGGACGTTCGGTGATTTTCCGACCGTCCATTTCGTCTCTTCGGGTGCGCCCGCGCGCACCACGGACGTGCTGGCAACCTATGGCTTTCGCCAGGCGTTCGTCTTTGGCCATCCGGAGCTGGGAGCGGCAGCGATGATGTCGGCTTTGCCGCTCGTCATCCCTGTCGTTATCCTCTTGATACGGCGCCTGCACAGGACCGGGGTGCAGCTATGACCGGTCGACCCGCCATCAGCCGCGTGGCCGCCGCAGATCGCACCGCACGCCGTCGTTACCGCCACGGACGGCGACTTGCCGGCGGCATCGCCGGTGCGGCCCTGGGCGTCGCACTGCTCATCTGGACGCTGCTACCCGTCTACAACATGGTGCTCATTGCGCTCGATGACGAGGGCGACGAGTTCACTGGCAGCCTCTGGCCGCAAGATCCGTCGTTCGGCAGCTTCCGTGCGGTCTGGACGCAAGATCATTGGTATCTGGAACATTTCTGGCATCAGTTCGGCAACAGCATATTTCTCGGCGTAGCCACCATGGTGCTCACCGTGGTCATCGGCTCGCTCGCGAGCTTTGCGGTCGGACGGATGCAACTTCGCCGTGGTCAGCTCATTGGTGACGCCGCACTACTGACCTACATGCTGCCGACGGCCATCCTGATCATCCCGTTCGTCCACATCATGCATGTTTACGGGCTCTCCAACAGCCTCTGGGCGGTGATTGCTGCATATGTCGCCTTCGCCACGCCGTACGCCGTCTTGATCCTGCACCAATACGGCAAGCTACTGCCGATGGAGCTCGATGAGTGCGCCAAGATAGATGGTGCTTCACCTGTCCAGATCTATCTGCGCATTTACCTGCCACTGATGACACCGGCGCTCGTAGCGGTGGGCGTATATGCATTGTTGCTGGCGTGGAACGACTACCTCTACCAGTTCATGCTGCTCTCATCGACGCGCAACATGACCGTGGCGGCGGCCATCGATCAGTTCTTCGACAGCGACGAGGCACCATGGAACTATATGATGGCGGTCGCTCTCGTTTATTCCCTGCCGCCGATCGCGATTTACCTTGCGTTGCGCCGGTTCACGTCCTTTGACCGAGTGCATACCTAGCTCCGATGCGCTGCGACGCGTCTTCGTGTTTGTCACCTTCCTCAATCTCTGCCGCTTATGCGAAAATGAACTTGCTCCCTCAAAAATGCGACTCGGCGGGGGAGGGCCGCTTCTGGCGCAAAGCGGTCATTCTATTGCGCGAGGTATCCGCCATCGAATGCTTCAGGAGAACCGTGGGATGGTATGAGCCCGACCCGTAGCGGCCGCCTCCAAGTAAGCGCCATCGCTCGGGACAGACACGCCTCGGGCAGCACGCCGCTATACACCGAACTCTTCAGATTCAACTGCGTGCGGCTTGCCCAACGACAGCCTGACGCTGGAGTTTGTGCCGGATTTGGTCCTGCCCTGGTCCCCGGCGCATGGTAGGATGTCTGAGCTCGGGTTCAGCTAAAGATAGACTTGCCGCATCTTCAATGGTTGTCGGATGGCCAAGCGGGGGAAAAAAGCCGACTTGCGGCTGCGGAAGCGGCGCACGGGTACCGCCCGATCGGCGTTCAACGTATTGCAGGGCCGAGAGCAAGACATCGCCCTGATCGATCGACTGATCGAGCGGATCGATCGGGGCGGATCGACACTCGTTATCACCGGCGAGCCGGGGATCGGGAAATCTGCGCTCCTCGAAGTGGCCAAGCGTCAGGCCAGTGAACGCGGTGTCTCGGTGCTGAGCATGACCGGCGTCCTTGCCGAAGTCCATTTGCCGTATGCAGCCCTTGAGCAGGCTACGCCCGCTTATGAAGCGGGCCGCGAGCTTGGTTCCTCGCCAGCGATCTGCGTTATTGGCCGCCTTCGGCATGCACGATGATATCGGAGCGCCCGATATTTTTCTGGTGGCACTTGCGACGCTTTCTCTTCTGACCGAAAGCGCGACGCGCGGGCCCATCCTGCTTGTTGCCGACGATGCCCAGTGGCTGGACCAGGCAACCTATGAGGTGCTGGCCTTTATCTCGCGCAGACTAAATTCGGACCCCGTCGTTCTCCTCGTGGCCATGCGCGATGGATTTAATCGTTCATTCGGAGACGCCTCCACCCTGCGTCACCGACCTTCAGGCCTTGACGATGGCGATGCCGAGCGCCTGCTGGACGCACATGCACCGGGCCTTTCGGCCAGCCTGCGCAGACGCTTCCTCAAAGAGGCTGCCGGCAACCCTTTAGCGCTTGTGGAACTGCCTCGTGGCGAGCGGGCAGCAGACGCTCGAGATGTGCCGTGGCTTCCGCTGACGGAGCGCCTGGAGCGCGCCTTCTCAAGTCGTTTGTCCGATCTTGCGAATACGGCCCGAACTCTGTTGTTCGTGGCGGCGGAAAACGACGGGACGTCGCTCCACGAAATCCTGCGCGCCGGCGAAGCCGTATTGGGCGAGCGGGTGGGGGTCGATGCCTTGGCGTCGGCGATCGCGGCCAAGCTGATCGAGATTGACGGAACGGAGGTGCGGTTTCGGCACCCGCTCGTTCGCTCCGCGATGCATCAGGCGGCCGATCTAGCGACGCGCAAAAAGATTCACGCTGCTCTCGCAGCGACCATTCAGGGTCAACTAGTCGCTTTCCTTGTTCTCATATCAGGCGGCGTCGGCGAGTTTGTATGACCAAGTGTGGATGACGGGGTGGGTTACGTCGTCGATGCCGGCCATAATGCGCTCTTTGAGTTCGTGTTTTGAGGTGACCCGGATGTGGCGCAGGACCGACCGCGCGAATTTGGAGAAGAAGCCCTCGATGAGATTGAGCCACGAACCATGCTTGGGCGTGAAGGTAAACTCGAAGCGTCCAGGCGGTCGAGCGTCGAGCCAGGCTCTTGTTTCTCTCGATATGTGCGCGGAATGATTATCGAGGATCAGCTTGATCGCGGTGCTGGCCGGATAAGCGGCGTCGAGACACTGAGGAATTCGATGAACTCCCGGCTGCGGTGGCGGTCTCTGACGAGCGCATGACCTTCCCGGTAAGCAGGTCATCCGGCCAACAGGCTCAGCGTGCCATGACGTTTGTACTCGTAATCCCGCGCGAAGGTCGCGTGGACGCCGGGCTTGGGCGGCAAATCGGGTGCTGTCGTTGCGATGCCCTGGATCCCGGCTTTTCGTCGTAGGAAACGATCGCCACTCGCTTGATGGCTTTGCGCGACTTGGCGGCGGCTCTCTTCAGAAGCTGGACCTCGCGATAAACGCACAGAACCTCGGCCATCTTCTGCTCGAACTCGGCATCGCGACGTTCCAGATAGTAGCGCACCTCGTGCGGCTTGATTTCCTCCTGGCCGAGGATCTTGCACACCGTGCCTTGACCAGCCTCGCGAACATCGGTGCCCGCCCGTCGGGCCGTGCTCGCGTGCGGACGGCCAAAAGCCGCGTCGTCCACAACTCATGCGGATAGCCGTGCTCCTTGGCCTTGTCGCACGCCAGCGACACCAACCAGGCTTGGCCTCCGGCGTGATGACCGGTTCTTTGCCCGGCCGTGGCCGATCCTCGATCGCCGCCAGCGGCCCATAGCCCAGCGCCCGCTCCACGCAGCGCTGAACCGTTTGATGGTGAACCCCAACTCTTTGCCCCACCGCACAGAACGAAGGATTCTCGCGATAGGCCAGCAGCATCTGCGCCCGCGATACCCGGCTCGCCGGCTCGTTCGCGACCGCGAAAGAGCCGTCATCTTTCAATCTCTTCGCAGGTCATTGCCAATTCGATTACTCGCCGCCATCCTGCCATGATGCCGCTCCTCGTTTCGCCAACCGCAAAACAAGATCCGCCATCAACCCATTGTTCCTTGATGCACGGTTTCATACGCAGAATCACTGTGATCGAACTACTAGATCGTCAGTTATGGCATCGTGCTGCAGCAACCATCGGATCTGACGACGAACTCGCGGGCGAATACGATCGCATGGCGGCCCGGGCGCTGCGGCGAGGCGCCGTGGCCATGGCGATCGAGGTCCTTGAAAAGGCGGCGCGACTGAGCAGCACGGCAAGAGCCAAGAGCGACCGGCTTTTGCGGGCTGCCGAACTTGCCGCTGATCTGGGGCAGCCGGAACTACTGGAGCGTCTGCTGCGTCAGGCCGACATGGATGAATCGGATCAACTCGCGCCGGTGCGGATCGGCTGGTGTCGAGAGATCAGCCAGCCTCCGACGGTCGATGATCCCGGGAAGATCCCCGCCTTGGTTGGCTTCGCCGCTCAGGCCCACTCCGCCGGCGCGAAGGATCTGGCAAGCAATCTCCTCTGGCGCGCCGCGCAACACTGTTGGTGGAGCAATGCAAGCGACGAACTCCGCACAAGAGTTCTCATTGCCGCAAAACGGCTGGAGTTGCCGGAAACGGAGCCCCGCTTGATCGCAATATCCGCCTATGTCGAACCGCTTCGTCTGGGAGGCAACTTGCACGTCAAGCTCCAGGGGCTTACCGAAACAAGGGACAGCGATGCTGCTGTTGCGCGAATCCTTGGAAGCACCGCTAATGTGATTGGCGCCTTCGACCTCGGCGTAAGCTTTCTCACAGAGTCCAGTGCCGCGCTGCGTGCACAGGGACGTCTCAGCGACCTCGCGCGCGTGCTTTTTGCGCAAGGTTGGGCCGAGATGGAGGTCGGCGACTGGACGAGGGCGATGAGGGAAGCCGAGGAATCCGTCCGCTTCGCCGAAGAGACGGGTGGGATCCTATGGATCGCCGCGGCCACAATCGTGAAAGCGAAGCTTGCAGGAATGCAAGGCAATCTAGAGCAATCCGAAGCACATGCGGCGCAGGCGGAACGCCTGGTTCTATCCATCGGTGCCAGTTTTTTACTGGCGATGCTGCAGGTCGCAAGAGGTATATCCGCGATCGGCGCCGGCCGGCATTGGGAGGCCTACGAGCATCTGCGACGCCTTTTCGCGCCCGCCGATCCGGCCTTTAACTACGGTCTTCAGTTCTTCGGACTCGCGGATTTCGTGGAAGCCGCTGTTTTTTCCGGCAATACCGAGGCGGCCCGTAGCGTGATCGACGAGGTCGAGCGGGTCTCGGCTCCGATGCCGGTGCCGTGGGTCGAGACGATGCTGCACTATAGCAAAGCGCTGCTCGCGGCGTCTGAAGATGCCGAGCAGTTCTTCTTGCAAGGTCTTGGGCCCGCCGCGAAAAAATGGCCGTTTTTGCGGGGACGTCTTCTGCTGGCCTATGGCGGGTGGCTGCGCCGCCAGCGCAGGTCTGCCAACGCGAGGGCTCCGTTGCGTGAGGCCCGCGACATCTTCGATGCCCTCGGCGCTTCGCCCTGGAGCGACCGCGCGCGTGAGGAGTTGCGTGCGTCGGGAGAATCCAGCCGCCGGCGAACCGAGCAAGTGTGGGAGACGCTGACCCCACAAGAGCTTCATATCGCACAGCTCGCTGCCGAAGGTCTTTCGAACAAGGAAATCGGCGCCAGGCTCTATCTGTCTCACAGAACGGTCGGCTACCACCTGCACCGGATCTTCTCGAAAACCGGCATCACGTCTCGGTCCGGACTGCGCCCCATTCTTGCCAGCCATCCCGCAAGCTGAACGCCGATCAGTCATCGGACTGGTCATTTGACAGAAGCGGCGGCCCGCCCGTCCGGACTATCAGCGCGGTTGCGTCCAATCTCACCTGGAGAAATGACCATGAAACTCTCCTCCCTCGCAACCTTCAGTCTCGGAGCAATCCTTATGACCCAGACCGCCTACGCGGCCCCTGATGCTGCCACCGATCCCCGGATCGACCCGCAGGTTCGCTCATTCCTTGCCAAGATCAACAAGGACCCCAGCCCGTTTTGGGAGCTACCTCAGCCGACGCCGCAAGAGATACTCACCGACCTGCAGCGCCAGACGGCCGTCGACATGTCCGGCGTCACGACGACCGAGCAGACAATCAGCCAGGACGGCCGATCGGTGAAGCTGTACGTCATGAAACCGGCGCAGATCAGCGGCACGCCAGGCGTGCTCTTGTTCATCCACGGCGGCGTCTGGATCGTCGGCAACTTCGAGAACCATCAGCGCCTGCTGCGCGATCTTGTCGTCGGATCGGGACAGATCGGCGTATTCGTCGAATACACCTCCCTACCTGAGGCAAAATTTCCGACCCAGCTCGATCAATGCTACGCGGCGCTGCAATGGGTCGCCCAGCATGCCCAGGAATTCGGAGGGGATGGCGGCCGGATCGCCATCGCCTGCAATTCGGTCGGGGGCAACATGGCGGCGGCGCTTGCCCTGAAGAGCAAGGACCGCGGCGGACCCAGGATTAGCTATCAGGTGCTCTTGATTCCGGCGACCGACGCAAGTGTTGATACCGGGTCCTACCGCGAGTATGGGACCGGCCGCTTCCTAGCGCGGGCCTTCATGAAATATGGCTGGGATCTCTACGCTCCCGACGCCAAGACCCGCGACAATCCCTATGTGTCGCCGCTGCGCGCCAGCCTCGACCAGCTCAAGGGCTTGCCGCCGGCGCTCGTTATCACTGCGGAGAATGACCCGCTGCGAGACGAGGGCGAAGCTTATGCAAGGAAACTGAAGGATGCCGGAGTGACAGTCGCCGCGGTGCGATACAACGGTACGATCCATGATTTCGTGCTGTTGAATGCAATCCGTAAAGTACCGTCTACCGAGGCCGCGATCGGCCAGATCAACGACGGCCTGCGCCAGCATCTCGAACCCGCAACGCACTAGCAACACGACGACGGGGCGCGGCGTTAGCGCCGCCCCGTCAGTTCGAACCTTGGCGCGCGACGTCCGTGCCGGGCCAAAAGGACCGCGGGCGGAAGGGCTGGTTTTGGCGCAAAGCGGCCGTTCATACGCGAACAGCATCCCGTGACTGATAAGGAATAAGTGGAGAGTCTGTCAGTTTGGAATCAGGCTCGGGGAGGGGCGCTTTGCCGTTCACAGTGGAAGGCCGCGAAATCAAGGCTTCGGTTGCGTGTGCTAATATCGGGGCGCTCGTCGTAGCGCTTTCATCCCGTCCAACTCGAACGCCGCCGTAGCGTCGGTGCCCAATGTGACGTCATTCCGAACCCGTCGGCGGCAGCGTCGCAAAATATTGTGCTATATCGATCGCCGACGTTCTTGAAAGACCTAGAGGAGGTGACATAGCGTACCCGACAACTCTCGCCCCGCCTTGTTCCTCGAGCTGCATGGTTGTTGCTCTTGAGAAATTTTGCAACGGCGCGCTGGCTGGTGCGCTCGCTCGTGATCAGCCCGATTTGAGAAGCCAGTCGGTGCCAGTTCGCTGCAACGGGAGAGACGAAAGGATGGGTCCACCGGTCTCTGATTTCCTCGCGACGGAAGCGCGCTTTGGCGCCCAGAACTATGAGCCGCTCGGCGTCATTCTGTCGCGCGGCGAAGGGGTCTGGGTGTGGGATACGCAAGGGAATCGTTATCTCGACTGCCTCTCGGCCTATTCGGCAGTGAACCAGGGCCACTGCCATCCGAAGATCCTGGCCGCTATGGTGGAACAGGCGGGCAAGCTGACACTAACTTCCCGCGCCTTCCACAACGACCAACTGGCCCCCTTCTACGAGCAGATCGCGAAGCTTACCGGATCCCACAAGGTGCTGCCAATGAACAGCGGTGCCGAGGCGGTGGAGAGCGCCATCAAATCCGTGCGTAAGTGGGGTTACGTCAAGGGCGTGCCAGATGGGCAAGCCGAGATCATCGTCTGCGCCGACAACTTCCACGGCCGGACCCTCGGCATCATCGGCTTTAGCACCGACCCGGCGGCACGCGAGCATTTCGGGCCGTTCGCGCCGGGCTTCAAGATCATCCCCTTCGGCGACGCAGCGGCGTTGAAGAGAGCGATCACGCCCAACACCGTCGCTTTCCTAGTCGAGCCAATCCAGGGGGAAGCCGGCGTCATCATCCCGCCGCCCGGGTATCTTACTTACGTACGCGAGCTCTGCACCGCGCATAACGTGATGTTGATCCTCGACGAGATCCAGACAGGTCTCGGCCGCACCGGAAAGCTGCTCGCGGAGCAACACGATGGCATCGAGGCCGACGTAACGCTGCTCGGCAAAGCATTGTCCGGCGGCTTCTATCCAGTGTCGGCGGTCCTTTCGAACAACGCGGTGCTTGGCACCCTGAAACCTGGCCAGCACGGTTCGACCTTTGGCGGCAACCCACTCGCCTGTGCGGTGGCACGGGCAGCCCTGCGCGTGCTTGTTGAGGAAGGGATGATCGAGAACGCGGCCGTGCAGGGCGCGCGCTTCCTCGATGGTCTAAGGAGCATCCGCTCCAATACGATCCGTGAGGTGCGGGGGCGTGGGCTGATGCTGGCGGTCGAACTTCACCCGGAGGCAGGCGATGCGCGTCGCTACTGTGAGGCGCTCCAGGGCAGGGGGCTCCTTGCCAAGGATACCCATAAACACACGATCCGCATCGGCCCGCCACTTGTGATCACCAGCGATCAGGTCGACTGGGCGCTGGAGGGGATTGGAGCCACTTTGAGGCACGATTTCTCGTGATGGCGATGCTCGGCAATTGAGCCGGGGGATAGTTGGCTTGTGTACCAAAAACCTTATCCGAGTTGATGTTGGCATGGAATCACCTAAGCTGGCGGAATGATAGAGCTGGTCTGTTTCGCTTTGGCGCAGGCGCGACAAGGTGCTCCTAGCATGTAAATCGGCGCGGGGTCCGGACGCCGATCGGCGCCCTAACGTCCTGATTTATTTCATACCAGAGGGGTCAAGGTTCGGCTCCGATTCACACCTTGCCAGCTTCGCTTGCTGGCGGGGCAGGAGCACGGCCGGACCATCCCAGTCTAGCGGACACTATAGACAGACCAGATCTTGAGCCACATCAAGGCGGACTGCCCAGCCGAGAATTAGAGGTGCGTAGTGCCCCGGCGAAGTGGGCCGTGAGCCCAAGTGGGTAGTCATGAGGGAGGAATATCTGTGAAAGTCATCATCGTGGGCGGCGTGGCCGGCGGTGCATCGTGCGCGGCTCGCCTGCGCAGATTGGACGAAAAAGCCGAAATCCTCACGGTGGAGCGAGGACCGTATGTTTCGTATGCGAACTGCGGGCTTCCCTACCACATCGGCGGTGTAATCGAAAAGGAATCGAACCTCCTCGTAGCGAGCGAAAAGACCTTCCGCGAACAATTCGCCGTCGATTGCCGGACGAACTGTGAGGCGATCAAGATCTCGCCGGACAAGAAGACCGTCGATCTACGCAATGTCGCAACTGGCAAGGTAACGACCGAGCCCTACGACAAGCTCGTGTTGTCGCCGGGAGCGCCGTCGGTCCGCCCACCTTTGCCCGGTATCGACCTCCCGGGGATATTCCAGCTGAGGACTGTGCCCGACGCAAGGGCGATCCGCGAGTGGATCGAAAAAGGTTCCTTATTCCTCTCCGGGATGCACAGGTACTCGGGCTTCCAGACGGTGAGGCCCAAGACCCGGGCGGTAGTGATCGGGGGCGGATTTATCGGCCTCGAGACGGCGGAGAATCTTGTGCATCGTGGGTTCGACGTCACTCTCGTCGAGATTCTCGATCAGGTCCTGGCGCCGCTGGATCAGGAAATGGCCCGCATTCTCGAGGGCTATGTGGAGAAGCATGGAATCCAACTGGCGCTCAATGATGGGGTGGCCGGATTCAAGCAGGCTGCGAATGGCGCGGTCGATGTCCTCACTAAATCCGGGAAGACATATACGGCCGACATAGTGATCCTCGCCCTCGGCGTGCGCCCGGATACAGCGTTAGCGAAGACCGCTGGACTGGAGATGGGCAAACGCGGGGGGATCCGCGTCGACGAACAGATGCGTACGAGCAACCCGGATATCTTCGCCGTCGGCGACGCGGTCGAAATTAAGGATTTCGTGACCGGCGAGTGGAGTCTCATCGCACTTGCCGGGCCGGCGAACCGCCAGGGCCGCATTGCGGCCGATGTGATCGCCGGGCGCGACTCCCGCTTCCGTGGCAGCCAAGGAACCTCAATCATCGGACTCTTTGGCGGGGTGGCCGCCTGGACCGGTACCAGCGAAAAAAGTCTCAACCGGATTGGCGACAAGGATTATGAGAAGATCTACCTCTATCCGAATTCGCACGCAGGATACTACCCGGGCGCCAGACCGATCGCGATGAAGGTCATCTTCCGAAAATCTAACGGGCGTCTCCTCGGTGCGCAGGCACTCGGCGAAGATGGTGTGGACAAGCGGATCAGCGCCCTGGCCTTGGCGCTACAGATGGGTGCGACTATCTACGACCTCGAAGAAGCCGAGTTGTGCTACGCACCCCAGTTCGGAAGCGCGAAGGATCCGGTAAACTTCGCAGGGAATGTCGCCGCGGATGTCCTTCGTGACGACATGCCGCTCAGCCACTGGGATTCCACCGAGAAGGGGTTCCTCCTCGATGTGCGCGAGCCCGTGGAACTCGCCGTGGAGAGTGTATCGGGCGCAGTCAACATCCCGATCGGTCAACTCCGAGCGCGTCTCGGCGAGCTTCCCCGCGATCGGGAGATCCTCATCATCTGCCGGTCCGGCCAGCGTGCTTATTACGCGACGCGGATTCTGTTGCAGAAAGGGTTCAAAGCCAGAAACCTCTCCGGGGGCATGCTGTCGCGAACCCACGCTGAAACCTTCTGGGTGGGTTGATCTAAGTCGCGAACCTAGTGAGTACGCACCGAGCCGGACCCGCGTTTAGCATAAAGCCGACATCGACGAGCCAGTGGCAAATGTCCGCTATTGGGTAGGGTTTCGGATGCCGGCCGCTTGAGGGACGGCGCCGCATGTTCGGCGGCCGGCGTCCGAAAGCCTCCAAGGAAGGAAACCGCGCTTAAGGGAACGTGGGTCGTGCGGCAGGCGCTATGGTGATTTGAGAGCCGCGGGTGAGTTCGTTGATTGTGGTCGAGCCGGTCCGACAAGCGGTGCGCGGGTGAAACGGCTGACGAATGAGCGGCGGGTGACGTCGAACTCGACAAGTTGTCGGGCGATTTGCGATGGCAGGTGAATGTCTGGGCGCACTGTGCTGTGGCTGGTGGAAAGCCAGCGAGCGCGACAAGCAGATTCGCAGGATTGTGACGCGGTCACGAGGTGTCGATCCTGATGAGGTTCGTTGGAGCTGTCGGCTGATGCCGTGGTGTTGCACCGCGCTCGAAGACCTCGATGACGATCATGCGACCGCCGCAGCATGGACAGCTGGGCTTGTTGTCATCGAGGGTGGCACTGGTGGGTTGGGCTTCAGGTTTTACAACCGCCAGCAGCTCACGCGCGCGGGCGATGTTGGCGGCGCAAGAGCTTTTGGCGAACAGGCCGTAGTGGCGGATGCGGTGCAAGCCCTTTGGCAGCACGTGGATGAGGAAGCGGCGGATGAACTCGTCTGTGGCGAGCGTCATGCACTTGTATCGATCGCGCCCCTCGATGCGATAGTCCTTCCACTTGAAGGTGACGTCCTGCTGGTCGAAGGCGACCAGGCGGCTGTTGGCGATGGCAACGCGGTGGGTGTAACGCGACAGATAGGCCAGCACCGCCTCGGGTCCGCCGAAGGGGCGCTTTGCGTAGACGACCCACTCGGCGTTGCGCAGCGGCGCCAGGAAGGTTGCGAAGGATTGCGCATCGGCGAGATCGGTGTGGTCGCCGAAGAAGCTGAGGCGGCCGGCCGCGTGGGCTGCGGAGAGCGCCTTGAGGAATAGCCGGCGGAACAGGCGGGAGAGCACGCGCACGGGGAGGAAGAATCCCGGCCGACAGGACACCCAGCGCTTGCCGTCGGGTGAGATGCCGCCACCCGGCACGATCATCGGGGCTTGTTTGTTGATCGCATTAGCTATCGGGCTCGGATCGTGTTCGCAGGAGCAGCCCGGCTACACTGAGAAGCAGCGCATGTGCATCACGCAGCACTATAAGGACTACAATCCGAAGCAGCTCAACCAATGTGTCGATGTTTGCGAAGCCTGCCTGAATGGCACCGCAGCAACTTGCAACTCCTCCAGCAAGCTCAAGGGTGCGACCTTCGGCCCAATGTAGAAAACTGTGGTCTGCCAACTGGACGGGCTCACCTCACGATCACGAAGCTCTATCAATCGTCGACGTCGTCGTCATCGCCCCTCGGCGCCGCCGTGATCGCACGCTGCAGGAATTGCGGCGCGTGGTGGCGTGGCTCGCGCGGCGCAGGGCGCTCGGACGGATCGCGACCTATCTTCGACTTCAGTTCCATTAGATCAGTGAAGACATCGGCTTGGCGCCGTAACTCGTCGGCGACCATCGGCGGCTGGCTCGAAATCGTCGAGACCACGGTCACCCGCACGCCGCGCCGCTGCACCGCCTCGACCAGCGAGCGGAAATCGCCGTCGCCGGAAAACAGCACCATCTGGTCGACGTGCTCGGCGAGTTCCATGGCGTCGACCGCAAGCTCGATATCCATGTTGCCCTTGACCTTGCGGCGGCCGCTGGCGTCGATGAATTCCTTGGTCGCCTTGGTGACGACCCTGTAGCCGTTGTAGTCGAGCCAGTCGATCAGCGGACGGATCGACGAGTATTCCTGATCTTCGATGATCGCCGTGTAGTAGAACGCGCGCAGCAGCGTTCCGCGGCTCTGGAATTCCTTGAGCAGGCGCTTGTAGTCGATATCGAAACCGAGTGTCTTGGCGGTCGCATAGAGATTAGCGCCGTCGATGAACAACGCAATCTTGTCGGAGGAGGATGGCATTTAGGTACTGACCTTTGCGGATAGATACGGAGGTTAGAGACCCGCTATTCAGACTTTGCTTTGATAATTGGATCGCAAGTGGGAATTAGAGCGTTGTAAATGCCAACGAGTGAGGAGGAGCAACTCGGATGTTCCCGCCTATTTTTGTCTATATCCAAACATTTTAAGTTTCAAATAGTTTTTGCAGAAATGCATTGCGTGACGGGGATGGAAAAACCAGAGATTGCGACAGCCGAATGCTAAATGTTGTGACTAGCCTCCGATTTTTCTGAAGCTTTTGCGTGTCTTTTTCACAGGGGTTCGATAGATTGGGCACCGCGATGCCTGATGAATTTCCAGTTTTTGAACTGGCCTTGAACAAGCGCGGACGAGCATGGAAGTGGCGCGTATGCACGACCACAGGGACCGTCGTCATGGCGGGATCGGAAAAGAACCGACAAGCAGCAAAATACCAGGCTGACAGGGCACTTTTCTTACTGCTGCTGTCCGCGCCGTATCAATCTATCCGGCTGAGTAAGCCCGAGTGCATGAGCCGCAGCCACTCGGACCGAAGCTGTTCGCAGGCTCCCCCTCAAACTGACCCTTTTCGTGCTCTTCGAAAACAGGCCGGACCGACAAAATCCGCCTAAGGCTGAGCACAGTTCGGTGGGCACTGCCGCCGCTTACCTTTGCCTTTGATAAACCTAGTCTATTTGCTCGCCGGTGATCAGCTTTTGTAGCGTGCTTTTGTATTCGGGAGAAGCTCGCCGTTGGCCGGAGCGCCTGCTGTCCATGCTGATCAGCGGGGTTCTGCTGCGGGGTCAGGAGCGCCCCTCACGACGATTTAGGGCTGGGGCATCGGCGCGCTCTGCGTCGGCTGTCGGCAAGAAGTGTACGATTTCCTTACCAGCTGACCAGTGGATCGTCGTCAGATGATGATGCGAAGTCAGGCACCAACACAAAGAGTCATACCCATCGCATAAAAAACTGTTGTTCCAAAGAACGGTCCACTTGGAGCGGGTTGGAAGTGCTAAGAAGAAAGTTGGTACGTCGCGCAAGCCACTGCGCCAAGCGTCGCGAGCTATCGGATCTAAGAAACCCAAGAAACCGATCTGGCGAAGCGTCCCCTGCGCCAGCGAGCGCCTTGCCGAAACGAGCAGCGCCGCAGTAGCCGCTATGAACTCTCGCCGCTTCATTCGATCCTCTCGCAGCTTGAGGACGACGGGACGCAGAGTATCACGTCTCGATTGTGGCCGCACTCACTGCGGGTGCAAATGCCGCGTCGCAAATGCCGCGCGTGGCGCAAGACGGTTATGGGTCAATCGCGTCATTTCGGTCGTCAGCCAACTACTTCCGGTCTTACCTTGGAAACGGACATCGTCAGGGCCGATTGCCATGTCTCAAACGTGCACACAAGCGGAGGTGACAGGCGTTATTCGATCACTTCGTCCGCGCGGGCGAGAAGGGACGTCGGGACTTCGACACCGAGCGATCTCGCGGTCTTGAGATTGACGACAAGCTCGTATTTGGAAGGCTGCTCAATGGGAAGATCGGCCGGCTTGGTCCCCTTCAGAATGCGATCAACATAGTGAGCTCCAAGTCGAGCCACGGCAGGGAAATCCGGTCCGTAAGAAATCAAGCCCCCCGATTGCGCAAAAATGCGCGCAAGTGAGATCGACGGTAACTCCGCCTGAGCCGCGAGATCGGGCACCCGGTTGGGCGGGTTAGAAATGATCGGGTCAGTCACTGCGTATAAAGCGTCGGCGCCACGAGCCTTGGCGGCAGCGACAGCACCCGACAATTCGTCGGTCTTGTGCAACTCAATAGTATCAAGCTGAAAGCCGAGCTTGGCTGCCGCTGGCGGCGCCTCCCTCATATATAGGAGCTTGACGGATTCATTCAAAGGATTGACCAAAGCTGCCACGCGCTTCGCACGTGGCAAAAGCTCTCGAAGAATTCCGAATACCTTGCCATTGAAATCGCCCGGAACCAACGTCGCGGCGCCCGTAACATTTCCGCCGGGATGGGCAAGACTTGATACAAGACCCATACCGACTGGATCCGCGACCCAGAAAAACGCGATAGGTGTCTCCGAAGTCGCATCCTTGGCGGCACGCGCGGACTGCGGAGAGGTCGCCACGATGAGATTGGGTTTGGACTGCACAAGCTCGGCGGCGAGTGCCGGAAGCTGGTCGAGGCGAGCACCCGTTTCCTTACGTTTAATGACGATATTGGTACCCTCCAGCCAACCGAGCTTACGAAGCTCCTCCCAAAAAGCATTCATATGGGGTCCCCCACATGCTGAGCACAGCACTCCGACGTGGGGGGGCTTCGAGGCGGCTTGGGTACTGGTTATCGACGCGAAGACGAGCAGTAGTAGAACCGTGAGGACTGGCGACGCGGCGGTAAATCGCCTCATTTGACCACCTATCGGACTGCCGATTTCCGCGATTGCGACCTGGCACAACTCGCGGCCGGGAGGCCTCAACTATAGCAGCTTTCAACCTCTGGGTTTGCAATGATTGTCCGAGAATGGGATGGACCGGCCGTGCTCCCGCCCCGAACCGCTCAGAGGATGACCGGGGGCTTAGAAGCACGAGGAGCACATCGCTATGTCCCATAAGACAGCCGCTACAGTCGCTCACACCATTGGCATCGATACAGGCAAGAATACCCTGCATTTGATCGGCCTCGACGAGCAGGGGGCAATCGTTTTGCGGGAGAAGATTGCCCGCGGCCGGATCGCAGCCCGGCTCGCCAATGTGCCGCGGTGCCTGATCGGAATCGAAGCTGGCATGGCGACGCACTATGTGGCTCGCGAGCTAATTGCGCTCGGTCATGACGTAAGGCAAGTACCGCCTGCCTATGCCAAACCGTTCCGGCAAGGTCACAAGAACGACTTCAGAGATGCCCACGCGATCGCGGAAGCTGTGCAGCGGCCGTCGACACGCTGCGTTCCAGTGAAGACCGACGATCAGCTCGATCTACAAGCGCTGCACCGGGTGCGATCTCGCCTGGTCGGCCAACGAACGGCTGTGATTAATCAGATCCGCGGCTTTCTCTTGGAGCATGGCATTGCCGTACGTCAGGGGCTTCGCTTCCTCCGCCAACAGCTTCCGGACATCCTGGGTAAACGCGGCGACGTGCTGTCACCTCGCATGATCAGGATCATAGAAGATCTCAGCGGCGATTGGCGGCGTCTTGATGAGCGTATCCAGCACATCACCGAAGAGATCGAGGTTCTGGCGCATGGCAGTGAGAGTTGCCGCCAATTGATGACCGCTCCGGGCATCGGCCCGCTCATCGCCAGCGCCATGGTAGCGGCCATTGGCAATGGCGCCGCCTTTGCCAAGGGCCGTGACTTTGCCGCCTGGCTCGGCTTGGTGCCGAAGCAGATGTCGACCGGCGATCGGACGATCCTCGGGCGCATCAGCAAGCGCGGCAATCGCTATCTATCCTCACCGTCGGAGGTGACGTGATGCGAAAGCCGCTGATATCAGACGAAGGAAAAAGATCGGAAGAATCTCGAAGCGTGGTCCCCCTGGGTTCGCCTCGCGGAGGTGAGAAGCACGAGTTACAGGAGATTGATGGCGGTGCGCTCAAGCTAATTCGAAACGTGTGCGAAGAACATGAGCGATTTCGTCAGCTCGCCGTTGAAAGCCGATCGGATCGGACGGTGTCGACAAAACTGTAGGTACCCAGCCGTAAGCGTGGTCCCGGCGGACGCCAACTTCTACCCCGGTCACATTTATCTTTCGAAGGATCATCTCTGCAAGCTGATCCGCACTCAAGCGCTCCTTGACCATTTGCAAGCTCCAAAAACGGAAAGCCCCTATTGATTTAAGGCCGACATCCTTAAACCTTCTGTCAAGAAACATGGTTGATGGCGACGTCCAACGGGATTGGAGGGTTGGTCAGGGCGCTGGCCCCTGCTAAGAAGCACACGGAACCGCTAACCTATTAGGATCAGCAGACCGATAATTGTGCGGCTGAACCTCCTCCGAACTGATGGACACCTGTAGTAGGCTCGAAGAGCCAGGAGGTGTCGGATGGAAGGACGTCAACGTCGGTCGTTTACGGACGACTACAAGCGGCAAGCGGTTGATCTGGTCGCATCGAGTGGCCGCTCGATCGGATCGGTGGCCAAGGAACTTGGTCTGCGCGATTCCGTGTTGCGGCGGTGGGTAGAGCAACGTGGGGCCAGGCGGGAGCCGACGGCGGCGTCGCGGCGCCCCACGACGCAGGCGACGCTGCCGTCGGCGGACCACGCGGCAGAGATCGCCCGTTTGCAGCGAGAGAATGAGCGACTGCGTATGGAGCGCGACATTTTAAAAAAGTCCATTGCGATCTTTGCTGGAGTTCAGAAATGAGATTCCGCTTCATCGAAGATCGCCGCGCCGACTATCCGGTGACGATCATGTGCGACGTGCTCGGCGTCTCGCCTGCTGGCTATTATGCTTGGCGGGCGCGCCCGGAGAGCCCGCGAGCCGCCGCCAATCGTGAGCTCGTCGACGACATCAAGCGGGTTCATCGCGACACCAATGGCCGCTACGGCAGCCCGCGCGTCCATGCTGAGTTGAGAGCTCAGGGCCGCGGGGCGAGCCGCGGTCGCATCGAGCGATTGATGCGCCGCCACGGTATCAGGGCCGTCATGGCGAGGCCACGACGGGTGCGCACCACCGACAGCCGTCACGACTTCCCGATCGCCCCGAACCTGCTCGAGCGCAACTTCGTCGCCGCCGCGCCGAACCGGATCTGGCTCGCCGACATCACCTACGTCGAGACTGATCAGGGCTGGCTTTATCTGGCCACGGTCATGGACCTCTACAGCCGCAAGATCGTCGGCTGGGCGATGGCGGATCATTTGCGCGCCGAACTGCCATTGGCGGCCTTAGCGATGGCCATTGCGACACAGCGGCCTGGTGCCGGCTTGATTCACCATTCAGATCGTGGCGTTCAATACGCCTCGGCTGAGTATCGCAAGATGATGCAGTCCGCCGGCTTCCGGGCTTCGATGAGCCGCAGGGCCGATTGCTATGACAACGCTCCGATGGAGAGCTTCTTCCACACGCTCAAAACAGAACTCGTCCATCACCAGCATTATGCAAGACGGAGGACGCCACACGTGATATCTTTGCTTACATCGAAGGATTTTATAATCGAACGCGTCGCCACTCGGCCATCGGATATCTCAGCCCGATCGAGATGGAGCTAAAAGCAGCTTAACCCTGTCCATTTTTTCGGGGGAAGATCAGACGCCGATTGATGCGGGTCATTCCGCCACCGGATACTCGAACGCCACGACCTCCGGATTGTGCTCGGCGAACCAGGCGTTGGCCGCGTCCTCACTGGCGACGACCTTTAGGTGATTTTTATCGCCCACCTGTTTTCGGGTATCGACGTAAATCCAGACGGTCAAAGCTCGTCCCTCATTTGCAGGAACATTTTCATGATGTCGGGGATGCGAACCGGCTTTTCCCGCGGCGCCTGATATTCCTTGAGCACTGACATCTGCCTGCCGGCGATCTCGTCGCGCTTGGTGGGGTTCTCTTCGGCAACGAAGGCGCGCATGTCCTCGAGGAAGCGGCGCGCGACCTTGGGCGGCAGTTCTATCGGCTTGCGAGGCATGGGCAGAAGATAGAGGCCTGGGCGCTCGATTGCGAATCCGATCTAGGTACCCGTCGCCCTTCCCGCCGAGATAATGATTTCGATATCGCCGGCTAATCTGCGCAGATCACGCGCGAGCCTTTCGAAGAGCTCGCGTTTGCAACTCCATCCCCCTGAGCCACTCAAGGTATTTGCAAGAGACCAGCCATAGCGAAGCAGTTACTTCAAAGGCATTGGGATTCTGAACGCCTGCCTGCCCAGTTCGGTAATTCGGTAGCTTGGAGGACCATGATCAGTCGTCCTGCGTTCTATCCAACCGTTCCTGATCATGTTGCCGAGTATTCCTTCGCCTGCCGGCGCCAATCGCTGATGTGGCGTCCACTCCGCTTGCATGAGCTTTTGCAAAATTTCCCGCTGCCGCATGTTGGGATAGGGACTGCTCATTTTCGGCTTCATTCTTTACCAGCGTACAGAAATCCCCGCGCAGCGCACTATCGGCTTGTACCCGCAGAGGAGGCAAAGGCATTTCTCACGGCCGCGGACAGTTTTGCCCAGCCGCACGATAAAGATCCGTCTTCACAGGATTTAGAACGCTCGACGACGGGCCGCCTGGCCGGAAGCGGAACCTTCGGAGTGAGAACCAATGGTGGCCCAACATCTTGCCGAGCCGCTTCCAGAGCGGCCTGCTCCTGGTCGGCATGCTCTTTCGCCAAATCCGACGAAAGCATTTCTCGTCGTTGTGCGCCAAGAAATTCCATATAAGCGCGATCTATCTGCTTACGCTCGTCAGCAGTTGGATTGGGGCCCGCGATGTCGAAAGTCCGGTTCTGCATGAAATCGAAATAGGTGTACCCGCCGCCGGCCTTTCGACGGCCCGCAAAGCGTTCGCCGCAGTATTCGATATTTGAAGCGGAGTTGGCCTGGGCCTCTTCAACACATTCCTCGTAGTCCTTTGCAACGTGGGGCCCTGAACTACTGTAGCCAATCCAGGCGGAGGCTCCAGCGAGCAGTGCCAGGCTCGCCATCGCAAGCCCCCATGCAGCACTCCTGCTCAATCTATGCATCCGACAAATTCCCCTCGCCAATTCGTCATTGCTAAGAAGCATTACGGACTTTTGCGGGCGGGATAGCTGCCGATTTCAGTGACAGTTGCACAATTTTCGTGCGAGGGAGCTATTCAGCCATGATCGCGCCCGTCTCGCTGGCTAGCATTCGCCGTTGCTCAGAGATCAATGTTATGATGCATCCAATCAAAGCAATTGCAACCTTAGCCTCCGTGGCCGTGCTGGCCTGTTCCATCCTCGCGATCAGTTGGGTAGGTCTTGCGCTACTTGGTTATTGACGGGCGCTATTTTATTTTGACTTACGATACGGCATGCAGGGCTCAGTTGTTTAACACCGGCTGACCTGGTGCTCGGTCCAGCGGTGGGCGTGGCTTAGCGAGGCCAGTCGTACCGGGAGGGGTCTGGTTGTTAGCTGTTCTGGTATCGACCCGCTCAAGCGTCGTGACGAATGCCGCAAGTATTGCGATTGTCACCGCAACAGCGAAAAGCAAGACGGCGGTACGGTAGTCATGCCACTTGTTACTCATGAGGGAACCTCCGCTCTGACAATGGCCTCGTCACTGGGAAGGATTTCTGGCCTTAGCCGGCGCCCCGGCAGGTCTTCCCATTAGAAATACCACGGCCTCCCATCGGGAAATCGGACTTCAAAGCTGCCGCACTTCGGAACGGCTTCGTGCTTGATCAGTCTGATCAATCGATCACCACACCAGCACCCTCTCGAAGGCGACGAGGAATATGAAGACGAGTGAAGTGACGCCGATGAAGGCGATGGCACCGTAAATGTAACGCATGGACGCCCCCTATGGGTGGTGGCGAACTCGCCCATGATCCCGCCGATCGGGGCTGCAGTGAAGCCGCCAGATGTTGGGGGTCGATTGAGACGGCACGCTATGGCGCGCGGCGGCCCCGTGGATGCGCGTTTGAACCTCCTCCGAACTGATGGACACCTGTAGTAGGCTCGAAGAGCCAGGAGGTGTCGGATGGAAGGACGTCAACGTCGGTCGTTTACGGACGACTACAAGCGGCAAGCGGTTGATCTGGTCGCATCGAGTGGCCGCTCGATCGGATCGGTGGCCAAGGAACTTGGTCTGCGCAATTCCGTGTTGCGGCGGTGGGTAGAGCAACGTGGGGCCAGGCGGGAGCCGACGGCGGCGTCGCGGCGCCCCACGACGCAGGCGACGCTGCCGTCGGCGGACCACGCGGCAGAGATCGCCCGTTTGCAGCGAGAGAATGAGCGACTGCGTATGGAGCGCGACATTTTAAAAAAGTCCATTGCGATCTTTGCTGGAGTTCAGAAATGAGATTCCGCTTCATCGAAGATCGCCGCGCCGACTATCCGGTGACGATCATGTGCGACGTGCTCGGCGTCTCGCCTGCTGGCTATTATGCTTGGCGGGCGCGCCCGGAGAGCCCGCGAGCCGCCGCCAATCGTGAGCTCGTCGACGACATCAAGCGGGTTCATCGCGACACCAATGGCCGCTACGGCAGCCCGCGCGTCCATGCTGAGTTGAGAGCTCAGGGCCGCGGGGCGAGCCGCGGTCGCATCGAGCGATTGATGCGCCGCCACGGTATCAGGGCCGTCATGGCGAGGCCACGACGGGTGCGCACCACCGACAGCCGTCACGACTTCCCGATCGCCCCGAACCTGCTCGAGCGCAACTTCGTCGCCGCCGCGCCGAACCGGATCTGGCTCGCCGACATCACCTACGTCGAGACTGATCAGGGCTGGCTTTATCTGGCCACGGTCATGGACCTCTACAGCCGCAAGATCGTCGGCTGGGCGATGGCGGATCATTTGCGCGCCGAACTGCCATTGGCGGCCTTAGCGATGGCCATTGCGACACAGCGGCCTGGTGCCGGCTTGATTCACCATTCAGATCGTGGCGTTCAATACGCCTCGGCTGAGTATCGCAAGATGATGCAGTCCGCCGGCTTCCGGGCTTCGATGAGCCGCAGGGCCGATTGCTATGACAACGCTCCGATGGAGAGCTTCTTCCACACGCTCAAAACAGAACTCGTCCATCACCAGCATTATGCAAGACGGGAGGACGCCACACGTGATATCTTTGCTTACATCGAAGGATTTTATAATCGAACGCGTCGCCACTCGGCCATCGGATATCTCAGCCCGATCGAGATGGAGCTAAAAGCAGCTTAACCCTGTCCATTTTTTCGGGGGAAGATCAGTTCTCAAAACAACGCATGGGCGACGCAACGGCGCGGGGCTTTCTTCTAAAATCTGACACTCACCTATTCGGGGTAATCAGGACCAGCACGAGCATCATCAACAGAAGGCCACTTATGACCGCCAAGTCCAGCCGGCTCATCGCTCGGTCAGACCAATTGGAGGACGCGAAGACGAGGACGGCAACAGCGATGAAGGTGACGGCACCGTAGACGTAACGCATGACGACCCTCCCTCAGAGAGTTTGGCGAACGGCGCATTGAGAGGGAGGGCACGCTACAGCGCGCGGCGGGACCTGCGGATGCGTTCGTTCGCCGCCCGCCACCGGTTCCGCCGATCTAAAATATAACGCGCACGGCTGCCGCTACGGCGCGCAACTCACCGCCATTGTTGCCGAGACCTATGGCGACAAATTGCCAACAACCGGCAATTCGTCATCCATCGTCCGATCTGACTTTGAAACGTAGTGGAGCACATCGCGCCGGCGCACGATCAGTCGCGAAATTCTGCTGGCGCAATCAATCAGAAGCAAAAGTAGAAAAATTGCGAGGATCTCCAGGATCATCTTGAAGCCTCCGGGTTTTGAAATTTCCCCCAAAAGAAGCAGCCCGCCTGACGCCGAAAAATTTAGAGCCGATTCGACGGCTATGAAATATTGCAATGTTAGGTTCCGATGCAGAAACAAAGATTGAGTTGTTAGGCGGCAACAGCATCAAGAGATTGTAAGCGTTTCTGAAAGCACGCGGGCTCCATCGCGAAATAACGCACAGCGCGGCTACGGCGCGGCGTCTGGCGGCGGTCTATTCAGATCGACAGAGCCCAGCCGATATTCGTCGCCGTTTTCGCTCGCCACTTCGTACAGGGCAAACGTTGCTTCAGGAAACTGAGACCAGATGGCCAGGTCGTCGGCCGTGATTGTCACCCAGCCGACCCGAAACATGTAGCGGCCTGCCTCTTGGACTTTCCCGACATTGCCCCAACTAACTCGGGCCACCATCATTGCCAGATCAGCTCCGGTTGCCGGCCGCGCAGGTGCTCGCGAATGAAAGCCACTGACCGAGACCCCACGGCTTGGAAGCGCAGTAAGGTGTCATCGCGTGTTTTTCGAAGCTCTCCTACAGTCCTGATGCCATTTGATGCGAGGACATTTTGGATTCGTGTCGGCAGGTCTGCGATCCGAGTCTCATCCGGTAGACCGACGGAGGGCTTCTGTTTCATCTTCAGTTCAACCGCGCCTACGATTAGACCACTGCGGCCCTGGCGCTCGGTTGAACTCGATAGTAGGCGACGAATTTTCCGTTCGATGTCATATCGGCCGGGCCTCGATGCTTGGCTCAAGCCAATATCCCCGAATTTAACGAGAAAGTGCAGGCACTCTTACCAATCAATGCCTGCGCGCGTTGGACTAAGTGTTGAATAGCGTTCGCCCGGCGGCATCCACCGCTCATTCGGATTTTGCATCAGGCCTCCTCCAACTTGGGATCGTAGCCGTCGATCTGCACCTGCCTCAGGATCGCCTGAAGTTGACTTTATGTTTAATCTGACCTTCTTAGGTTTCGGACAGTGAATTCAATCCGATCTCCAGAGACCAGGTGCCAGTTCTCAATCACAAGGATGTTGCCATCCCTCGAAACGCGACTAATGATTTCGCGCGCTTTGGTGCGTGCTTCCGCTATCGGCAACGTGAACGTGGTCGATGCGGTCGCTCTCGACATTCGATCTGCTAGATCGCGAGGTCTCATGTGGGGATCCTCCGCCTCAGCAATGGTGGATGCGGCGCGTCGTGAAAGTGAAGGGTTTGGAGGCGAGTTTTCCCCGATGATCACCGCTTCTGCAGCGCGGAATTGAGGCCTTGGCTTGCGCCGAAAGCTGAGGGCATCGCCGCTGATAGGCTCGCAGGCTGGATGCTCAGAAAGACAAGCGAGTGCAGGACAGCTGTTGCCACTGCAAGCGCCACTATGACGCCAAGAGTAATTCTGACGTTGAATGTTGACCGCATCTGAAAGTCCCCTCTTCAGATGCGGTAGGGTCGCATCATGGCAATTCGGAGATTGCGAAGACCGTCAAAGCCGGCTCCCGTAATTCTACGGGCGAGAACGGTTAGCTCGGCGACTTTGCCAACCAGGCGCGCGACCTGAAAGTCGGCGCGCTCGTGCATAGCGACCTAGCTTGTAACCTCATTCTCAAACGCCACGCCCTCCGGATCGCGCTCGACGAACCACTCGTTCGCAGCATCCTCAGTGGCGAAGACCTTCAGGTGGTCGACGTCGCCAACCTGCTTGCGCGTGTCGACGTAGATCTAGACAGTCATGGATCATCCCTCATTCGCGGGAACATCTCCATGATATCAGGAATGCGAACGGGCTTTTCCCGCGGCCCTTGATACTCCCTAAGCACGGACATTTGCCGGCCGGCGATTTCGTCGCGCTTGATGGCGTTCTTCTCGGCGAAGTAGGCGCGCATGTCTTCGAGGAATTTGCGCGCGACCTCGGGAGGTAGTTCTATCGGTTTGCGGGGCATGGGCTGAAGATGCGTTACTTCGGCTTGTCGTTCTCAATAGATGGCAGATTTTCGCGAGCTAGAGGGAATCGCAATTGCGCCGCACGTTCGTCTCGGTCTGCTCCCTGAAACGCACGTTCTTTGCCTTCAAATTTCTCGAATTCATCCTCGGCCGTCCGCATGAAATGTTCGCGTGGCGTCTTTGCAATTCCCTTTTGCTTAATCATGACCCGTCTCCCCGAAAAGCAGCCACGATATTGCAATAATGGAACGGGCGCTAAATTGATGCTTAAAACGCAAAACCCCGGCAATGAGCCGGGGTTTCACTGAAATCACTGGCGTACATCCGGCCCGCGATCTCCCCCAAATCCTGCATTAGGTTCTTGAACAAACTATGACCTGCTTGCGGGAGGAGGCCCCAAACTCCGCAACTGGCGAAGCCTGGGGACCATTTCCAACGCGCGGCCGGCTGTACCAGGCCGCACGAAAACAAGTCCTAGGGCCTTGCGGTGGTTCCCAATTGAACAGGTCAAACGGCTCCGATGCCAGGAGTTGCTTAAGCGCCGGAGCCGCCAACCTAGTGGGAGGTTTCCCTCCGGCGGGTCATTGGGGGGGCGATGCCGGAGGTAAGGAATCGACGCGCTTAGAGCGCTCGCACTGACCGGAAAAAAAGAAGCTGATGCTACACACACAGTGAGGCGGCGATGGCGGAGGTAGCTGCGATCATGGCGCCAGCCAGAAAAGCATGTCATATCCCAGTCCTCCCTAACAGAATGCACTTGCGTGGACACTACAGTTCCCGAACGCGAAGCGTCGAATTGGTGAGTTGCGGCTACGCGCTCAGGGAGAGGGACAATCCTCGTGAATTACCCAGATATCATGCAGACGATCGTGCGATTGTTAGCTGGCTCACAGTCCTCTGGCCCGCGGGTTTTTTATTCTTGGTAGATAACTGGGTTTATCTTCATCAACTGCGGACCGGTCGTCGCTGTCTCGATCCCGCGCTCATTCCTTCTTTTCCGCACCGCAGTATCCAAACTCAACTAGAGCGAGAGGGCAAGCGGCACCTATTCCAAAAATGGATTTTCCACTGACTGCCGCTTGGCTACAGCCAGCCGAACGCCAAACTAAGATTGGCTTGGGAGTGCTGAGGGAGTGTCGGCGTTCTTTGACTATTGAAACGTCCCCAGGGGCGCCTAAATAAATCCTAGGGCGACGATTGAATACCCGGGAGCGCCCCATGGCCCCGCGTATCGTCCTTGTAGCGCTAGCCTGGATTTCCACGGAACGGAATTGACCTAACAATTGGATGGC
This sequence comes from uncultured Alphaproteobacteria bacterium, assembly GCA_963847045.1. GTDB lineage: Bacteria > Pseudomonadota > Alphaproteobacteria > Rhizobiales > Xanthobacteraceae > Bradyrhizobium. The sequence goes on along the minus strand of CAWJYQ010000011.1, from coordinate 334,409 downwards.
GAAGGCTACTGCAGGAGTTGAAGGGCGCGCCCGTCCCACCAGGGCACTTTGATGGGTTTGTTGAAGAATCCTGAGGCGAGGACGATGGGGAGATGGGCTCGGCGATGAAAGCGCAGCGTAATTTCGTCGTCGGTGATGGCGACGTCGGCCGGCATGTCGATAAGATCGCGGAAGATTTGGCGTGCCTGCGCGTCATTGTAGCCGCGCATGCGCCTAGCCATGAGGCGATAAAGGCCTGACGCAATGACGAGAAGGGCCATATCGAAGTCGACCTTGAGGCCGACGGAAGAGGACAGCGCGTCGATATGGAAGAAGCGCACCGCATCGGCCAGCGCATTCTCGATCAGCATGCGTTTGGCGTAACGTGTAATGAGGGATTTGGCGGTCGCGTGTGCGTCGTTGGTGAGCAGGATGGTTGGCTCATCGTGACCGAGGTCGGCAATGAAGAACTGGCGGTAGATGCGCTGAAGTGGACGTGCCTTCTGCTCGTAGAAGCGCGGATTGCGGTACTTGCGATGGGGGACGTCGAGTTCGACGGTGCGCCAGGCTGACGGCGACAGGCTGGCGATTTCGGCGAGCAGTGCGGGGGAGCGGCGACGCAGGGTGAGGAAGGTGATGCCGGCGGCATCGAGCCGGTCGAGCCCCGCGTAGGTGGTCAGCTTGGAGTTGAAGACGAGGTGTTGCGGCGCCTTGCCGTGCTGGCGCTTCCAAAAGTCAACGAAGCGGAAGATCTCGTCGGCTTCCTCGCCCTTGCGAAGGTCGGCGTTGGCATAGCAGAACACTTGGGTGTCGGCATCTTGAGCCAAGAAGACCAGGATACTGGGTTGGCGACGACTTCGCTTGGATAAATAGTGCGATTTAACGAGCGGATGCTCACCGAAGTACGGCACCGAGTGGAAGTCGAGATTGAGGGAGGCCCCCGTGAAGAGGTCTGCAGAGACCTGCGCGTGCCATCGCGCCAGCAGGTGAGCAACCTTCTGCGGGGTAATGCGCGAAGAATATTCCGACAAGAAGCTTTTCTTCGGCATGGCATTGAGCCCGCAGAACAAGGCGAGCCCCTCGTCGGCGACCAAGGCCATGATGTGCCTCCTCCCGTCACCTGTTCTCCCGTGTCGTGCGTCACGTCGGTCGTTTCGACATACACGGCAGCGGTTGATCTGGTCGCATCGAGTGGCCGCTCGATCGGATCGGTGGCCAAGGACTTGTCTGCGCATTCCGTGTTCGCGGTGGGTAGAGCAACGTGGGGCCAGGCGGGAGCCGACGGCGGCGTCGCGGCGCCCCACGACGCAGGCGACGCTGCCGTCGGCGGACCACGCGGCAGAGATCGCCCGTTTGCAGCGAGAGAATGAGCGACTGCGTATGGAGCGCGACATTTTAAAAAAGTCCATTGCGATCTTTGCTGGAGTTCAGAAATGAGATTCCGCTTCATCGAAGATCGCCGCGCCGACTATCCGGTGACGATCATGTGCGACGTGCTCGGCGTCTCGCCTGCTGGCTATTATGCTTGGCGGGCGCGCCCGGAGAGCCCGCGAGCCGCCGCCAATCGTGAGCTCGTCGACGACATCAAGCGGGTTCATCGCGACACCAATGGCCGCTACGGCAGCCCGCGCGTCCATGCTGGTTGGAGCTCAGGGCCGCGGGGCGAGCCGCGGTCGCATCGAGCGATTGATGCGCCGCCACGGTATCAGGGCCGTCATGGCGAGGCCACGACGGGTGCGCACCACCGACAGCCGTCACGACTTCCCGTCGCCCCGAACCTGCTCGAGCGCAACTTCGTCGCCGCCGCGCCAACCGGATCTGGCTCGCCGACATCACCTACGTCGAGACTGATCAGGGCTGGCTTTATCTGGCCACGGTCATGGACCTCTACAGCCGCAAGATCGTCGGCTGGGCGATGGCGGATCATTTGCGCGCCGAACTGCCATTGGCGGCCTTAGCGATGGCCATTGCGACACAGCGGCCTGGTGCCGGCTTATTCACCATTCAGATCGTGGCGTTCAATACGCCTCGGCTGAGTATCGCAAGATGATGCAGTCCGCCGGCTTCCGGGCTTCGATGAGCCGCAGGGCCGATTGCTATGACAACGCTCCGATGGAGAGCTTCTTCCACACGCTCAAAACAGAACTCGTCCATCACCAGCATTATGCAAGACGGGAGGACGCCACACCTGATATCTTTGCTTACATCGAAGGATTTTATAATCGAACGCGTCGCCACTCGGCCATCGGATATCTCAGCCCGATCGAGATGGAGCTAAAAGCAGCTTAACCCTGTCCATTTTTTCGGGGGAAGATCAGTGCTCTTGCGTTCGATCGCCCACAGTTTGAGCGCGAGCGAAGCGCGCAGCGCATGGGCGGCCGGGATCATGCGCGAGCCGGGTAGCTTAGCGGCCTGTGCCAATGCGTCGCTTTCGAGCTGCACCAGATCGGGAATGAATAAGAACAGCCCGCCCATTCGTGTGGTGAATTTCGCGCGGGGTGAGGACAAAATCGTTGACATTGGCGACCGCTTGCACCTGCGGACCGATGCGGGTGGGACGTTCCTCGTCGAGCCGGCGCGGTAAAGGCGCAAAGCCCTCCGCGGCGAGCACCTCGCGCACCGCCGTGGCGCTCAACGGCGTTCCCTGCTCCTTGAGCGCCTGGCTGATCTCGTAGACCGAATAGTTACGCTTGCGCAGCGCGATGATCTGGTCATGAGCGGGGCTCTTCTTGGGATGATCGCGCCGGCCCGGTCGGGTGGCGGAAAAGAACTCCTGCAGATCGCCGTGGCGAAAGGCGTGGCACAGCACGCGGAAGGCGCCGGCCGAATAGCCGAAGCGCCGCGCCACCTCGGCTGATGGCAGCTGATCCACATAGAAGGCGCGCAAGGCCTCGTATTGGCGCTGCCGCGCCGTCGCCGGCCTGGCGAAGAAGCGGCGACAATCCGTTAGGCTATATGGTGCGCTGATAGCCACATATGCACAATCATATATGCCAGATCTGGTGTCAACAACAAACTGCACCGCAATGGGCAGTGTTGTGCAGAAACTCCTGCAGGACAGTGGTTTCCTCGGCCTAATCTGGAATTGTCACTTCGCTCCGTATCGGAGCGATTGGCAAAGTAACACCGAAAAATTGCGCTATCAGCGCACCATGTAGGCTAACGCCCTAAGCCAAATTCTTGAGTTCAAATGAATTGGTAAGCCCATCGCGCGTTAGCGGATTCCGCTTCCATGGAAATCCAGGCTAGCGATTGCATTTGGTATCGCTGCCGTAGCTGCGACTGTCACCCCCGTCAGGCAACTAAACTTGCAGACGAGGTGGCATTCCGCAGAGGGCCAATCCAACGCTACAAGGACTAATCATCCGAGTTAAGAAAATGAAACCTCATGATCTCGAATTGAAGTCCGTGGACGAGCTTTGGTCCCTTCACGAACGAGTCGTCTTGGTCTTGGCGCGCAAGATATCGACCGAGAAAGGTCGGCTTGAGCAGCGATTGCGCGAGCTTGGCCAGAATACGGGTGACAGCACTAAAAAAGTGAGCCACGCGCGGCGCCCTTACCCACAGGTTTTTCCGAGGTATAGAAATCCCGCCCAGCCGTCCGAGACTTGGGCGGGCCGCGGGAAACAACCACGCTGGCTGACCGCACAACTCAGGTCCGGGAAAAGGCTCGATGATTTCCGGATCGAGCCGTCGTCTGATGGAACGTGGGGCCGCGCAGAAAGTGGCCGCCCAAACAAAAAGACCGCCAGAAGGCGGTCAGCTTGATTAAGGGAGTTGCCCTGTCTGGATGTCAGCGGGGCCTTCCTCTCCGCGTTGGATGCATACCGGAGGAGCAACAACATGACCCCATACCTCCCCGAGGAATTTTACACCAGGTTGATCGACTGGAGTTGCTTCGTGATCATGGGCAGCACGATGCCGCCCCGAGATCCTGATGAAGACGAAGAGGACGAGGACGAAGAGGACGAGGACGAAGAGGACGAACCGCCGGTCGTGCGCGAGCCGGACGAAGACTAGAGCATGATGCTTTTAGCCTGCTCCTCTTAGAAACTGCTGGCCGTGCTATCTCATAGCAACCCGAGCGTACCGCCGCCAAGGATTCCGCCTTTGTAAGGCCTTGATGTTGAGGCCGGGCAGGTTCTCGGCCCAATCTTCCCTGTGCATCGAAGCCGGGATCTTTATTGACCTATTGCCGCAAATCACTTCACCAATTCACATCTTTACCACTCAGGTGTGAACATGTTCACAATCTCGCTGCTGGGACAGAAGGGCGGTACAGGAAAGTCCACGATCTCCGTGGGGCTTTCGGTCGCCGCCGCCTTAGCCGGGCATCCGGTCGCCATCATCGATCTCGATCCGCAGGCGACAGCCACCAAGTGGAAGGCCCGGAGATCGGAAGACGGCCCTGCCGTGGTCTCGGCACAGGCCAGCCGCCTGCAGCCGACTCTAGCGACTGCCGAAGCCAGCGGCGTGGAGTTTGCGATCATCGATAGTGCCGGTCGTTCGGACGACAGCGCCCTTGCCGCAGCCCGAGCCGCCGACCTCGTGCTGATCCCGACGCGGACGAGCATCGTCGAGTTGGAGACGCTGCCGCAGGTCAACGATCTGTTGCGGCTCGCGCGTACCAAGTCCGCCATGGTGGTGCTGAACGGAATACATCCGAGCGCCGGGGCTTCTGGCATTGCCGAGACGAGAGAGATGCTCCAGAAGCTCTACGGCCTATCCACCTGTCCCGTGCATCTGTGCCAGCGGATCGCCTATGCCGAGGCGATGGTGACGGGATCGACGCCGCAGGAACGTGACCCGGAAGGCAGGGCTGGTCAGGAACTGAACGATCTCTTCAGGTTCGTTCGTGAAGCTGTGAATAATCGAACTGTTGAACTTGAGAGACGCATCCGAAGTGTCGAGAACGCGCTCGAAGCTTTCAAGGTGGTGCCGGAGAAGATACCCGCGCGTGAACAATTGATATTGTGAAGCAGGAGATCACATGTCGAGAATGGCGGAGATCCAAAAGCAGCTTGAGAACACCAGCAGCGGGCGGGTGACCCCGCTTCCTGTCAGCAGTACGACCCCGGCACCTAAGCCGAAGGTCGAGCGTAGTCCTGTCGCGGCGAGCCGGGTGGGCAAGGTGCATATCGGGGCTTATCTCAATCCCGATTTCAAGCGAGGCCTCCGGATGGTGCAGGCCGTCACAGGCGAGGACATTCAGGGGCTGCTGGCCCGCGCTCTCAACGATCTGTTCCGCGCCCACAACGTCCCCGTGGTTGATCAGAACTGATTTGTTCACACCTTCAATGACGGCTGTCCCGGTGCCGCCGGACCTTCGAAACTAGCAAACTACCTAACGGCCACACGCTCGCCACCGCTGCGATCGTACCCGCCACTGCCGCGACGATGGCCATTCGCAAGGTCCACCGCGCATTTCGTGTTTCGCCCCGACGGCGCTTTTCATCCGGATCTCGAAGCCACCGCCAGGCAACGCCTCTATCCCTAACCGGAAGCAGGGTGTTGTTCGTAAGGGACCAATCCTTACGGTTTCGACGCCAATTTCCTCTAGCCTGGATTTCCACGGCGACAGATTTGCCTAACATGTGCGTCGCTAAGGGATTCACAAGACTCTGTGAATTCTGGCCACGCCATTAGGACAATTGGTGCGCTGATAAGGGCTCATCGCAGTGCTACTTCGCTAAGAAGAACGCGGAAATCCCGCGAAACATGAAGACATGAAGGCCAAGTAACGTCGCGCAGGAATGCTATCAGCGCACCATTTCGCATAACACTGCATAGCGCGAAGGCCCACAAAATATGGACTCGAGCAGGCGTGAAGTTAGGCGAATTCGGTTCCGTGGAAATCCAGGCTAGTTTGGCTCTCTCTTGTTGCTCGCGCTCTTCGTTGGACGTCATAGGAAGCCTCCTAGCCTGTCCCACAGGATTATGGCTAATCAAGCAACGGGTTTTCGACGTTTGCGCGCTTGCCGTGCTTTTTCATTTACCCCGCAGCCGAGGCACTGAGGCACATCCACACGCTGATTGTGACTCCAGAAGGAACGCTAAAACCTCCAGCTCAGAGTATCTTCAAGTGAATTGATATCTCTCAATTCTGGGACACCAAATGGTAGCGCAAGAAGTTCTCGATAGTCTTGAGACCTGCGTAGTAACGAAGCAGGAAGCCGCGTGCCGTCAGATTCATGTGGCTATCAAGCTATTTCACGAACGGGAATATGAAAGCGCGATCACTCTTGCCTGTGCCGCTGAAGGGCAAATGGAAGAGAGCGAAGAAGTTCATTTGTTTCCTGTTCTGAAGGTTCGTAGGCCTGCACAGTTCAAGAACGAACAGGAGTGGACGACCTTCCTAAATGAAACGAGGGATTGGCTAAAGCATGCCACTCCGCAGTTAGAACCTAGTCGGGGAATTGCGCAATTCGAGGCATGGGTAATGCTTGTCCGCGCGGTGTCAAAATATTACGCAGTTTTCGTGGAGGAGACGGTTGATATGAATGAGTTCGTGGAGTGGGGTAGAAAGCGAGGCCTAACGGTTAAAGTTTAATGCCTTACCTGGGCCGGTCGGCTCGTCTGAGGGTGCACAAGGAGCAGGCAGAGCCAGCCTCATTTACGTCCGGGCCGCCAAGATGTGCGCAGTTTAAGAAAAGAACCCCGCATATTCTGAGAAGCCAGCCGGTTCCAGTCGCTGCAGTCTCCACACCACGTTGGATCACGAAGCGGAGGACCCCATGGCCCGAACCACGTTAGTTGGCGCCTGTCCACATGATTGCCCGGACACCTGCTCGATCCTGACGACCGTCGAGGATGGCAAAGCCATTGCGGTGCGCGGCAATCCCGACCACCCGTTCACTCGCGGACGCCTGTGCGTCAAGGTCAACAATTACGAGGAACGCGTCTACAGCGACAAGCGCGTGCTCTATCCGCTCAAGCGGGTAGGTTCCAAGGGCTCCAGGCAGTTTCAACGGATTTCTTGGGCCGAGGCGATCGAGACCATTGCCACGCGCTGGAAGTCGATCATCGCCGAACATGGCGCTCAGGCGATCCTGCCCTACAGCTACCTGGGCACGCAGGGCATCATCAACGGCCTGAACGTCGGCGACCCGCTCTTCAACAAGCTCGGCGCTACCGTGTCGGAACGCACCTTCTGCAACTCGGCCTCGTGCACGGCCTATATGATGACCATCGGCCCGACCCCCGGGGTCGATCCCGAAAGCTTCGTGCACTCGAAATACATTCTCCTGTGGGCGTGCAACACGCTCGGCACCAACTCCCACCACTGGCCGTTTATCGAGCAGGCCAGGAAGGCCGGCGCCAAGTTGGTGGTGATCGATCCGGTGCGGACGCGCACGGCGCGGCTGGCCGACTGGCACATTCCGATCCGGCCAGGCACCGACGCGGCGCTGGCGCTGGCGATGATCCATGTCATCATCAAGGAGGACCTGGTCGATCGCGACTACATCGACCAGCACACCGTCGGCTACGACGAGCTGGCGGAACGGGCGTCGACCTATACGCCCGAGTTCGCCGCGCAAGAGACCGGCATTCCGGTGGACGATATTGTCAAGCTGGCACGGGAATACGCCACTACGCCCCCGGCCGTGGTGCGCATCGGTGTGGCCGTGGAGCGGCATGCAGGCGGTGGCCAGACCGTGCGCGCGATCGCCTGCCTTCCCGGATTGATCGGCGCATGGAAGCATGTCGGCGGCGGCCTGCTTCAGCTTCCTATCTGGGCATTTCCCGTTAAATGGGAAGTGCTGATGCGCCCCGAGCTGGCGCCGGAAAAGATGCGCGTGCTGAATTCGTGGCGGCTTGGGCCGGCGCTGACCGGCGAACTCGGCTTCGACCCGCCGATCAAGTCGCTGTTCGTCTACAACGCCAACCCCATGGCCATGGTGACCGAGCAGACCAAACTTGAGAAGGGCCTGGAGCGCGACGATCTGTTTACGGTGGTCAGCGAACACTTCCTGACCGACACGGCCAGATACGCCGATATCGTTCTGCCGGCGACCACCCAGCTGGAACAGAAAGACATCATGTTCTCGTGGGGGCATCTCTATCTGTCCTATAACAATGCGGCGATCGAGCCGCTCGGCGAAGCGGTGTCAAACACCGAGCTGTTCCGTCGCCTGGCGAAGGCCATGGGCATCGAGGATCCGTCCTTTTACCGGACCGATGACGAGATGATCGAGGCGTCGCTCGATTGGACCAATCCTGTTCTGCAGGGCATTACGCTGGAGGACGTCAAGGCGAAGGGCTATGCGCGGCTCACTGTGCCGTCGGCCGGCGACTGGGCGCCGCACCGCGACGGAAAGTTTCCGACGCCCACGGGCAAGTGCGAGTTCAAGTCGACCATCACCGGCGCCGGCAATTTCGTCGTGCCGCTGTTCCGCCAGGGCTACAACGGCGACCAGGACGGCACGCCGGTGGACCCCTTGCCGCATTACATTCCACCGAACGAAAATTCGCGGACGGCCCCTGCGCTCGCAAAGCGCTATCCGCTCAGCCTGATCTCGCCGAAGAGCCACGCGTTCCTGAATTCGAATTACGGCAATCTACCCGCGCAAACGGCGCAGGCGGGCGAGGAGCAGGCGGTGTTCCTTCATCCCGATGATGCGGAACAGCGCGGCATCATGGCCGGAGCGCCGATTCGTGTGTTCAACGATCGCGGTGCGTTTGAGGCCTTCGCCACGCTTTCGCCCGACGTCATGCCGGGAGTGGTCATCGCGCCGTCGGGATACTGGCATCGTTCCAACCGCAAGGGAGCAACGGTCCACGCGCTGACGCCACCCGCGTTTGCCGACCTCGGCCGAGCACCAACCTTCTCGGACGTGCTTGTTCAGGTCGGCAAGATCTGAACCGGCGCCGACGCCAACGATGACCGCGCGCAATGCGGCCCGGTCGTCTCATTTCACTGATCCTTCAGGATACCGAACGATGGCTTATGTGGTCACCGACAGCTGCAGGGGCTGTCGATTCACGGAATGCGTCACCGTGTGCCCCGTCGAGTGCTTCCATGTGGACGATACGATGACGTATATCGATCCCGAGAACTGCATCGACTGCGGCGGTTGCGTTCCGGTCTGTCCGGTCAAAGCCATCGAACCGGACTATCGTCTTGCTGCCGACAAGAAGTTCTGGATCGACGTCAACCGCAAGCGTGCGGCCGAAACGCCCGTCCTGACCGCGCGCCTGCCGCCGCTGCCCGGTGCAGACGCGCGCCGGCAAGAACTCGGACAATGACGGGATCCGCTCTCGACCGGGTCGCTGGCGGCTTTCGCATCGCGGTGGTCGGCAGCGGCCCGAGCGGCTTCTACGCGACGGAAGCATTGCTTCGCTCGGGCACGCCGCTCGCCGTCGACATGTTTGAGCGGCTTCCAGTGCCCTACGGGCTCGTCCGGTTCGGTGTGGCCCCCGATCACCCCAAGCTCAAGCTGGTCACGGCGGCCTTCGACAGGATCGCAACATCGCCGGGATTTCGTTTCATTGGCGGCGTCGCGGTCGGACGCGATGTCACCATCGACGAGTTGCGCCAAAGCTATGACGCGGTGGTGCTTGCCACGGGCGCCGACGCCAGCCGGTCGCTGGGTGTCCCCGGCGAAGACCTGCCTGGGAGCCATCACGCCGGCGATTTCGTCGCCTGGTATAACGGCCATCCGGACTACCGCGACTGTGATTTCAATCTCGACTGCGAGGCCGCGGCGGTGATCGGTCACGGCAACGTGGCGCTCGACGTTGCGCGTATCCTTGCAAAAACCGCCGACGAGCTGCGCCGGACAGACATTGTCAGGCACGCGCTCGAGGTTCTGGCGGAAAGCCGCATTCGCGAAATTCACGTGGTTGGACGTGGCAAACCGTCTCAAGCGAAGTTCACCGCCAAGGAGCTGCGTGATTTCCTCGACCTGGGGGCCTGCGAGACGACGGTCGACCCGCGGGACGTCGCGCCGGATGACTTCACTCCGGAAAACCCGCAAGATCCCGAATTGGCCGAGAAGCTGTCGCTGCTCCGCGCGTTTTCGCAGCAAGTTTCGACAAAGCGTCGTCGATGCGTCTTCCGGTTTGGCCTTTCGCCCGTGGCGATCAGGGGGCAGGGCCGGGTGCAAACGATCGCCTTCGCGCAACAGCCTTCACGCGCCATAGGGGACATTGACTGCGGCCTGGTGTTTCGCAGCGTGGGTCGTCGCACCACCCCTCTGGCCGGTGTTCCCTACAACGAACGTCAGGGCGTGCACGCCAACATCGAGGGGCGCGTGGCAGACGGCTCGTGCGTCATCTTCGGCCTCTACGTCTGCGGTTGGAGCAAGCGCGGCCCGAGCGGCACCGTTGGCACCAACCGCGGCTGTGGCATGGCCACAGCCGAGGCAGTTCTTGCGGATCTGCCCGCGCGCGCGGGGCAGCGTTCCGGCGATCCCGATGCGTTGCTGGCGCGGCTGCGCCCGCGCGTCGCTCGGATGGTGACCTACCGCGATTGGGCTGCCATCGACGCGGCCGAGAAGCGCAGGGGTGCACTGCTCGGCAAGCCGAGGGAAAAATTCGTGTCGGTCGCCGACATGCTGGCGGCCACAGACGTGTGATTGTGCAAGGCGCTCTGCCGCTTCGCGGCATTGCTTGGCGGGATGTCTGGAACGCGATAGTGGACGTGGGTCGAAAAGATTCGGGTCAGCGGCGGCGAGCCGCTGGTGCGAAAGGAGATCATGCAACTGTTCGACAGGCTTTCGCTCCAGACTCTTCGAGCAAAGCCGTCACGAAGCCTTCGCTCTGCCACGCCGCGCGGCCTGCGTCCGGCTCTTCACGTGATCGATGAAGGCGCGCAGTTTCGGCAGCATCTGAGCGCGGCCGGGATAGTAGAGAAACACGCCGGGCGCCATCGGCGCGAACTTCTCCAGCACATGCACGAGCTTTCCGGCTTTCACCGCGGCGGCGGCAATCGGCTCGGGCACTTGCGCCAACCCCACACCTTCGAGGGCTGCGCCCAGCATCGTGGGAAAATCGTTGGCGATGAGCGGGCCGGAGACGGCGATCTCGATCGCGCGGCCCTGGTCGTTGAGCGACCATAGCGCGATGGCGCCGCTGGAGCGCCGCCATCTGAGACACGCGTGCTCGCGCAAATCGTCGGGGCGCGCGGGCCGCTTGCTGCGGGCGAGGTAGGCGGGGCTGCCGACGATGATGAAGCGAAACGGCGGCGTCAGCCGGACTGCGACCATGTCGGCGGCGATGAACTGGCCGAACCGGACGCCGGCGTCAAATCCTTGGGCCGCGAGGTCGATCAGTTCCTCGCTGGCGGCGATCTCGACCTCGACTTCGGGATAGGCCTGGCAGAAAGACGCGATGAGAGGCTCAAGGAGTATCGGCACCACCGCGCGCGGTACCGAAAGGCGCAGCAGTCCGGCCGGCCGCTGTCCGAGGTCGCGCGCGACTTTGCTCGCGGCGACGAGCTCCTCGAAGGCGGGCTTGGCGCGCGAGATGAATTTTTCGCCGGCTTCGGTGAGGCCGACACTGCGCGTGGTGCGGATGAAGAGCGCGGCGCCGACGCGCGCCTCGAGCGTGCGGACCGCCTGGCTGATCGCCGACGGGGTCACGCCGAGTTCGTCGGCGGCCCGGCGAAAGCTGCGGTGCTGGGCGACGCTCAGAAACGCCTCCACGCCGTCGAGCGCGCCATGCCGGACTGTGAAGTTCTGCTTCATGGCCTGTCGACATTATCGCGGATAGTCGCTCGTGGGAAGCGGCCCTACGTCTAGCCTGCAAATGATCCGATGGAGTTCCGACATGACCGATGTGCTGGAAGGCGTGCGCGACCATTATCGCGCGACCGGGCTGACCGAACGGCTGAAGACGGCGCTTGCCGTGTTCGGGCCCGAGGATCAGCGGCTTGCGCCGGCGCTACTCGCCGGCCTCGACCAGTTCCACACCAGGGGGTCGGCTGCGACCACGGAGCTCGCGAAACTGGCCGGGATCACGGCGGACATGTCGGTCCTCGACATCGGCTCCGGCGTTGGCGGCCCGGCGCGCCTTCTGGCGGCAAGCTGTGGCTGTCACGTCACCGGGGTCGACCTCAGCGAGCCCTTCGTGGACGCCGCGCGCTATCTGACCGCGTGGACGGGACAGAGCGGGCAGGTGGCCTTCGAGACCGGCAACGCGCTGAAACTTGCCTTCGACGACCGCCGTTTCGATGCGGTGTTCCTGCAGCACGTCGCCATGAACATCGCCGACCGGCCACGGCTCTATCGCGAGATCCAACGCGTGCTGAAGCCGGGCGGGCGGTTCGCGACCTACGATGTCGTATCGAAGCAAGGCGAGCCGCATTATCCCGTGCCCTGGGCGCGGACGCCGGCAACGAGCTTTCTTCTGACGGCCGACGCGACGCGCACGGCAATCGAGGGCGCCGGTTTCCGCACGTTGGCCTGGCAGGACGACAGCGAGACAGCCAAGGCCTGGGTCGCGCAGCTGCGCGCGTCGGGGCCACCGCCGTCGCCCAATCTCGGCGTGGTGATGGGGCCGGACTTCGCGCAGCTCTCCGGCAATCTCGGACGCAATCTGATCGAAGGCCGGCTCGGCATCCTGACCGCGGTGTTCGAGGCCACTTCACCTCACAGCTGATAGGACGTCACATGTCGCCGGAAACCCTGTTCCAAATTCATCTCGCGCTTGGCTATGTCGCCTGGCTGCTTTGCTTTGGCGTCTACATCTGGCCACGCCTCAAGGCGATGGACCACCTCGAAGCGCAGCGCGCCATTGCGACCCTGCACAGCTTCCGTTTCTTCGGGCTGGTCTTCATCCTTCCAGGCGTCGTCGGCCCCAGGCTGCCGGCCGACTTCGCCTCGTTCGCCGCCTACGCCGACTTCGCAACCGGACTGCTGGCCATGGCCGCACTGCTCACGGTCAGGATCCGCCCGCTGTTCTGGCTGTTCGTCGTCGCATTTAATGTCGTGGGGGCGGCCGACATCCTCATCGACTACTACCACGCTACCCAGGCCAACCTTCCCGCGCTCGCGGGAGAGTTGGGCGCGGTCTACGCGATCCCGATCCTCTTCGTGCCGATCCTGATGATCACGCACGTCGTCGCGTTCTATCTGCTGCTGCGTTCGCAGCTCGCCGCGGCGCGCACCGTCGTCGGCGCGCGCTAGAGCGCGATGGGATTAGGATAAATCACCATCGCGCTCTAAACTCTTGTTTGCGCATGATCTTTTCGGAAAACCGCTACACACTTTTCCGGATCATGCTCTAGGCTTCAAGTGCTCTGAAGTTTCCCCGGTGGGTTGGGCCATGGCGCAAAGGCATTGGAAACCTGCTGCAACACGGGCGTCAGCTCGGGGAAATGGCGCTGCAACACCGTCGACATGTTGTTGTCTTTGATCCAGTCGATTCCTGCCTTTGTGTACACGGCTTCCGTGAAATCGTTGGTGAGGAAGCGGTCGCTCTTCAGCCGTCGCGGCGCCATCAGGATGAAGACACGGAACGCGGTGTCGCTGAAGCCGAATCCCTTGGGCGGCTTTTCCGCATACATGCCGACCATCAGATCCACCTTGTCAGGATGGCCGTAGACCTCGCGCAGGGTGCGGACGATTTCGGGATCGTCGCTCATCTGCTCAAAGGAGTTGATGCGCGGCATATGGAACAGCTCCCGGAACCGGTTATAGCGCGGCACGCCGCGCTCCCGGTCGCGGATGATATCGATGGCGGCGAGGTCGATCAGCTCTTCCAGATTCTGGCCATTGCGCCGGTGCATACGCCGCATCCAGTTGGGGAAATTTTTCAACTGAACCGCACCGGGATTGTGGACCCCGAACGTGTAGACCACGTCGGTGAGCGTTACGTTGGGGTCACGCAAGGCATTCGTCATCGCGTTTGGGCCGACGATCAGGTCCGGATCGTCGAGGCTGTCCGCCTCGAATTTCAACACGCGTCCCTTTTCTCCTGACGCGTGCGAGACGAGTTGAATGTCGTTGGGGAGCAGCGGATGCAGTCGATAGACCGAGGCGAACTCCTCGGTCAGGCAATAATCCGCGCCATCGTGATTCGTCGCCGAGCCCGGAATGCCGCTGACCGCCTCACTGGCGCCGATGCGGCCGAAATACTTCTTCACCTGCTCCCCGGCCAGACCCCACCAGTCGGCGTTCATCACGACCTGCAGAGCGGGGTGGGTGAGGATTGCCGGGGTCCAATCCACCGTGTGAATCTTCGAGATCAGGGCGTTGTTGACGAGCCGGGCGACGCGGAAAATCTGTTCGTCGCCGTTCGGCTGTTCCCGCCATTCCGGATAGGCCTGGATGATATGATCGCAAATGGCGTTGTGTTCGAACGTGAAGATATTGTGGAGCAGGCTCAGGCCGAGCCACCAATTCGATGTGAGACCCGTTCGCTCGATTCCGGACGCGTCCAGTGGAATGCGCCTGGTCTTCGGGTCGATGTTGAGCTTCCCGTCTTGGCGCGATCGGTACTGCATCAATGCTTGCCGGCTGTCGCCATAGATCTGGGAGCTGTCCCACCAGTGCGTTTCGGCATTCGCGAACGTCTCGGGCCCGGCGCCGTCGTTCTTGCGACGCGTCGGATCAGCCCGGGTGCGGCGGACGCGCATCGTTGGGTCCGGCCATGAATCGCCCTCCGGGATCGGCACTTCGAATGCTTCGTCGGTGATGATCCGCGGATTGCCGTGATTGAACCAGTCGTGCGTCTGGAACTGAATCCAGGCGGCTGCGAGCAGATTGAGGATCGTGGCGGGTGCAAAGCCATCGGGTTCGCCGGTTTTGCTTGGGCGCGCCAGCAGCCGATTGCTGACCAATCGGGGGTTGGGATCAAGGATCGCGCCGTCTCGAAGAGGGTCCACTTCGCTCAGTGGAATGTTGCGGCCGAACCGGGCGCCCTGATTGCTGAGGGTGAAGTCCGGGCCATCGAACGCGGCGTTGCCCATGGTGGGCTTTGACAGGTCGTTGTACTGACCGTCCTCCTCCCGCTCGGCGAGATATTTGGCATCCGGTGGCGTTACCTGCCGCAGGGCCTCCTTCACCGTCACCGGAATATCGGAGGTATTGTACAAATTCCTGGCCCGCAGAACCTCGCGCAACGCGACCAGATTGGTGACCGCCAGCAACGTCGGCAGCTTGTGCCAAACCACGAACAGGTTCAGGAACTGGAAAAACTTCACATAGGCGACCATCAGGAGCGACTTCGGGTCGTTTTCGCTGACAACCAGATGGATCAGGAGACAGCCGATGACGGTGATGGTCATCATGATCCCAAGCAGGCGCGCGCCGATTTCGGCCTTGTCGGCGAGCACAAAGGCGCCAAAGAACATCAGGAATGCCAGCAAATGGACCGCGCCACGCTGCACGCGCACCCATTTGATGTTGTCTGCGAGAGTCCAGGCGAGGATGACGTCCATTCCCCACCAGGCCGCCAGGAACAAGTCGGGCCTGGGATGATCGACCCTGCATTTGGGCAGTTGGGTATGGTGAAAGACCGCGTCGACGCTGCTGCCGCAGCTGCCGAAGAAGGCCCAAGCCAAATGAACCAGCAGCGCGAGATAGGCGAACGTCCAGAACGCGCGCCAATAGCTGTTGGAAGCGTCTGCACGAGAGAAGATGTGGAAGCAAAGCGCGGGCGTCAGCAGGATAATACAGGCGTAAATCGTGAAAATGACGTAATGGTGGAAGCGATCATAGGCGTGGGCGGGGGGCAGCGGCAAAAGCGCAGCGGCGCCATGGGCCACTGCCATCAAGACGACGAAAACGGCGAGGCCAAACCAGTAGATGGAAGCCGGCGATCCATGAAAGTCATCGCTATCGCGCGCCATATCGGCCCCCATGTTGCAAGCACAATTCCATGCGCTCGCTCAATAACTTGAGCCGTCGATCACGATGCGTCTTGCCGAAGCGTCAACAGGATTGATGCTGTCCCGGGAAGGCCGGCTTCAATGGCTCTAGAAAATCTCTTCATCTTGTCGAAGGAAATAGCCCTTCGCTGTCACCAACGTTTTGGAGTTTGTGTTCACACGTCAAAATTGTCAATCATCGTTGCAGTTGTATTGCAGGATCAGCATTTTATTTTTGATGCGCGGCGCCAATCGCCAGCTTTTGCTGGTTGCACGAAATAACACGCAGCATCGGACCACCGGCCAACCCGTTGGAGAGGGGCGCTGGATCGCACGCGGACTTCCCAGGATCGTCGAGCACCTGCGCCGCATTGACAAATCCCGGTGAATATGTTTGCTTGTTGACAAACAAATATTTTGACCCTTCGGACGGCGGTGATCCATGACGATCGAGCGGTTTGACGTGATTATCGTAGGCGCAGGCCTGTCGGGGATCGGTGCGGCGCGCTACCTGAAGACGCGGCTGCCGGGCAAATCCTTCGTGATCCTCGAGACCAAGCCGCGCATGGGCGGCACCTGGGACCTGTTCCGTTATCCCGGCATCCGCTCCGACAGCGACATGCACACCATGGGCTATGCCTTCAAGCCGTGGAAGCATCCCAAGGCGATCAGCGAAGCCGGCGCGATCATTCAATACATCGAGGAGACGGCGGCGGAGAACGATCTGAACCGTCACATCCGCTACCAGCATAAGATCATCAGCGCCGCCTGGTCGTCGGAGCAATCGCTGTGGACGCTGGAGGTCGAGCAGGCCGACGGCCGCCGCATCCAACTGCAAACCCCCTTTATCTTCTCCTGCGCCGGCTACTACAGCCACGATGAAGGCTATCTGCCGGAATGGCCGGGCTACAACGACTACAAGGGCCGGCTGGTCCATCCGCAGTTCTGGCCCGAAGATCTCGACTACGCCGGCAAGCGCATCGTCATCGTCGGCTCCGGCGCAACCGCGGTGACGTTGGCGCCGGCGCTGGCCGAGAAGGCGGCCGAGGTCATCCAGCTGCAGCGCTCGCCGACCTATGTGGTGAGCCGGCCGTCCGAGGACGCCTTCAACTCCTTCCTGAAAACCTTCCTGCCGTCAAAGCTCGCCTATCAGGCGACGCGCTGGCGGACCATCATCACCGGACGGATGCGAGCGAAGCGGTTTGCAAAGGATCCCAAGCGCGCCAAGCAGATGCTGATCGATCTGGTGAAGGCCGAGATCGGTCCGGGCTGCGACATCAAGCATTTCACGCCCGATTACTGGCCGGGGCAACAGCGCATCTGCCGCGTGCCTGACGGCGACATGTTCAAGGTGATCCGGGACGGCAAGGTGAAGATAGTCACCGACCAGATCGAGCGCTTCGATGCGACCGGCATCCAGCTAAGGGGCGGCGGCCGTCTCGACGCCGACATCATCATTACCGCCACGGGCCTTGTCCTGCAGGCGCTTGGCGGCGTGAAATATGTGGTCGACGGGCAGCCGATCGAGCCCGGCAAGCTGATCACCTACAAGGGCCTGATGTATTCGAACGTACCGAACCTGATCTATTTCACCGGCTACTTCAACGCGTCCTGGACGCTGAAGGTCGATCTGGTCGCGGATTATGCCTGCCGCCTGTTGCAGCATATGGGCGACACTGGCGCGAAGCAGGTCACGCCGCGCGCGGACAACGGGGTGTTCGCCAAACCGCCGCGCCGGATGCCGTTCATTTCCGGCTACATCCTGCGCGCCGCCGGCAAGATGCCGCGGCAGGGCGCGGAGTTTCCGTGGATCACGGAGTCGAACTATTTCTGGGACCGCAAGACGTTGCTGCGCGGCCCCATCGAGGACGACACGCTCGATTTCTCCGGTCCGAAGCCGATTGTGCTGCCGTCGCTGCAGCGTGCCGCGCCGGTCCTGCAGCAAGCCGCGGAGTAGGCCATGCCTGCCGCGCTGCGCAAGACTGCCGAGACTGGACGTACGCAGGCCGAACGGCGGCGCGAGGCCGAGAGCAGGATCGTGCAGGCCGCGTTCGAGATCGTGGCGCGGCGCGGCGTCGATCAGCTGACGCTGGCGGAAGCAGGCGAAGAGGCCGGCTACAGCCGCGCGCTGCCGGCGCATTATTTCGAGAGCCGCGAAGCCCTGCTCGCGGCCGTCGCCGAGCATGCGGTGAAGAACTATCGCAAGCGGCTGAGCGAAAAGAACCTGCCGGGGGACGGCGGCATCGATTCGCTGCTGGCGGCGATCGCCTTCTATCTCGATGACAGCCGAGGCTGGCCCAAGAAGCTGCACGCGTTCTACGAGGTCATGAACGCGGGCCTGCGC
The DNA here is from genome assembly GCA_963847045.1 of uncultured Alphaproteobacteria bacterium. Lineage (GTDB taxonomy): Bacteria > Pseudomonadota > Alphaproteobacteria > Rhizobiales > Xanthobacteraceae > Bradyrhizobium. The sequence continues at coordinate 316,275 of CAWJYQ010000011.1, read as the reverse complement.
TGGCCCTCGATTGCCGAGGTGATCGCGCGTCTCAACCAGGAATGGATCGACCGCATCGCCGCGCAAATTCGCACCGCGCAGCAGAAGGGCGACATCCGCGCCGACATCGATCCGGTCGCCGAGGCCGTTGCCATCTCCGGCGCGATGCGCGGGATCATGTCGCAATGGCTGATCGCCCCCGATGCCATCGACCTCGACGCGGTGCGGGACGCTTACGTCGCGGGCCTGCGCCGGAGCTGGAGGCCGTGACGCAATGCGTCAGCGGGTGCTCTCGTCACTCTTCCTTTAACCTCGCCAGCGTCGCTTTCGACACCGGGCAGGTAATCGCCGCTTCCAGCGTGTCGAGAATGTTCTCGATGGTGAAGCGCTGGCCCCAGAGCCGGCTGCTCCTGGTGTTGCGCGATTCCAGCGCCGCTTCATGCGCCGACAGGATCGAGTTGGCATAGATCGAGAAGATCGACAGCCGCTGCTCGATGATGTCTGATGGCAGCGGCAGCATTTGCTTCAGGTAGTCGAAGCAGGCGACGTAACCGGTATTCCAGCGGTTGTTGAGCGCGGCGCGCAGCGTTTTGGGATCGGAAGCCTGCAGGTTCGAGGTGAAGCGGATATAGCCGCGCCAGCGCTCGTCCTCGCCGAGCTCGATCACGGGCATGACCAGCACCAGCATCACCTCGCGGATGCTTTTGGGCCCGCCGCGCGCCTCGATGGCGTCGAGCATTTCGCGCCGCCGCTTGTCGAGCACGGCCGCGCCGTCCACCACCATCTGGCGGATCAGCTCCTCCTTGGAGCCGAAATGATAGTGCAGGGCGGCGTTGTTGCGCTGTCCGGCCGCATCGACGATCTGCTGCACGGTCACCGCGTCGACGCCGTGGCGGGCAAACAGCATCTGCGCCGCGGCCTTGATCTGGTTCCGCGTCTCTTCCGAGGTGGCGCGCGCGCCCGTTCGCCTGCTTGACATGCGAATTGATCCTAACTTAATTTAAGCGAAATCGCTTAATATAATTTCAGGGCGGAGACGGACCATGCGCGTACTCGTTGCGGGCGGCGGCATCGGCGGACTGACTACTGCGATTGCGCTGCGTCATCAAGGCATTGACGCTCTCGTCCTCGAACAGGCCAAAGTGCTGAGCGAAATCGGCGCCGGCATCCAGATCGCCGCCAATGCCGCGATCGTGCTGCGCGAGCTCGGGCTCGAGACCGCGATCCGCAGCGTTGGCGTCAAGCCGCAGTCCTATGATTACCGCGACCTGCGCACCGGAAAGATGCTCTACCAGGCGCCGCTCGGCGACGAGGCCGCCAAGCGCTACGGCGCGCCGATGTACAACATCCATCGCGCCGATCTGGTGCAGATCCTGTTCGACGCGGTGCCGCCGGAAGCCAAGCGGTTGAACGCGGGCTGCGTGGCGGTATCGCAGGACGCCGACGGCGTCGAGGTGAAGCTTGCGGACGGCGAGACCGTGCGCGGCGACGTGCTGGTCGGCTGCGACGGCATCCATTCGGTGGTGCGCCGGCATCTGCGGGGGCAGGAACAGAAGCATTTTGCCAACATCCTGATGTGGCGCTCGCTGGTCCCGGCGGAGCGGCTCGAAGGCCTCAATCTCGAAGAGCGCGGCAATTACTGGTTCGGCCCGGGCCGGACGCTGATCACCTACTGGGTGCGGCCGAAAAATCTCTACAGCATTCTGGCCTCGGTGCCGGCGAGCGAAGTGACACGCGAATCCTGGGACGAGAGCGGCGATATTTCCGAGATGCTGCGCTCCTTCGACGACGCCGAGCCGCGCGCCCGCAAGATGCTCGAGCAATGCCGCAGCGTCTTCATCACCGGCATGTATTACCGCGATCCCATCGACAGCTGGAGTGATGGCCGCATCACGCTGCTCGGCGATGCCGCCCACCCGATGGTGCCGTTCCTCGCCGCCGGCGCCGGCCAGAGCATCGAGGATGCCTGGACCTTTGCGCGCGTGCTGGCGCGGCGGCGGGACGATGTGCCGGGCGCGCTGAAGGAATATGAGCGGCGGCGCCTGCCGCGCACGACCCGCATCCAGGCCGGCGCGCGTGCCGCGGTCAAGCTCATGCACGAGACCGAAACCAACCGCGTGCGCGACCGCAACGGCCGCTGGAAGGGTATGGCGCGGATCGATCCGCTGGCCGAGACGAGCTGGGGCCTCGCCTGGGATTACGATGTCGTGAAGGTCGCCGAGGGGCCGCCCGGCGAAGTGCTTAATGTCACGGGCTTGCGCGAAGGCAAGCGCCTGCAGCGCCCCGAGGGCCAGCGCGCCTTCGAGCTCTGGAAGTACGCCTTCCGTCCGGAGGACGTCGCGCGCGGACATGACGGGTTGCGCGAGGCCTATGACCGTTTCCTCACCACCAACTTTCCGCTGCCTGACGGCGTGACCGCGGTCGAGGACGAACTTGGCGACGTCAAGGCCTGGCGCGTCGCGGCACAGGATGCGCCGCACGGCAATGTCGTGCTGCATTTCCATGGTGGCGGCTATCTGATCGGGTCGGCCAGGGGATCGCTGGAATATGCCAGCCGGCTCGCCGCGGCCGTCGAAGGAGCTTGCTATACCGTCGAATATCGGCTCGCGCCCGAGCATCCCTATCCCGCGGCGATCGACGATGCGGTTGCCGCCTATCGCGCATTGCTGGCGCGCGGTATTCCCGCAAGCTCGATTATGGTCTCCGGCGAGTCGGCCGGCGGCGGTCTGGCGGTGGCGCTGGTGCTGGCGCTGCGCAATGCCGGCGATCCCTTGCCCGCGGCGATCCTGTCGGTGGCGCCGTTCGCCGACCTGACCCTGTCGGGCTCGACGATCCGCGCCTTCAACGGCGACGATCCCGCCGCCAACCGCGACCTGCTCACCTTCATGGGCGCGTCCTATTTCCAGGGGCATGAGCCAACCGATCCGCTGGTGTCGCCGCTGTTCGGTGATCTCGCCGGCCTGCCGCCGCTGTTCGTCACGGCGAGCCAGGGCGAGGTGTTGCTCAGCGACACGACTCGCTTGGCGGAGCGCGCGGAGGAGGCCGGCGTCGATGTGACGCTGCGCGTGGTCGAGGATTCAGTCCACGTCTACCCAATCTTCCCGTTCCTGCCGGAGACGCGGGCGACGATGGAAGAGGTCGCCGCCTGGGCGCGGCGCAATCTGCGTCGCAACGACACGAGGCCGCAGGCGGCCGAATAGCCGGCAATACGGACAACAGGAAACGCGCGCCCAAGTCGCGCGAGCAGGGGAGGTTGCCATGAGGACAGGGATTGCACGCGCAGGCGTGCTTGCGGCGTGGCTTGCGGCCGGATGCGCCGGTGCGCTGGCGCAAGCGCCGGGAATTTCCGATGGTACGGTGAAGATCGGCGTGCTCACCGACATGGCCGGCGTGTTCTCCGATCTCGCCGGCGCCAGTGCGGTCACCGCCGCGCAGATGGCGATCGACGATTTCGTCGAGAAAAAAGCCGGCCTTCAAGATCGAGCTGGTGTCGGCCGATCACCAGAACAAGCCCGACATTGCGACCGGCATCGCGCGGCAATGGTATGACACCGGCGGCGTCGACCTGATCACCGATGTCATCAATTCCGGCGTGGCGCTGGCGGTGTCGAGCGTGGCGGAAGCGAAGGGCCGCATGCTGATCGTCACCGGCTCCGGCTCGACCCGGCTCACCAACGAGCAGTGCTCGCCCAACACCATCAGCTATACCTGGGACACCTATTCCTTTGCCAACGGCCAGTCGCGCATCGTCAAATCGCTCGGCCTCGACACCTGGTATTTCGTCGCCGTCGATTACGCGCTCGGCAAGTCGCTGGTGGCGGAAGCTTCCGACGCCATCGGCCGCTCGGGCGGCACCGTGGTCGGCACGGTCTATCACCCGATCAGCACCACCGACCTGTCGTCCTTCCTGCTGCAGGCGCAGGCCTCGAAAGCCAAGGTGATCGGCTTCGCCAATGCCGGTGCCGACCTCTTGAACTCCATCAAGGCGGCGAAGGATTTCAACATCACACCCGGCCAGACCATCGTGCCGCTGGTCGGCACCATCACCGAGGTCAATGCGCTGGGGGCAGCGGCCACGCAGGGCATGCTGCTGGTCGAGCCGTTCTATTGGGACCTCGACGACCTCTCGCGGCAATGGAGCAAGCGCTTCTTCGCCAAGTTCGGCAAAATGCCGAATTTCGTACAGGCCGGGGCCTATTCCGCCGTCACCAACTATCTGAAAGCCGTGCAGGCGACAAAGACCGACGACGCGGCCGCCGTGATGAAAGAGCTCAAGTCGATGCCGATCGACGACATGTTCGCGCGCCACGGCAAGATCCGCGCGGACGGCCGCATGGTCCACGACATGTACCTGGTGCAGGTGAAGGCGCCCGGCGACGTCAAGGAGAAGTGGGGCTATTATAATGTGAAGGAGACGATCGCTGCCAACGAGGCGTTCCAGCCGCTGTCCACGTCGAAGTGCCGCCTTGTGATGCAGTGAGGCGAGGCGCCATTGGCGCGATTTGATCAAAGCAGGGAGCCGGTGTATCAAGCCTGCGAATATCATTTCGCGGGAAACAGCAGATGGCCGCAGCGGACCTCGACACTGTCATTCGGTCGATGGCGAAACAGCAGATCAGGACGCTGACTGCGGCCGCCAGGAAGCGGCACGGTCGGTTGATGGGGCAGGCGGCCAAGGCCAAGGATAAAGACGCCAAGGCGCGCTTCAAGGATCTCGCCGGGAATACGCTCGAGCTAGCGGCTGCCGCGGCGAGGCGGCTGGAGATCACGGCCGACAACGCGGCCGATTCCTATATGCGTTCGATGAAGCGAGTCATCGAAGAGCAGGCGGCGGCCAAGGCTGCCAGCGAGCAGGCTGCCAGCGAGCAGGCCGCCAGGGAAAAGGTTGCCAAGGAAAAGACCGCGAAGGCCGCCAAAGCGAAGCCCGCCAAGAAAGCAAAGAAACCCGCCAAGAAAGCAAAGAAAAAGGGCTGATTTGGAATCCGTCAGCCCAGCGCCACAGGCCGTCCATGTCCCTCACCATTGACCCCATCACGCGTTCCGTCGTCCAGCATCGGCTTAGCTCGATCGTGGCCGAGATGGGCGAGGCCATGCTGCGCACCTCCTATTCGCAGATATTGAACTCAAGCCGCGATTTCTCGCTTGCGGTCTGCGACGTGAAGGGGCGGCTGATCGCGCAGGCCGACCACATTCCGGTCCATGTCGGCGCGCTGCCCTGGGCGACGCGCGCGGTGGAGGAGCGCTTCAACGACGTCGCGCCCGGCGACGTGATCCTGATGAACGATCCCTATCACGGCGGCAGCCATCTGCCTGACGTGACCGCCTTCGTGCCTGTCTTCGACGGTGGCCGCCGGCTGCTCTGGACCGTGGTGCGGGCGCATCAGAGCGACATCGGCGGCGCCACCCACGGCGCCTACAACCCCGACGCCACCGAGATATGGCAGGAAGGCCTGCGGATCCCGCCGATCAAGCTGTACGAGGCCGGCAGGCTCCGGGACGACATCCTCGACATGATCGCGCTCAATGTGCGCAATCCCCACGACTTCCGCGGCGATCTCTCGGCGATGATCGGAGCCGCGCATCTCGGCGAGCGCCGCCTGCAGAAGCTGTTCGCTGAACTTGGCGCAGCGACCGTCGAGGCGGCGATCGAGGCGGTGCTGGATGCCGCCGAAGCACAGGCGCGCGCGGTGGTCGCGACCTGGAAGGACGGCACCTTCTTTGGCGAAGCCTTCCTCGATGACGACGGCCGCGGCAATAACGACATCCGTATCGCCGCCAAGGTCACCAAGAGCGGCAGCGACATCGAGGTCGATCTCTCCGCCAGCGACCCGCAGGTGACGAGCTTCATGAACTCCTCGCATGCCAACATGCATGCGGCGGTCACCATGGCGTTGGCCTATCTGATCGATCCGGATACGCCGAAGAATTCCGGGGTGCTGCGTCTGCTGAAAGTGGTGGCAAAGCAGGGCACCATCGTCTGGGCCGATCCCGGCAGGCCGGTGACGATGTGCACCAGCCATCCTTCCGACGAGATCGTCGAGGCGATCGTGAAAGCGCTTGCCGGCTCCTGTCCCGATCGCGTCATGGCCGGCTGGGGCCGGCGCTTCCGCATCGCGATCCAGGGCGAGAACCCGGCTACCGGGCGCGGCTTCATCTGGCACATGTTTCACGCGCGCCCGGGCGGTGGTGCTTCTCCGGGCGGCGACGGGTGGTCGTCGATCGGCGAGTGGCACACCGTCGGCGGTCTGAAATTCGGCAGCATCGAAGTTGCGGAAGCGCGCTTTCCCCTGCATTTCCGCCTTCACGAATTCCTCGCCGATTCCGGCGGCGACGGCCAGTATCGCGGCGGGCTCGGCGTCGCGCTCGACCTTGTGATCGAAACCGAGAAGATCGCCCTCGGTAACACCGCAGGCGACGGCGTGCGCTACGGCGCCTGCGGCATGCTCGGCGGCGAGGATGGCGCGCCGCATCGCTATCGGCTGCTCAGCGAAGGCAGGCCGCCGCGTGTGTTGGGCACCAAGGAGACCGGCATCGAGATCAGGCCGGGCGATTGCCTCGAGGTACGCTCGGGCGGCGGCGGTGGATGGGGACCGCCCGCAAAGCGCTTACAAGAGGCGCGCGCGCATGACCGGCTGCAGGGCCTTGTCAGCGTCCCGCGGTGAAAGCCTGATCATGCTGATCATCGGAATTGACGTCGGCGGCACCTTCACCGATCTCGTCGCGATCGATGCGGGCGGCCGCACCATCTTCGCGAAATCGCTCTCGACGCCGCAAGACCAATCGATCGGCGTCATGGCTGGGCTTGATGAACTGGCGCGCCGCTTGAATCTTTCGCGCGAAAAGATGCTGGCGCAGACCCAGCGTCTCGTGCACGGCACCACGGTTGCGACCAACGCGCTCCTGGAGCGCAAGGGCTCGAAAGTCGCGCTGCTCACGACCGAAGGCCATCGCGACGTCTTGGAGATGCGCGAGGGGCTGAAGGGCAATCGCTACGACCTGCGCTCGCCGCCGCCGGAGCCGCTGGTGCCGCGCGAGCTGCGCTTTGGCGTGCGCGAGCGGTTGAGAGCCGGCGGCGAGGTATCGACGCCGCTCGACGAGGCCTCGCTCAGCAAGGCCATCGCCGCGATCAGGGAGTCGGGCGCGACCTCGGTCGCGATCTGCTTCCTGCATGCCTATCGCAATCCGGCTCATGAGATCGCGGCAAGCGAGCGCCTCGTGCGCGAATTGCCTGGTGTCAGCGTGTCGCGCTCAAGCGATGTGCTGCCGCAGATCAAGGAATATGAGCGCGTCTCGACCACGGTCGTGAACGCCTATGTCCGGCCGATTGTTCGTCATTATCTGGAGCGGCTGGAAAAGCGCCTCAGCGAAGCCGGCTTCAAGGGCTCGCTCTTCATCATCCTGTCCCATGGCGGCATGGCGCCGGTGGAGGAGGCCGCGCGGCTCGCGGCGGCGACCGTGTTGTCGGGCCCGGCGGGCGGCATGTCCGGCTGCCGGCGCTGCGCGGCGATGCTCGGCATTCCCGATATTGTTGCCTTCGACATGGGCGGCACCTCCACCGACATTTCGCTGATCGCGGACGGCAGCGTGACGCTGTCGGCCGATGGCGGCCTCGCCGGCGAGCGCATTGCGCTGCGCAGCCTCGACATCTCCTCGATCGCCGCCGGTGGCGGCTCGATCGCATCGGTCGATTCCGGTGGCATCTTTCATGTCGGCCCGCAAAGCGCCGGCGCGGTGCCGGGCCCGGCCTGTTATGGCCAGGGCGGCACGGCTGCGACCGTGACCGACGCGAATGTCGTGCTTGGCTATCTCGATCCCGCCGCCTTCATGGGAGGAAAAAGGCCGCTCGACACCAAAGCGGCGGAAGCCGCGATCGACCGGCTCGCCGCGTCACTGAAGATCACGCGCGACGAGGCCGCCGCCGGCATCTTCCGCCTGGTCAATCTGAAGATGGCCGACGGCATCCGCCTGATGACCCTGCGGCGCGGCGTCGATCCCCGCCGCTTCGCGCTGCTCAGCTTCGGCGGCGCTGCCGGCCTGCATGCGGCCGAAGTCGCGCGCGAGCTTGAACTCACGCGCATCATCGTCCCGACCACGGCCTCGGTGCTGTCGGCCTGGGGCATGCTGACCAGCGATCTTCGCTATGAAGTCGGCCGCACCCATTTCGAGACCGGTGCGCGCTCGACCGCGGCCGAGGTGCGCGAGATTTTCGCTGAGCTTGAAGAGCGCGCCGTCGAACGGCTGCGCAGCTGGTTTGACGGACCCATCGTCGTCGAGCGTTCCGCCGAGATGCGCTATGGCGAGCAGATTTTTGAGATCGACGTGCGGCTGGACGGCATCGATCTCAACTCGCCCACGCTGATCGCCGAGATCGAGGACCGCTTCCACGTCCGGCACGAAGAGCTCTATACCTATGCCTCGCGCGACCAGGAGGTCGTGTTCGTCAATGCCCGCGTCGCCGCGGTCGGCGCGGTGGCTGCGGGAGAGAGCGGCGCGACAGCCGTGTCCTCGACCGCGCCCTGCAAGCCGCGCGGAACGCGTAAGGCGCTTTTCGGCAAATGGCTGGAAGTGCCGGTCTATGCGCTCGACGACCTCCGGCCCGGCCACGCCATCACGGGGCCCGCCGTCATCGAGGCCGAGACCACGACCGTCGTTATCAATACGGACGACCAGTTGACGGTGAATACGCTTGGCTGGCTTGATATCCGACTATCCCGCGCGCGCAACGGATGAGGCCTCGCAATGCATCTCACTCACGACCCCGCCACGCCGCCCGCGCCGCAGATCAGTTTCGACCAGTTCCTCGCCGTCGACATCCGCGTCGGCACCATCATCGCGGCCGATCCGTTTCCGGAAGCGCGCAAGCCCGCATTCAAGCTGACCATCGATTTCGGGCCCGGCATCGGCACAAGAAGGTCGAGCGCGCAGCTCACGCAGAACTATGAGGCGGCGAGCCTTGTCGGACGGCAGGTCGCGGCCGTCGTCAATTTCCCGCCGCGCCAGATCGGCAAGTTCATGTCGGAAGTGCTGACCCTCGGCTTTCCGGACGAGCAGGGCAATGTCGTGCTGTTCTCGCCGGACAAGCGCGTTCCGAACGGCGCGCGGCTGTTCTGACGGAATCGAGATCGACTGCATCGCGATGCTGTGAAGGGTGGCGCGGCGCCGGTCGCATTGACTTTGACGCACTTCCGGCCCTATTTGAATGACACGCATCATTCAATAGGGACGGAGCGCCGATCATGAAGCCGCTGGCGATCATCACGGGCGTTGGGCCCGGCACCGGCGCCGCCATGGCGCGGCGTTTCCACGAGGGCGGCTACGGGGTCGCCATGATCGCGCGCAATGCAGAACGGCTCGGCGAGCTGGCGAAGACGCTGCCCGACAGTCTTGCGGTGCCGTGCGACGTTTCCGACACCGCGAACCTGCTCGCGGCGCTCGATGGCATTGAGCAGCGGGCAGGCGCCCCCAGGGTCGTGATCCACAATGCCGTTGGCGGCGCCTTCGGCTCGTTCCTCGACATTTCGCCCGACATCCTCGAGCGGAATTTCCAGGTCAATGTGATGGCGCTCTTGCATCTGGCGCGCTGGGCCGCGCCGAAGATGGCGGGTGACGGCGGCGCGCTGATCTGTACCGGCAACACCTCGGCACTACGCGGCAAGGCAAGCTTCGCGGGCTTTGCGCCCACCAAGGCCGCGCAGCGGATTCTCGCGGAGTCGATCGCCCGCGAGATGGGTCCGAAAGGCGTCCATGTCGCCTATATCGTGATCGACGCCGTGATCGACCTCGCCTGGACCCGCGAGCGCTTCAAAGGCAAGCCCGACGACTTCTTCATCCAGCCGTCCGCGATCGCGGATGAAGCCTGGCACCTCGCGCATCAGCCCCGCTCGGCCTGGTCGTTCCTGACCGAGCTGAGGCCGTTCGGCGAGAACTGGTAGTCACGCCGACAGGTTGACGAACTGACCCGGCTTGTTTGCGTTCTTCTCAAGCTGCTGCTTGATGAGCTGCTCGATCTTCTGCTCGACGGCCTTCTGCTGCTCGGGCGACATGTTCTTCAGATCGTCCTCGGTCAGCCCCATGCTTTTCAGGATGTTCGCGCGGAGCCGCTCCATCGGGTCCATCTTGGCGTAGTCCAGGAACTCCTGCACCACATCATCGCCCTTGGAAACCTTTCCGGCACTCAGGGAGCTCGCCGCGCTGACGCTGCTCGCGGAACTGGCCGCACCGGCGTTCGGCATCGTCCTGGTTGCAGTCGAACCGAAATAGGAAGAAGAGGACTGAATTTGCATCTTGGCACTCTGGGGATCAGCGCCGAAGTGCAAGCAACCCACGTGCCATGATCGCGATGATGCAGAAAGGCCGTATTCTCCAGGTGACGCGCGATGAAGCCGCGCTCTGCGGAAAGCTTTGCCCGGTGCAACTTTTGCCGGTGTGCAATTTCTTCCGGCCGTCGCGTCGGCTCTCTACCGAGCGCGACGCCGCGGCGAGCTATAGGGAAGCTCAGACCGCACAGACCAAATAGACGATCGCAGCCGTAATGGCTGTGGTAATCGACCAAAGTAGAGGATCCCACGCCTCGGCCTCGGACCCAGCTGAAGTCTTTTTTCCGGCACGCCCTGCGGTTCGCATGACGCTTCTCCCGTCAGCGGGTGAGTGAGGTGCCCAAACTCGTCACCGCAACCGGCTTCCCGACCTTGACGACCGCGAGGGTCCCCGCGTCCGAGCTGACATGGGAAGAGATCGCGACGGCGGTCACCGCAATCGCGGCGAGCAAGGCAACGACCACGATCTTGAGATGGGTTGTACGATCGGCACTGTAAATCGAATGATTCATCGAAGCCTCCGAAAGTCCCAGGTTCCTACCGGACCGCCGCGGTGCGAAATTGCGGTTCGTTGCTTACGGAAGGCTCCCTAGGTAGTTTTCCGGAGGGCGGCCGCTTCGATTCAAGCCGCAGGCGGATACCGGCATGCCCCAGACGCAGTGCTCCCGGCGCAAAAATGGTGTATCCGCAAGCTCGGCTCCGCGCCGGATTTGGCCGCGCGACCCAACCATTTCCGGAGGAAACTTATGTCGGCCCTGCCGCTCTCAGGCATCAAGATTCTTGATCTCACCCGCGTGCTGGCGGGACCGCTGTCGGCGCAGATGCTGGCCGATCTCGGCGCCGACGTGATCAAGATCGAGCGGCCCGGCACCGGCGACGACGCGCGCGCCTTTGGCCCGCCTTACCTGGTCGATCCGGAGGGCAAGGAGAACAACAACAATTCGTTCTATCTCTGCGCCAACCGCAACAAGCGCTCGGTCACCATCAATATCGCCTCGCCTGAAGGGCAGCAGATCATCCGCGATCTCGCCAAGGACTGCGACGTCTTCATGGAGAATTACAAGGTCGGCGATCTCAAGCGCTACGGCCTCGATTATGAATTGATCAAGGCGATCAACCCCGGGATCATCTATTGTTCGGTGACCGGCTTCGGCCAGACCGGACCCTACGCGCCGCGCGCCGGCTACGACGCGATCTTGCAGGCGATGGGCGGGCTGATGAGCGTCACCGGCCACATCGACGGCGAACCCGGCGAGGGCCCGATGAAGGTCGGTCCCTCCATCGTCGACTACATGACCGGCATGAACACCTCGATCGCGATTCTCTCCGCGCTCTATCATCGCGACGCCAATGGTGGGGAAGGACAGCGTCTGGACGTCTGCCTGTTCGACACCGTGATCGCGTCGCTGTCGCATTGGCTCCAGATCTATCTCGTTAACGGCAAGATCCCGCCGCGGCGTGGCACCTGGGGCAATGGCGGCATGCCGGCAGGCGTGTTCCGCTGTACCGACGGCGAGCTGATGGTGGTGGTCGGCAATGACGGACAGTTCGCGCGCACCTGCCAGGTGCTCGGTGCGCCCGAGCTCGCAACCGATCCGAAATTCATCAAGAACAACGACCGCGTGAAGCACGGCAAGGAGATCATGGCGATTTACGCCGGCCTGTTCCTGAACAAGCCGGTCGCCTATTGGCTGGACGAACTGGAGAAGGCCGGCGTGCCCTCCGGTCCCATCAACGATTTCGCCCAGGTCTTCGCCGATCCCCATGTGCGCACGCGCGGCATGGAGGTGAAGGTCGACCACCCCTTCGAGCATTCGCTCTCCCTGATCCGCAACGCGCTGACTTTTTCCGGCACGCCGATCAAGGAATATCGCTACCCGCCGCGGTTGGGGGAGCACACGAGAGAAGTGCTGGCGACGATCGGGTATGATGATGCGAAGTTGGACGGCCTGAAGAAGCAGGGCGTGATCTAGCCTTTCGGTCACCTCGCCCCGCAAGCGCAGGGCTGTCCGGAGAATGATTCACTGTGTCGCGGTCCATGCGCGGCAGGACCGAGGCAAATCGGCCTGTTCTGGTTGTCGAGACACAGAAGGCCGAGCATGCGATTTCGCAATGGCATTTTTGGACGTCTCCTGAACCGATCAATCGACGGCCGTTTCAAACGGTTGTGGATCGCCTGGAGGGGACGCCTACGACAAATCGTTCAAGAGCTGGGATCATCTGGTGGCGCTGATCAACCCGCCGCAGGTCAATCCCCGCGGCGGGGTCTCTTTTTAGGTTCAGCGGTCGTGGTCTCGCCTGTCGTCGTCCCCATCGTGGTCGTCGTGTGATTTGACCACCGTTCCGGTGACCGGATCGAGGATGAGGCGGCGCATGTCCGGTTCATGCCTGAAGTCGAACATGTTATCGAGCGAGTTGGAATAGCGGTCGACCGATCCCTTGCCGGGGCCGGGCGCAACCGGACCATCGATGAAGCCGAGCTTCCAATTGTCCTCGACAAAGCGCAGCACCGAGGCCTGGTGGGTCAGCGTGTGATCGACAAAGTTCGTCTTCACCCAGGGCGAGATCACCAGCAAAGGCTGGCGCGGACCCAGCCCGCAGCGCGCCGCGTCCGCGCCAGGCGCCGGGGTCCCGCAATTGCCGGGACCGAACAGGAAGTCGGCGCTGGTCGCTGACGGGGTCAAGAGCGGAGGCATGACGTGATCGTACCAGCCGTCGGAATCATCCCAGACGATCACGATCGCGGTCTCGTGCCAATAATGCGATTGCATAACCGCGTTGATGGTCTGGACCATGAATGCCTGTTCGGCCAGCGGATCGGAGTTCTGCGGATGGCCGTATTGATAGATCGGCGCCTTCACGTAGCTGACCGCGGGCAACGAGTTGTGCGATAGCGCGGTGAAGAAATCCGAAATGTCGTACAGGTGATTGGCCTGGTCGGTCTTGCCGATCATTTCCGGCGAACTTGGCCGCAGGTGGTGCGGGTTGCGTGTGCTCGCGAATTTCATGAAAGGCGTAACGCCGGTGCTGTAGTCGTTCTCGAGGACGTGCACATCCGGGCCCGGCGTGACGCTCGGGTTCTGCACGCTGTAGGTAACGCCGTTGATCTCCATCTGGTGGGCGACATGTTGCGAGCCGCAAACCGCCGGTGAAATCAGGTTGCCTTGTGCATCGAGGGTCGCGGGCGTTGTCGGCAGGAAGCCACCCTGGAAATAGCCCCAGGTCACCTTCTTCTCGTTCAGGAGGTCGCCGACGTTCTTGCCGGTGAACTCGAAAGTTCGCCCTTTGCCGCAATCGTCGAGAAAGCCCGGCAGGTTGGCGTCGGTCAACGTTATCGAGCCGTCTGCCGGATTGACATAGAAGCCGGCGGTGTTGGGGTGGGTGGGGTTGGCAGGATCGTGAATGATGATGCCATGCGTGTTGCCCGAAATGATATTGGCATGGCCGGGCACAGTCGGGCCATAGTTGGTCGAGAAGTGATTGTCGCTCATGGCGAAGTGCTGCGCATAGTTCCAGAGCGCCTGGACGGTGTTGCCGTCATAGTAATTCATCACGGTTGAGCCATCCACGGCGCAGCCCTGACCGCTACCGCTCGCTGTCTGCGGGAAGCGGTCCACCTTCCCACCGTCGTACGCCTGTTGCTCAGGCTCATAGTTGTGGGCCATATCGCAGGTATAGGCATCGGCGGGACGAAGCCGTGTGGGATTGGCGGGGCCCCCGATCAAGCTCCGATTCGGATTGTTCTGCAGCAAGGCCGGTGTCAAACTATTGACCGTCGGCGTGCCGTGCCGCGCCACGAATTTCGGCGCGGGCACTCCGACCCAGCTCTGCTCACCAGGGATATTAGCGGCATGCGGATAGGTCCCGAAGTAATTGTCGAAGGTCCTGTTTTCCGGGATGATGATGACGACGTGCTTGATCGGGGTTCGGGTCTCTGCGTGATCGTTGTCGCGGTCACCATCATGAGCGCGGCCGGGCGAGGAACAGCAGAGCACGAGCGAAGCAGCCGATGCGCAAAGGACTCTGCGCATGCTTTGATGAGCAGGCTTGGACGAGAGCATTGATTGCCTTTCACGGAGTTGGAAATATATCGTCGGGATGCGACAGGCGGGAGAAGCGAGTCTGCAATTAGCTGCGGCATGTTTCGATGCCGCGACAGTTTTGTGTCGGCGATATTCATCCAGTGGAAGTCTTTCGTCTGTGCCTTGATCGCACAGGCGGATCTTTCTCAGACGGTTGAACCGCATGGTGAAGTTGAGTGAACAAGCGGTTGTGCTGGCCGCATGACCCGGAAAAGTGCGTTGCGGTTTTCCCTCGCGACAAACGCGTAGCGTTTGCGCGCCTTAATGCGAGCACCAGCCGTTCGCGTAGTGTGGATTAGCGAATGTCCCGCGCTAACATTTTGGCGGGGGTCCTTTTTCCGACCTCTTCCCCCATCAGCCCCATGACAGCCACATCCACCACCCGCTGGATGACGCCCTCGACGTCATCGACGTCGCATTTGCCTTCCGACAGCTTGGCGAGCCGCTCGCTGTCGCGCACGGTCTGCTGCGCCATGGCGAGCGCAAAGTGCAGGCCCCAGTAGAGCTCGACATCGCTGCGATCGGGCAGGGAGCGCCGCATCGCGGCGACGAACTTGCGCAGATGGTCGATCTCGCGGTTGCGGATGCGGCGGATCGCCGGCACCGACTCGATTGAGACGCGGATCATGAAGCGCGCCGGGGTCGAGGTCTGGTTGGCGGGACCAAGGCAGCCGCGCAGGGTGGGGCCGACGAGGGCGCGCAGCACCTCGGACACATCGGCGCGGCCGTTGCCGGCTTCTTCCGCCTCGCGCAATTCCCGCAAGCGTTCTTTGTTCAGCGCGAGGCTGCGGGTGACGAACAACTCCGCGATCAACTCGTCTTTGGAGCCGAAATGATAGTTCACCGCGGCGAGGTTGACATTTGCCGCCGCCACGATGTCGCGCAACGTCACATCGCCAAAGCCGCGATCGGCATAGAGCCGCTCGGCGGCGGCGAGGATGGCGGTTCGGGTCTGATCGCTCGGCATGGGTCACCTGTACCAGAGCGGTTGCATTTCAAACATTTGTATGAAACTATCGTTTTAAAGGCCGGAAATGTCAATGCGCGATAATTTGCGCTCCGCTTTTTTCGGCCTGTCACGCTTCCGTCACGTGCGCCACAGCCTCGAAGGCTCTTGCGGCGCGCGAAGGGCGGGGAGAGAGTGCGGCCCAACAAATTAGCAGGTGAGGAGCGTCCCATGGATTTCACGATGTCGGACAGACAGAAGGAATGGCTCGGCCGGGTGCAGGCCTTCATGACCCAGCACGTCCGCCCCGCGGTGCCGATCTACAAGCAGCAGGACGCCGAAGGTCCGCGCTGGAAGGTGATCCCGATCCTGGAAGATCTGAAGAAGAAGGCGAAGGCCGAAGGCCTCTGGAACATGTTCATGCCGCCGAACGCGCATGAAGATGACGAATTCCGTGGCGCGGGATTGAGCAATCTCGAATATGCCCCGCTCGCCGAAGAAATGGGCCACATCGGCTGGGCTTCGGAAGTGTTCAACTGCTCGGCGCCCGACACCGGCAACATGGAAGTGTTCATGCGTTATGGCACCAAGGAGCAGAAGCGCAAATGGCTTCGCCCCTTGATGGACGGCGAAATCCGTTCCGCCTTCCTGATGACCGAGCCGGCCGTCGCTTCGTCTGACGCCACCAATATCGAGACGCGCATCGAGAAGGACGGCGATCACTACGTCATCAACGGCCGCAAATGGTGGTCGTCCGGCGTCGGCGATCCCCGCTGCAAGATTGCGATCCTGATGGGCAAGACCGATCCGAATGCCGCGCGCCACCAGCAGCAGTCGCAGATCCTCATTCCCCTCGACACCCCTGGCATCAAGGTCGAGCGCATGCTGCCGGTGTTCGGCTTCGACGACGCGCCGCACGGCCACGCCCAGGTGCTGCTCGAGAATGTCCGCGTTCCCAAGGAAAACATCCTGCTCGGCGAGGGCCGCGGCTTTGAGATTGCGCAGGGCCGCCTCGGTCCAGGCCGCATCCATCACTGCATGCGCACCATCGGCAAGGCCGAAGAAGCGCTGGAGAAGATGGTCAAGCGGCTGATGTCGCGTACCGCCTTCGGCAAGAAGATCATCGAATATTCGGTCTGGGAACAGCGCATCGCGGAAGCCCGCACCGATATCGAGATGAACCGGCTGCTCTGCCTCAAGGCCGCCGACATGATGGACAAGGTTGGCAACAAGACCGCGCAGCTCGAGATCGCCATGATCAAGGTCGCCGCGCCGAACATGGCGCTCAAGATCATCGACCAGGCGATCCAGGCCTTTGGCGGCGCCGGCGTCACCGAGGACGCTGGTCTCGCCAAGGACTACGCCTCGATGCGCACCATGCGCCTGGCTGACGGACCGGACGAGGTCCATAACCGCGCCATTGCCAGACTTGAACTTCGGAAGTATGCAAATTCTCCGACCAAGCATTAAGGGGAGGGCTGACGCGGCACTCCCCCACGCCGTCATTCCGGGATGGTCCGAAGGACCAGACCCGGAATCTCGAGATTCCGGGTCCGATGCTTCGCATCGCCCCGGAATGACTGGGATGACGGAAAAAGAATAAGGGAGAGCGCCAAGGTGGCCGACGCCGTCAGGAAAGACGAGGAATTTTCCGGTACCAAGCCGGTCGAGGAACGGCATCGGATCGATGAGATCAGCCTCGACCGCTGGCTGGCCGACAACGTCGAAGGCTATCAGGGACCCCTGACCGTCCTGCAGTTCAAAGGCGGCCAGTCCAATCCGACCTACCGGCTCGACACGCCCGGCCGCTCCTATGTGATGCGGCGCAAACCGTTCGGTAAGCTGTTGCCGTCGGCGCATGCGGTCGACCGTGAGTTCCGCGTCATCGCCGCACTTTCCAGGCAAGGCTTTCCGGTCGCGCACGCCTATGCGCTCTGCACCGACGACAACGTCATTGGCGCGGCCTTCTACATCATGTCGATGGAAGAGGGCCGGGTGTTCTGGGATCCCACGCTGCCGGCCCAGACGCCGGAAGACCGGCGCAAGATCTTCATCAGCAAGATCGAGACGCTGGCGCATCTGCACAACTTCGATCCCGAGAAGATTGGACTAGCCGATTTCGGCCGTCCTGGAAATTATTTCGCGCGCCAGGTCGACCGCTGGACCAAGCAGTATCGGGCTTCCGAGACCCAGCACATTCCCGAAGTGGAAAAGCTGATCGTGTGGCTGCCGAAGACGCTGCCCGAGCAGAAGCGCGTCTCCATCGTCCATGGCGACTACCGCCTCGACAACATGATCTTCAATTCCGCAGAGCCGCGCGTGAAGGCGGTACTCGACTGGGAGCTGTCGACGCTCGGTGATCCCATGGCCGACTTCACCTATCTCTTGATGCAATGGACCATGCCGGGGCTGGCCGGCGCCGACCTCAAGTCGCTCAACATCCCGACCATGGAAGAGGCCGCGCAGATCTATTGCAAGGTCGCGGGCACGGCGGTCCCCGATCTCAACTGGTACTTCTCCTACAACCTGTTCCGCCTTGCCGGCATCACCCAGGGCATCGCGGGCCGCATTCGTGACGGCACCGCGGCAAATGCCAGGGCCATGGAGTCTGCCAAGCGCACTGTGCCGCTGGCGAAAGCTTCCTGGGAATACGCGCAGAAGGCCGGCGCGGTGTGAGAGATGAGGGCGCGTCGAAGGACGCGCCCTTTTTCATCTCGTCATTCCGGGGCGCGCGGAGCGCGAGCCCGGAATCCATACTCTCGATCGTGGTTATGGATTCCGGGCCCGCGCCTCACGGCGCGTCCCGGAATGACGACGGAGAGAGAGTGCTGCACCAACGCTGAGCGCGGCCTGATGCCGCAAGCGCGCCGACCAGGCCACGAACAAATGAGACGCCTCGTGCAATAGTAGCAGACGGCGGGCTGCGGCGTGTGTTGACTTTCGCGAGCGGCCTCTCGATACTTCCCAAAAAAGATCAAGAAAACAGTCGCAAAAGACGACTTCAGTCTCACAGGGAGAACGCCATGCCGACTTCACGCAGGACGCTGCTGAAGGGGACCGCGGCCACTGCAGCCGTAATGAGCCTCGATTGGACGCGCGCGCAGGCGCAAGGAGAAACCATCCGCATCGGCACGATCTACGACCTGTCCGGCCCGTTCGCGGCGGGCGGCTCGGTGGCGTCTTCGGTCGGCACCGACATCGCCATCGACCTCGTCAACGAGAAGGGCGGCGTCGGCGGCAAATACAAGGTCGTGCCGGTCAAGGCGGACTCGCAGAGCAAGGCCGACGTCGCGATCAACGAGGTCGAGCGGCTGATCAGCCAGGAGAAGATCGATATCATCGACGGCGTGTATGCGAGCGCGCATGCGGTGCCGCTATCGGCCAAGATCGAACAGCAGAAGAAGATCCTCTGGATCACGACGGCGGTTTCGACCGCGGTGTTCAAGGACAAGAACCTGCATTACGTCTTCCGCGCGCAGATCCACTCCGATCAATATGGCCAGGCCTTTGCCGGCTTCCTCACCGAGCACGCCAAGGCCAAGCTCGGCATGGAGCCCAAGGACGTCAAGGTCGCGCTGATCCACGAGGACGGCCCCTATGGCGTCGGCGTCGCCGCCGCGGACGAGGCCTATTCCAAACAGGCGGGACTGCAGGTCGTGATGAAGGAAGGCTATTCGGCCGCGGCCCCCGATCTGTCCACGCTCGTGACCAAGCTCAAGCGGTCCGGCGCCGATGTGATCTCGCATGCCGGCTACAACCCCGACATCACGTTGCTGCTGCGCCAGGCGCGCGAGAACGGGCTGCGTTTCAAGATGTTGTTCGGCAACGGCGCAGGCTACAGCCAACTCGACAAGCTGCGCGCGACCTTCGGTGCCGACATCGATAATTTCTGCAACATCGATCCCGTTCCGGCGCAGCTGCTCGATCCCGCCAAACTCGCGCCGGGCCTCGGCGATCTCATCAAAACCATGGTCGAGCGTTACAAGTCGAAGACCGGCGCCACCGACGTGCCGCCGCATTGCTCGATGGGATTCAACCAGACCTGGGTGCTGCTCAACAACGTGCTGCCGGTCGCCAAGGACAAATATGGCGGCTTCGATCCCGAGGCGATCCGGAAAGCGGCGCTCGATGTCGACATTCCCCCGGGCGGCACCATCCAGGGCTACGGCGTGAAATTCTTCCCGCCGGATACGCCGATGTCCGGCCAGAACGAGCGTTCGACGCCGGTGGTGATGCAGAACGCCGGCGAGCACATCACGGTGGTCTGGCCGACCAATATCCGCACCCAAGACCCGGTCTTCCCGCTGCCGAAATCGTCGATTTACGCAGCATGATCCGGAAAAGTGGGAACCGGTTTTCCGAAAAGATCATGCTCAAAAAAGAGAATTGAGCGGGATGATGGTTCGAAGAAGCGTCATCCTGCTCGAGTAGATCGAGAGATGCTGGAGGTCAGCGGCCTTAGCAAGCGCTTCGGAGGATTCCTGGCCGTCAACCAGGTGTCCTTTGACGTGCGCGCGGGCGAAATCCTCGGCCTGATCGGGCCGAACGGTTCGGGCAAGAGCACGACCTTCAATCTGATCGCAGGCACGCTGCGGCCAAGCTCGGGCTCGATCCGCCTCGACGGCAAGGAGATCGCGGGCCTGCCTGCGCATGCGATCTGCCATCAGGGGATAGGGCGCACGTTCCAGATCCCGCGTCCCTTTCGCAAATTGTCGCTGCTGGAGAACGTCACGCTCGCCGCCTATTACGGCGAGGCCGGCAAGATTTCGCGCAGCGAGGCGGCCGACCGCGCCGCCGAAGCGCTCGGCCTGGTCGGCCTGCCGACCGATCCGTCCGCCACCACCAATGGACTGGGCGCCGCGGCGTTGAAGAAACTGGAACTGGCGCGCGCGCTTGCGACCAAGCCACGGCTGTTGCTCGCCGACGAAAGCCTGGGCGGGCTCGACCGATCGGAGATGGAGCGCGCCGCCGATCTCCTCGGCGATATAAGAAGCCGCATCGGCATCACCATCGTCTGGGTCGAGCACATCATGGGGGTCCTGATGCGCGTCGTCGACCGCGTCATCGTGCTCGATCACGGCGAGAAGATCTTTGAGGGCAAGCCGGCCGAAGCCGCGGTCGATCCGCGCGTCACCGAAGTCTATCTCGGCAAGACACAGGCATAACCCGCATGCTCTCGCTCGCCTCCGTCTCCGCCGGCTACGGATCGTTCCAGGCGCTGTTCGGCGTGTCGCTCGACATCTCGCGCGGCGAAGCCGTTGGCGTCATCGGGCCGAACGGCGCCGGCAAGACCACCTTGATGCGGGTCATCTCCGGCATGCTCCCCCTCAACGAAGGCACCATGAGCTTCGAGGGGCAGGCGATCGGCGGCCTGCCGGCGCATCACATCATCGAGCACGGCATTGCGCATGTGCCGGAAAATCGCCGGCTGTTCCCGCGGCTGTCGGTCGAGGAAAATCTGCGCGTCGGCGCCTTCATCCCGGCCGCTCGCGCGCGTTTCGCCGAGCAGCTCGACTGGGTCTACAGCCTGTTTCCCAAGCTGAAGGACCGCCGCGCGCAGGCGGCCGGCACCATGTCGGGCGGCGAACAGCAGATGTGCGCCATCGGCCGCGCGCTGATGTCGAAGCCGAAGGTGCTCTTGATGGACGAGCCGTCGGCGGGGCTGGCGCCGCTGGTGGTGCAGCAGGTGTTCGATCTCGTCGGCAAGATCCGCGGCGAGGGGCTCACCGTGCTGATCGTCGAGCAGAACGTGCAGCAGGTGCTGGAAGTCGTCGACCGCGCCTACCTGCTCGAGGTCGGTGCCATCAAATTGTCGGGCACCGCGGCCGAGCTGAAGGGCAACAGCTTTATCCGCGAATCCTATCTGGGGCTGTGAGAATGGACATCTATCTCCTCGAGGCCATCATCAACGGCATCCTGCTCGGCGGCGTGCTGGCGCTGCTGGCGCTCGGGCTGAACCTGATCTTCGGCGTCATCGACGTGGTCTGGATCTCCTATGCCGACATCGTCATGTGCGGCATGTATGCGGTCTATTTCCTCTACGCCCAGTATCACGTGCCGCTGCCGCTCGCCTGCCTGATCGCGATCATTGGTTCGGCATGCCTCGGCATCCTCGTGCACAAGCTGATCATCGCGCCGGTCTTGGATTCGCCGCCGCTCAACCAGCTGCTCGCGACCGGCGGCTTGCTGTTCTTCCTGCAGAGTTTTGCGACGCTTCTGTTCGGCACCGACTTCCGCAACATCGGCGTGCGGCTGCCGGTGCTCGAAGTCGCCACCATGTATGTGAGCTTCGCGCGGCTGATCGCCTTTGGGGTCGCGCTGGTCGGAGCGGTCGCGCTCTATTTCTTCCTGAAGAAGACTTATGTCGGCACCGCGATCCGCGCCATCGCCCAGGACCGCGAGATCGTGGGCCTGATGGGCATCGACCAGCGCCGGGTCTATCTCGTGGTGTCCGCGATCGGCGGCGCGCTCGCCGGCCTCGCGGCGTGTCTCCTTGCACTTCAATACGATGTCCATCCCTTCATCGGCAACACCTTTGGTCCCGTGATCTTCATGATCTGCGTGCTCGGCGGGCTCGGCAACATGCTGGGCGGCTTCTTTGCCGCCTTCATCATCAGCCAGATCATCGCGATCGGCGGCTATTATTCGTCGACCGAGCTCTCCTACGTGTTCGCCTTCACCTTCTTTATCGTCTTGATGTTCATCCGGCCGCGGGGATTGTTCACGCCATGAACGCGAACCGCGCACTTCTCGCCGTCGGCATCGCGATCCTGATCGCGCTGCCGTTTGCCACCTCGACCTATGTCCTGCATCTGGTGATCCAGATCCTGATCTGGGCCTTCATCTACACCGCCTGGTCTCTGATGGGCCGCTTCGGCTTCGTCTCCTTCGGTCACGGCGCCTTCATGGGACTGGGCGCCTACATCCCGGCGCTGATGTGGACCTATTGGGGACTCACGCCCTGGCTCGGCATACCGCTTGCGGTGGCGGCTTCCGTGCTGCTTGCCGTGATCGTCGGCTATCCCTGCTTTGCCCGCCGCGTGGTCGGGCATTATTTCGCGTTGGTGACGTTAGCATTGAGTCAGGTCGTGCTGCTGTCGCTGGTCGCCGCGCGCGAGATCACGGGCGGCTCGCTCGGCTTTACCCAAAAGACGGTCGGCCATTCCTGGTACGCGCTGCAATTTCCGGAAAAGGGCTATTTCTACGGCATCGCCGTGCTGCTCTGGCTGGTCGGGCTCGTGATCTGGCAGCGCATCGACCACAGCATCAGCCGCGAGGCGCTGGAGGCGATCGGCGAGGATGAGGATGCGGCTGCCGCCGTCGGCATCGACGTGATGCACCAGAAGATGCGCGTCACCATGATCAGCGCCGCGCTCACCGCGCTCGGCGGCGCCATCTACGGCCAATACGTGATGTATCTCAATCCCGAGACCGTCTCGGGCATCACGGTCAGCTTGCAGATCGTGTTCGCGGCGATCGCGGGCGGGGTCTATTCGATGTTCGGCCCGAGCGTCGGCGCGCTGCTCACGCTCGCGCTCACCGAAGGCCTGCGCGTGTGGTTCGGCACCGAGTTCATCGGCGCCGCCAACACCATCTACGGCATTCTGCTCGTGCTCTGCATCATCTTCATGCCGCAGGGCGTGGTCGGCGCGCTGCAGGGGATCAGGCTCAAGCGCGCGCCGCTGGGCAAGCCGGCCGAAGCGAAGCCGTAACTCGGGCCCTTTACTGACACCAGAGACGGGTCAGCAGTTCTAAAGGCCGTGCTTCAAGCACCATATTGAACGGGTCTTCGGCCGCCGGCGGCGACTGCGTGAAGGTCGGGAGGCCTTCGGTGCGGTCCTCGAGCGCCGCGGGGCCCTCGGTCGGCAGCGCCTTCGCCCAGTTCAACGCGCCGTTGATGTCGTCCTTCCAAATTTCCTCGGGCAGGTCGTAGACGAACTCGACGCCGTAGCCGTTGGGATCGTGGATGTAGAGACTGTGGGTCATGCCGTGCTCGAGGCGGCGGTCGAACTTTATGCCCTTCTTCTGCAGGTACTCGAGATGTGCGAGCCACGCTTCACGGCTCGGCATGGTGATGGCGATGTGGTTCACCGCACAGGGCATGCCGAACATCGCCCATTCCTTGGGCGGCGGCGGCAGGTCGCGGTTCTCGACCAGGGCGATGTCATGGTGATGGGTCTCGCCGCCCTTGTCGCCCGAGTAGAAGCGCATGGGTGGATTGGGCCGGTCCGGCTGAGGCGTGAGCTGGCCGACCTGGCGGAAACCGACGATCTCCGTCCAGAAGCGGTGCGATTCCTCCATGTCGCGGACGTTCAGCACCAGATGATTGATGCCGCGCGGAGTAACTGGCTCGTTCATGGTATTCCTCCAGATATTTGTCCCCGTCCTATCTTTGTTGGGCCGCCTGTATGAGGGCCGGCCGGGATGCGCTTGGGCCGGTTTCCAGCTCTTCAGTGAGAAACCGATCGAGAAGTCGGTTGGCGCGAGTGCGGTCGCCGTTGGTTTGCAGCATGGTCAGGCTGCGGCCGACCGAGCCGAGATAGAAGCGCTCGTACTGCTCGTTGCGGCTGCCGAGCGCAGTGGCGGCGAAGTCCCAGGCCAGCCGGAAGAGCCGGCTGCGCTGCTCGGCGTCGGCACCGACGCCCTTCAGGTACTTCTCCAGCAGCGGCCGCAGCGTTTCGTCGGCCAGCGCCGCCTGCGCCGGCGTTGTCAGCAGATTGTGCGAACCGAGCTGGCGGATGATCTCGTTGGTGCGGGGAAACCAGGTCGGAAGCGCCGCCCGCAGGGCTGCCAGCGGGCGCACGTCGCAGGCCCACATGCCGTTGCCGTATTCGCGCGCCGCCTGCTCGGCGGCGAACACCGCCGTGCGCGCGAACTCGGCGAACATGGCGATCTCGCCCAGCATCTGCTGGACCTGCGGCTGGCCGATCGTGTTGATCGTCTCGGCCATGCGGTTCGCCAGACCCCAGGCGAATTCGAGCTTGGTTTGCGCCCGGATCATGGTCTGCTGCATGTGGTTGGGCCACCACGTGGTCTTCATCACGGAGTTGTAGACGGCGAGATTGGCATCGATGAACACACGGTCCCTGGGCACCTCGACGTCGTCGAAGATGACGAAGGCGTCCTGCTCGTCGAAGCGGCTCGACAACGGATGGTCGAAACGATTGGTGTTCACCGACACGCTGTCGCGACAGATGAACTTCAGGCCTGGCGTATCCATCGGAATGCAGAAGCTCAACGCGTGCTCGGGCGCGGCGTCGAGCATGGGTCCGCTGGGATAGACGGCGAGCTCGTCCGAGAAGGGCGCCAGCGTCGCCAGCACGCGCGAACCCCGCACGAGGATGCCGTGTGCCGTCTCATCGACCTTGTGGAGCTGCGCCGTATCGAGACCGATCGGATTCCTGCCGTTGGACAAGTCGATGCTCGAATGAATGATCGTATGGGTGAGCGACAGATCCTCGCGGGCAAGCTTCTTTTGGTAGCGCACCAGATTCTCCGCGCCCCGCTCGTTGCCGTTGATCGCCCATTCGTCGGCGCGGCCGGCAAAGCCTGCGATGGTGACATTCATGTAGTCGGGCGTGCGGCCCATCAGGCCGACCGAGTATTCGGCGACGCACTCGAGGCCGCGATGGCGGCGCTGAAGGTCTTCCCGCGACCGCGGGATCATGTGGCTGATATTGATGGGCTCGCCGGTCTCGGAGTTGGGCATCAGGCAGGCATCGGCGTGCCGGTGCTGAAGGTCGAAGACCTCAGCCAGCGCCCGGGCGGCGCCCGAAAGGGCCGGGTGGTCGACGACCGAGGAAACCTTGTCGCCGCCGACCCAAAGGTCGCGCCTGCCCGCCAGACCACGCAGAAACTGTTCGCCGGTACGCGCCGCCATGCCGCCTCCTGTAAACACATGTTGGTTGGATTGAGGCTAGCCAAACTGCCAATATGCCAAAACAATCAACCGCAGCATGCGACACAAACGAAGGCGTATGCCGGGCCGATGGCCGGCGAGCGCGAGCTAGTGGCGTGCCTGCAGAAGTCAGCCTCGACCTTCTGCAGGTGCTGCATGGTCGTCGAATGTCGCTACCGGCCATCCGTGACATCGAGCCGTGAAGACCGCATCAAGCGGCCTCCCTTTTGGCAGCCAGACGATCGAGTGCGACCCTCGCCTCGCTCGTCATGCGCCGGATGATCTCGCCTGCTGGCAGAATCTCGCCGATGTTGCCCGCACTCTGTCCCGCGGTCAGGCCGGCCTGCTCGATGTCGCCCTCGAAATCGCGCGTCGGCAGGATGGCGCTATAGCGCGGCAACGGGATCCGCTGGCCGTTGAGGACCGTCGAGCCAATGATCTGGTCCTTCGCATCCGCGATGGCCTCGCCTTCCCGTCCCAGCGCCACGCGTGCCCCGTCATTGACGATCACTCGCATGGCCTGACCGGGCCACTCGGGGCCGTAGATGGAGAGGATCGCCGTATCGCCGACATCGGCGGACAGCACGCGCTCCTTGTAGGCGTCGTGCGCTTCGGCCTCTCGCGCAGCGAGGAAACGGCTGCCGCACCATACGGCGTCGGCGCCGAGCACGAGCGCGGCGGCCATGGTCGCGCCATCGACGATGCCGCCTGCGGCAAGCAACGGCAAGCCGGGGAAGCGCCTGCGGATGCGCGGAAAGAGCGTCATGGTCGAGGCTTCGGCCCGATTGTGCCCGCCGGCCTCCGCACCCTGGACGATGAGTGCGTCGGCGCCGAGTGCGGCCGCCTGCTCGGCTTCGGCGACGCGGCCGATTTGCATCCAGACCTTGATCCCGGCCTGCTTCAATCGTTCGACATGCCCTGGCGTCGGTAACGTCCAGAAGAAGATGGCGAGCGCCACCTGTTCCTCAACGAGGACGGACACGTGTTCATCGGTGACGAAGTCGCCGATCAGATCGACGCCGAAAGGCCGCTTTGTCAGTGTCTTCGTCTGTCGGACGAGATCGCGCAGGACGTCGGGTGGATTGATGTCGGACCCGATCGTGCCGAGCCCGCCGGCTTCGCAGACCGCGGCCGCGAGAGCGGGACGTGCGATCATCGCCATGCCCGCATTGACGATCGGCGTGGTGAGCCCGAAGGCTCGGGTGATGGACGTCGAAAACATAATCTGGATCCTTTGATCGCATGGAGGATGACCGGCGCTGCTCACGCCGGCGGGGGGGTGTCGTCAGGACGGCACCGCAACCGCGACTGTCGATGCGGGGGCTTGACCGAGTGCGGCCCCCGCCATGGTCAGAACCGAGAGTTCGGTATTGACCGAGAAGGAATTTGCCGTGATTCCGGTAAACCCCATGGCCGACAGCCGGCGCTCGTGCTTCTCACGATAGCGCTCAGCGGCAGCGGCATGCTCGAACAGGTAGATGCCGCCGGCATGACCCGTTTCGCAGTTTTCCAGCCAGATCTTCCACACGAGCCCGCGCTCGTTGGCGATGTCACGGGCGAGATCGTGCACGGCTTCCGTCAGTTCCTTTCCCCAGGGACCGGGGAAAGGAAAATGAAACAGGAGTGCGGTCAGCATGTCGGTCCCCCTACATGCAGGCGCCGAGGTCGGCCTGGACCTCGCCCGGCGCGGGCGGTCGTGTGAATTGGTTCATGATCTGGTCCTCTTGCGTTGGCATCGCCGGAAGCGGCCGTATTCTGTACCCCCTAGGGTAGACGGCAAAGGAAAGCCGGTCTTGATATACTCCGCCAAAGCCTTGCGAGATCGCGCCAATGACGACGGAAAGACACGCTGCGGCCAAGCTCGCGGCACCGACCATCAATCTGGCCAGCGTCGTCTACGGCCTCGACGCCTACATGCGCTCGCGCGGGGCCGATGCGGGTGATGCCTTGCGGCGCGCCGGCCTCGAGCCCGGCGACCTGACCGATCCCGATCGGCGCGTGCCGCTCATTCGCTATCTCGAACTCCTGGAGATCTGCGCCGATCTGCTGGCCGATCCGCAATTCGGCTTGAAGTTCGGCGCCCAGTACGAGCCGAGGCACGTCGGCGTCGTCGGCAATGTCGCGCTCGCCTCGCGCACGGTCGGTGAAGCCTTCGAAACGATAGGGCGCTATCTGCCTACCATGGTCGACGCCGCCGTGCACGGCGTGGAGGTCAGCGAGGGGATCGTGTTTGTCTATTCCTACTATATCGATCCGCTGATGATGTCGTACCGGCAGAAAGGCGACTGGGTGATCGCCTTCGCGTGCAACCTCATGCGCGCCGGGCTCGGCGATCCGCATTGGACCCCGAAGGAGGTCCTGCTGCCGCAGTTGGCGGACGAAACGCTGGCGCAACGCCGCACCCGCGCGGAGATCATGGGCGACAACATCCGGGTCGGCCATCCCTGGGCCGGCATCCGGTTTGACGCTGGCCTGCTCAAGCGGCCGATGGCGACGGCCGATGCCATGATCGAGAGCCTGATGCGCCATTACGGCGATCTTCGGCTCGCCGCCTTGCCGGAACGGCGCGGGGAGATCGAGCAATTGCGCCGCGAGATCGCCCGCGTGCTGGTGAAGGGCGAGGGCGGCATCGAGCACCTCGCCAGGGCGACCGGCACCTCGGTGCGGACGCTGCAGCGGCGGCTGAAGGATGCCGGCGTGAACTACTCCGACCTGCAGAACGACGTGCGCAAGACGCTGGCGCTGAACCTCCTGGAAAACGAGACTCTGGCACTGGCGGAAATCGCCTTTTCGCTCGGCTACTCCGAAGTCAGCGCGTTCAATCATGCCTTCCGGCGCTGGGTCGGCCAATCGCCGGGCGATTATCGTCGACTGCGCGCGGTTTCATTTCAATCCGCCGCCGCGAAGAAGTCGGAGCCGCCCGCCAGGGGATCGATCTGAATGACTTCGGCTCGGCAGGCCTCGAACTGCGGCTTGCCGACCCCGTGGCACGCCTTGAGTCCGGAATGCATGCTAAAGTGGAAGTCTACGACAGGGTGGGTGAGCTCCGCGAAACCCATCGAGTTCGCCCGCGACATTGATGGGTTTCGCTTCCCTGACGAATTCTTGCCTGCTCTGCCCCAAATTGCCTTAGCAGCCCGTCCTGAGGAGCCTTGCGAAAAGCGGAGGCGCGAAGGATGCTTGCGAGCTTCGCTTGTCAAAGGGGATTTGTCATGTCCGTCGATACTCAAGCCGCCGTTGACCGCCTCATGCGCTTCCTCGCTGTCGATGGGGTGACCGGAAAGGAGGCGGCGATCGGTCGCGAACTCGCCGCGGCACTGGAGGAAGGCGGCGTGCCTACGGACGCGATCCGTCTCGATGATGCGAACACACGCATTCCCGTGCCGACGGAGACCGGCAACCTTATCGTCGATTTGCCCGGCTGCGGCACGATGCACAACCAGCCAAGGATCATGTTCATGACCCACATGGACACCGTGCCGCTGTGTGCCGGTGCGAAGCCTAAGCTCGCCGGCCGGAAGATCGTCAATGAAGCGAGGACCGCCCTTGGCGGCGATAACCGCACCGGCTGCGGCGTTCTCGTCACGTTGGCGGCCGAGCTTGCGAAGCACAAGCTCGATCATCTGCCGATCACGCTTCTGTTCTGCGTGCGGGAGGAGAGCGGGCTATGGGGTGCGCGCCACGTCAAGACCAGTGATCTCGGCTCGCCGGTCATGGCCTTCAACTACGACGGCAGCTCTGCGTCCAACGTCACCATCGGCGCTGTCGGGGCGGATCGCTGGCAGGTCGAGATTTTCGGCCGCGCCTCGCATGCCGGCGTCGCGCCGGAGCGCGGGATCAGTTCAACCATGATCCTTGCGCTGGCGCTCGCCGACGTGAAGGCGGGCGGCTGGTTCGGCAAGGTGGTGAAAGGCAAGCGGCAGGGCACGAGCAATGTGGGCCCCGTCACCGGCGGCGAGGGCCGGCCGGCCGGAGACGCCACCAATGTCGTCACCGACTATGTGCACGTGCGGGGCGAAAGCCGCAGCCACGATAGCAAGTTCTTCAAGGAGATCACGAGGGCCTACAAGATGGCGTTCGAGAAAGCCGCAAAACGCGTCAAGAACAGCGATGGCAAGTCGGGCCGCGTCAAGTTCAAGGCCGAGACCGACTACTATCCGTTCCGCATGAAGGAGAGCCTACCCGTCGTCAAGCGCGCGGTCGCGGCGGTGTCCGGCATCGGCGGAACGGCGAACATCCGTGCCGCGAATGGCGGGCTCGACGCGAATTGGATGGTCCGCCACGGTGTTCCGACCGTGACCTTCGGTGCGGGACAGAACGAGGCGCACACGATCGACGAGTGGATCAATCTCGACGAATACGACCGGGCGTGTGCGCTCGCCGTACAGCTTGCGACGATGCGGTGAACTGCAGCAACGGTCTTAGGCCGCCCGGACTGTCGAGAGGAAGCTTTCGACCTCCTGCTTCAGGCGATCGGATTGCTGCGCGAGTTCGCCGGCCGAACGGAGAACCAGTTCGGCGGCAGTTCCCACCTGGCCTGAGGCCTGCGTCACGCCGTCAATGTTTTGCATGACCCCCTGCGTGCCCTGCGCGGCCTGCTGCACGCTGCGGGCAATTTCCTTGGTCGATCCACCCTGTTCCTCCACCGCGGCGGCAATCGTTGCGGCGATCTCGTTGATCTGGCCGATGGTGGCGCCGATCTCGCGGATAGCCCCGGCCGTTGTCCCGGTCGCGTCGCGGATCGCCTGGATCTGATCGGTGATCTCTTCCGTCGCTTTCGCGGTCTGGGTCGCCAGCGCCTTCACTTCGCTTGCCACCACGGCAAAGCCCTTGCCTGCCTCGCCGGCTCGCGCGGCTTCGATGGTCGCGTTCAGGGCCAGCAGGTTGGTCTGTGCGGCGATGCTTTGAATCAGCCCCATCACTTCGCCGATCTTCTGTGTCGCCTGCAACAAGCCTTCGACCATTGCATTGGTGCGGTCGGCCTGGGCAACGGCGCTTTGGGCTATCGATGCCGAGTGGGCAATCTGACGGGAGATTTCCTGCCCCGATGTCGAAAGTTCCTCCGCCGCGGCAGCCGCGGTCTGCACATTCGCCGTGGTCTGTTGCGCGGCTGCGGCGACGGTGGTGCTCTGCCGCGTCGTCTCCTTCGCGATCGCGGACAGCGATTGTGCCGAACGCTGCATTTCGGTGGCTGCCGAAGCCGCGCCAGCGACAATTCCGCCGACACTTTTCTCGAACTCGCCCGCGATCCGGTTCATGGCCGATTTCCGTTCCGCCACGGCGCGCGCCGTGGCCTCTTCCCGCTCCGCGCGGAGACGCTCGGCGTCAATCAACCGATCCTTGAAGACGGCCAGGCTGCGTGAGATATGGCCGATCTCGTTACGACGCTCGACGAACGGGACCTCAACGTTCAGGTCGCCCTTCGCCAGACGATCCATGATGCCGCATATCGCACCGAGCGGACCAACCAGGCCGCGACCGAGAGCGAGTGCGGCCAATCCCGCGATGAGCAATCCCGCCAAACCGCCCGCGACGATCCAGACGGCGCGGTCGAACACCACCGCGTCGATATCGTCGGTATAGACGCCTGCCTGGATTGCGAGCAACTTGTCGCCCTCACCATACCCGCCGGCATAGGTGAGCTTTGGCAGCTCGGGACCACCGGTTGCCTTCGGCACCTGGTATTCGAGGAAACCGCCGCCGCTGCGGGCTTTGCCAACGATATTTTGAATCAAGAGCTGGCCCTGATTGTCCTTGTAGTCCCAGCGATTGACATTGATGTATTTCGGATTGGCGTGGACATAGGTAACGCCGGCATTGGTGCTGCCGGCGCCATAGACTCCGAGATAGTCGGCGGATTTGCCCCAGCGCATGGCGCCGATCGCATCGAAAGCAAGCTGCCGTGCTTGCTCCGCCGGGATCTTGCCGGCTTTGGCTTTTTCATCGTAATTCGCCAGGATCTTCTTTGCGGCCTCGACCAGATCGAACACCTTGGTCCGACGTTCCTCGATGACGGTATTGCGAAGGACCATCACTTGAGCGGCCAGCGCGGCGACGAAAACAACGGTCAAAACCGCGATGATCATCGCAAAACGATTGTAGACGGTAAGATGTCGCATGATGGGCGCCTTTGTGACGGTAGGAATTCGGCGGACTGTATTGCTTTACCGGTTAAGCCTTTATTGAGGACGACGTAGGGTTGTGAAGGGACGAGAGCCCCATGACGCTTGTGATCAGGCCGTTCTAGTGTTCCTCGGCAAGCATTGGCGCCGTAAAAGCCTGATATTTGGGCAGGGCGGACATGAGCACGCCTGCCACTTCCGAAAATGAGCCTTGCGGAACTCGAATCTGATGGCCGAAGAAGAACTCGATCGACGAGATTTCACTGATCGAAGCCCGGCTCGAGGAGCTTGCCGAGGTCGCCGAGCGATGCCGAAAGTTCATTTTGGTCTCAAAAGCGGCAATCGCCATCGGCGTCACAGCGCTGCTCGTCATGATGCTCGGCCTGTTCGGGTCAAATCAGGTCGCCGCCATCGCCTCGATTGCCGCGGTCCTGGGCGGCATCGTGTCGCTCGGATCGAACGTCAGCACGTTGCGACAGACGATGGCCGCCATCAGCGCCGCCGAGGCACTCCGTTCGGATATGATCGACAGGATCGACCTTCGAGTGGTTGGTGACGGGACGATGAAACGGATTTGACGCGCTTGCTTGTGCAGGCCACACGCTGCCACGGCTGAGGTATATCAGCCGGCGAAGGTCAGGCCGGTTTTTGTGCCTTCGGCGTCGGCCGGTTCCGATGGGCGCTGGTCGGCGCCCATCGGATGAGTTTGAGGATCGCGCGCCGGGTTTCAGCGCAGGGCCTCGTGCAGCACCTCGCCGTCGACCTGGTGGGGCCTGACGCCCAGGATCTTCATGATGGTCGGGGCGACGTCGATGTTGCGCATGTGCCGGATCGTGGTCTCCTCGCGGATCTGCGGGCCGGCGGCAATGAAGGTCGCGCTCATCACCGGCAGCTCGGGATCGTGGCCATGGGCGCCGTAGAAGTTCGGCATCGACAGCATGGTCGTCGCCGCACTGAACGGCGCATCGCCGAGGCGGGCCACGCCGGGGTTCTGGATGCCGTCGAAGTTGTAGCCCGGGGCCATCAGCGCAAACACATCGCCGAAATCCTGGCCGATGGTCTTGCTGGTGCACTGCCCGGTCGGGGCCTCGCACTGCAGCGGCCGGGTCTCGACCACGGTGAAGATCCGCCCGTCCTTGAGCGAGAAGTTGAACCGCGGGTTGGGATCGACCGCGGTCTTCACCGCGTTGGTGATCTGCGCTACCAGCGCGTTGTAGGTCGCCGGATCGACGGTGCCGCCCAACTCGCGGTTCTGCAGGTTGACGTAGATGTTCACCGCCGGACCCGAGGTGCGGATCGCCACCTTGGTGGTGTCGATGCCGGCATTGCGCAGGATGTTGGTCATGTTGACCGAGGTGTGAAACGGCGCGAAGCCGTGGTCCGACACCACGATGACATTGCTGTGACGGCCCGCCGCATCGGCGATCTGCTTCACCGCCTTGTCGGCCGTCTGATAGGCTACGCGGATGTACGAAGCGTACCGCGCGACCTTGGCGGGATCCTGGTTGGCGCCGATCGAGTTCGGGTCGGTCGGGTTGGTGCCCTGGCGGCGGTCGGTGAGCAGGAACTGATGTTCGGAGCCGTCGGGCTGCTCGATGTAGACCATTACCAGGTCGGCGTCGGGATGGTTCCGGATTGCGCGCTCGCCGATGTCCGCCTGGTAGCGCACGAAGGTCTTCACCATATCCTCGTACATTGCCTCGATTTCGACGTCGGGGAAGTTGGTGAAGCCAGGGCTCAGCCGCTCCGGAATGCGGAAGTCAGCCTGCGGACGCCAGAACCCGATGTTGTTGTTGATGTCGTCGACGTCGGCCAGCACCGGCGTGTTGCGCGGGATGAAGTTGGCACCGTAGCGGGCGAAGCGCACCACCGAAAGATCGGGCGCCAGTGCCGAGACGAAGTACGCGGCGCCGACCTTGGCCCCGCTGCCTTCGAAGAAGAATGGCGCGTTCTCGCCACCGAGCTTGGCGTAGGCCGGTCCGGTCGACGGCGCGTGGAACGGTCCCGCCGTGATGCCGCGCGTCGTGTCGAAGAACACCAGGGTGTCGTAGTTCACCTTGTTGTCATTGGTGGTGTCGAGCGCCGCCACCCGGACCGCGTACTTCTGGTCGAGCGTCGCCGCACTGGTGCAGGTCGCGGTCGGCGCCGAGGAGCATGAGAACGTCTCGATTGGCGCCGACGTCGCCAGTACCGGGCTGAACGAGAAGTGGCCGGCCGACTGGACCGCCGCGATGACCGCCGGATCGGACACGAAGTTCCCGCGAGACAGCGAGAAGCCCTGGGCCCCGATGCCGCCGAACGCCCCGAACGGCACGGTGTAGTCGGTGACGCGGGTCGGCTGGGCCGGCTGCACCACCGTGTTGTTGATGGAGATGTCGGCGCCGTCGCCTCCCGGCCACGTCGCGGTGACCACCTTCTTGCCCTGTTGGCGCATCTGCACCCACAGCGGCGACGCTGTCGGCTGCGACGAGGGCCCGAGCGGGTTCTCGTGATAGCCGCCGATCGGTGCCGCGAAGCCGCTGAGGCTCGATGTGATCGGCGCGACGACCGCCTCGAAGGTGTTCGACGGGATGTCGTTGTGGACTGCCGTCGAGCCGGTGGCGATCGCGATGTGCGACACCGCGGTGAGCGAAGGCGACGCCGTCACGTTCTGCACCGCCACCGCGCCATGGCGGCTCAGCCGCGCCAGGCCGCCGTCACGCGGCAGCACGCCCTCGTCGATGAATTTCCGAATGAAATCAGGCTTGGCGCCGTCAAGCGAGATCATCACCACCCGTGGCTTGCGGCCATGATGGTCGCCGTCATGGTCGCGGTCGTGATCGTGATCGCGGGAGTTGCCGAAGCCACGGTCGCGGTTGTCACCGTCTTGGTCGGCGCGCGCAGGCGCCGAAAGGCCGGCGAGCGATGCAGCGAGCGACATCGCCGATATCAAGGACAGAAAGGTCTTTAGGTTCATGTGGACGCCCCATATTCGCTGGCGCAATCTGCGCGTGTTTGATCGGAAACGGGGCCACCGATTATCGGGCTTGGCTGACGCGCATGTGACGCTCACGCGACACCTGTGATGTCGCAGCGACGACGCTGTGAGTATGTAGTCTTGTGGCCACTTTTCGGAAGTGCCGTGATGTCCGACGGGAGTTTACGGGGTCACGCTTGGCTTGGCGCAGTAGGAGGTGAGCTTCGCGGAACCGGTGATCAGGCGCGCGTTCGCGACTCGTTGGCTCAACCCATGCTGCGGCTACGCGGCAGGCGTCCCTGTTACAAAGTGACGCGGCGGCCTTCGTCGGCGGCCCAATAGCCGGCGTAGTTCACCTTGATCGTCTCATACGCCAGCGCGAGATCGGACAGCGGCTGCCGGCCGGTCGCGGCGCATTCCATGAAATCCTGGATCTCCTGCAAATAGCCGCGCGTCCATTCTTCCTCGAGGCAGACATATTGCCAGCCGGTCTTGCGGTCGACCTTCTCGGTGATGTAGACGCCAGCGAGTTTCTCCTCGCTGGTCTGGTAGCTCATCATGTGCGTGTTCGGCGTGATGTTGGCAAACAGCGAGCCGCCTGACGTATAAGTCTCGATCAAATTGCGCACGCCGCCCATGATCATGTCGCCGGAGAAGACGGTCGCCTTGGTACCGTCGGAGAAAGTGAGGGTGAGCGTACCCCAATCCTCGACGTCGACCGGATTGGCCTTGATGTAGGCGCGCTCCTCCGGCTTGAGACACGCCGCGACATTGCCGACATCGCAGGTGACGCTGGCGACACGGATGGTCTCGCCGCGCGCTTTGGCCTCGACCTGCTTGAGGAACAGCACGCCCGACAGCGGATGGCATCCCATCCGGATCAGCGAGCCGCCGCCGGTCATCGCCCATTGCGCCGCATGCGCGGCATGCGAGCCCGAGTGGCTCTCTTCGCCCTTCATGAACAGGATCTTGTCCTTGGTCGCCCGCAAAATCTCCGCCGTCTTGGTCACCGCCGGCGCATAGACCCAGTCCTCGGCATACATGAAGAGCTTGCCGGTCTTTTTGATCGCGGCCGCCGTCTTCTCCATTTCTTCCAGCACGCGCTGATACATCAGCGCCTTCGGCACATGCTTGCCGATCGGCGTCTTGTCGCCCTCGCGACCGAAATAGCCCGCGAACGGCTTTTCGCAGATCACGTGCTTGCGGCTCTCGATGGCCGCCACGATCATCGAGGCGTGCAGGTTGGGCGGCGTGCAGATATCGATGACGTCGAGCTCGCGGTCGGCGACCAGCTCGGCGAAGCTGCGATAGGCGGTCGGTATGCCGTGCTTGCGCGCGAACTCGACGACATGATCGCCGCGCGCCGCCACCGCCTTGACCTCGACATCGACGCCATAGACGCGGCGGTATGCATACATATGCAGCTCCGACACAAAGCCGCAGCCGGCCATCCCAACCCTGATTTTCTTCATTGTCCTACTCGATGACTTCGTTGGCCCGGGCCAGCAGCGTGGGGAATTGTAAGCTCAAGCGCTTTCGCGGTGGTGCCCATGATAGCGGTGGATTTGGCGACCGCCAAATACGGGGGGCGCTGAAGCGGGCGGAACGCGAGGAATCTCGCTAGGACGAGGCCGAATTCAGTGCGGAGCGGAATCGAACCAGCGACAGCATCAAGAACAAGGCGGCGATGCCGGCGACCGCCAGGAATTGGGGCCACACCACGTCCAGCCCCGCGCCGCGATACAGGATGGCCTGGGCGAACGAAACGAAATGGGTCGAGGGGACGGCCTGCATGATCGTGGCAAGCCAGCGCGGCATGCTTTCCAGCGGCGTCGCATTGCCGGAGAGGATATTCATGGGAACGGCAACCAGCATGTAGAGCAGGCCGAGCTGCGGCATCGAACGCGCGACCGTTCCCAGAAACAGTCCGATGGCGGTTGCGAAAAACAGGTAGAGCACGGTGCCGAACATGAACAGCGGGATAGAGCCGGCAATCGGGATTTTCAGCAGCGTACGGACGACCAGATAAAGCGATAGAGCGACCGCCACCGCAATGACGAATGCATTGGCCCAGATCTTCGACATCGCGATCTCGAAGGGACTGAGCGGCATCACCAGGAGATGATCCATCGTGCCGTGCTCCCGCTCGCGCACCAGCGCCGCGCCGGCGAGGATGATCGCAAGCATGGTGACGCTGCTGATGACGCCCATGACGCTGGCGAACCATGCGGTCATCACGTTGGGATTGAACGCAATCCGGACCGCCAGGTTCACGGGCGGAAGCGGCGTGGGCTCCGCACGGGACAGGAACTGCGCGATTTCGTTGTTGATGATCTCTTCGGCGTAGCCGGATCCGAGCCCGGCCTGGACCATGGCGGTGGCATCGACGCTGATCTGTAATCCGGGCTGACGTTTCGCCAGCACGTCGCGCTGGAAGTTCGGCGGAATGTCGATGACGAAGGTGTATTTGCCGGCATTCATCAGATGCTCGACGTCGACTTGGGCGATCTCAACCGGCGCCTTGAAATAGGGCATGAGAAACGCATGGGCGATGCGCCGCGACAGCTCCGAGTGATCCTCGTCGACAATGCCGACCGAGGCATGGAACAGCTCCTGCGAGTTGCTCTGCGCCTGGCTGATCACGGCCAGCGAGAACGAGTAGATCACAAAGCCCAGAAGTACCCAGTCGCTGAAGAAGCTGCGCAGCTCCTTGAGGCCGAGCCAAAGGATGTTGGACAGCGCGCGCATGGGACTTATCGCTCCTGTTTGGGAAGCAACAGCATGCTGATGGCGGTCAGAACCGGTATGAACACCATCAGCATCAGGATGCTCGTGCCGAGATCGGCAAAGCCCAGTCCCTTGGTGAAGGTGCCAACGCTGATCGGGCGAAAATAGCTCATCGGGAAGCAGAGGCCGATCAGCTGCGCCGTACCCGACAGCGAGGACACCGGGGTCATCATGCCGGAAAACTGCTGGGCCGGAACGATGGTGAGGATTGCGGTCCCGAACAGGGCTGCGATCTGGCTGCTGCAGAACGTCGAAATCAGCATTCCATAGCCGGTGGTGGCGAAGACATAGACGATCGTGCCGGCGAGCAGGGTGAGGAAGCTGCCCTTCAACGGCACCCCGAAGACGAAGAGCGCCAGCGCGAACATGACGAAGAAGTTGACCAGGGCGACGAGGACGTAGGGCAACTGCTTGCCGACGAGGAACTCCAGCCGCGTCACCGGCGTGACATAGAGATTGATGATCGAGCCGAGTTCCTTCTCGCGGACGACCGCAAGCGCCATCAGGATCGCTGGAAACAGCGCCAGCATCATCGCGATGGTCGAGGGCACCATCGCATAGATGCTGTCGAAATCCTGATTGTATTTGAACCTTGTCTCGATGTCGGCGGGTGGCGCCGCTGCCGCATGCGTCGTCTTCACCGCCGGATCCGTCAGATAGAGCTGATGCATGCCCTGGAGGTAGCCGCGAATGGTCTGCGCGCGGAACGGCATGGCGCCGTCAATCCAGGTCGCCACGGAGACGGGCCGCCCACGCTTGATGTCGAGGCCGAAATTCGGCGGGATTTCGATGGAGGCCGAGATGTCGCCGTTCTTCAGACGCCGGTCGAGGTCGGCATAGTCGGCGATCGGCGCCTTTTCGACGAAGTAGGGCGAACCTCTCAGCTCCTCCAGATAGGCACGGCTCTCGGGCGTCTGATCGCGGTCGAGAACGGCGAAGGTGAGATTGTTCACGTCGGTGGAAATGCCGAAGCCGAACACGATCATCAGGAGTGTGGTGCCGAACAGGGCAAACGTCAGCCGGATCGGGTCGCGCACGAGCTCGAGACCTTCGCGAATGGTGTAGGCGAACATCCTCTGCGGGCGGAAATAGGCGACAGGTGCGGGCCGGACAGCCGCCTCGGCCCGCTCCGAGGCGGTGACAGGCGTCTGGTTGAGCGTCAGTGCCGGGACCGTGGTCCCTCGCTGCTGCTCGAGGAAACCGATGAACGCATCTTCGAGGTCGTCTGCTTGCCTAGCCTTGACCAATCCGTCCGGCGTGTCGGTTGCAAGCACGCGCCCTTCATGCATGAGCGACAGCCGATCGCAGCGCGCTGCTTCGTTCATGAAATGGGTCGAGACGAAGATGGTCATGCCATGAGTGCGCGAGAGGTCGATCAGGAGCTCCCAGAACTGGTCACGCGCCAGCGGATCGACGCCCGAGGTAGGTTCGTCCAGGATCAAGAGGTCCGGCTGGTGCACGATCGCAACCGCAAGCGACAGCCGCTGCCTGATGCCGAGCGGAAGCGCGGAGGCGAGATCATCGAGATAGTCGGAGAGATCGCATTTCTCGACCAGTTCGGCGATGCGTGTTTCGGCAAATGCAGCGGGCAGGTGGAACAGGTGGGCGTGCAGGGTCAGGTTCTGGCGGACCGTAAGCTCGCCATACAGCGAAAAGGATTGCGACATGTAGCCGACGCGGCGCCGCGCCTTCAGATCGCCGGCCTGCAGCGCGCGGCCAAACACCAGCGCCTCGCCATCGGTCGGCGGCAGCAGCCCCGTCAGCATCTTCATGGTCGTCGTCTTGCCGGAGCCATTCGAGCCGACGAAGCCGAAAATCTCGCCCTTGCGGATCGCGAAATTCACGTGGTCGACGGCGGTGAAATCGCCGAACCGGCAGGTCAGGCCGTTGGCGACGATGATGGATTCGGCATCGCCATCGAGCGGCCGATTGATGAGCTTCTCGACGGACCGCGGGCGGTACGGAAGCAGGGCGACGAAGGCATCTTCGATCGACCCGGTATTGGTCTGCCGCTTCAGATCGGCGGGGGTGCCGGTGGCGAGAATCCTTCCCACATTCATGGCAATCAGCCAGTCGAAACGTTCGGCCTCCTCCATATAGGCGGTTGCGACGATCACGCTCATTCCCGGCCGGCGCGCGCGCAATCGATCGATGAGATCCCAGAACTGCCGGCGCGACAACGGATCGACGCCGGTCGTGGGCTCGTCGAGAATCAGCAGATCGGGATCGTGAATGAGCGAGCAGCAGAGTCCGAGCTTCTGCCGCATGCCGCCGGAGAGTTTCTTGGCCGGCCTGTCGGCAAAGGGCGCAAGCCCCGTGCTGTCCAGCAGCTCCTTGATCCGCCATTCGCGCTCTTCGCGTGCCTGTCCGAACAGCCTGGCGAAGAACTCGACGTTCTCCCTCACGCTCAGATCGGGATAGAGATTCTTGCCCAGCCCCTGCGGCATGTAAGCGATGCGCGGACAGATCGAGGCGCGCGCGGCGGAACTGGAGATCTCCGTGTCGAGAACGAGAACGCCGCCCTCTTGGATATGCCGTGCTCCCGCCAGAATCGCGAGCAACGAGGATTTTCCGACACCGTCGGGACCGATCAGGCCGACGAGCCGGCCCGCGGGAATGTCCGTCGATACGCCGTCGAGCGCCGCGACGGAGCCATAGCTGTGAAAAAGATCCCGAACGACCGCGACCCAATCGTCGCTGCCGTTCATGGAGCGCTCTCCAGGTGCTTCGGCCAGGCGACTTTGGGATCCCAGCGGACATAGGTCACGCCGGGCAGGCCGCTTCTGATCGCGTCGCTGTGCGCAAGCAGACGCTCCTGGTCGATCCGCACCCGGATGCGAAACATCAGCTTGTCGCGCTCGGTCTGCGTCTCCACGGTTTTCGGCGTGAATTGCGCCTGGCTTGCGATAAAGGCGACCTTCGCCGGGATCGGATGATCGGGGTAGGCGTCAAGAACGATGTGCGCGTCCGCCCCCACCTTGACCTTGCCGGCTTCCGCGGTCGGCAGATAGATGTCCATGTAGACATAGGTGAAATCGAGCATGGTGAACACCTTGCCGCCGGCGGCAATCACTTCGCCGATGTTGGCGAGGCGGTATTGGATCCGTCCTGCTTTCGGCGCCACCAGCGTGTTGTCCGCGATCTGAATCTTGTAGAATCCGGCGTCGTGCTGGGAGGCTTCGAGCGCGTGCTGCGCCACGAAGACCCTGGCCTGCGCAGCGTTGTAGGCGGCGACGGCCGCATCCAGCTGTTGCTTGCGCTGGTCCGCGATCTCCTGCGTGGTCCAGCCGTTCTTCAGAAGCTGCCGGGTGCGGTCCATTTCCCGTTCAGTGAGGACCTTTTGGGTCTCCTGCTGGGCGAGGTTGGCCCGGGCCTCGTCGACAAGGCGCTGCGCTTGCCGGGCCTGTGCCTCCGACTTCGAGAGAGATTGTTCGATATCCCTGGTGTCCATCCGGGCCATGACCTGTCCGGGCGCCACCACATCGCCGATATCGACCATGAGTTCGGCGACGCGGCCCGCAAATTTGGTGTCGATATCGACCTCGTCGGCTTCGATCCGGCCGTTGCCGACACTGATGCCGACCGGCAAGGGCGGATGCATCCGTTTCCAGACGGTGTAACCACTCCCTCCCGCGCCGATCACGACGATGAGAAGAGCCGCCGCCACCCGCCACGAGCGCCTCTTCCCATT
Source organism: uncultured Alphaproteobacteria bacterium (assembly GCA_963847045.1). Taxonomy (GTDB): domain Bacteria; phylum Pseudomonadota; class Alphaproteobacteria; order Rhizobiales; family Xanthobacteraceae; genus Bradyrhizobium. The sequence continues at coordinate 275,498 of CAWJYQ010000011.1, read as the reverse complement.
GCGTCTGACAGGGATCGGCAGGTGCTGGGGTTCGGAGGCTACGAGCGGAAGCGGTTCCTCTGGTGCCGGCGCAGCCTGCTTCGTCTGTTCCTTTTGATCCTGCATCGATCAGTGCCTTGAATTTCTGAATTGAAGTTCAGTTTCGCACTGCCGCATGAGCGAGCTATTGATGTGACGCAAATTCTTGCGATCACGATGCTGTTGGCGGGCTCGCTGCAGACAGACTGATTCAGATCAAGGATCAGCCATTCTTTGGGATCATTCGCTTAGTTGGCCCCGCGGCCAAGAAAGGCCGGGATATCGAGAACCGCTTGCTCGATCGAATGGCAGACAGCGGAGAAGCGGCCGTACGGATCGAGGCCGCGCGGAGCCGCATGGCGCGCATGTTCCGGAATTGGCTTTGCCGGCAGCTCCTCGGGGTGGGGGGCCGGGAGGAGCGCCGGACTCCTCAATTGCGGCTGCGGTGCACTACGCTCGATCCGTTCGACGCTGCGACGGTTGTCGTCGCGCAGCCTGGCGGCGAGTTCCGCGAGTGAGCTCGCTGGCTGCGTCTGGGGCGTCTCGCCAAGATTATCGATGCCGGTCGCCACCACCGAGACGCGGACGACACCGTCCAGGCTTTCATCGAAAGTGGCGCCGACGATGATGTTGGCGTCCTCATCGACCTCTTCGCGAATGCGGGTCGCGGCTTCGTCGACCTCGAACAGCATGAGGTCCTTGCCGCCGGTGATCGAGATGATGAGGCCACTGGCGCGCTTGATCGAGGGGTTCTCGATCAATGGATTGGAAATCGCGGCCACGGCGGCATCGAGCACGCGGTTCGCGCCGGAAGCCTCGCCCCTGCCCATCATCGCTTTGCCTTTCTCACGCATCACCGTGAGAACATCGGCGAAATCGAGATTGATCAGACCTTCCTTGACGATAAGATCGCTGATGCAGGCCACACCCGAATAAAGCACTTGATCGGCCAGCGCGAAGGCATCGGCGATGGTGGTCTTCTCGTTGGCCACCCGGAACAGGTTCTGGTTTGGGATGACCAGCAGGGTGTCCACCGCCTTGAGCAGTTCTGCGATGCCTGCTTCGGCAAAGCGCATGCGCCGCTGGCCCTCGAAGTGGAATGGCTTGGTGACAACACCGATGGTGAGAATGCCAAGCTCACGCGCGGTCCTGGCTATCACCGGCGCTGCTCCGGTGCCGGTACCGCCGCCCATGCCGGCAGTAACGAACACCATGTGTGCGCCGATCAGATGATCGCGGATCGCATCGATTGCCTCTTCCGCCGCCGCGCACCCCACTTCGGGCTGCGCGCCGGCGCCAAGGCCCTGGGTTACCTGGGTGCCCATCTGGATGATGCGCTCGGCCCTCGACATGGTGAGCGCCTGTGCGTCGGTATTGGCGACAATAAACTCGACGCCTTGCAGGCCGGACGCGATCATGTTGTTGACGGCATTGCCGCCGGCGCCGCCGACCCCAAACACGATGATGCGCGCTTTCATCTCGCGAATATCGGTGATGCCCGTCATTTTTGCCTCACGATTTCTCCGGCAAGCTGGTAATGAGAGGACATCGACGGCTACCTGGCGGCCTTACGGTCTGCTGCCACCAGGTCCGCGGCCAGATGGCCCGGTCGGCGTGCAACCAGTCCGTGGCTGTCGATCGAGCCGCCAGTTCGGCCATCGGTTCGCAGAAAACCTTCGAGCCGCGCCGTCGCCTCCCTGGCCGCCATGGTCTCGGCAGTCGCCTGCAGCAGCTCGACCATCAGCCGCTCGGCGCGCTCGCGCTCACGCTCGAAATCGGCCCGGTGAGTAGCTGCCGTCGCTTCGAGCCGCGCGATCTCCGCCTGCAACGCCGCGATCTTTGCCGTCAGGGCGACGTTGCCCGCCTCACGACGACCTGGCGTCCGTGGCGTGTGGCGTATTTCCGCGAGATCCACGCTCACCAATGCTTTGCCATCATCCGAAAGCGAGCGCGGCAGCCGGAGCCGCTCGGCCAGCGAACGAGCGGCCTTCGGCGAGATGGTCAGGCGGGCGCCAAGCTCGGCATATGTCAGTGTTTCGATAGGCATCGGCTGTTCTCCTGGAACGAACCGGAAGGTCTGTTAACCGAAAAGTAACCGCAGGCTAGGCTGCGATGGTTAAGAGATCGTTAACGGACGGACGGCAATCCCCGACTTGAGCATGCTCCGACCGGCGCAGCCTCGAATTTCTGAATTTCAGTTTTGCACTGCCGCATGAGCGAGCCATTGATGTGACGCAAATTCTTGCGATTGCGATGTTCCCAAGCCGGAACATCAAGGTCGCCACCGGGCCGCCGGTCCATTGATCCGACCCGGATGGTTGGTAGGATATTTCGATGAACAGGTATTGCGTTGGCTTACCACCGGCGATCGGTGACGCGCCTGTCATCGTCGATCGAACGCGCGACGCGTGTGAAGCGCGTGGCGCGAACCGGCTCTTGCTTTGCCTCGCGTTCGGAATAATCGCGGCGGTATCGGCGGTCGCAGATGCGAAAGCGCAGGACGCGGAACCACGATCGTATACGAATACCCCGGTCGGACTGAATTTCCTGATCTCGGGCTACGTCCATTCCGAAGGCAAGATAGCGTTCGACCCGGACGCGGCGATCGCCGACGCCAAATTCCACTCCGATGCCGGGGTGCTGGCCTATGTCCGGTCCTTCGATCTCTGGGGCCAGTCGGCCAAGTTCGACGTGATCGTGCCGGTGTCGTCCTTCGCCGCACAGGGCTTCCTGAACGGTCAGCCGCGGGAGCGCGAGATGTCGGGCTTCGGTGACCCGCGATTTCGTGTCTCGGTCAATTTGTTCGGAGCACCTGCGCTTTCGGCCAAGGAATTCGCCAGTTACCGGCAGGATGTCATTGTTGGCGTGAGCCTGCAGGTCTCCGCGCCGCTCGGGCAGTACGACGACAGCAAACTGCTCAACCTCGGCGGCAATCGCTGGTCGTTCAAGCCCGAACTCGGGATTTCAAAGGCTTGGGGTCCATGGACATTCGAGGTTGCCCCCAGCGCGACATTTTTCAGCGACAACACCGACTTCTTCGGAGGCAACACCTTCTCGCAGTCGCCGATCTATGCCGTGCAGGGACATATCCTCTACAATTTCCAGTCCGGCATATGGGTGGCGCTGGACGGAATTCTATTTCGCGGGCGGCCGCACCGCCCTCAACGGCGTAAAGAGTGACAACGAGCAAGCGAGCACGCGGGCCGGCTTTACCCTCGCCTTGCCGATCGACCGGCAGAACTCGCTGAAGCTTTCTGCCAGCACCGGCATTACCACCCGCACAGGAAGCGAGTTCAGCGCTGTCGGAATCGCGTGGCAGTACCGCTGGGGCGATGGATATTAGAGCATGATCCGGAAGCGGAGCTATTCCAAGCCCGCCCGGCGCAGGCCTTCGAGAAAGTGCGCTTGCTCCTCGCCCCTGAGCGGAAGATTGCTCGCGACCCAGGCGAGCGAGATATTGGGCAGGGTGCGCCGCAATTCCTGCAGGGCGGTGTGGGCAAGTTCCCTCTCGCCCGCCATGCCGGCGGCTGCGGCCAGCACGCGGTGGCCGCCGACGAAGTCGCTGAGATGGCGGACGGCGTGTTTCGCCAGCGCGATCGCCTCGGCGTAGTCGCGGGCGACGTAGGCGGCATAGGCGGCCACGCCATAATAGAGTGGGGAGAGGGGATCGCGCGGGCTGAGCCGGATCGCGCGGCGCGCCGCTTCCGCGCCTTCCTGCGAGCGCTCGTTCCATGACAGCACCAGGCCGTAAAAGCCTAGCGCCGCTGCGAAGTTCGGATTGAGGCGCAGCGCCGTCTCGAACGCTTCGAGCGCATTCGCCATGCGCCCCCGATACGGATGGACGCAGCCCAGCGCGAGATGGGCCCATGGGTCCTCGCTATCGGCGCGGACGGCCGCCAGCGCCGCGCGCTCGGCGATCGGGGCGGCGGTCGCCGCTTCTTCCCAGCCCATCTGGGTGCCGAGCATATGGCTGACCGAAAACACGGCGAGCGCCTGCGCGTAATTCGGATCGATGGCAATCGCCTGCTCGAGCAGCCGCTGTGCCTCGAGATTGTCCTCTTGCGTCACGCGCCAGAAATACCAGAACGCGCGCATCACCAGGTCCCAGGCATCGAGGCTCTCCGGTGCCTTGCGCCGGGCGCGGAAACTCTCGGCGGCATAGAGTTTTGGCTCGATCGCAGCGACGATCGACTCGGTGATCTCGTCCTGCACCGTAAACACATCGGCGAGATCGCGGTCGTAGCGCTCCGCCCAGAGTTGTCTGCCGGTGGCGACGTCGTTGAGCTGCGCCGTGATGCGCAGGCGTCCGCCTTCCTTGCGCACGCTGCCTTCGAGCACATAGCCGACGCCGAGCTCTTCGGCGATCTGCTTCAGGTGGACGGCCTTGCCCTTGTAGGAGAACGAGAATTGCGCGCGATGACGAAGAACCAGCGCAGCTTCGACAGCGCGGTGATGATGTCCTCGCTGATGCCGTCGGAAAAATATTCCTGGGCGGGCTCGCCGCTCAGATTGAGGAAGGGCAGCACCGCGATCGCGGGCCGCTCGGACGGCGGCAGGGCAGGGCGCGCCGGAGCTTGGGAAGCCGGGGCCGGCGCCGCCTCCCGGGCGGCGGGCCGGAAATGCACGTCGCCGACGAACCGGATGCCCTTGCGCGCGATGGTGCGGATCAGCCTCTGCTCCTCGCCGCTATCGCCGACTGCCTTGCGCGCCGCGTTGATGTGGGTGGCAAGGGTCGAATTGGCGACCAGGCGGCCGCCCCAGAGCGCGGCCAGCAGATCGTCCTTGCTGACCACGCGTTCACGGTTCTGCACGAGATAGGTGAGCAGGTCGAACACCTGGGGCTGCACGGCGACGGGCATATCGCCACGGCGCAACTCCCGCGTGTCCGTATCAAGCGTATGATCGGCAAAGAGAAACTGCAGGAGTGCCCCCGGACGACGTCGTCTCGATCAAAAAACGAGGGTTTCTAGCGCAAAAACAAAGCCCTCGGCAAAGTCTTTCGCAGTTCCTCCCGCTAATCCCCCCGCGGCTCGCGGCGCAGCACAACAACGGAGCCGCCGCGGGTCGCAACGATGCGACACCCCCGCCGCTTATCCCGGCGCGGGGCCCCCGTTTTTTAGATTGAAATCGAGGAGAACCAAATTGATCGCCGTTTCCCTGACCCGGAGTTCGTCGCCGGGAAGCTCCTCGTCCGTCGTTACCTCCGGATAGCCCGCGCAAATTCCACCCTGGTGCAGGTGCTGGCCTTCGTTCCCGGCGCCTGGTTCGGTCTGCGCAAGCGCAAACGCTCTCCAGACCGGCAGTTCCAGTTCGTCGTCAACGCATTGCGCGTCATTTCCGGCATCGGCCTCGTGGTCTGAGGATTTTTCAAATCGAATTTTCGGCAACTGCCGGCCGGCGGAGCGGTCTCCGCGGCATCCGGCGAATGAAGCGAGGAAGAGGAGAATGGAGATGAAGCGATTGTGGTCGCGCCGCGCATTCGTGGCTGGCGCAACGGCAATGGTGGCGGCGCCGGCCCTGCGCATCCGCGCGGCGGCCGATTCCTTGATGCTGCGTTGTTCGATCGAAACCCCGCCGACGCATACCCGCAACGCCATCGTCCGCGACTATCTGCACGGCATCGAGCAGTCCACGGACGGCAGGATCAAGACCCAGCTGTTCGAAAGCGGACAGCTGTTTCCGGATCTGCAGGTCGGCAAGGCGCTGCTGCAGGGGCAGATCGAGATGGCGCTGCCCGGGACGTTTGCCTTGACCAGCACCGTGCCGGATGCGGATTTCATTCAATTGCCCGCGCTCTACGGCCGCGGAATCGAGGCCGTGCACGAGGTCATCGACGGCAAGGCGGGGCAGCTGCTCGCCAGCCAGATCGAGCAGCGCCTGAAGTCGCACGTGATCGGCCCCTGGCTCGATCTCGGCTTCTTCAACTGGTACAGCACGGCCAAGCCGCTGAACGGCTATGACGACCTGAAGGGCCTGAAGATCCGCAACAGTGGCGGCGCGGGACAAGCTTGGCGCACGCAGTTCATGGGCGCGATCCCGAACACCACGCCGCTGCCGAGCGTTCCGCTCGCGCTTTCGCAAGGCACGTTCGACGGGCTGATCACCTCGTTCGAGACGATCTCCAGCGGACAATTCTGGGAATCCGGCGTTCGCCACGCCCTCGAAGACCATCAGTTCGTCGGCGAATACGTGCCGATGGTGAGTCTCGCCTTCTGGGAGAAGCTCTCTTCCGGTCTGCAGGAGTTCTTCACCGAATTCTGGAAGTCGAAGATCGCGGCCTATCGCATGGACATGGCGGCGGCCCAGGCCCGCGCGCGCGGAGTCGTGCAGTCGCACGGCGTCACGATCGTCGTGCCGCAGCCCGACGATCTCGCGGCCAAGCGGCGCGCCATGGTGTCGCAGCAGAGCCAGGTGGCGAAGCTGTCGAACATCTCGCCGGAGATGGTGGCGACCGTCTCGGCCGATCTCGCTGCCCTCGACTGAAGATGCGGGAGAGCCGGCCTCGATGATGAAGCTGTGGGACCGCGTCGAGCAGACGATCGCCGGCCTTCTGGGTCTGGCGGCGCTTCTGCTCGCGCTGTGGCAGGTGGTGTCGCGCTACTTCTCGCCGCAGCACGCGATCAGCTTCGCCGAGGAGGTCATCGTCTATCTCGTGATCTGGGCGATCCTGATCGTCTCGAGCCAGCTGGTGCGCACCGACAGCCATGTCCGGCCCGACCTCGTGCTCAACCTCGTGGGCGAAGGCGTCAAGCGGTGGCTGGAGGTGTTCAACAGCCTCACAGCCATCGCCTTCTGTGTCGCCGTCACCTGGTACGGCTGGGAGGTCACTTCCGTCGCCTGGCTGATCGATGAGCGCAGCGCTTCGGACCTGCGCTTCCCGATGTGGCTCTATTACGCGTCGCTGCCGGCGGGCGGAGCGTTGATGTCGATCCGCTATGTCATCCGGCTGGCCGCTCTCGTCGCAACGCCAGCCTGGCGCGCGATGCTCCCGCAACATCCCGGCAGCCACGAGCTGCCGCAGATCGATTGAGCGGGGCCATGGCCGGCTTTGTCTCGCTGTTCGTCGGGCTTCTGACCACGGGCATGCCGGTGTTCCTGGTGCTGGGGCTCTGCGCCGGCATCATGTTCGCCACGTCCGGCCAGCCGCTGGTCGGCGCCGCGCAGCTCGTGATCAATGAATTGAACTCGCCGACCCTGATGGCGCTGCCGCTGTTCGTGATGGCGGCGACCTTCATGCGGTTCGGCGGCATTGCCAGCGCACTGGTCAATCTCGCCGCCGCCTGGCTCGGCGGCCTGCCGGGCTCGCTCGGGCTTGTCACCGTCGTCGCCTGCACGCTGTTTGCGGCGATCTGCGGCTCCAGCGTCGCGACGGCGCTCGCGATGGGAACGATCCTGATCCCCGCGATGCTCGAGCGCGGCTATCCGCGATCCTTCGTGCTCGGCGTGGTAGGGGCCTCGGGAACGATAGGCATCGTGATTCCGCCCAGCCTGCCGCTGATCCTCTATGGCATCGTCGCCGAGCAGTCGGTGCCGCGCCTGTTCCTCGCCGGCATTCTGCCGGGCCTGTTGCAGGCCGCCGCTTTCTTCGTCTGGGTGCTGTTCGAGGCGCGCCGCCGCAACTTTCCGGTCGAGCCGGTGCTGCCGTTCACCGAGCGCATCCGCGTGACGCTGGCCGCGTTGCCGGCTTTGGTCGTGCCCGTCGTCGTCATGGTCGGCATCTACGGCGGCTTCGTCACGGTGACCGAGGCGGCCGCGCTCTCTGCCGTGGTTGCGCTATTGGTCTCGCTGTTGTTCTACCGCGGCTTCCACTGGACCGAGACGCTTGCAATGGTCGCGAGCGGGTTGCGCAGCGCCGCGAGCATCATGCTGATCATCGCGACCGCGCTTGCGGTCGGCCATTGGCTCGCGGAATCCGGTGCGCCCGCGCGCCTCGTGCAATACCTGCTCGGCAATCGCTTCGAGACCTGGCAGTTCATGCTGGCGATCAACGCGCTGCTGCTCGTGCTCGGCTGCTTCCTCGAAGTGACGGCGACGCTGCTTCTGGTGCTGCCGATGCTGGCGCCCGCGCTCAAGCCGATGGGCGTCGATCCCGTCCACTTCTCCATCATCTTCACCCACAACATGGAGATCGGGCTGATCCATCCGCCGGTCGGGCTGAACCTGTTCGTGCTGTCGTCGATTGCGTCAGCGCCGATGGGGGAGGCGATCCGCGGCATCCTGCCGTTCCTGGCCCTGCTGCTCGTCGTGCTCGGCATCATCATCTTCGTGCCCGACCTCACGCTCTGGCTGCCGGATGCGGTCTTCGGCGCGATGACGCCACGACAATGATTGTTTTTCACCCTGCGCAGAGAGGAGATACCAATGTCCCGCATAAAATTGTTCCTGCTCATCATGCTCGGGCTTTTCCCGGCCATCGCCCACGGCCAGTCGACGCCCGCCGATTGGCTCGAACAGATGCGGCACGGCGGCTATGTGATCGTGTTCCGCCATGGCGCGACCGTCGCGGACAAGACCAGCATGGATCCCATGAGCAATCCCGCGAACAGCGCCAAGGCCGGCTCCGGCGAGCGTCAGCTCAGCGGGATCGGCCGCGCACAGGCCAAGGCGGTGGGTGAGGCGATGCACAAGCTCGGGATTCCCGTGGGCATGGTCCTGACCAGCCCGCTGCAGCGGGCGATCGACACCGGCACGCTGCTCGGCTTCGGTGAGGTGACGACCAAACCGGAGCTTGCTGAAGCGGGATCGGCGCTTTCCGCCGAGGAGAACAAGCACCGCGCCGACGCGTTGCGCCAATGGGCTGCGCTGCATCCGCAAGCCGACAAAAACCTCGTGATCGTCACGCACAAGCCGAACCTGATCGAGGCCTTTGGCAAGGACTGGTCCGGCATCACGGAAGGCGAGGCCTCGGTGTTCAAGCCCGACGGCACTGCCGGCTACAAGCTCGTTCTCCGCATCCGCGCGGAAGAATGGAGCGCCTTGCCGCAGGCGACGCACTGAATTTTCCCAAGGAATTTTTGAAGAAATTTCCCTCCCAAGGGAAAATAACTGGCTGGCGCCGGTGACGCCCCTGATCCGCGTCAGGGAAAGATCCGGCGCCAGTCTTTTTTACGTCGACTTCATGTCGACGACGAAAGGTGCCCGATTTCAGACTTCAATCCGCGGCGTCGGTCTTCTCGGCCCCGGAGCCGAGAGGGTCCGGTTGTTCGCAAAGAAGCGTTTGATGGCCTCGATCACGGGTTGCTGGGCGCCCGCAAAGAACCAATGATCGTCGCCGTCGAGCTCGACGAATTGAGCGCCAGGGATTTGGCTGGCCATATCGCGGCCTGCCGCAACATGCACGGCCCTGTCGTTCCGGCGGTGCAGCACCAGCGTCGGCACGGAAACCCGCGGCAGGAGATGTCTCACGTCGGTATCGCGCAACGCCTTGAGCACGGCCCAGATGCCGCCGGGACTGGAGGCCGCGCGCAGCAGCCCGGCCCACCAGGCCCTCGCCTGGGGATCACGGGAAAGACTGGGCGCGAAGGTTTCTATCCCGGCGGGGCCACCCCACTCGGCGACGAGCTGCTTGAGCCAGGCGTCATATTGGCTTGCCCGCAACGTGTACGGATAGTCCGGCGCCCAAGAGCCCTTGGCCAATGCACCGAACAGAATGAGGCCAGCCACGAGGCGGGGTTCATCGACCGCAAATTTGACGCATGCCGGCGCACATTCCGACGCGCCAAACAGCACGACGCGACGCGCCTGCGCCGCCCGCAGCACGGTGCCGATATCCTCGGCCGTGACCTCGACACTCGGGGCTGATCCGACCCGGTCCGACAGCCCGATACCACGACGATCGAACATGATGACTCGCCCTAGCGCCATCAATGAAACCAGAAATGCCCGGCACGCGGGTTGCTCCCAGGCGCGTTCCACGTGTGACACGAAGCCAGGCACGACCAGGATATCAAGCTCGCCGCTTCCGTAGGTCTGGTACGCCAGATGTACGCCGGCACCCGCTACATAGCGTGTTGTCGGAACGGCAGGGGCGAGCAGCGCCGTGGCGGCGTCCAAGGTGGGATCCATGAGCGCTTCGGTCTCGGCTTCGGGTGCAACCCCAAGTTCGTCATGCAGCCGCTGTGTCAGTGCCGCGTGGTGCCGTTCTGCCGAACTTCGATCGCCGGCGAGCAGCAGGCTGCGGATCAGATGCCGGCAATACACCTCGCTCAGCGGATCGAGCTCGACAAGGCGTCCCGCGTAAGCTGCCGCGGCAAAATGTTCGCCGGCGGCATTCTTGTCCCGCACGAGGCGTTCCAGCCCATGCATGAGCCGCCCCCTGAGCGCCTCGCGCCGATAGAACGCCCAATCGTCGAACTCGGGACAATCGGGCAGGGAGAAGCCCGCAAGGAAGTCACCCCGATAGCTGAGGCAAGCTTCCTCGAAAGCGCCGCGGTCGCAGGCGCTCTCGAACAGGAGCGAGTCGACCTTCAGTTCGACCGCCGCAGACCACCGCACGCTGGTGCGGTCGGTTTCGAAAACAGGCTGGCCGAGCACAAACTCGATGCGATGAAGCATGCGCCGCAATCGTGCGCGGGCGGTCTCGCGGAGACTCTCGGGCCACAGCAGCGTGGCAATGACGTCCCGTGCGACGGCGCCTTTAGCCTCCGCGAGATAGATCAGCAGCGCAAGACCCTTGCGCAGGTTCAGCTTGATCGGGCCGTGGTCACCGTGGATCTCCGGGAACCCGAGCGTCCGAAGCGAGAACGCAGTCATGAAATCACGCTCATGAAATCACACTCATGAAATCACATTTGGCCCTAATAGGCGGCCCGAGGGACGCGCAGGGGACGGTCCAGTGATAACAGCCTGATCGAGCCCGCCCGCTGTCGAGCGGCTCAGGCACTTGCATCTGGCACCGCTGCCGGCGGCACAATAGGGTAAAACATTCATGTTCGCACGTCTCCTGATCCTGCTCTACGCCATCGTGAGCTATGCCGTCTTCCTTGTTTCATCTCTCTGGGCGGTCGGCTTCGTCGGCAATTATCTCGTGCCAAAGTCCATTGACGTCGGCGGGCGCACGAATTTGAGTGAGGCCGTCGTCGTCGACCTCTTGCTGCTCGGCATATTTGCAATCCAGCACAGCATTATGGCGCGCCCAGCCTTCAAACGATGGTGGGCCAAAATCTTTCCGGTGGCCTGCCAGCGCAGCACCTACGTGCTGCTCTCCAGCCTGATCCTTCTCTTGCTGTTCTGGCAGTGGCGGCCGATCCCGATGCCCGTCTGGTGGATTGACGGAATGGCGGCCGGCTTGCTGATCGGCGTCTATTGGCTCGGCTGGGGAATCGTGTTTGCCTCGACCTTCATGATCGATCATTTCGATCTGTCCGGCCTGCGCCAGGCATTCTTCGCGCTGCGCGGGGCCGAGTTGCCGGGTCAATCGTTCAGGACGCCGCTGCTCTACAAGATCGTGCGGCATCCGCTCATGCTGGGCTTTTTGCTCGCATTCTGGGCCACGCCCGAGATGACCGCCGGCCATTTGCTGTTCGCGAGCATGACCACGGCCTACATCCTGGTCGCCCTGCAGTTCGAGGAGCGGGATTTGATCGCTGAGTTCGGCACGACCTACGAGCAATATCGCCGCCGCGTTCCCATGCTGCTGCCGCGCATTTTCGGTCGCCGCCGGGAGCAAGATCGCCAGCCATCCCGCGTTGTTGGAGCACCACGATGAGAGCAGTATTATGCAGTGCGTTCACTGGTCCGGAGGACCTGAGCATCGGCGAGATCGAGGAGCCGAAGCCGGCCAGCGACGAGATTCTGATCGACGTGCATGCGGCCTCCGTGAGTTTCATGGACCATTTGCTGGTCTCGGGCCTTTATCAGATGCGACCGCCGACGCCATTCGTGCCCGGCACCGAAGCGGCCGGCGTCGTCGTCGCGGTTGGCGGAAACATCACCAAATTTCAGCCGGGCGATCGCGTGGCATGCGGGAGCTGGACCGGCGGCTATGCCGAGCGGATGATCGCCAAGGAATCGAGGAGTGTGCGGTTGCCGGACGGCGTCGCCTTTGAGCCGGCGGCCACGGTATGGCACAATTATAGCACGGCGTATTACGCCCTGGTCGATAGGGCACGAGCGCAACCCGGTGAAACGGTGTTCGTCAGCGGGGCCGCAGGCGGGGTTGGCCTCGCCGCCGTCGACCTCGCCCGCCATTTCGGCCTGCGCGCCGTCGCCGGTGTCGGCTCCGACGACAAGGCAGCCTTGGTGCGCGGTTACGGTGTCTGCGATGTCATCAACTATCGCAGCGAAGACCTGCGCGAGCGGATCAAGTCGATCACCGGTGGAGAAGGCGTCGATATCTGCTTCGACAACGTCGGCGGAGAGATTTTCGAGCAGATGGCGCGGCTGATGAAGTGGGGCGGACGGCTGATACCGATCGGCTTCACCAGCGGCCAGATTCCTTCGGTGCCAATGAACCTCCCGCTGTTGAAGAACTATTCCATTGTCGGTGTCTTTGCCGGCGCCTGGGCGGAGAAATTCCCTCTCGAGGCTGCGCGCATGAAGGACACCCTGGCGCAATTGCTGGCCGAGGGGAAGATTCGCCCCCACATCGATCGCGTTCTTCCCCTCGAACAGGTCAAGGATGCGATGCGCGCCCTGGCCAATCGGACAGTGCAGGGAAAAATCGTCCTCAAGATAAGGTAGCGTGCGCCTGCCTGATGCGTCAAAACCCTCATGGTCAGGAGGCGCGTGCACCCGAGCAGGCCGAGCGCAGCGAGGCCGTCAGCGAATGGTGCAATCAAAGCGCGCCGTCTCCGGACGATGCTTCGCATCGCCGGGAGAACCATGAGGCCCAGATGTCGGCCTCATCCTTCGAGACGCCGCTTGCGCGGCTCCTCAGGATGAGGGGAGAGGGCGGCCTAGACGCAGTAGTACTGGCGGCGGCAAGAAAGGAAGGGATCGATGTCATCGATCATCATCGACAAGCGCTACTGTGGTCCGCCGAATTCCGGCAACGGCGGATATGTCTGCGGCCGGCTGACCCGGCACATTGGCGGCGGCGCGGAGGTGACGCTGCGCGCACCGCCACCGCTGGACAAGCAGCTCGATGTCGTCGCAACGGACGACGGGTCATGGGAGCTACGCGATGGCGCCACGGTCGTCGCCACCGGACGACCGGCAAGTCTTGAACTTGCGCGCCTGGAGAAGGCTGGCTTCGACGAGGCCAGTGCAGCGGAGCTGCTGACGCCGATCAAGCCGCACGAGCATCCGCTGCCGACGTGTTTCGTGTGCGGTCCTGCAAGGGCCAAAGGCGATGGGCTGCGGATTTTTGCCGGACCGCTCGCGCGTCAATCCCGGAATGCTTCGGCTGTGCTCGCGGCGACCTGGACACCGGATCCGACTCTGGCGGCGGAGGACGGCTTCGTCGCGCCCGAATTTCTCTGGTCGGCGCTCGATTGCCCGACGGCCTATGCCTGCAATTACAATCGGGAGAGCGGCAGCTTCGACCGGACGCCGATCCTGCTCGGTCGGATGTCGGCACGGATAGAGACACGGCCGCGCCCGGGAGAACGCTGCGTCATCACCGCCTGGGAGACCGGCCGCGACGGCCGCAAACGCGTTGCCGAGGCCGCGGCCTACGGTGAAGGGGGAGCGTTGCTGGCTGTTGCTCGAGCGACGTGGATTGCCGTCGACCGCCAGGTGCAGCTCGGCCGCGCCTGAAGCGTATCCGGCGCCAATCTTTTTTCTTGTCTCAGGCCTCCAACCCCTGGCCTATGCACGCCACGTTGCACACGGCTGGAAATTGCGGTGAAGCCTCTGGTAGCAAGCGCGCCGGTCGATGCTTTAGGATGTCGCGGTTGGAAGGGGAGCGGCTTGTCGCCTGAGACCATGGCGTAAACCCATAAGTTGCGAACGTCCTCCTCGGTGCGCATTCCGGACTCAAGCAAGTCGGTTTGAGTGGAAATGCGGGCCCATCGTCGCCATCGCTGCCACATCGGCGATGTCGCAGCGATGGCGCAGGGCTTTGTGCGTCAGGGGTTTTGGCCTGGGCGAGCGGAGGGGATGTTGGACACTACTGCAAGACCGACAGTCGTTTCGGCTCGCCACTCGCTCGCAAGCGGGGCAAAAATTATTTCGGCCGCCGGAGTGGCACTGGCCTATTTTGTCGCCGCGCGGTTGAGCCTTGCGTTGCTGGAGCCGGTCGATGGTGTTGCCGTATTCTGGCCCGCCGCAGGAGTAGCTTCGGGGATTTTGATCGGCCTTGGTTCTGCGGCTCGGTGGCCTGTCGTCGTTGGGGTGATGGCCGCAACGATCGCGGCCAATTTGCTGGGCGATCGCAACATCTGGAGCTCCGCGTTCTTTGCTGTCGCGAATGCGGGTGAGGCCGTCATCGTCGCAGGCCTGATCCACCGCTTTTGTGGCTCCCCATTCGAGTTGAACGAACTGCGAGGGGTGCTGGCACTGTTCGCCGCGGCCGTTGTTGGAACAAGCCTCTCCGGCATTGCGGGTACGGTAGGCTTTATGCTGTTTCACGCGTCAACCGCGTCCCCGCCGGTGATCTGGCTTCACTGGTTTTCGTCTGACGCGCTCGGGATCATTGCGGTGGCGCCGCTTGCGATCGGGCTGGCGTCGCTGGCGCGCAACTCCCCGCCGCGGCGCGAGATCGCGGAAGGTGTCTTGGCGCTTGCCGTGGCGTGCCTCCTGTGCGCCTTGCTGGTTTTCTTGCCCAATGAGCCCTGGACCGCGGAGCTGGCGATCGGCGCGCTCTGTCCACTTCTGCTCTGGATCGCGGCTCGCCTTCGTCCAGCGTTTACCGCGGTTGCCACGTTCATCGTTGCGATCACGATTGTCTGGACGACAATCTTCGCAATCGGCATTTTCGGAGACCCGCATTTGTCGATCGAACAGCGTGTGCTGGGGGCCCAAGCCACCATCCTGGCGATCTCACTGGGCGCCCTGGTTCTTGCGGCCCTGTTTAGCGAGCGGAGGCTTCACGAAAGGGCGATTCTGGAGAGGGAGACCCGGCTCCAGGAGGCGCTGCGGGCCGGCAGCGTCATGGCTTTCGATTGGGACGTGTCTTCCGACGAGGTGCGGTTCAGCCAAAATGCAACCGAGATCCTCGGTCTCAACTCTCAACGGGTTCTCCGCGGGACTGAATGGATAAGACAAGTCCATCCTGAAGACCGGCAGCGGGTGGTATCCTCGTTCGAGCGTGCCGGCCCGGGCCAGCCCTCGCATTCGCTCGCATTCCGCTACGGGCGGCCGGATGGTGGTGAAGTCTGGCTGGAACAGATTGCGGTCGTCGAGTTCAATTCTGCCGGAAAGCGTACGCGCATCAATGGTCTCACGGCGGATGTTACCGAGCGCAAACGTCTTGATGAGGAGCTTTCGCGGGCGTGGAAAGCAGCAGAAATGGCCGATCGCGCCAAATCGGGTTTTCTGGCCGCCGCAAGCCATGACCTGCGTCAGCCATTGCAGACCCTGAAACTCCTGCAGGCCGCGCTTGAGCCGCACCACCCGGGCGGCGAGGCACGCAAACTTGTCGCTGGAATCGGGCAGTCGCTGGACACCATGACAAGCATCCTGTCGAGCCTGCTCGACGTGAACAGGCTGGAATCCGGAAACCTGCGTCCATCCGTGAGCGAGTTTTCGCTCAACGAAATCTTCGAGCCGCTCGCTGGAGACTTCGTCGCGTCCGTGGAGGAAAAAGGGCTCCGGCTGCACATCGTCCGTTCCGAGCTCATCATCCGCAGCGACAGGCGCATGCTCGCGGAGATGATCCGCAACCTGTTGTCGAATGCGCTGCGATATACTGACCGGGGACGGATTCTGCTTGGATGCCGGCGGGCCGGCGACAATGTTCGCATCGAGGTCTGGGACAGTGGCGTCGGTATCACCGAAGACCAGCTCCCGCACATATTCCATGAGTACTATCAGGGGACCGGCGGCGCGGAGCGGGGCGGCTTCGGGTTGGGCCTTGCGATCGTGAAGCGGCTCGGAAAAATCCTGGATCACAGGGTCGAGGTGCGCTCGATTCCCGGGAAGGGTACAAGATTTTTCATTGAGGTTCCGCGCGGTCGATCCGGCGTCAAGGTGCGGGAAGCAGCGCCGCCGGTGCATCCTCATAATGGTGCCTTCCTGGGCAGCGTTCTTGCGATCGAGGACGAGGCGTCCGTGCGCTCGGCGCTCGGGAGACTGTTGAAGACGAGAGGGGTTGACGCCACCATTGTTGCAACGGCGAAGGATGCCTTGACTTTGGTCCGAGAGCAGGGCCTGCGCCCGGATCTGCTGCTGTGTGACTATAACCTTCGTGGCTCGCCGGATGGTGTCGAGACCGTCAGGCACCTGCGTGCTACCCTAGGCCGGAACGTTCCGGCCGTCGTGATGACCGGCGACACCAGAACGCAGACGGTGAACTCAATTTCTGCGCAAGGTGTCTCCGTCCTGATCAAACCCTTCTCGGCCGAAGAACTTCTGGAGGCCTTTCGAGACGGGAGAAGCGCTCCGGCGCAACAAGCCTCGCTCACGGATGAGACATCGTTCGCGGCAAAGTGATGCTGCGCCGCTGTCGCGTCGGCCCTCGGCCCGATGGAGCAGGACGCGGGCGCCGCCTACCTTTGCTGGACGAAGGCAGACGTCGGGGGGCGTGATGCCGCGACACGACGAAGCCAATCGACGTGGAGCTCGCATCCAACCAAAAGGAAAAGCAGATGACCAAACTCGCAATAGCCGGAGCCGCAATGCTGTTTGCGCTTGCCGCACCGCTGCCCGTGTTCGCGCAGGCCGCGGTGTCGGAGCCCGGCATGGTGTCGTTCTATCATCCCAATGCCGACATCCTACACGCCGGCCCGAGCGCGTACGGCTATGGCGCTCCTCCGGCCTACGCGCCGCCGTACGAGGCCAATGCCTATGTGGGCGGGCCGGTAGTCGAAGAGGCCTATCCCTATCGGAGAGCGAACCGATCCATGCATCATCGCAGCCGCGTTTCGCCATATTGAAACGGGCCGAAACGCGTTGCGCCAAAAAACTGATTTCGCGAGCGTTTTCAATCTGGATGAGGTCCGTCAGGCCTCAACGCGCAAAGATTTCGCTTGTACCGTCGGGCAAATCAGTGGTTTCTCTTCGCGCGTCCCGCGCTCACAAAGAGGGGCGCTTCGCGATCGTCACGAGTGTTGAATGCGGGATGCGATGGACGCTTTGGTATCACCCGACGTGTGATGCCAATGCGGACGGCGAAGGCGTGTGGTCCTGATCCCCCGATGCTGGGATCAACCCCCGGGTCAAGAGCCCGGGGGGACGGTGGCTAAAAAAGCCCGGACACCGGGGAGAGCGCGTTATAAGCCGTAAACCATTGTGCAGGGAATGCCGGTTGATCCGGCTAAACCTGTGGTGACTGCCGCCTGCTTTTTTTGTTGCAGGCGGGCCATGGGTGAGGCCATCACCCGGCATTCCCTGCGCCCTCTGTATTTTGAGGGCAAGCTGACGCACAACTCGGGCAAATCGTGCCGCGGGAATGAGAGTGTATGCCTCAACACATTCCGTCGTCATTCCCGGACGCGCCGTCAGGCGCGGGCCCGGAATCCATCGGACCGCAGAGTTCATGGATGAATGGATTCCGGGCTCGACGCTGTCGCGTCGCCCCGGAATGACGAGAGGAAAGAGCTTTGAACCTAAACCGGCTTGCCCGCATACGGCATCGACGCCGTGAGGCCGCCATCGACGGGAAACGCCTGGCCGTTCACATACGACGCTTCGTCGCTCGCCAGGAACAGCCCCATCGCGGCGATCTCGTGCGGTTGGCCCGCGCGCTTCAACGGATTGAGCTGGCCGATCTTGTCGGACGTGCCGCGCTCCTTGGCACGATCGAACACCGGCTTGGTCATGCCGGTCTCGATCAGGCCGGGGCACACCGCGTTGATGCGCACGCCGGTGCCGGAGAGCGAATAGGCCGTGGTCTGCACCAGGCTGATGACGCCGGCCTTGCTCGCGGCATAGGGATGCCCGCTCGCGCCGGACTTCAATCCCGCAACCGAGGCGGTGCAGACGATCGCGCCAAAACCCTGTTTGGTCAGATGCGGGATGGAGTGTTTGACCGCGAGGAACGGCCCGATCAGGTTGATGCGCAGGATCTCCTGCCAGTGCTCCACCGTCTGCTCGGCGAGCGGCACGAGCCCGCCGGAGATGCCGGCATTGGCCCAGATCGCATCGAGCTTGCCGTAGGCGGAGAGCGCCTTGTCGATATAGGCGATGACGTCCTTCTCCGAGCCGGCATCCGCCTGCACGGCCTGCGCGGTGCCGCCGGCCTTCTTCACGAGGTCGGCGGTTTCCTTGACATGATCGGTGCGGTCGACCGCGATCAGCTTCGCGCCTTCTTTGGTGAACAAGAGCGAGGCCGCGCGCCCGATGCCGCTGCCGGCGCCGGTGATGATGACGGATTTGCCTTCGAGGCGGCCCATGAGCTTCTCCCTGTATTCTTTCACGCATCCCGCTTTGCGGAATTTCAAACACGGTTTCAAACGTTCAAGTGTCAGCAGGAGTCACTTGAGACGACGCGCGCACTGACGTACGACGGCGCCGAAGACTAGAGCATGATCCGGAAAAGTGTGAAGCGGTTTTCCGAAAAAGATCATGCTCCAAGTAAAGAAGGGTTTTTCCGATGTCCAATCCTGACAAGAAGGTCGTGACCACGCGATGGTGGTGGGTGAGGCATGCGCCGGTGCGCAACGACGGCGGCAACATCTACGGCCAGTCGGACATCGCCTGCGACACCTCCGACACCGAAGTGTTCGAGGCGGTCGCGAAAATTCTGCCGCGCAACGCGGTCTGGGTCGCCAGTAATCTGATGCGCACGCGCCAGACCGCGGAAGCGATCTGGACCGCGGGCTTTCCCAAGCCCGGACACATGGCGAAAGAAGCCGCCTTCGCCGAGCAGCATCTTGGCCAATGGCAGGGCATGAACCGCGCCGCATTCATCGCGAGCCGTCCACCCGGCAGCAACTGGTTTGCCGATATCAGCGAGCCCGCGCCCGGTGGTGAAAGTTTCATGGACCTCTACAACCGCACCAGGGGCGCGATCGACCGTCTCACGCTCGAACATGCGGGCCGGGACGTGATCGCGTGCGGCCATGGCGGCACGATCAAGGCCGCCGTCGGGCTCGCGCTCGGCGGCCTCGTGGAGCAGGGGCTTTCCTTCGACATCGACAATTGCTCGGTGACGCGGCTCGATCATTTCGCAGGCGCAGATTATGCGACGTGGCGGCTTCCGATGGTGAACCAGCAGCCCTGGATCGCGGACGCGCGCCACGCCGCCATGCACCAGCCGGCCGGGCCGGAGGTGACGAGCAAGCTTGCTTGATCGTCATTCCGGGATGGTGCGCAGCACCAGACCTCAGATGCGCAATTGCGCATCGGGGAATCTCGAGATTCCGGGTTCGATGCTTCGCATCGGCCCGGAATGACGCTAAAGACAAAGACAACAAACTCTGGGAGAGAAACATGAGCCTGTTCGACATGAAGGGAAAAGTCGCCGTCATCACCGGCTCGACGCGCGGCATCGGTAAGGCGATTGCCGAGCGCATGGCCGAGCATGGCGCGAAAGTCGTGATCTCCTCGCGCAAGGCCGACGTCTGCGAAGCCGTGGCGAAGGAGATCAACGACAAATTCGGCAACGGGACGGCCGCGGCGATCCCGGCCAACATTTCATCGAAGGAAAATCTCCAGCACCTCGTCGACGAGAGCAACCGCGCCTTCGGCAGGATCGACGTGCTCGTCTGCAACGCCGCATCGAATCCCTATTACGGCCCGCTCGGCGGCATTTCCGACGATCAGTTCCGGAAAATCCTGGACAACAACATCGTCGCCAACAACTGGCTGATCTCGATGGTGGTGCCGCAGATGATCGAGCGCAAGGACGGCTCGATCATCATCGTCTCCTCGATCGGCGGCCTGAAAGGCTCGACAATTCTCGGCGCCTACGCGATCTCCAAGGCCGCCGACATGCAGCTCGCGCGCAATCTCGCCTGCGAATACGGCAAGCACAATATCCGCGTGAACTGCATCGCGCCCGGCCTGATCAAGACCGATTTCGCCAGGGCGTTGTGGGAAAATCCGGAGAATTTGAAAGCGTCGACCGCGCGCTCGCCGTTGCTTCGCATCGGCATTCCCGACGAGATCGCGGGCGCGGCGGTGTTCATGGGATCTGCGGCCGGCGACTTCATGACCGGCCAGACCATGGTGATCGATGGAGGCGCGACGATCAGTTGACTTACACCGTCATTCCGGGGTGCTCGCATTTGCGAGCGAACCCGGAATCTGGAGATTGTGGCGCGAGATTCTCATGCGCACCATAGTTCGCGCTGTCGCGCGCCCCGGAATGACCCTTCGGGTCACTCCACCGCAGCATAGACCCCGCTGCGCAGGAGGTTGCGGATATATTCGCGCTGCCCCGGTCCCTGCATCATGAACGTCACGAACAGATCCTCCTTCGGGTCGATCCAGAAGAAGGTGCCGGCCATGCCGCTCCAGAAGAACTGGCCGGCCGAGCCCGGGAATGGCGCGATGCCGGCCTGGCGGCGCACGGCGAAGCCGAGGCCGAAGCCATGGCCGACCGGCAGCAAGGTGCCCATGTGCTTCACGTGCGGGGAGAGATGATCGGAGGCCATCAGCTCCAGCGTCTTGCGGCCGATGATGCGCTCGCCGTCGAGCGTGCCGCCATTGAGCAGCATCTGGCAGAAGCGCGCATAGTCCATGGTGGTCGAGACCAAGCCGCCACCACCGGACTCCATCACCGGCTGCTCCAGCGGATTGAAAAGCTGGACCTTCTCGCCGGTCCAGGGATCGCTCGCAAACGGCTCCGCGATCCGGCCGGCATTCTCTTGCCCGGTGAAGAAGGCGGTCTCGGCCATCTGCAGCGGCGCGAGGATGCGCTCGGTGAGGTAGGCACCGAGCGTTTTGCCGCTGACGACCTCGATGATGCGGCCGAGGATGTCGGTGGAGCGGCTGTAGTTCCACTCCGCGCCCGGCTGGCAGATCAGGGGGAGCTCGGCGACCATCGCGGCGTGCTCGGCATTGGTGATCTTGCGGCTGCGCAGCCGCGACTCCTTATAAAGCTGCTGCACCAGGCTGTTGCCGGTGTGGTCGTAGGTGATGCCCGAAGTGTGCCGCAGCAGGTCCTGCACCGTCATCGGCCGCTGCGGGTCTACGAGATCGAGCTTGCCGTTGTTCTCGACGCCGACCTTCTGCTTCGCGAATTCCGGGATGAACTTCGCGACGGGCTCGGTGAGCAGGAGCTGGCCGTCCTCGACCAGCATCATGATGCCGACCGAGGCGATCGGCTTGGTCATGGAGAAGATGCGGAAAATGGTGTCGTGGGCCATGGGCTGAGATACCGCCGGGCTCTGCCGGCCAATGGCGTCGAACCAGCCGATCTGGCCCTTGCGGGCGACCATCACGGTGGCGCCGGGGAGGGTTCCCTTGTCGACCTCGCGCTTGAGGGCATCGGACAGTCTCGAGAGCCGGGATGGCGACAGCCCGATGGTTTCAGGCCTGGCCTGGGGCAGGGGCGGCGTTTGCGGGCTGGTGGCGGCTTTGGCGGCAGTCTGCGCGTTCATGGTCTTCTCCCGAGGGCTCTTGCTGGCTTGGGTGAAGTCTGGCGCAGAAGTCGCCGCTTGAACAGCGCATTTACCCCGCTTCGCCCTTGCAAATGGGGCATGGCCTATGCTTGAAACGGCGCGGATCGCGGGCGGCGCTTCGGTCCCACAGGAGTGTAGCTCAATTGGTAGAGCACCGGTCTCCAAAACCGGGGGTCGTAGGTTCGAGCCCTACCACTCCTGCCAGCTATGGGCCTGCCAGCTAAGCCCTTGTACCGTCTCCGACCTTGACCTTTCGCCGATCCGGCAGTACATAGCCGCCACCTGCAGCCGGCCCGCTTTAACAGCGGATATCCGGCGCGGCTTTGAAATCCCCGAACCATCGAGCCCGCTTGCCGGCTCATCCTTCAAGCAGAGGGTTGAGCCAAAACAGGCTTGTGTCGAGCGCGGCGGTTCGGTTCCCCTTAAATCAGTAATTCGTCTGGCGACGGACGCGGATCCCAAACGATGGCTTTCAGCCCGTTCAAATTCTTGCAGGAAGTGCGCTCGGAGACTGCCAAGGTCACCTGGCCGACCCGTCGTGAGACCACGATCACCACCATCATGGTGTTCGTGATGGTGGCGTTGGCGTCGATCTTCTTTTTCGCCGCGGATCAGATCATCCGCTACCTCGTTACACTGCTATTGGGCATTCACTGATGGCAACGGCTGCAATAGAGACCATGGACAAGCGCTGGTACATCGTCCACGCCTATTCGAACTTCGAGAAGAAGGTCGCGGAATCGATCCGCGAGCAGGCCAAGCAGCGCGGGCTTGAAGAACTGTTCGAGCAGGTGCTGGTGCCGACCGAAAAGGTCACGGAAGTCCGCCGCGGCCGCAAGATCGACGCGGAGCGGAAGTTCTTCCCCGGCTACGTCCTGGTGAAGATGAAGCTGACCGACGAGGCGTTTCATCTGATCAAGAATACGCCGAAGGTGACGGGCTTCCTCGGCGCGGAAAACAAGCCGATGCCGATCTCGGAGGCCGAGGCCATGCGCATCCTGCACCAGGTGCAGGAGGGCGTGGAGCGGCCGAAGGCGTCGGTGTCGTTCGAGATCGGCGAGAACGTGCGTGTGGCCGACGGCCCGTTCGCCTCGTTCTCCGGTGTGGTCGAGGAAATCGACGAGGCGCGCTCGCGCGTGAAGGTCGCCGTGTCGATCTTCGGCCGCGCCACGCCGGTCGAACTGGAATTCGGTCAGGTCGAAAAGGTCTGACCGTTTCGTCATTGCCGGGCTTGACCCGGCAATCCATCTTCTTAGCAAGAAGGCTTTATGCGAAGATGGATGGATGCCCGGGTCAAGCCCGGGCATGACAGGAGGAGTAGAGGCGGCAACGCCTCTTGAAGAGGCCGTGGGAGGAGAGGGCGGTTGCCAGCCGTCTGATCCGAACCACGAACCTGAAACCGCCGGCTTTAAGAGGCTGGCAAAACAGGAGTGATAAATGGCAAAGAAAGTGACCGGATACCTGAAGCTTCAGGTGCCGGCCGGTGCGGCGAACCCTTCGCCCCCGATCGGTCCCGCGCTTGGTCAGCGCGGTCTCAACATCATGGAGTTCTGCAAGGCGTTCAACGCCCAGACCCAGAAGGAAGAGAAGAATACCCCGATCCCCGTGATCATCACCATCTATGCGGACCGTTCCTTCACCTTCGAGATGAGGACGCCGCCGATGTCCTACTTCTTGAAGCAGGCCGCCAAGATCCAATCCGGCTCCAAGGCGCCGGGCCGTGACAAGGCCGGCAAGGTGACGAAAGCGCAGGTGCGCGAGATCGCCGAGAAGAAGATGAAGGACTTGAATTGCGACACCATCGAGTCGGCCATGAAGATGGTCGAGGGCTCGGCCCGCTCGATGGGTCTGGAAGTTGCGGGGTAAGCGGCCATGTCAATCGGAAAGCGTTTGAAGAAAGCCCGCGAAGGCGTTGATCGCGAGAAGCTCTATCCGCTCAGCGAGGCCATCAAGATGGTCAAGGAGCGCGCCAAGGCCAAGTTCGACGAGACCATCGAGGTCTCGTTGAACCTCGGCGTCGATCCCCGCCACGCCGACCAGATGGTCCGCGGCGTGGTCAATCTGCCGAACGGCACCGGCCGCACGCTGCGTGTCGGCGTGTTCGCGCGCGGCGCCAAGGCGGACGAAGCCAGGGCCGCGGGTGCCGACGTCGTCGGCGCCGAGGATCTCGTGGAGAAGGTGCAGGCGGGCAACATCGAATTCGATCGTTGTATCGCCACCCCCGACATGATGCCGCTGGTCGGCCGCCTCGGTAAGGTGCTGGGCCCGCGCGGCATGATGCCGAACCCGAAGATCGGCACGGTGACCATGGATGTCACCGGCGCGGTCAAGGGTGCCAAGGGCGGCTCGGTCGAGTTCCGGGTCGAGAAGGCCGGCATCGTGCAGGCCGGCGTCGGCAAGGCCTCGTTCTCCGAGGACAAGCTGGTCGCCAACGTCAAGGCGCTGGCGGACGCCGTCGCGAAAGCAAAGCCGACTGGCGCCAAGGGCACCTACATCCAGCGCGTGGCGGTCTCCTCGACCATGGGACCGGGCGTGAAGGTCGAGCCGAGCACGCTGCTCAATTGAGGCGCGAAGCAATTGATTAGGAGAGGGGCGGAACTGGGCAACCACTTCCGCCCCTTGTTTTTGTTGAGCTGAGAGATGGCGGCGATGCCCGAAAAAGTTCTGGTCTTTTCGCGCTTTCCCAAAACGCTGATGCAGCGCATCGGCGAAAAATTCGAGCTGCTCGATGCCGGCGGTAAGCCGCCGAACGAGATGTTCCCGGCGGATGAACTCGCGGGCATCCGCGCCATGATCACCGCTGGCGGCTCGCCGCTGCCGGGCAGGATGATGGACCTGCTGCCGAAGCTCGGCGCGATCGTCTGCTACGGCACCGGCTATGACGGCGTGGATTTGAAAGCTGCGGCCGAGCGCAAGATCACGGTCGGCCACAGTCCCGGCGCGAATGCGGCGTCGGTGGCGGACATCGCGGTCACGCTGTTGCTGGCGACAACGCGGCGTCTCTTGGTCGCCGACAATTATGTGCGCAGCGGCGACTGGGGCGCGGCAAAGCCGTCGCCGATGATGCGGCCGCAGGCGGGGATGCCGGGGCGGAAGATCGGCATCTATGGCATGGGCGAGATCGGGCGGAAGATCGCCGCGCGCGTGGCGGCCTTCGAGTCCGAGGTCGGCTATTTCAGCCGCAGCCGTCACGACGTGCCGTACCAATATTTCCCGAGCCTCGAAGCGCTCGCCGACTGGTGCAGCGTGTTGATGATCGCGGTGCGGGCGGGCGATGACACCCACCATGTCGTCAATGCCGATATCTTGAGGCGTCTCGGCGAGGACGGCTATGTCGTCAACATCGCCCGCGGCTCGGTGATCGACCAGCAGGCGCTGGTGCGGGCGCTCACCGACAAGACCATCGCTGGCGCGGGCCTCGATGTTTACGCCAGGGAGCCGCAGGCGCCGGACGCCTTGACCGCGCTTCCGAACGTCGTGCTGACGCCCCATATTGGCGGCCATACCCTGGAATCGCACCGGAACATGCAGGACTGCGTTCTCGCCAATCTCGCCGCCTTCTTCGCGGGCAAGCCGCTGCCCTATGCGGTGAAGGCCTGAAGCGGCCGTTTTCGGCCCGGTTTGGGCTGGAAACGCTGCGTCAAACTGGTCTGAATTTTGCTCTTGGCAAGGCAGGAGAGACCGGCTAAATAGCCGCTTCCGGACGTGCTGGCCCAGCGCTGGCACGTCCGTGTTCGCATTCCGAAAGCCTGACGCGATAGGAGATTATTCCTCACCTCGAGACATCCGCAAGGGTTGCTCGAAAGGAAGAAAAGAACTCGTCGCTTCTGGTGGGATGCGGGCAGGGGTGTTCCGGCTTGCCGGAGTGCCTCGATCCTGTCCGAGACTGCAGGCGCTCTGCGAGGAAATTAATTTTCCTCAACGGCTTAATCGTATGGCCTGCATAGACGGGTGAAGACCGGATTTTGCTTTCCGCGCGCTCACGCGGCGGGAAGCTTGTTTGGTTCGAACCTCGACACCCCGAATGCCCTTACAGGGCAGGCGGGAGGGCAGGCTTCCAAATCGTCGTCGTGCCCGGCGTGTCCCTGGGGTTGATATCCAGAGGTCAGGTTTTGGGCGGGACGATGGGTGCAACCCGGCGGTCCCGCTTCGCGCGACGACCGCCAACCGGAGAGAGCTTGCTGTGGAACGAGCGGCAAAAAAAGAGGCGGTCGAAGAACTGCACGAGGTCTTCAAGACCACGAGCGTCGCGATCGTTGCTCACTATTCCGGCCTCACTGTGGCCCAGATGCAGAAGCTGCGCATGCAGATGAAGCAGGCGGGTGCCTCCGTGAAGGTCTCGAAGAACCGTCTCGCCAAAATTGCTCTTGAAGGCACTGACGTCGTTGCCATCGGTCCCATGCTGAAGGGGCCGACCGTGATCGCTACTTCCAAAGATCCGGTGGCGGCGCCAAAGGTTGCCATCGAATTCGCCAAGGCGAACGAACAGTTCATCATCCTTGGCGGCTCGATGGGTAAAACCGTCCTGAATGTCGACAGCGTCAAGGCGCTTGCCTCGCTGCCGTCGCTCGACGAACTGCGCGGCAAGATTGTCGGCCTCATCGTGGCGCCGGCAACCAAGCTCGCTCAGCTTGCGAACGCGCCCGCGGCCAAGCTCGCGCGCGTCATTCAGGCTCATGCCTCAAAGGGCGAAGCGGCCTGACGCCCTTCGCAAACCTCAAAACCCTGGTTCGAACCAACACTTTAAGGAAACTGATCAATGGCTGACCTGCAGAAAATCGTCGACGACCTCTCGAGCCTCACCGTGCTCGAAGCGGCCGAACTCGCAAAGCTCCTGGAAGAGAAGTGGGGCGTCTCCGCCGCCGCTGCGGTTGCAGTGGCTGGCCCCGCGGGCGGCGGCGCAGCCGCGGCTCCGGTGGAAGAGAAGACCGAGTTCACGGTCGTGCTGGCTGCTGCCGGCGACAAGAAGATCGAGGTCATCAAGGAAGTCCGCGCCATCACCGGTCTCGGCCTGAAGGAAGCCAAGGACCTGGTCGAAGGCGCGCCGAAGAACGTCAAGGAAGGCGTGAACAAGGACGAGGCTGACAAGATCAAGGCCCAGCTCGAAAAGGCTGGGGCGAAGGTGGATTTGAAGTAAGCGCAGCTTGCTTCAAATCCATCCCGGGCGAGCAGAGTGAGACCCGGGATCTGGTAGCCAAAAACGCAGTCGGCCGGCTCGTCCGGCCCTCTGCAGGGGACGTGCAAAAGGGATGCCTCGGCAGCCCCCTGGCGCAGGTCGAACACGAAAATTTGTGGGGATTCTGTGACTTGACCCTCGAATCTCCACGATCGCCATCCCATATCGAGGTGGCAGCACGAAAACACGGCTTCAAAGGGGCGAGAGCGGGTATCGCTCGTGGTAAGCCGTTGGGAGAATTGGCAATTTCGGGCTATTGCAGTCCGTGAAGAAATCGATCTGACGGGCGGGTGCAGTCAAGCGCCCCGCGCGTCGTTTTGCGTTCTGAAGGTCTGAAGAACAAATTCAGGACTTGAGCCCCTCCTGGGGTTCCTGAAATTGCGCTTCCGGCCCTCAAAGCGGAAGGAAATTCAAACCCGGGGGCGGCTTAAACCGTGCCTCGGAAGGTTCGCCCCTCGAGGGCGACGATAACGAGAGGCCACGATGGCGCAGCAGACATTCACCGGTCGCAAACGCGTTCGCAAGTTCTTCGGACACATCAAGGAAGTCGCGGAAATGCCGAACCTCATCGAGGTTCAGAAGGCGTCCTATGACCAGTTCCTGATGGTGAACGAGCCCCAGGGCGGCCGGCTGGACGAGGGCCTGCAGGCGGTGTTCCGCTCGGTGTTCCCGATCTCCGATTTCTCGGGCACCTCGATGCTGGAATTCGTCCGCTACGAATTCGAGCCGCCGAAATATGACGTCGACGAGTGCCGCCAGCGCGGCATGACTTTCGCTGCGCCGCTCAAGGTGACGCTGCGCCTGATCGTGTTCGATATCGATGAAGAGACCGGCGCCAAGTCGGTCAAGGACATCAAGGAGCAGGACGTCTACATGGGCGACATCCCGCTCATGACCATGAACGGCACCTTCGTCGTCAACGGCACCGAGCGCGTCATCGTCTCGCAGATGCACCGTTCGCCCGGCGTGTTCTTCGACCATGACAAGGGCAAGACCCATTCCTCGGGCAAGCTCCTGTTTGCCGCGCGCGTCATTCCCTATCGCGGTTCCTGGCTCGACATCGAGTTCGACGCCAAGGACATCGTGTTCGCGCGCATCGACCGCCGCCGCAAGATCCCGGTGACGTCGCTGATGTTCGCACTCGGCCTCGACGGCGAGCAGATCCTGTCAACGTTCTACAAGAAGATCACCTATAAGCGCACGAAGGACGGCTGGCGCGTGCCGTTCGACGCCAACCGTTTCCGCGGCTACTCGACCATCAACGATCTGATCGACGCCGACACCGGCAAGGTCGTGCTCGAAGCCGGCAAGAAGCTGACCGTGCGCAGCGCGCGTCAGATGCAGGAAAAGGGCCTCAAGGCCCTGCGCCTGTCGGATGAAGAACTGGTCGGCAACTATGTCGCCGAGGATCTCGTCAATCCGAAGACCGGTGAAATCTACGCCGAAGCCGGCGAGGAGATCACCGAGAAGCTGCTGAAGGTGTTGAACGAGCAGGGCTACAAGGACCTGCCGTTGCTCGACATCGACCACGTCAATGTCGGCGCCTATATCCGCAACACGCTGCATGCCGACAAGAACATGACGCGTGAAGACGCGCTGTTCGACATCTATCGCGTGATGCGTCCAGGCGAGCCGCCGACGCTCGACTCCGCGCAGGCGATGTTCCAGTCGCTGTTCTTCGATAGCGAGCGCTACGACCTTTCCGCGGTCGGCCGCGTCAAGATGAACATGCGCCTCGAGCTCGATGCGCCCGACACCCATCGCACGCTGCGCAAGGAAGATATCCTCGCCGTCATCAAGACGCTGGTGGACCTGCGCGACGGCAAGGGCGAGATCGACGACATCGACCATCTCGGCAACCGCCGCGTCCGCTCGGTCGGCGAGCTCATGGAGAATCAGTACCGCATCGGCCTGCTCCGCATGGAGCGCGCGATCAAGGAACGCATGTCGAGCGTCGATATCGACACCGTGATGCCGCAGGACCTGATCAACGCCAAGCCGGCGGCTGCCGCGGTGCGCGAGTTCTTCGGCTCCTCGCAGCTGTCGCAGTTCATGGACCAGACCAACCCGCTCTCGGAGATCACCCACAAGCGCCGTCTGTCGGCGCTTGGACCGGGCGGTCTGACCCGCGAGCGCGCCGGCTTCGAGGTGCGCGACGTGCACCCGACGCATTACGGCCGCATCTGCCCGATCGAGACGCCGGAAGGTCCGAATATCGGCCTGATCAATTCGCTCGCCACGTTTGCGCGCGTGAACAAGTACGGCTTCGTCGAAACGCCCTATCGCAAGGTGAAGGACGGCCGCGTCACCGACGAGGTGGTCTATCTCTCGGCGATGGAAGAGGGCCGCTATCGCGTGGCGCAGGCCAACGTGCCGCTCGATAACCGCGGCCGCTTCACGGAAGACTTCGTGGTCTGCCGTCACGCCGGCGAAGTGCTGCCGGTGACGCCGGACAAGGTCGACTATATGGACGTGTCGCCGAAGCAGCTCGTTTCGGTGGCAGCTGCCTTGATCCCGTTCCTGGAGAACGACGACGCCAACCGCGCGCTGATGGGCTCGAACATGCAGCGCCAGGCGGTGCCGCTGGTTCGCGCCGAGGCGCCGTTCGTCGGCACCGGCATGGAAGGCGTGGTCGCCCGTGACTCCGGTGCCGCGATCGCGGCCCGCCGCTCGGGCGTGATCGACCAGATCGACGCCACCCGCGTCGTCATCCGCGCCACCGAGGATCTCGATCCGACCAAGTCGGGCGTCGATATCTACCGGCTGATGAAGTACCAGCGCTCCAACCAGTCGACCTGCATCAACCAGCGTCCGCTGGTGAAGGTCGGCGATATCGTCAGGAAGGGCGACATCATCGCCGACGGTCCCTCGACCGATCTCGGCGAACTTGCGCTCGGCCGCAACGTGCTGGTCGCGTTCATGCCGTGGAACGGCTACAATTTCGAAGACTTCGATCCTGCTCTCGGAGCGGATCGTGAAGGACGACGTGTTTACGTCAATCCATATCGAAGAATTCGAGGTGATGGCCCGCGACACCAAGCTCGGCCCGGAGGAAATCACCCGCGACATTCCGAACGTCTCGGAAGAAGCGCTGAAGAACCTCGACGAAGCCGGTATCGTCTATATCGGCGCGGAAGTGCGCGCCGGCGACATTCTGGTCGGCAAGATCACGCCGAAGGGCGAAAGCCCGATGACGCCGGAAGAGAAGCTGCTCCGCGCCATCTTCGGCGAAAAGGCCTCCGACGTCCGCGATACTTCGCTCCGCGTGCCGCCCGGCGTGCAGGGCACCATCGTCGAAGTGCGCGTGTTCAACCGCCACGGCGTCGACAAGGACGAGCGTGCGCTGGCGATCGAGCGGGAAGAGATCGAGCGTCTTGCGAAGGACCGCGACGACGAGCAGGCGATCCTCGACCGCAACGTCTACAGCCGTCTCGCCGAGCTCCTGGAAAACCGCCAGGGCATCGCGGGCCCGAAGGGCTTCAAGAAGGACACCAAGATCACCCGAGCGGTGCTCGAGGAGTATCCGAAATCGCAGTGGTGGCTGTTCGCCTCGCCCAACGACAAGCTGATGGCCGAGATCGAGGCCATGCGGAAGCAGTACGACGAGTCGAAGAAGGGCCTTGAGCAGCGCTTTCTCGACAAGGTCGAGAAGCTGCAGCGCGGTGACGAATTGCCGCCCGGCGTGATGAAGATGGTCAAGGTCTTCGTCGCGGTGAAGCGCAAGATCCAGCCCGGCGACAAGATGGCCGGCCGTCACGGCAACAAAGGCGTGGTGTCGAAGATCGTGCCGATCGAGGACATGCCGTTCCTCGAGGACGGCACCCATGCCGACATCGTGCTCAATCCGCTCGGCGTGCCCTCGCGCATGAACGTCGGTCAGATTCTCGAAACCCATCTCGGCTGGGCCTGTGCCGGCCTTGGCAAGCGCATCGGCCAGACGGTCGATGCCTATCTTGCCGGTGCCAACAAGGACACCAGGCCGCTGAAGGAGACCCTGAAGAAGATCTACGGCGACGACGAGACGATCAAATCGCTCAACGAAAACGAGCTGATCGAACTCGGACGCAATCTCTCCCACGGCGTGCCGATCGCAACCCCGGTGTTCGACGGCGCCAAGGAGAGCGACATCGAGGAGATGCTGAAGGCCGCCGGCCTGGACGCATCGGGCCAGTCGACCGTCTATGACGGCCGCACCGGCGATCCCTTCGATCGCAAGGTCACGGTGGGCTACATCTACATGCTGAAGCTTCACCACCTCGTCGACGACAAGATCCATGCGCGTTCGATCGGTCCGTACTCGCTCGTCACCCAGCAGCCGCTGGGCGGCAAGGCGCAGTTCGGCGGCCAGCGCTTCGGCGAAATGGAGGTGTGGGCCCTCGAAGCCTACGGCGCGGCCTACACGCTGCAGGAGATGCTGACCGTGAAGTCGGACGACGTTGCGGGACGCACCAAGGTGTACGAGGCGATCGTGCGCGGTGATGACACGTTCGAGGCCGGTATTCCGGAGTTGTTCAACGTGCTGGTCAAGGAAATGCGCTCGCTCGGCCTCAACGTCGACCTGCACAATTCCAAGGTGGGTCCGGCGTCGACCTCCGAGGCGGCCGAGTAGTCCGAACGATTTCATGCCCGGCGGCGTCGTCGCCGGGCATCGGCGCTTTGCCTCGATGGCGGGGCAGGGCGCCTGAGTAAAGGATTTTCGAATTTGCTGCCGGCTTTGGACCGGCACGCGAGGAGAAGACGATGAACCAAGAGATTATGAATCTTTTTAATCCGACGACTCCGGCTCAGGTCTTCGACCAGATCCGGATCTCGATCGCGTCACCGGAGAAGATTCTGTCCTGGTCCTACGGCGAGATCAAGAAGCCGGAGACCATCAACTACCGTACCTTCAAGCCCGAGCGCGACGGCCTGTTCTGCGCGCGCATCTTCGGGCCGATCAAGGATTACGAGTGCTTGTGCGGCAAGTACAAGCGCATGAAGTACAAGGGTATCATCTGCGAAAAGTGCTCGGTCGAGGTGACGCTGTCGCGCGTCCGGCGCGAGCGCATGGGCCATATCGAGCTCGCAGCGCCCGTCGCCCACATCTGGTTCCTGAAGTCGCTGCCGTCCCGCATCGGCCTTCTGCTCGACATGACGCTGAAGGACCTCGAGCGCATCCTGTACTTCGAATATTACGTCGTGCTTGAGCCGGGTCTCACCGCGCTCAAGGACCGTCAGCTCTTGTCGGAAGACGAGTATCTGAAGGCGCAGGATGAATACGGCCAGGATTCGTTCACCGCCATGATCGGCGCGGAGGCGATCCGCGAGCTGTTGAAGGGTCTCGACCTCGAAAAGCTCGAGGCGACGCTGCGTGCCGAGATGGCGGATACCGATTCCGACATCAAGCACAAGAAGCTCGCCAAGCGTCTGAAGATCGTCGAGGCCTTCCGCGTTTCCGGCAACAAGCCGGAATGGATGATCATGACCGTGGTGCCGGTGATCCCGCCGGACCTGCGTCCGCTGGTGCCGCTCGACGGCGGCCGCTTTGCGACCTCCGACCTCAACGACCTCTACCGCCGGGTCATCAACCGCAACAACCGTTTGAAGCGGCTTATGGAGCTGCGCGCGCCTGACATCATCATCCGCAACGAAAAGCGCATGCTGCAGGAGGCCGTCGACGCGCTGTTCGACAACGGCCGCCGCGGCCGCGTCATCACCGGCGCCAACAAGCGTCCGTTGAAGTCGCTCGCCGACATGCTCAAGGGCAAGCAGGGCCGCTTCCGCCAGAACCTGCTCGGCAAGCGCGTCGACTATTCCGGCCGCTCGGTGATCGTGGTCGGTCCGGAACTGCGCCTGCATCAATGCGGCCTGCCAAAGAAGATGGCGCTCGAGCTGTTCAAGCCGTTCATCTACTCGCGGCTGGACGCCAAGGGCCTGTCCACCACCGTGAAGCAGGCGAAGAAGCTAGTCGAGAAGGAGCGGCCCGAGGTCTGGGATATCCTGGACGAGGTGATCCGCGAGCATCCGGTGCTCTTGAACCGCGCGCCGACGCTGCATCGCCTCGGCATCCAGGCGTTCGAGCCGGTCTTGATCGAGGGCAAGGCGATCCAGCTGCATCCGCTGGTCTGCGCCGCCTTCAACGCCGACTTCGACGGCGACCAGATGGCCGTGCACGTTCCGCTGTCGCTGGAAGCGCAGCTGGAAGCGCGCGTCCTGATGATGTCGACCAACAACATCCTGCATCCCGCGAACGGCCAGCCGATCATCGTGCCGTCGCAGGACATCGTGCTTGGCCTGTACTATGTGTCGATCATGCGCGAAGGCCTGCCCGGCGAGGGCAAGATCTTCGGCGACATGTCCGAACTCGAGCACGCGTTGCACTCCAAGGTCATCCACCTCCACACCAAGATCAAGTACCGGTGGGACGGCATCGATGAGACCGGCAAGCAGGCCAGGCGATGGATCGAGACCACCGCGGGCCGCGTCATGCTCGGCAATCTCTTGCCGAAGTCGCCGAAGATTTCCTACGACATCATCAACAAGCTGATGACCAAGCGTGAGATCTCCGGCGTGATCGACCAGGTCTACCGCCACTGCGGACAAAAGGAGACGGTGATCTTCTGCGACCGCATCATGGCGCTCGGCTTCTACAATGCGTTCAAG
This sequence comes from uncultured Alphaproteobacteria bacterium, assembly GCA_963847045.1. Classification (GTDB taxonomy): domain Bacteria; phylum Pseudomonadota; class Alphaproteobacteria; order Rhizobiales; family Xanthobacteraceae; genus Bradyrhizobium. Next base: position 242,054 of record CAWJYQ010000011.1, on the reverse strand, counting down.
GCCGGCATTTCCTTCGGCAAGGACGACATGGTCGTGCCGCACGGCAAGTGGAAGATCGTCGAGAGCACCCGTACGCTGGCGAAGGATTTCGAGCAGCAGTACAACGACGGCCTGATCACCCATGGCGAGAAGTACAACAAGGTCGTCGACGCCTGGTCGAAGGCGACCGAGGAAATCGCCAAGGAGATGATGAAGGAAATCTCCGCGACCAAGAAGACGGCGAAGGGCGCGGATGCCGACATCAACTCGATCTACATGATGGCGCATTCCGGTGCGCGTGGCTCGCCGGCGCAGATGCGCCAGCTTGCCGGCATGCGCGGCCTGATGGCCAAGCCCTCGGGCGAGATCATCGAGACGCCGATTATTTCCAACTTCAAGGAAGGTCTGACGGTGCTCGAATACTTCAACTCGACCCACGGCGCCCGCAAGGGCCTCGCGGACACCGCGTTGAAGACCGCGAACTCCGGCTATCTGACCCGCCGCCTGGTCGACGTCGCGCAGGACTGCATCATCACCTCCGATGACTGCGGCACCAAGCTCGGCATCAAGATGCGCGCCATCGTCGATGCCGGCACGGTGGTGGCCTCGCTCGGCTCGCGTATTCTCGGCCGCGTCGCCTGCGACGACGTCCGCGATACCGCCAGCAACAAGGTGCTGGTCAAGCGCGGCACGCTGATGGAAGAGCCGCACGTCGACGCCATCCAGCAGGCCGGCGTCCAGGAAGTAAAGATCCGCTCGGCACTGACCTGCGAGCTCGTCAACGGTATCTGCGGCAAGTGCTACGGCCGCGATCTCGCCCGCGGCACGCCGGTCAACCACGGTGAGGCCGTCGGCGTCATCGCGGCGCAGTCGATCGGCGAGCCCGGCACGCAGTTGACCATGCGTACCTTCCACATCGGCGGCGCGGCGCAGATCAACGAGCAGTCGTTCATCGAGTCGAACTTCGAGGGCAAGGTCGTCATCAAGAACAAGGCCATCGCCCGCAACACTGAAGGTCACCTGGTCGCGATGGTCCGCAACATGGTCGTTGCGATCGTCGATGCCGACGGCACGGAACGTGCGACCCATCGCATCCAGTACGGCGCGCGCATGCACGTCGACGAGGGTGATACGGTCAAGCGCGGCCAGCGCATCGCCGAGTGGGATCCCTATACCCGTCCAATTCTGTCGGAAGCGGACGGCACGATCGGATTCGAGGATCTGGTCGAGGGCCAGTCGATCTCGGAAACGCTCGACGAATCCACCGGTATCGCCAAGCGCGTGGTCATTGACTGGCGTACGACACGCGGTGGTGCGGACCTGCGTCCGGCCATCGTGGTCAAGGGCAAGGACGGCAAGGTGCTGAAGCTCGCGCGTGGCGGCGATGCCCGCTACATGCTGTCGGTCGACGCCATCCTGTCGGTCGACGTCAACGCCAAGGTCAAGCCGGGCGACATCCTCGCCCGTATCTCGACCGAAAGCGCCAAGACGCGCGACATCACCGGCGGTCTGCCGCGGGTGGCGGAACTGTTCGAGGCCCGCAAGCCGAAGGACGCGGCGATCATCGCGGAAATCGCGGGCACGATCCGCTTCGGCCGCGACTACAAGAACAAGCGCCGCATCTCGATCGAGCCGATGGACAAGACCGAGGAGGCCCGCGAGTACCTGATCCCGAAGGGCAAGCACATCCATCTGCAGGACGGCGATATCGTCGAAAAGGGCGATTTCATCGTCGAAGGAAATCCGGCGCCGCACGACATCCTGGCGATCAAGGGCATCGAGGAACTCGCTGCCTATCTGGTCAACGAGATCCAGGAGGTCTACCGGCTGCAGGGCGTGCTCATCAACGACAAGCACATCGAGGTGATTGTCCGTCAGATGCTGCAGAAGGTCGAGATCACCGACCAGGGCGAGACCGACATGATCTCGGGCGAGCAGGTCGACAAGATCGAGTTCGACGCGCTCAACGTCAAGGCCAAGGAAGAGGGCAAGAGGCCCGCCACGGGAACGCCGGTTCTGCTCGGCATTACAAAGGCGAGCCTGCAGACCCGCTCCTTCTTCTCGGCGGCGTCGTTCCAGGAGACCACCCGCGTGCTCACCGAAGCCGCCGTCAACGGCAAGGTCGATCCGCTCGAAGGTCTCAAGGAGAACGTCATTGTCGGCCGGCTGATCCCGGCGGGTACCGGCGCCTCCATGGCCAAGATCCGCGAAGTCGCAGTCAAGCGCGACAAGCTGATCCTGGACGAGCGCGAGAAGCAGGCCGCGATCGTGCCGACCGCACCGGAAGCCGAACCGTTGGCGCTGCCGCCGGCGGAGTAGTCGGCGAGCCGCAACCGCAAGTTTGGAAAAGGCCGGCGTTCGCGCCGGCCTTTTTCGTCGCCCCTGCCATTGCGCTGACGGTGTCATGCTCAAGTCGACACGGGCATTGCGCTTGTGAATCATGCGTGCGTCTTCGTGCCCACGTTGCGCGGCCGCTGATTACCTTTGCCGCTCGCGCCAGACCTCAACACTTCGTGTTCAGTCCGTGAAGGCACCGCGCAAAGTAGTTGATGCCGCTGCATATCCGAGAAGCCGCGCTGGCCTCGCACGACGCTTGTCGCAAAACTTTGCCTTGACCGTGATGGCGCAGCTGAATACCATAATCTTGACATTGTAAAGATAACGGCCGGCTGTTCACGAAAGCGCGTGTTTACAAGGCTAAGTATGGGCGTGCGATGATGAGGGGCACGAAGTCTTACGATGTTATTCCAGGAAAATCCGCGAGCGGCGGTGGTGCATTTTTGCGATGGTCCGAACCTCATCATCGGCCGTTTTGATGACTGCGCGCGACGCTTCCACACACACCCAGCTCTCTGCGAAAGGCGGGCGGCCATGCGCGTGGCGCGCTTGTCCTGACTGCGCGCCTTGACTGATAAAGTTATGTAATGGGGTAAAGTTTTGAATATTCATTGCATGGGATTTGAACCTGATCTTCCGGGCTGGACTTGGTGGCCCGAGCGGGAGGATCTGTCGATCGAGTTCACGAGGCTTCTCGGCGCCGCGCAGGAGGGAGGCTCGACCGTCGCTGAATGTTGCATCACCGCGAGCCGCATCGATTTATCGGATGATCATTCCTGGTACCGGGAATGGAAGCGGACCGCCGACGCCAGTTACGAGCGCGGCAATGCCGCGCTTTGTCAGGGCCATCTGCTGACAGCGAAGAGCAATTGGCTGCGCGCCATCAACTACTATCAGTCGGCGGCGTTTCCCTTCGATCGCGGCCACAAGGATCATCAGACCGCGATTGGCAGCATGCGTCAGTGTGCTCGCGACTATCTTCAGCACCGCAAACCACGCGGTGAAGTTGTGATGATTCCCTGGCCGAGCGGCTATCCGCTGGAAGCCTACTTCCTGCCGGCTCCGGCTGCGGACGGGAGCGCACCGGCGATTATCTGCATCGGCGAGCCCGGCCAGCGCAAGGAAGAATATCTCTACAAGGTTGGCCGCTACGCGAGCGAACGCGGGATCTCGATGCTCGCGGCCGATCTGCTTGGGGCCGGTGCCGCCGCCGAGTTCGAGCAGATCGTCGGCCGCCCCGATCTGGAAACGACCATCGGACACATCATGGACTATCTGGTCGAGCGGCCGGACGTCGACCCTAGCCGGATCGCGATCCTGGCTGACGGCTGGGGCTCGTCCTTCGTGGCGCGCGGCATCGCTTTCGACGACCGCTTCGCCGCCGCGGTGTGCGATGGCGGGATCTGGGATTTGCACGAGCGCGCGTTCCTGATCGGGCGTACGCCGTTCGAAGCGGAATTTCTCCGCCGGGGCTTCAGCCGGGTGGCGCGCAACATCAAATGCCCGGTCCTGATCTCCACGGGCGAGCGCGGCTGGCTGAAGGCCGAGCGCGTGCGGGAGTTGTACGATCGCCTCAAGGCTGACGGTCGCGACGTCACGTTGAAAATCTTCTCGGGCGGCGAGACCGCGGCAACGCAGGGGCATGCCGACAATCCGACGCTTGCCAATGAATACATTTTCGACTGGGTCGCCTCGCGCCTTGGAATCAGCGGGCTCTAGACTATCGATGGGAGCAGGGGAGCCGGCTTCAGGTGTCGGCGATCACCTTCAGGCAGGCCTTTTCAAAACGGATCTTCAGCGAGTTGAGCGTATCGGTCAGTTCGCTGATCTGCCTGTCGTTGAGCTCGGCAAAAATGAACTCGTTCAGCGCCTCCTGCTGCGCGGCAAGCCCGGAAAGATGCTTGTAGGTCTTGTCGGTCAGCGACATCAGGACGATTCGAGCATCTTCGGCCGAGGTCTTCCGGCGCAGGAAGCCTTTCTTCTCGAGGAGCTTTGACTGCGTGGTGACAAAGGAGGAATTGACGTGCAGCTTCTTGGAGACCGCATTGACCGGGACGCCATCCCTTTCGTCGAGGTCCGCCAGCGCCATCAGGATCATCCACTGGGGGCCGCTGATTTCGAGCGTTTTCGCCCAAAAATAGCGCAGCTCCTCAAGATGGACATTGATCGAGGCGATCACCCAGGTGAAGCGCCTGATGGTGTCCTGATTTTTGGAAGCGGTTCCGCCCAAGCAAATCCCCCTCACAGCACCCGGTAAGGGCCCGCGTTTCTCTTGTCGTTTGCTCCCTTGAATCCATCTTGTGCGGTTTCATATCCAAAACAAGCAAAAAAGATTGCTGATAGACTCATTAATATGACTTAAGGCGCCGGGCAGGCATCGGCCCGGAAATTGGGCGTTTTGGGTTGCCGTTGCAAAAAGGATGCATCGTTCCTGCAATCTGATAGCTTATTAAATAAACTATTTTGATTATCAAAATTGCACATGCATATTCGCCGACGGCGGCTGGGGATCCCGGATCGTCCCGTGAGGTAGTTCGCTCGAGTCCCGCGTCTCGCGGGGGGGGTTGCAAGACGCGAAACGACTGAGCGGTTTTTGGGGAGCCAGCCCTGAAGGGGAAATACCTTCGCGGGTCCGGAGCCTTCTGAAGAGAGAGCAACTTGGAGGTTTTAACAATGAAGATGGTCAAGAGCCTTGTCCTCGGCTCAGCGGCGGCTCTGCTCGCCATGGGTGGGGCACAGGCGGCTGATCTTCCCGTGAAGGCCAAAGCGGTCGAATACGTGAGGATCTGCTCCCTGTATGGTGCCGGATTCTGGTACATCCCGGGCACTGATACCTGCATCAAGATCGGCGGTTATCTGCGCGTCGACAGCACATTCAACGGCGGCGTCTACGATCAGCCGGCCTGGTCGGGCGACCTTGGTCAGCGCAACCGCTACTTCGACAACTTTGCTTCCCGTTCCCGTATGGCGCTCCAGGTTGATACCCGCACCGCCACCGAGTACGGCGTCGTCCGCACTTTCGCCCAGGGCGACTTCCAGTTCCAGAACTTCGGCACCTCGAACAACGCTGCGCTGAGCACGGCTCCGACGGCTCCGGGCGGTTTCAGCAACGCGCTGCTCAGCAACGTCGGCGGCGGCTACGTCGCGGTCGAATACGTGTTCATCCAGTTCGCCGGCTTCACCTTCGGTAAGTCGTCTTCGGCTTACGCGACGCCGTGGAACGGCTATCCGGGCAACAACTCGTCGTTCCTGTTCGGCGGCAACGACTCGGTCACTGGTGTGAACAACATCCAGTACACCGCGCAGTTCGGCAACGGCGTGTCGGGCAGCATCGGCCTCGACGATCCGAGCGTGTTCAACCGTACCTCGGTGCTGAACCTCAGCGTTGCTGGTTCGGCGACTGCGGCGGGCGCGTTCGCCTATGGCGGCACGCATGCTCCTGACGTAGTCGGCAACATCCGCGTCGACCAGGCCTGGGGTCTGTTCCAGATTTCGGCTGCGGCTCACGAAGTTGATGCTTCCTACAACATCCTGGGTGCCGGCGGCGTGCCGACCGCCCTGTCGGAAATCTCCGGTCACCCCAGCGACAAGTGGGGCGGCTCCGTGATGGCTGCGTTGCAGGTCAAGAATCTGCCGACCGGCGCCGGCCACGACATCAAGATCGACGCGAGCTACGCCAAGGGTGACACGAAGAACGTGATCTCCACCTCGGGAACTTCGCCGAGCTTCGCGATGTTCGGCAATAGCGGCCGCGCCTATCAGAGCCTTGGCTTCGGCCAGACCTCCGACGCGGTCTACCTGCCGGCAGGCCTCGCGGCTGGCGGCAACGGCCTCGCCGGTGGTTTCGGTACGGGCGACCTGAAGCTGGTTGAAGCCTACGGCATCCGTGGCGCGTTCAACCACAACTGGGATCCCTACTGGTCGTCGAGCTTGTTCGGCGCCGCGGCAGCCGTTCGTTACGGCGGCAGCGCCGGCACGGGCACCGCGCTGCTCGGGGGCGATCCCACCACGGCCAAGTTTGCGTGGTGCGCCAACTACGTCACCTCCAACAAGCTGACGGCCGCGAACACCTCGGCGGACTTCTCGTGCAACCCCGACTACAACATCTTCATGGTCGGTGTTGTCACCCGCTGGACCCCGGTCAAGAACCTGACCTTCTCGGCGGAAGTCTCGTACTGTGCGCTGGGCAGCGCATGAATCAGGAGGGTTCAAGTCCCTCCGGCGCTCGGATGAGGGGCGCTGTATCCAAAGGCGGGGGTAATTCCTCGCTGGCCGGGAGAGCAAGAAGGTATGGAGAAGTCTAAACGGGCACGAAGGCGAAAGCCGGATACAGCCAAGACGAACCTGAAGCCATTTGCTCAGAGTGCCCCGGAGGGCAGGGTGTCAGGAGTGATCCTGAATCCGAAGGGTCTGAGGAGAAGTATCGGGCTGTAATCGAATGGGGGAAACCCTGATGAACAGGTCGGCCAAAGATGGGATTAGGTCGAGCCCGCAGTATGGGGGCGAAGGCGTTACTCATTCACCCATCGCACCAAGGTGTTTGCTGACGGCACGATACGGAAGATTCATGCGTGACCCCAGGAGACCTGTCTGTGTCCTGGTTTTAAATCAGGTAAGCGACCCTATAAGCGAAAGCGAAATGGGAAGTGATGCAAAGGCAGGAGTCGGAGAACGTAATAGTACCTGAAGCGCGAGACGAACAACTCGCGTGACCAGCAATGGCGGATCGAGAGTGGTCCGGGGAAGGACGTTCGTGAATGGATCGAGCTTTGAGCGATCGAGGTAGATGAGAAAGGAGCGTGAAGATGGATAGTTCCCTTTGTGAAAAACCCGAACGTCACGCTTCGAGGAGACTATCCGATCATTTGACGTTCGAAGGTCAGAAGCAGAAGGTCCACTCTTTGGTGGACACGGTAGGTCAGCCTTGTCTCACTGATCCCTTCTCTCCGGACCTCGCAGAGCCATTCATGAAAGCGGAATGCGGGAAAACTGCACGTTCCGTTTGAGTGGCGGACGGAGGCGAGCCCTTCAATGGGCGCCTCCTCCGACCCGACTCCACCTCGACCAGAAGTTCTCGGGTACGGCCGTGCTCACGCCCTCCGCTCCGAAGCCGACCACGGCCTACGAGTACAAGGACCAGGACACGGTTGCCCTCAACGTTCGCGTTCAGCGCAACTTCTGATCCTGACTTGACCAGCATTTGAGGAAAACCCCGGCAGGAAACTGCCGGGGTTTTTCTTGGATTTCTTCTTGGATTTTTTCTTGGATCGAGTGCCGGGTGTGGCTTTTCCAGCGCTCACGACAAAGAGATTGGGATTTTGAAATATCTTATTTACTAAGGTAAATGCATTAGCTATTGTCCTCACAGGTCGCCGACGAGTTGTTTGGCTGCCGCTTAGTTTCGAGAAGACACAGCTCTACTTGATGCTAAACCTCCAAAACCACCGGCAATGCCCTGCCGGTGGTTTTTCATTTTTGGCAGCGACAAATTTGGCAGCGACAAATCGTCGTCGGTGATTGCGACAGGCCTTCCCGCGATGGAGCCGTGGCGCGACGCAGCGATCGCAGCGCGACGTCGAATCCTTGCGGCGGGCGCGCCGGATCGAGGCACACCGTAGCATTACGGAGCACATCAAAAAGCCCGGCAAATGCTGGCCATTTTGTCACATTCTTCCTTGCTGCGGTGCAGGAACCCGCTTTGTTCATCTTTCCTTCAGAGTGAAAAGCGCTTTTCTTGGGATTACCTATTCCGGAACGGGCCCGGAAATCGCGGAATCATCATGCTTGATCTTGCAATCGTAGGCGGCGGTCCAGGCGGGCTCATGAGCGCCTGGTACCTGAAGAGGAAACTGGGCGAGCTTTGCCGCATCACCATCTTTGAAGCGACCGACCGCCTTGGCGGCAAGATACTCACGCGCAAATTCGATTCGGCGCCAGCGATGTACGAGGCCGGCGTTGCCGAGCTCTACGACTACTCGATGACGGGTCCCGATCCCCTACGCGAGCTGATCCAGCATTTCGGCCTGCAGACGATCCCGATGGATGCCGAACAGGTGCAGCTCGATGGCGAGCTCTTGCACGACGTGCGTGGCATGCGCCGCAAATACGGGGCGAAGACGGCGGAAGCGATCGAGGCGTTCCGCAAGAAGTGCACCGAGATGGTGTCGCCGATCGAATATTACGAAGGCGTCGGCTCGCACGACAACCAGCATCCCTGGGCGTATCTGACCGCCGAGGAGGTGCTCGACAAGGAAGTCGCTGACCCCGTCGCCAGGCGCTTCCTCAAGGTGATGGCGCGCTCCGACATCGCGACCGAGAGCCACAACACCAACGGGCTCAACGCGCTGAAGAACTACGTGATGGATATCGACGGCTATATCGGCCTGTATTCGATCCAGAACGGCAATGAGCAGCTGATCGAGTGCCTGCAGTCCGAAGTCGACGCCAGCATCCGGCTCAATCACCGTGTCCTCAAGGTCGGCAAGGGCGAGAGCGGCCGCTACCGGCTCAACATGATGAACGGCAAGGGGCCGGAGACGCGTGAGTTCGATCTCGTGCTGATGTGCCTGCCGCATTCCTGGCTTTCGACCATGGGTTGGGAAGGCGAGGAGCTGCGCAAGTCGATGGTCAAGCATGTCGCTTACTTCGACCGGCCCGCGCATTATCTGCGCGTCTCGCTGTTGTTCGACGAGCCGTTCTGGGGCGAGAAGATCCCCGGCGCCTGGTTCATGTCGGAGGCGTTCGGCGGCTGCTGCGTCTATAATGAGGGCGCCCGCCACGACGTCGGCAAGCATGGCGTGCTGAATTTCCTGATCGCAGGCTCGGACGCGCTCGCCTTCGCCAATCTCGGCGATGAGCAACTGATTACCACGGCGCTGAAATCGCTGCCGGCCTCGCTCGGCGATGCCCGCGGCCATTTCATGGAAGGCAAGATCCATCGTTGGCTGTCGTCGGTGAACGCGCTGCCGGGCGGCCTGCCTGCGCGCGACGTCATGACCAACCACCGGCCCGAGCCGAAGCAGCATCCGGGCCTGGTCGTGGTCGGCGACTATCTGTTCGAACTCGACCCTCAACGGCCTGCTCGACTCTTCCGATGCCGCGACCGACATCATCCTGACCGAGATGATGCGGCTGCGGCGCGCGCGTGCGCAGGGCGGCAAGCCGCTCTCCGACAGGATCGACCGCCACTATTTCGAGAATTATCGCGGCCTCGGCCCCTACAGCGAAGCGTGGCACCACTTCACCGACCCCGACTATCTGATGGAGCTGATCCGGATCGTCTGGGGCAAGGCCAAGGGCTACAAGCTGCTCGTCGCGGGCTCCGCATCCGGCGAATTGGTCGGCGCGCTGCGCCAGCGCGGCATCGATGCGTGGGGCATCGAGAACAACCGCGCCATCCACGCCCGGACGCCGAAGGCGCTCAAGAAGTACAACAAGTTCGGGACCATCCTGGACATGCCGTTCAAGGACGGCGAATTCGATATTGTGTTCGAGACCAGCCTCTGCCATGTCGGCAAGAAGCAGGTGGTTCGCGCGATCCGCGAACTCAATCGCGTGGCTGCAACCGGGTTGATGTTCGGCTCGGTCACCTCGGACATGGCGGCGGCGCTGATCGACCGCTACGACCTCTTGCGCGGGGTGAAGAAGTTAGGGACCTGGTGGGAGTGGTCCGAGCTGTTCTTCGGCAACGGTTTTGATCTTTCGATGCACCGCAACGATTGCATCGATACGGTCTGGGCCGCGACGCTCGCCGCCAACAAGGGCCCGGGGCAGTGGTACACCGACGCCGACAGCCTGCGCTATTCGTTCTTCGACAAGGTCGAAGACGACGAAGCTTGACCGAACCGTCAAGTATTTCGCTTAAGGTCCTGAACGCGCTAACATCTGGGCCGGGACTGGCTACGACCAAAGACGGATGCTAGAGCCCGGTTAATGGATTGCGGTCATGCCGGCCGTGCAGCATCGGTTGGTGGTATGGCGCCAAAACCTCTCCCGTCGGATGAAGAGATGCCCGCCAAAGCGGAGGCTTCCGCTGTGCCGGCTTCCGACAAGGAGTCCGCGGCCGCTGCCATCCGCGTGATCGGCGACAAGCCGGCTGCGCCGGTTGCCGACGATGAGAGCGAGGAGCACGACGACGAGTTGGAGCTCGATGACGACGATGAGGATGAGGACCTCGTCGTCTATACCGCGCAGGAAGCCGCCGGCGCGCTCACCACGATCTACGCCTTCGTCAAGCCGCATCTCGGCAATTACAAGAAGCTGCTCGCCTTCGTCAGTTTCGGCATCGTGATCGAGACGCTGTTCAACGTCATCATGCCGCTCAGCCTGAAATTCCTGATCGACGACGCGCTCGGCGAGGAGGATTTCCAGGCGCTCTACAAGATTCTCGGCGTGCTTGCGGCCGCCGGCATATTCACCTCGATCATCGCGATCTGGTACGAGCTGTGGGACGCGCGGCTCGTCGCCGGCATCATCTCGGATGTGCGCACGCGGCTGTTCGATCACACCCAGAACCTGCCGTCGGCCTATTTCGCGCGCACCAAGCGCGGCGAGATATTGTCGCGCTTCTCGGTCGATCTTGCCGCATTCGAAGGCTCGGTCCGGACCTTCGCCAACAGCGCCGCGCTGCCGTTTCTCGAGCTGATTGCCGGCATCATCCTGATGCTGTTTTTGAACTGGCAGCTCGCCGCGGTCGCGCTCCTCGTATTTCCGATCACGCTGATCGGCCCGCGGATTTTGACGCCCAAGGCGGTGCAGGCCAATTACGAGCAGAAGCTGAACGAGTCGGCGCTGCTCGGCATGGTGCAGGAGAACATCGCTGCGCAAGCGGTGATCAAGGCGTTCACCTTGCACCGCCGCACCTTCGGCTGGTTTTCGCTGCGCAACAACGCGGCGCGCGACAAATATGCCTCCGCCATGTTCCTCTCGACCATGGTCGAGCGCACGGTGACCATCGCGGTCCTGCTGCTCCACCTCGTGGTGCTCGCGATCGGCGCCTATCTTGCCACCAAGGGCCAGATCACCATCGGCACCTTCGTCACCTTTGAGAGCGCGTTCTGGGAGGTCTCCTACAACATCGCCCATGTGATGCATTTCATTCCGATCTCGATCCAGTCTGCGGCGGCGGTGCGTCACATCCAGGAACTGCTGGACGAGCCGACGCGAGGCGCCGATCGTCCGGGCGCGCCGGACCTGCCGCGCATTACCAACGACATCACTTTCGACCACGTCACCTTCCAGTATGAAGGCGCGCAACAGCCGGTGCTCGACAATCTCAGCCTCAAGCTCAATGTCGGCAAGAGAATCGCCATTGTCGGCCCCAGCGGCTCGGGCAAGAGCACGCTGCTCAACCTGATCCTGCGGCTCTACGTGCCCGACGAAGGCCGCGTCACCATCGATGGCGTCGATATTCGCAAAGTCACCCGCGAGTTGCTGCGGCGGAGCATGGCGGTGGTGTTCCAGGAGAACATGCTGTTCAACATGTCGATCCGCGAGAACATCCGGCTCGGCAAGGAGGGCGCCACCGACGAGGAAGTCGAGGAGGCCGCACGCAAGGCCGAGATCCACCGCTACATCATGAGCCTGCCGCAGAAATACGATACGCCGGTCGGCGAGCGCGGCGACACGCTGTCGGGCGGCCAGCGCCAGCGCGTCGCGATCGCGCGCGCGATCATCCGTAACCCTTCCGTCTTGCTGCTGGATGAAGCGACCTCGGCGCTCGACCAGACCACGGAAGCCGCGATCAACCGCACGCTACTCAAGGTCGCCAAGGATCGGACCATGATCTGGTCGACCCACCGGCTGACCTCGGTGGTCGAGATGGACGAAATCATCGTGATCTCGGGGGGCAGGGCGATCGAGCGCGGCTCGCATGCCGAATTGCTGGCGCAGAACGGCGTCTATCGAAAGCTCTGGGACGACCAGGGCCACGCGCCGCATGCGGCGGCCGAGGTCGATGAAGATGATGATGGCGAAGACGACGATGAGGACTGACGGCCGGTTTGCCGCAGCCTGACACCGCTTCGGTGTCCGCGATGCCCCGGGGGGCGAGGATGAGCGCAGACACGACCAAGCCGCCCCAGAGAGGAGCAGCCCTCGAAGTCCTGCTGGTTTTTCTCAAGCTGGGCCTCTCCAGCTTCGGCGGCCCGATCGCCCATATCGGATATTTCCGCGACGAGTTCGTCACGCGCAGGCGCTGGCTCGACGAGCAGGCCTATGCCGACCTCGTCGCGCTGTGCCAGTTCCTGCCGGGACCGGCGAGCAGCCAGGTCGGCTTTTCCATCGGGCTGATGCGCGCCGGCTATGGCGGAGGACTGGCGGCATGGACCGGCTTCACCCTGCCGTCGGCGATCGTGCTCCTGCTCTTTGCCTATGGCGTCGGCTCGCTCGGCGGGCCGGTCGGAAGCGGCCTGCTGCACGGGCTGAAGCTGGTTGCGGTGGCTATTGTCGCGCAGGCGGTTTGGGGCATGGCCCGCTCGCTGTGCCCCGACCGCGAGCGGGCATCGATCGCGGCGGTCGCGGCGCTGATCATTCTGTTCAGCACGTCGTCGATCGCACAGATCGCGGCGATCCTGCTCGGCGCCGTCGCAGGCCTCATCCTTTGCCGCGCCGCACCGCCGGCCGCGGGAGGGCATGTCGCGATGCCGGTGTCGCGCGGGGCAGGCGTGATCGCGCTGACGGCATTCGCGGTCCTGCTCGCCGCCGTGCTGCTCCTGTCCGGGCGTCTCGGCTCGCAGGCTTTCGATTTGTTCGCGGCATTCTACCGCTCCGGCGCGCTGGTGTTCGGCGGCGGCCATGTCGTGCTGCCGCTGCTGCGGGAAGCCTTTGTCGCGCCGGGCTGGATCAGCGACGATGCCTTTCTCGCCGGCTATGGCGCAGCCCAAGCCGTGCCTGGACCGCTCTTTACATTTTCGGCCTATCTCGGTGCGTTGGTCACGCCGCAGCCCCATGGAATTGCCGGCGCCGCGCTTGGATTGTTCGGCATCTTCCTACCGGGAATCCTGATCCTGATCGGGACGCTGCCGTTCTGGGATGCGTTCCGCACCCGCGCCAGCGCGCAAGCCGCGATGCGCGGGGTCAACGCGGCCGTGGTGGGGCTGCTTGGCGCCGCACTTTACAATCCGGTGTGGACGACCTCCGTGAAATCGTCAGCGGATTTTGCGGTGGCGCTGGTTTGCTTCGTGTTGCTGGTCGCCTGGCGCGCCCCGCCGCTCGTCGTTGTCCTCGTCAGTGCCTGCGGCGGGATCGCGCTGGCGCTGATCTAGACGGGTGATACGCGGGAGGAGCGCGCTGACGACGAGGCATGATCGCCGAATATCGCGTCCATATGAATGCCGGCGCGACGCCGCAGCCCTGAACCGAGCCGACTGAGGAAACGCGCCCAGCGCTGCATCCGCCAGTACAGGCCATCATCGATCGAGACCGAGCGGAAGCTGTAGGCCTTCTCGATCGCCCAGGCGTCGCAGGCCTGCTTGACGGGATCATCATAGAAGGCCGCGATCTTGTCCTCGCCCATGCCGTCGGTCACCAGCCACGCCGGAATGTGGACGTTGCAGAGTTGCGTGACATCGGTGAAGACCTTGTCGGTGCCGGTGCCCGTAACCGGGCAGGTGGAGCAGAAGGCATCGCCAACCAGGACGACGCCGGCGCGGCGATAACCGGTGTTGACGTAGAGATCGGCGGGACGGATTTTCACGTCACCGGGGACGGCGAACGCGCCGGTGATTTCCTTCAGACGCGGCAGCGCGGCGTTCAGGGTCTTGACCGGCGCGACGCGCATTTCGCGCAGCCAGACATCGCCGGGCTCGCGATAGGTAAAGAGGTTGGCGCGCATGCGGCTGCCAATCGGAAACAGCGTGATGTAGGGGATGCGGTCGCTTGGCCGCTCCGAGAAATAGGTCAGCGCCGGAAAATCGAAGCTGCGCCGGCCGACCGGGACAATATCAAAGCCGATCGAGATCGAGTGCGCGCGGCTTGTGATCACGCGCTCGATGCCGAGCATCTGGCGCAAACCGACATTGAGGCCGTTGGCGATCACCACGAGGCGAGCAGAGATGACCTCGTCATTCGATAGCGTGATCTTCTGGCGGTCGTCGCTGGTCGAAACCGAAACGGCCTTGGCGCAGATCCGCTCGACGCTTTCAGGGATTTCGTGGCGGATGGCGTTGACCAGCGCGTCATAGGCGATGCCGAATTGCTGGCTCGGCACCTTGTCGAGCAGCGTGCCGAAGCGGGCGATCCAGTTCACCCCGTCAGGAGTTGCCTGGGGAAGAATCGATTCCGCCAGTCCGGTCTTGCGGAAGCGCGCGACCTGGTCAGCGCCGCTCAGCTTTTCCACACGAAAATCGGGCGGGTAAGTCGGATGAGGATCAATAAGGATGGTCGCGACCGACGCGCGCCCGAGCATCGCGGCCGCGGTCGAGCCGGCGAGACCGCCGCCCACGATCGCAATGTCCGTGTATTTCATGGGGTGATCCCCGGCTCCCGGCCCATCCATGCGCCCGGAATGGGAAACAAAACCTTACCACCGGTAAAATCGTGTTTAATGCCCGGGTAAAAAGATATTTGAAATATGAAACAATCGTACCTATCTGAGGCCTTGAGGGGTGGAGCGCCCGCTTAAGCGAAGCGCCGATTCCGCAATGGCCAAAAGCCTTTCTCTGCTGTGGTTTCGGCTTAACTCGGTTATCCACCACTTATAAAAGGCGCGCACTTAACGACAGGCGGTGAGCAACGCCAGCGTCGGAACGGAGCACCCAGCGGCCTCTTTTCGAGGTTTTGCCGGGCACCAACCTCGACGAATGCCGCTCAAACGCTGTCGATCATAGCTAGGCAATGCCAGGACGATTTTAGTTCTCTTGAGCACGTCCTCTTGAGATCGAACTCGGATGCATGACCCCGATGGCAGGCCGAACAGCGAACGCTGATCGGTCTTGATCGTGGTCCTCTGTGGCGTCGAAGCGCTTTCCGCTCAGCGATGAGCGGTTGGCGCAATTTCGCTTTGCGCAAATGGATGCGCGCGGCGATCCCGGCGGGGCGGGTAACCCCGGAAGTTCATAGGGAATGGCGGAGCCGAGGCCGGTTCCGCGCGAACTTAAAGGGTGAAGGCCAAGATGCCGACGATCAACCAGCTGATCGCAAGTCCGCGCACGGTGCAGAAGTCGCGCAAGAAGGTGCCCGCACTGCAGCAGTCGCCGCAGAAGCGCGGTGTCTGCACGCGCGTCTACACCACGACCCCGAAGAAGCCGAACTCGGCGCTACGCAAGGTCGCCAAGGTGCGCCTGACGAACGGGTTCGAGGTGATCGGCTACATCCCGGGCGAGGGCCATAACCTGCAGGAGCACTCGGTGGTCATGATCCGCGGCGGCCGCGTCAAGGACCTGCCCGGCGTGCGCTACCACATTCTCCGCGGCGTCTTGGATACCCAGGGCGTCAAGAACCGCAAGCAGCGCCGTTCGAAGTACGGCGCGAAGCGTCCCAAATAATCGGGAAAGAACAAGATGTCGCGTCGCCATTCTGCCGAAAAGCGTGAAGTGCTTCCGGACCCGAAGTTCGGGAACATCATCATTACGAAGTTCATGAACTCGGTGATGTATGCCGGGAAGAAGTCGGTTGCCGAAGGCATCGTCTACGGCGCGCTCGGCATGATCGAGGCCAAGACCAAGCAGAGCCCGCTGCCGATCTTCGAGCAGGCGCTGGAAAACGTGATGCCGACCATCGAAGTGCGCTCCCGGCGCGTCGGTGGCGCCACCTACCAGGTTCCGGTCGAGGTCCGCTCGGTGCGCCGTCAGGCGCTCGGCATTCGCTGGATCATTTCGGCCGCGCGTGAGCGCAACGAGAAAACCATGACAGAGCGGCTCTCGGCGGAGCTGCTCGATGCGTCGAACAACCGGGGGAACGCCGTCAAGAAGCGTGAAGACGTGCACAAGATGGCGGAAGCCAATCGCGCCTTCTCGCACTATCGCTGGTGAGCTAGCGAAACGAACGGAATCGTAAGGAACATCCCATGCCCCGCCAACATGCCATCGAGGACTACCGCAACTTCGGTATCATGGCGCATATCGACGCCGGCAAGACCACGACCACCGAGCGCATTCTCTATTATACGGGCAAGAGCCACAAGATCGGCGAAGTGCACGAAGGTGCCGCGACGATGGACTGGATGGAGCAGGAGCAGGAGCGGGGGATCACCATCACCTCGGCTGCGACCACCGCCTTCTGGAACGGCAAGCGTCTGAACATCATCGACACCCCCGGCCACGTCGACTTCACCATCGAGGTCGAGCGTTCGCTTCGCGTGCTCGACGGCGCCGTGTGCGTGCTCGATTCCAACCAGGGCGTCGAGCCGCAGACCGAGACCGTCTGGCGCCAGGGCGACAAGTACCGCGTGCCGCGCATCGTCTTCGCCAACAAGATGGACAAGACCGGCGCCGACTTCTTCAAGTGCCTGTCCGACATCGTCGACCGCCTCGGCGCGAAACCGATTGCGATCCAGCTGCCGATCGGTGCCGAGAACGCGTTCAAGGGCGTGATCGATCTCGTGAAGATGAAGGGCATCGTCTGGAACGATGAATCGCTCGGCGCGAAGTTCGACTATGTCGACATTCCGGCCGACCTCGTCGACCAGGCCAAGGAATACCGCGAGAAGATGGTGGAAGCCGCCGTCGAGCTCGATGACGACGCCTTGGCCGCCTTCCTCGACGGCAACGAGCCGGACGAGGCGACGCTGAAGCGGCTGATCCGCAAGGCGGTGCTGACCGGCGCCTTCTATCCGGTGCTGTGCGGCTCCGCGTTCAAGAACAAGGGCGTGCAGCCGCTGCTCGACGCCGTCGTCGACTATCTGCCGTCGCCGATCGACGTTCCCGCGATCAAGGGCACCGACGACAAGGGTAACGAAGTCGTGCGCAAGGCGGACGACAAGGAGCCGCTCGCGCTGCTCGCGTTCAAGATCATGGACGACCCCTTCGTCGGCACCATCACCTTCTGCCGCATCTATTCGGGCATCCTGCAGTCGGGCACCGGCGTCATCAATTCGACCCGCGACCGCAAGGAGCGGATCGGCCGCATGCTGCTGATGCATGCCAACAACCGCGAGGACATCAAGGAAGCCTATGCCGGCGACATCGTCGCGCTGGCGGGCCTGAAGGAAGCGCGCACCGGCGACACGCTGTGCGACCCGAATAAGCCGGTGATCCTGGAAAAGATGGAATTCCCGGAGCCGGTGATCGAGATCGCGATCGAGCCGAAGTCGAAGGCCGACCAGGAAAAGCTCGGCGTGGCGCTGGCGAAGCTCGCCGCGGAAGATCCGTCGTTCCGGGTGTCGACCGATCAGGAATCCGGCCAGACCATCCTCAAGGGCATGGGCGAACTGCATCTCGACATCAAGGTCGACATCCTGAAGCGCACCTATAAGGTCGACGCCAACATCGGCGCGCCGCAGGTGGCGTTCCGCGAGCGCGTGACCAAGCGGGTCGAGCACAGCTACACCCACAAGAAGCAGACCGGCGGTACCGGTCAGTTCGCGGCCATCACGATCATCGTCGAGCCGAACGAGCCCGGCAAGGGCTACGAGTTCGAATCGAAGATCGTCGGCGGCGCGGTGCCGAAGGAATACATCCCCGGCGTCGAAAAGGGCCTCGAGAGCGTGCTGGGTTCGGGCGTTGTGGCGGGCTTCCCGGTGGTGGACGTCAAGGTCCAGCTCATCGACGGCAAATACCACGACGTCGACTCGTCTGCTCTCGCCTTCGAAATCGCGACGCGGGCCTGCTTCCGCGAGGCGCTGCAGATGGGCAAGTCCGTCCTGCTCGAGCCGATCATGAAGGTCGAGGTGGTGACGCCGGAAGACTACACCGGCTCGGTGATCGGCGACCTCAACTCGCGGCGCGGTCAGATCCAGGGTCAAGACATGCGCGGCAACGCCAACGTCATCAATGCGATGGTGCCGCTCATGAACATGTTCGGTTACGTGAATAACCTGCGCTCGATGAGCCAGGGTCGCGCAACCTTCACGATGCAGTTCGACCACTACGCGGAAGCGCCGGCGAACGTATCGGCAGAAGTCCAGAAGAAGTTTGCCTGATTGTCGCTGGTGACGAGCCAGCGATTAAACGGAGAGTCAAATGGCCAAAGCAAAGTTTGAACGTAATAAACCGCACTGCAACATCGGAACGATCGGTCACGTCGACCATGGCAAGACGTCGCTGACGGCGGCGATCACCAAGATTCTGGCGGAAACCGGCGGTGCAACGTTCACGGCGTACGACCAGATCGACAAGGCGCCGGAAGAGAAGGCGCGCGGCATCACCATCTCGACCGCACACGTCGAGTATGAGACCAAGAAGCGTCACTACGCTCACGTCGACTGCCCCGGCCACGCCGACTATGTGAAGAACATGATCACGGGTGCAGCCCAGATGGACGGCGCGATCCTCGTCGTGTCGGCCGCTGACGGCCCGATGCCGCAGACCCGCGAGCACATCCTGCTCGCCCGTCAGGTCGGCGTGCCCGCGATCGTCGTCTATCTCAACAAGTGCGACATGGTCGATGATCCCGAGCTGCTCGAGCTGGTGGAGCTCGAAGTCCGCGAGCTGCTCTCGAAGTACGACTTCCCCGGCGACAAGATCCCGATCATCAAGGGCTCGGCGCTCGCCGCCCTCGAAGACAAGGACAAGAAGCTTGGCCATGATTCGATTCTCGAGCTGATGAACGCGGTCGACGAAAACATTCCGCAGCCGGCGCGTCCGATCGACCAGCCGTTCCTGATGCCGGTGGAAGACGTGTTCTCGATCTCCGGTCGCGGTACCGTGGTGACGGGCCGTGTCGAGCGCGGCATCGTCAAGGTCGGCGACGAAATCGAGATCGTGGGTCTCCGCGACACCCAGAAGACCACGGTCACCGGCGTCGAAATGTTCCGCAAGCTGCTCGACCAGGGCCAGGCCGGCGACAACATCGGTGCGCTGCTCCGCGGCACCAAGCGCGAGGAAGTCGAGCGCGGCCAGGTGCTGTGCAAGCCGGGTTCGGTGAAGCCGCACACCAAGTTCAAGGCTGAGGCCTACATCCTCACCAAGGAAGAGGGCGGCCGCCACACCCCGTTCTTCACCAACTACCGTCCGCAGTTCTATTTCCGCACCACCGACGTGACCGGCGTCGTGCACCTGCCCGAAGGCACCGAGATGGTGATGCCGGGCGACAACATCGCGATGGAAGTGCACCTGATCGTGCCGATCGCGATGGAGGAAAAGCTGCGTTTCGCGATCCGTGAAGGCGGCCGCACCGTGGGTTCGGGCGTCGTTTCCGCGATCATCGAGTAACGAAAATAGGGAATGGCGGGTAGCGTGTGGATCGATCCATTCGCTCTTCGCTACTCGCCACTCACTAGAAGAAAGCAACGGCAATGAACGGCCAGAATATTCGGATACGCCTCAAGGCGTTCGACCATCGAATCCTCGATACGTCGACGCGTGAGATCGTGAACACGGCGAAGCGCACCGGTGCGCAGGTTCGCGGACCCATTCCGCTGCCGACCCGCATCGAGAAGTTCACCGTCAACCGTTCGCCGCATGTCGACAAGAAGAGCCGCGAGCAATTCGAGATGCGCACCCACAAGCGCCTTCTCGACATTGTCGACCCGACTCCGCAGACCGTCGATGCCCTGATGAAGCTCGACCTGGCCGCCGGTGTCGACGTCGAGATCAAGCTCTAAGGCAAGTTCTAAGATTCGCATTTTAGGTCCGTGTGACACGGACAGAAGGACAGGAAGCACGAAGATGCGCTCCGGAGTGATCGCACAGAAGGTCGGGATGACGCGGGTCTTTACCGAGACCGGCGAACATGTCCCCGTGACCGTGCTGAAGCTGGGCAACTGCCAGGTTCTGGGCCACAGCACGACCGAGAAGAACGGTTACGTCGCGCTGCAGCTCGGCTCGGGCTCCCGCAAGACCGTCTACATGCCGAAGGCCGAGCGCGGCCAGTTCGCCGTCGCCAAGGTCGAGCCGAAGCGCAAGCTCGCGGAGTTCCGCGTGACGCAGGACGCGCTGATCCCGGTCGGCGCCGAAATCCTGGCCGACCATTTCGTCGTCGGCCAGTTCGTCGACGTCACCGGCACCTCGGTCGGCAAGGGCTTTGCCGGCGGCATGAAGCGCTGGAACTTTGGCGGTCTGCGCGCCACCCACGGCGTGTCGGTCTCGCACCGTTCGATCGGTTCGACCGGCGGCCGTCAGGACCCCGGCAAGACCTGGAAGAACAAGAAGATGCCCGGCCACATGGGCGTCGACCGCATCACCACGCTCAACCTGCGCGTGGTCTCGACCGACGTCGAGCGCGGCCTGATCCTCGTCGAAGGCGCCGTTCCCGGCTCCAAGGGCGGCTGGATCAGGGTGCGCGACGCCGTCAAGAAGCCGCTGCCGAAGGAAGCGCCGAAGCCCGGCAAGTTCAAGGTAGCCGAGCAGGCTGCGGAAGCGCCGGCCGAGAAGGAGGGCGCGTAACATGGAACTGCAAGTTAAGACCCTCGAAGGCAAGGCTGTGGGCTCCGTCCAGCTGTCGGACGAGATCTTTGGTCTCGAGCCGCGTCAGGACATCATTGCCCGCTGCGTGCAGTGGCAGCTCAACAAGCGCCAGGCCGGCACGCACAAGGCCAAGGGCCGCGCCGAGATCTGGCGCACCGGCAAGAAGATGTACAAGCAGAAGGGTACGGGTGGCGCTCGCCATGGCTCGGCCCGCGTGCCGCAGTTCCGCGGCGGCGGCCGTGCCTTTGGCCCGGTGGTTCGCTCCCACGCCACCGACCTGCCGAAGAAGGTGCGCGCGCTCGCTCTCAAGCACGCGCTATCAGCCAAAGCCAAGGACGGCGATCTCGTCGTCATCGAAGCGGCCAAGCTGGAGGCCGCCAAGACCAAGGCCCTGATGGGCCATTTCTCGGGGCTCGGCCTCACCAACGCGCTGATCATCGACGGCGCTGAATTGCACAACGGCTTTGCCGCCGCCGCCCGCAACATCCCGAACATGGACGTGCTGCCGATCCAGGGCATCAACGTCTACGACATTCTCCGTCGCCAGAAGCTGGTGCTGACCAAGGCGGCGATCGATGCGCTGGAGGCGCGCTTCAAATGAAGAACATCGATCCCCGCCATTACGACATCATTGTCGCTCCCGTCGTGACCGAGAAGGCAACTCTCGCCTCCGAGCACAACAAGGTGCTGTTCAAGGTCGCGGCGAAGGCGACCAAGCCGCAGATCAAGGAAGCGATCGAGAAGCTGTTCGACGTCAAGGTCAAGAGCGTCAACACGATGGTTCGCAAGGGCAAGACCAAGGTGTTCCGCGGCAATTTCGGCTCGCAGTCGGACACCAAGCGCGCGATCGTGACCCTCGAAGAGGGCCACCGCATCGACGTGACCACCGGACTCTAGGGCGTAACTGCGATGGCACTGAAGACATACAATCCCACGACGCCGGGCCAGCGCCAGCTGGTGATGGTCGATCGTTCGGCGCTCTACAAGGGCAAGCCGGTCAAGGCCCTGACCGAGGGCAAGCTCTCGACCGGCGGCCGCAACAATACCGGCCGCATCACCGTGCGCTTCCGCGGCGGCGGCCACAAGAAGGCGCTCCGCCTGGTCGACTTCAAGCGCGACAAGGTCGACGTTTCCGCCACCGTCGAGCGGCTGGAATATGATCCGAACCGCACCGGCTTCATCGCCCTGATCAAGTATCAGGACGGCGAGCAGGCCTATATCCTGGCGCCGCAGCGGCTGGCGGTCGGCGACACCATCGTTGCCGGCAACTATGTCGACGTGAAGCCCGGCAATGTCATGCCGCTCGGCAACATGCCGGTCGGCACCATCGTCCACAATATCGAGACCAAGATCGGCAAGGGCGGCCAGCTTGCGCGATCCGCCGGCACCTACGCCCAGCTCGTCGGCCGCGACCAGGATTACGTCATCCTTCGGTTGAACTCGGGCGAGCAGCGTCTGGTGCACGGCCGCTGCCGCGCCACCATCGGCGCGGTGTCGAACCCCGATCACATGAACATCTCGATCGGCAAGGCCGGCCGCAAGCGCTGGATGGGCCGCCGTCCGCACAACCGCGGCGTCTCCATGAACCCGATCGATCACCCGCATGGCGGCGGTGAAGGCCGCACCTCGGGCGGCCGCCACCCGGTCACCCCGTGGGGCAAGCCGACCAAGGGCAAGAAGACCCGCACCAACAAGTCGACCAGCAAATTCATTCTCCTAAGCCGCCACAAGCGGAAGAAGTAAGGAACGCCGGACCATGGTTCGTTCAGTCTGGAAAGGCCCGTTTGTCGAAGCGTCGCTGCTGAAGAAGGCAGATACGGCGCGCGCGTCCGGCCGTCACGACGTCATCAAGATCTGGAGCCGCCGCTCGACCATCCTGCCGCAGTTCGTCGGCCTCGTGTTCGGCGTCTACAACGGCCAGAAGCACGTGCCGGTTTCGGTGAACGAGGAAATGGTCGGTCACAAGTTCGGCGAATTCTCGCCGACGCGGACCTTCCACGGCCATTCGGGCGACAAGAAAGCCAAGAAGGCTTGAGAAAGTAGGCTTGAGGATTAATCGATGAGCAAACCAAAGCGCGAACGGAGCCTCGCCGATAACGAGGCCAAGGCGGTCGCCCGGATGCTGCGGGTGAGCCCGCAGAAGCTCAATCTGGTTGCGCAGTTGATCCGCGGCCGGAAGGCTTCCGCCGCGCTCGCCGACCTGAAGTTCTCGCGCAAGCGGATCGCAGTCGACGTCAAGAAGTGCCTGGAATCGGCGATCGCCAACGCCGAGAACAATCACGACCTCGATGTCGACGAGCTCGTCGTTTCCCAGGCGTTTGTCGGCAACGGCCTTGTGATGAAGCGTTTTGCCCCGCGCGGCCGTGGCCGTTCGGGCCGTGTGTTCAAACCATTTTCGCAGCTGACGATCATCGTTCGTCAGGTTGAAGCGAGCGCGTAAGGGGCGCGGGAGAAAAAGATGGGTCAAAAGATCAATCCGATCGGCCTGCGTCTCGGCATCAACCGGACCTGGGATTCACGCTGGTTCGCCGGCAAGGCCGAATACGGCAAGCTGCTGCACGAGGACGTCAAGATCCGCGAGATCCTGCACAAGGAATTGAAGCAGGCCGCGGTCGCGCGCATCGTGATCGAGCGTCCGCACAAGAAGTGCCGCGTCACCATCCACTCGGCGCGGCCGGGTGTCGTGATCGGCAAGAAGGGCGCCGACATCGACAAGCTGCGCAAGAAGGTCGCCGACATCACCGCGTCCGACGTCGTCATCAACATCGTCGAGATCAGGAAGCCCGAGCTCGACGCGACCCTGGTCGCCGAATCGATCGCCCAGCAGCTCGAGCGCCGCGTCGCATTCCGCCGCGCCATGAAGCGCGCGGTGCAGTCGGCGATGCGCCTCGGCGCCGAGGGCATCCGCATCAACTGCTCGGGCCGCCTGGGCGGTGCGGAAATCGCGCGCATGGAATGGTACCGCGAGGGCCGGGTGCCGCTGCACACGCTGCGCGCCGACATCGACTACGGCGTCGCCACCGCGTTCACGACGTTCGGCACCTGCGGCGTCAAGGTCTGGATCTTCAAGGGTGAAATCCTCGAGCACGATCCGATGGCGCAGGACAAGAGGATGGCTGAAGGCGACAGTTCGCGGCCGCGCCGCGACGCCGCCTGAGGCATTGAAGGAATTTGAGGGCTTGACGCCATGATGCAACCCAAGAAAACGAAGTTCCGGAAGGCGCATAAGGGCCGTATCCACGGCACCGCGACTTCGGGCGCGACGTTGTCCTTCGGCCAGTTCGGGCTGAAGGCGATGGAGCCCGATCGCGTCACCGCGCGCCAGATCGAAGCCGCCCGCCGCGCGCTGACCCGTCACATGAAGCGTGCCGGTCGCGTCTGGATCCGCGTCTTCCCCGACGTTCCCGTGTCGAAGAAGCCGGCCGAAGTCCGCATGGGCTCCGGCAAGGGTTCGCCGGAACTGTGGGTGGTCCGGATCAAGCCGGGCCGGGTGATGTTCGAGATCGATGGCGTGCCGATCGGGATCGCCAAGGAAGCGCTGGCGCTGGCTGCCGCCAAGCTGCCGATCAAGACGCGCTTCGTCGAGCGCATCGCGGAGTAATGGATATGGCCCAGATGAAAGTCGAAGATATCCGCGCGATGAGCGACGACCAGATGGAGGACGCCGTCCTCAATCTGAAGAAGGAACGCTTCAACCTGCGCTTCCAGCGCGCCACCGGGCAGCTGGAGAACACCTCGCGGCTGCGCGAAGCCCGCCGCGACATCGCCCGCATCAAGACCGTCGCCGCGCAGAAGCGCGCGAAGAAGAAGTAAGGGACCGAACATGCCGAAACGTATGCTGCAGGGCGTGGTCGTCAGCGACAAGCAAGCCAAAACGGTGGTGGTGCGCGTCGATCGCCGCTTCACCCATCCGATCTACAAGAAGACGATCCGCCGCTCGAAGAACTACCACGCCCATGACGAGAACGACCAGTTCAAGCCGGGCGACACCGTGTGGATCGAGGAATCGAAGCCGATCTCGAAGCTGAAGCGCTGGACCGTGGTCCGGGGCGAGCAGAAGAAAACCGCCTGATACCGTCCGGCTTTGGCCGGGTGAAGTCAGGGAAAATCTGAGCGCTACAGAAGCGCAGAAAGAGGACGAGGTGCATCAATGATTCAGATGCAGACCAACCTCGACGTGGCCGATAATTCCGGCGCACGCCGTGTCATGTGTATCAAGGTGCTTGGCGGCTCCAAGCGTCGCTATGCCACCATCGGCGACATCATCGTCGTGTCGATCAAGGAAGCGATCCCGCGCGGCAAGGTGAAGAAGGGCGACGTCATGAAGGCGGTCGTGGTGCGGGTCCGCAAGGACATCCGCCGCCCGGACGGCTCGGTGATCCGCTTCGACCGCAACGCCGCCGTGCTCATCAACAACCAGGCCGAGCCGGTCGGCACCCGTATCTTCGGGCCGGTGCCGCGCGAGCTGCGCGCCAAGAACCACATGAAGATCATTTCGCTCGCGCCGGAGGTGCTGTGATGGCTGCCAAGATCCGGAAAGGCGACAAGGTCGTCGTGTTGACTGGCCGCGACAAGGGCCGCAGCGGCGAGGTGTTCGAGGTGCGTCCCGACGAGGGGATGGCGCTCGTGCGCGGCGTCAACATGGTGAAGCGCCACCAGAAGCAGACCCAGGCCCAGGAGGGCGGCATCATCTCCAAGGAGGCGCCGATCCACCTGTCCAACATCGCGTATGTCGGCAAGGACGGAAAGCCGACGCGCATCGGATTTAAGATTCATGCGGACGGCAAGAAGGTCCGCGTTGCCAAGAGCTCGGGAGCAGAGATCGATGGCTGATACCGCTTACGTGCCGCGCCTGCGCGCGGAATATGACAAGAAGATCCGCGGCCAGCTGACCGAGAAGTTCGGTTACGCCAACGTCATGCAGGTGCCGCGGCTGGACAAGGTCGTGCTCAACATGGGCGTCGGCGATTCCGTCAACGATCGCAAGAAGGCCGAGACCGCGGCTGCGGAACTGACCCAGATCGCCGGCCAGAAGGCGATCGTGACCTATTCCCGCATCGCAATCGCGACCTTCAAGCTGCGCGAGAACCAGCCGATCGGCTGCAAGGTCACGCTGCGCAAGGCGCGCATGTACGAGTTCATCGATCGGCTCGTGAACATCGCGCTGCCGCGCGTGCGCGACTTCCGCGGGCTGAACCCGAAGAGCTTTGACGGCCGCGGCAACTATTCGCTCGGCATCAAGGAGCACATCATTTTCCCCGAGATCGACTTCGACAAGGTCTCGGAGGCGCGTGGCATGGACATCACGGTTTGCACCACGGCCAAGACCGACGACGAGGCGAGGGCCTTGTTGGCCGCTTTCCATTTCCCGTTCCGGCAGTGAGACGCTGACGCAAGAAGCCTCTCAAACGCGGATACGTAAGGAGCCAAGCATGGCAAAGAAGAGTTCAATCGAGAAGAACAACCGGCGCAAGCGGATGTCCAAGAACGCCGCACCCAAGCGCGCGCGTCTGAAGGCGATCATCGCCGACAAGACCAAGCCGATGGAAGAGCGCTTCGCGGCGACGTTGAAGCTCGCCGAGATGCCGCGCAACTCGTCGGCGACGCGCATCCGCAACCGCTGCGAGCTCACCGGGCGTCCGCGCTCGAACTATCGCAAGAACAAGCTGTCCCGCATCGCGCTGCGTGAACTCGGCTCCAAGGGCCTGGTTCCCGGGCTCGTGAAGTCGAGCTGGTAAGGAGGGTCGTACCAATGTCAACGCACGATCCAATCAGCGATCTGATCACCCGCATCCGCAACGCGCAGATGCGCTCGAAGTCGAAAGTGTCTTCGCCCGGTTCGAGGATGCGCCAGAACGTGCTCGAAGTGCTCAAGGCCGAGGGCTACATCCGCGGCTACGCCACCGTCGAGCATTCCTCCGGCCGCAACGAGCTCGAGATCGAGCTGAAATATTTCGATGGCGAGCCCGTGATCCGCGAGATCGAGCGGGTCTCCAAGCCCGGCCGGCGCGTCTACGCCTCGGTGAAGAACCTGCCGCGGGTCAACAATGGCCTCGGCATTTCGGTGTTGTCGACGCCGAAGGGAATCATGGCCGACCACGAGGCGCGCGACGCCAATGTGGGCGGCGAAATTCTCTTCACGGTGTTCTGAGGAAGGATTTTTCATGTCACGCATTGGCAAGAGGCCTGTGACGATCCCGTCGGGTGTGACGGCGACCGTCGACGGCCAGACCGTCAAGTTGAAGGGGCCGAAGGGCCAGCTTCAGTTCGTGGTCCATGACGATGTCGAGGTGAAGCTCGACAAGAACGTGGTCAAGGTGAACCCGCGGGTCGACACCAACCGGGCGATTGCGCTCTATGGCACCGCGCGCGCCCAGATCGCCAATCTCGTCGAGGGCGTCACCAAGGGCTTTGAGAAGAAGCTCGAGATCACCGGCGTCGGCTACCGCGCCGCGATGCAGGGCAAGAACCTGCAGCTCGCGCTGGGCTACAGCCACGACGTGGTCTATGCGATCCCGGAGGGCATCCAGATCGCGGTGCCGAAGCCGACCGAGATCACCATCACCGGCAGCGACATCCAGCGCGTCGGCCAGGTGGCGGCGGAAATCCGCGCCTACCGTCCGCCGGAGCCCTACAAGGGCAAGGGCGTGAAGTATGTTGGCGAATTCATCTTCCGCAAGGAAGGCAAGAAGAAGTAACGGAGCCGGCCATGTCGAGAAACAAGGTTACGAATGCCCGGCGCAAGCAGCGCGTGAGGCTGTCGTTGCGCCGTTCGGCGAACGGCCGTCCGCGGCTGTCGGTGTTCCGCTCGTCGAAGCACATCTATGCGCAGGTGATCGACGATCTGAAGGGCGAGACGCTGGCGTCCGCCTCTTCGATGGAAAAGGAAATGCGCGAGAAGACCGGCGCCAACATCGACGCTGCGAAAGCCGTGGGCAAGCTGCTCGCGGAACGCGCGGTGAAGAATGGCGTCAAGGAAGTCGTGTTCGACCGCGGCAGCTATCTCTATCACGGTCGCGTCAAGGCGCTCGCGGATGCCGCGCGCGAAAGCGGGCTGAGCTTCTAACAGGAGCATGATCCGGAAAAGTGGGAACCGGTTTTCCGACAAGATCATGCTCAAGACAAAACTGATTTGGACAGATACGAGGACAGAGGCTTGAGCCTCCTAGAGATTGGAAAACACCATGGCAGGTGAACGCGAACACCGCGGACGCGAACGGAACCGGGAGCGCGAGGAGCGCGACAGCGAGTTCGTCGACAAGCTGGTCCACATCAATCGCGTGGCGAAGGTCGTCAAGGGCGGCAAGCGCTTCGGCTTTGCGGCGCTGGTCGTGATCGGCGACCAGAAGGGCCGGGTCGGTTTCGGCCACGGCAAGGCGCGCGAAGTGCCGGAAGCGATCCGCAAGGCGACGGAGTCGGCCAAGCGCAACCTGACGCGGGTGGCGCTGCGCGAAGGCCGCACGCTGCATCACGACATTGCCGGCCGTCACGGCGCGGGCCGCGTCTACCTGCGCGCGGCTCCCGCCGGTACCGGCATCATCGCCGGCGGCCCGATGCGCGCGGTGTTCGAGACCCTCGGCATCCAGGACGTGGTGGCGAAGTCGATCGGCTCGTCCAACCCCTACAACATGGTGCGCGCGACCTTCGATGCGCTGAAGCACCAGGATAGCCCGCGCTCGGTCGCGGCGCGCCGCAACATCAAGGTGTCCGCGCTGCAGGCGCGCCGCGTCGGCGGCGATGCCGAAGCGTCGGCCGACTAAGAATTATTCGGAGTTAAGGCCATGGCCGCAAAGATGATCAAGGTCGAGCAGATCGGCAGCCCGATCCGCCGGCATCACTCGCAGCGCTCGACGCTGATCGGGCTGAAGCTCAACAAGATCGGCCGGGTCACCGAGCTGCCGGATACTCCGGCGGTGCGCGGCATGATCGAAAAGGTTCACCATCTCGTCCGTATCGTCGACGAGAAATAAACAAGGCGCATGATCCCGAAAAGTGGATACCGGTTTTCGGTCAAGATCATGCGCCCAGATAGGGAAACTAAGCGATGAAGCTCAGCGATATCGCCGACAATGCAGGCTCGCGCAAGAAGCGCATGCGCGTCGGCCGTGGCATCGGTTCGGGTAAGGGTAAGCAGGCGGGCCGCGGCGGCAAGGGCCAGACCGCGCGTACCGGCGTGCGTATCAAGGGCTTTGAAGGCGGCCAGATGCCGCTGCACCGCCGCCTGCCCAAGCGCGGCTTCAACAACATCTTCCGCCTCGAATACGCCGAGATCAATCTCGACCGTATCCAGCAGGCGATCGACGCCAAAGCAATCGATGCAGGCGCCGCCATCAACGCCGAATTGCTGGTGAAGGCCGGCGTGGTGCGGCGGGCCAAGGCCGGCGTGCGGCTGCTCGGCCGTGGCGAGATCAAGGCCAAGATCAACATCGAGGTGCATGGTGCATCCAAATCGGCCGTTGCGGCGGTCGAGAAGGCCGGCGGCACCGTGAAGATTCTGGCACCCGCCAAGGAAGAAGGCGAAGCGGCGTAACATCTGCGTCATCGCCCGCAAGATCGCGGGCGATCCGTCCAATGAATGATGGACTTATCGAAGCCGGCCACCAAATATTGTCCGGCGTCCGCTGACGGTCCTGCAAGCCCCGCGGGACCAGCGATGCAAAGGGTGGCGGGAGAAAGCCGAACATGGCCTCAGCAGCGGAACAATTAGCGGCAAACCTCAATTTCGGCGCCTTCGCCAAGGCCGACGAACTGAAGAAGCGCATCTGGTTCACCCTGGGCGCGCTGCTGGTCTACCGCCTCGGCACCTACATTCCGTTGCCGGGCATCGATCCCAACATCTGGGAGCAGGTGTTCAAGACCCAGGCCGGCGGCATTCTGGGCATGTTCAACATGTTCGCCGGCGGCGGCATCCACCGCATGGCGATCTTCGCGCTGAACATCATGCCGTACATTTCGGCATCGATCATCATTCAGCTCCTGACCACGGTCTCGCCGCAGCTCGAAGCCCTCAAGAAGGAGGGCGAGGCGGGCCGCAAGACGCTCAATCAATACACCCGCTATCTCACCGTGATCCTGGCCGCGTTCCAGTCCTACGGCATCGCGGTCGGGCTGGAGGGCGCCGGCAATGTCGTCAGCGACCCCGGCCTGTTCTTCCGCCTCTCCACCGCGATCACGCTGACCGGCGGCACCATGTTCCTGATGTGGCTCGGCGAGCAGATCACCTCGCGCGGCATCGGCAACGGCATCTCGCTGATCATCCTGTCAGGCATCGTCGCGGAGCTCCCGACCGCGCTCGCCAACATGCTGGAGCTCGGCCGCCAGGGCGCGCTGTCGACCCCGCTGATCCTGGTCGTGATCATCATGGCGGTCGCCGTGATCGCCTTCATCGTGTTCATGGAGCGCGCGCAACGCCGGCTCCTGATCCAGTATCCGAAGCGCCAGGTCGGCAACAAGATGTTCGAGGGCCAGTCCTCGCATCTGCCGCTGAAACTCAACACCTCGGGCGTGATCCCGCCGATCTTCGCGTCCTCGCTCTTGCTGTTGCCGACCACGGTCGCCAATTTCAACTCCGGCCGGGGGCCGGAATGGTTCCAGTGGGTCACGACGCAGCTCGGCCACGGCCGCCCGCTGTTCCTGATCCTCTACCTCGCGCTGATCGTGTTCTTCGCCTTCTTCTACACCGCGATCGTGTTCAATCCGACCGAGACCGCGGACAATCTGAAGAAGCATGGCGGCTTCATTCCCGGCATCCGGCCGGGCGAGCGCACCGCCGAATATATCGACTATGTGCTGTCGCGGATCACGGTGGTCGGCGCGATTTACCTCGCCATCGTCTGTCTGATCCCCGAAATTCTGATTTCCTACGCCTCGGTTCCGTTCTACTTTGGCGGAACGTCGCTTCTGATCGTGGTCAGCGTGACCATGGATACGGTGGCGCAGGTTCAGGGCTATCTGCTCGCCCATCAATATGAGGGGCTGATCAGGAAGTCGAAATTGAGGGGCCGCCGTAGATGACAAGTGAGCTGGTGCGCCGTATCGCGATCACGATCGGCGCGCTGCTCATTTTCAGGCTCGGCAGCCACATTCCGGTCCCGGCCGCGTGGACACCGGTCGGCCCGCTTTCCAGTGGCACCCTGCACCGGATCTCGATCTTCGCGCTGGTCCTCGTTCCCTATATGGGCGCGGCAATCATCATCCAGCTGATCTCGATGGTGTGGGGCAGGCTGAGCTCGCTCGGAAGGTCGGGTGAGGCGGGCCGGCGAAGGATTGCCCGCTACACGCTGATCCTGACCTTCGTGCTCGCCGCATTCCAGGCCTACGGTCTCGCCTCGGCACTGCAGGACATTCCGGGCCTGGTCGACCCTCCCGACAACCTTTTCATTGTCACCGCCACGGCCTCGATGGTGGGCGGCGTCTTCTTCCTGATCTGGCTCTGTGAGCTGATCACCGTGCATGGCATCGGCAACGGCATCGCCCTGGTGCTGAGCGTCAGCTTCCTTGCCGCGCTGCCGGCGGACGTCGCCAGCGTCCTCGAGGTCCTGAGACAGGGCATGGTTTCCCCCAATCTCGTGCTGTTCCATACCGTGTTCTGGGCGGCCGTGGTAGCTCTGATGGTCCTCGTCGAGGGCGCGAGGCGCAATGTCAGGGTCGATTTTTCGGAACGCAGGGTCGGTAGCCGTTTGCTTCCCGCCCGATCTGCCGTGCTGCCGATCAAGCTCAACAGCGCCGGCCTGTTGATTCCGGTCACGGTGGCGCCCTGGCTCTGGTCGTTGCCGCTGGCCTTCGCCGCCTTCATCTTCGGTGCGAAGGAGCCGTGGCTCGTAGCCGCCTATCAGCACATCGCCTTTGGCAAGCCAGCCCATTTGATCATCGGTTCGATCGCGATCTTCGTCCTCGTTTTCATCTACACCTCCTATGTGCTCGATCCCGAGCACGCCGCCGATTCTCTTGGCAAGCAGGGCGGGACCATCCCGGGCGTGGCGCCGGGCGAGCCCACCGCCGACTACCTCGATCGCGTGGTGTCATTGACGACGGTCAATGGCGCCGTCTACCTCGTGGCGGTATCGTTGATTCCAGAGGTCTTCGTCGCCTATGGCGATATGCTGCCCTATAAAATCAGTGGTGGATCGGCACTGATTGTGGTTTGCACTATTCTTGATATTCGAAAACAGGTGCGCGACGTATCGCTCACCAATCCGGGGGGCGTACGCCAATGAGAATAATCCTTCTGGGACCGCCGGGGTCCGGCAAAGGGACCCAGGCGCAACGGCTGGTCCAGCGCTACGGCATCGTACAGCTTTCGACCGGCGAGATGCTGCGCGCCGCGGTCGCGGCCGGAACGCCGGTGGGCCTGCGGGCCAAGGACATCATGGCCAGCGGCGGCCTGGTTCCCGACGACGTCGTGGTCGGTATCATCTCCGACCGCATCGATCAGGATGACGCCAGGAACGGGTTCATCCTCGACGGTTTCCCGCGCACCGTGCCGCAGGCCGAAGCGCTCGACGAGCTGTTGAAGCACAAGCACATGAAGCTCGATGCGGTGATTGAGCTGCGCGTCAACGAGAGCGCGCTGGTCGAGCGCGTCGAGACCCGAGCCGCCGAGACGCGGGCGCGCGGCGAGGAAGTGCGCATCGACGACACGCCGGAAGTGCTGGTCAAGCGGCTGGCGAGCTACCGCTCGCTGACGGAGCCGCTGATCCACTACTATTCGGAAAAGCGGAAACTCATCACCGTCGACGGCATGATGACCATCGAGCAGGTCACCCGCGAGATCGGCCGCATCCTGCAGGCGATCGGGGCTGTGGAAAGCAAGGCCTCGAAAAAGGCGCCTTCGACCAAGCGAAGCGCCAGGAAGGCGGCTCCGAAGCCGCCCAAATCGACGGCTCGCGGCAGGCCGGCGGCAAAAAAGGCCGCCAAAGGGGCCCGGAAGGCCGTCAAACAGGCTTCTCCGGCCGCCAAAAAGGCCGGCAAGAGGGTTGCCAGCCGCCCTGCCAAAAAGGTCACGAAAAGGCGAGTTAAAGCCTAGAATTGGTTGACGAAACCTCCTTCCATCCTTTAATAAGCCCCGCATCCAAGTCGGATAGTTTTATGACGATGCCGGGCCCCAGATGATGATGGGGGAGGGCGTCGTGTTCGTGTTTGCGGACACACCCCGAGATAGCAGGAACTTAAGGTCCGGTTCGAAAGCGGATCGGCGACAGGAGAGACGTACGTGGCCCGTATTGCCGGCGTGAATATCCCGACCAACAAACGCGTCCTCGTGGCGCTGCAGTACATCCATGGCATCGGCGAGAAGAGCGCCGGGGACATCATGGAGAAGGTGAAGATCCCGCTGGATCGTCGCGTCAGCCAGCTCAGCGACCAGGAAGTCCTGCAGATCCGCGAAGTGATCGACCGTGACTACGTCGTCGAGGGCGATCTGCGTCGCGAGACCGGCATCAACATCAAGCGGCTGATGGACCTCGGCTGCTATCGCGGCCTGCGTCATCGCCGCGGCCTGCCGGTGCGCGGCCAGCGCACCCACACCAATGCGCGCACGCGCAAGGGTCCGGCCAAGGCGATCGCCGGCAAGAAGAAGTAATTGGTTTGAACGAGAGCAGCGGGCGGCGCGAAGGCGCGGCCCGCTTTGGTGTAGCCGCTGGCATTACGGCGGCGTTGAGATCACAGGAAAGGTTTTGGGTCAAATGGGCAAGGAAGCCACCCGCGTCCGTCGTCGCGAACGCAAGAACATCGCCTCCGGCGTGGCGCACGTGAATTCGTCGTTCAACAATACCACCATCACCATCACCGACGCGCAGGGCAATACCATTGCCTGGTCGTCGGCGGGAACGATGGGGTTCAAGGGGTCGCGCAAGTCGACCCCCTATGCCGCGCAGGTCGCGGCGGAGGATGTTTCCAAGAAGGCGCAGGAACACGGCATGCGCACGCTGGAAGTCGAAGTCGCCGGTCCGGGTTCCGGCCGTGAATCGGCGCTGCGCGCGCTGCAGGCTGCGGGCTTCACCGTCACCTCGATCCGCGACGTGACGACGATCCCGCACAATGGCTGCCGTCCGCGCAAGCGCCGGCGGGTGTGATGTTTCCTCCGCAGGCGGCGCGCGCCGCTCGCGGGGCTTTTGTTTTGCAAGCCGCGGCTGATCCGCGGCCTCCAACGCCAGATGGCAATTGAGCTGGCCTGAGGGTGACACAGTGACGATCCAGAAAAATTGGCAAGAACTGATCCGGCCGAACAAGCTGCAGGTGACGGCCGGCACCGATGCGAACCGTTTCGCGACCCTGGTCGCTGAACCGCTCGAGCGTGGCTTCGGCCAGACGCTCGGCAATGCGTTGCGCCGCATCCTGTTGTCCTCGCTGCAGGGCGCCGCCGTGCAGTCCGTGCACATCGACGGCGTGCTGCACGAGTTCTCCTCGATCGCCGGCGTCCGCGAGGACGTCACCGACATCGTGCTGAACATCAAGGACATCTCGATCAAGATGCAGGGCGAAGGCCCCAAGCGCATGGTCGTGAAGAAGCAGGGTCCGGGCGTGGTCACCGCCGGCGACATCCAGACCGTCGGCGACGTCGTGGTGCTCAATCCGGATCTCGTGCTCTGCACGCTCGACGACGGCGCCGAGATCCGCATGGAGTTCACGGTCACGACCGGCAAGGGCTACGTCGCCGCCGAGCGTAACCGGCCCGAGGACGCGCCGATCGGCCTGATCCCGGTTGACAGCCTGTTCTCGCCGGTCAAGAAGGTCTCCTACAAGGTCGAGAACACCCGCGAGGGCCAGATCCTCGACTACGACAAGCTGACCATGACGATCGAGACCAACGGCGCGATTTCGCCGGAGGATTCGGTGGCCTATGCCGCCCGCATCCTGCAGGACCAGCTCAACGTGTTCGTCAACTTCGAGGAGCCGCGCAAGGAGGTCACGCAGGAGATCATCCCCGATCTCGCCTTC
Organism: uncultured Alphaproteobacteria bacterium; assembly: GCA_963847045.1. Lineage (GTDB taxonomy): Bacteria > Pseudomonadota > Alphaproteobacteria > Rhizobiales > Xanthobacteraceae > Bradyrhizobium. The sequence goes on along the minus strand of CAWJYQ010000011.1, from coordinate 207,297 downwards.
AACCCGGCGTTCCTCAAGAAGGTCGACGAGCTCGAACTGTCGGTGCGTTCGGCCAACTGCCTGAAGAACGACAACATCGTCTATATCGGCGACCTCGTGCAGAAGTCGGAAGCGGAAATGCTGCGCACCCCGAACTTCGGCCGCAAGTCGCTGAACGAGATCAAGGAAGTGCTGGCCCAGATGGGTCTGCATCTCGGCATGGAAGTGCCGGGCTGGCCGCCGGAGAATATCGACGAGCTCGCCAAGCGTTTCGAGGATCACTACTGAGCGAAAAGGGAGTGGCGAATAGCGAATGGAGAGAAACTACTCGCTACTCACTATCGCTATTCCAGGGCGAACGCAGGAAGCCCACCTGAGCAACATGTCCGACGAACCGTCGCGGCAGACTGAAGAAGAAGGAATAGTTTCATGCGTCACGGCAAGGTTCATCGGAAGCTCAACCGCACGGCGGAACATCGCCGCGCGATGTTCGCCAATATGTGCGCAGCGCTGATCAAGCACGAGCAGATCGTCACCACGCTGCCGAAGGCGAAGGAATTGCGCCCGATCGTCGAAAAGCTGGTCACGCTCGGCAAGAAGGGCGGGCTCGCCATGCGCCGCCAGGCGATCTCGGAGATGCGCGACCAGGATCAGGTCAAGAAGCTGTTTGACGTGCTGGCGCCCCGCTACAAGGATCGCCAGGGCGGCTACACCCGCATCATCAAGGCCGGCTTCCGCTACGGCGACAACGCGGCCATGGCGGTGATCGAGTTCGTCGACCGCGACGTCGATGCCAAGGGCCAGGACTCCGGTCCGGTCCAGGAGACGGAAGCCGAGGCGGCCTAAGCCTCGTTCCGATATCGGTTTCGAAAAGCGGCGCCCAAAGCGCCGCTTTTTCTTTTTGCACGACTGGCCGCGGCCAAGGACCGGCCATGCCGCTTCGGTCGATTGCGGTCGCGCAGGTGCCGCCCGATATCCTCCTCTGATCCCTGATGGAGGCTGACCATGAACATCGACCTTTCCGGAAATACCGCGCTGGTGACGGGCTCGACCGCCGGCATCGGCTACGCCATCGCCAAGGGCCTCGCGGCATCCGGCGCGAGCGTGGTTCTCAACGGGCGGAAGCAGGCGAGTGTCGATGCGGCGGTGGCGAAGCTTTTGAAAGAGATACCCGGCAGCAAGGCGAGGGGCATCGCCGGTGACGTCTCGACGGCTGCCGGTTGCGAGGCGGTGATATCAGCGCTGCCCGACGTCGATATCCTCATCAACAATGCCGGCATCTTTGAGCCCAAGGCCTTTGTCGATATTCCAGACGAGGACTGGAGCCGCTTCTTCGAGACCAACGTGATGTCGGGGGTGCGGATGGCGCGCGCCTATCTGCCGGGCATGCTGAAGCGCAACTGGGGCCGCATTGTCTTCATCTCTTCCGAATCCGCCCTGAACATCCCGACCGAGATGATCCACTACGGCACCACCAAGACCGCACAGCTCGCAATCGCGCGCGGCCTCGCCAAGCTGACCCGCGGCAGCGCGGTGACCGTCAATTCGGTGCTGCCGGGTCCGACGCTGTCGGAAGGCGTCGAGACCTTTGTGAAGGATCTGGCGAGGCAGAACAACCAGTCGGAAGCGGAGGCGGCGGCGAATTTCGTCAAGCAGCACCGGCCGGGCTCGCTGCTGCAGCGCTTCGCCAGCGTGGAGGAGATCGCCAATGTCGTGGTGTTCGTCGCCTCGAAAGAAGCCGCCGTCACCAATGGCGCGGCAATCCGCGCCGAAGGCGGCATCCTCGATACGATTGCGTGAGGCGGTGCCATGGCGGCTTATGTGATTTCCGAAGTCGAGCCACGCGACCCCACGGGCTGGGAGACCTATCGCAGCATGGCGGCCAAGACGATCGCGCAGTATGGCGGGCGTTATCTCGTCCGCGGCGGCGCGGCCGAGGCGGCCGAGGGCGGCCCGCCGCCGAAGACCCTTATCATCGTCGAGTTTCCGTCGATGCAGCGGTTGCGCGAATGGTACACGTCGGCGGAATATGCCGAAGCGCTGAAAGTGCGTCAGACCGCGCTGGAGCGGCGGCTGGTCTTTGTCGAGGGCGTGGCGGCGGTATGATAGCGGCCTAGCTCATCCCGTTGGGACTTTGAAAGCCACATATAGTTGGAGATTGACTTTTCGAGCCTCTACTAAATCGTTATCAAGTTCAGCCGTACTCAATTGACTGGCCGCAAGTCCAACGAGCTGCTCGGTGTTCATTGCCTGCAAGATTTCGTATCCAGGCAATTCCGGGTAGCAGGCAAAGGTGATGACGTTGACTACCTGGTCTTCATCGCCAACAATATTTACTTTAAGTCCGTTACCCCACGCGCGGTCTGATCTGACTGCGATGCAGCGACGTCCTCCGGCTTCAAAAGTGAATTCGTCTGGCATCCGCTTCCTTCTGTCATCTCGCACACATCAGCCGTAGGGTGGACAAGGCGAAGCGTGCCCACCTCGCGACTTTCAATGCTGAGGCCGACACGGCGATGCGTTCACCATCCCTCCAGCACGATCTTGCCGCGCGATTTGCCGCTTTCCAGCAGCGCATGCGCGCGCTTCAGATTCGCGGCGTTGATGGTGCCGAACGCCTGGTCCATCGTGGTGCGCAGCACGCCCTTGTCGATGAGATCGCCGACATCGTTGAGCAGGTTGTGCTGGCCGATCATGTCAGGGGTCTGGAACGACGAGCGCGTGAACATCAATTCCCAATGGATCGAGATCGCCTTGCCCTTGAACGCGGCGACATTGAACTCCGGCGGATCGTCGATCAGGCCGAATTTGCCCTGTGGCGCCATGAACTCGGCGATTGCCTTGTAGTGCTGGTCGGTGAAGGTGAGGCTCGCGACCAGCGCCACCGCCGGCAGCTCCAACTTCTCGATCTGCTCCTTCATCGGCTTGCCGTGATCGATCACCGCATGCGCGCCGAGATCGAGGCACCATTTCTGCGATTCCGGCCGCGTCGCGGTCGCGACCACCGTGAGGCCGGTCAGGCGCCGCGCGAGCTGAATCAGGATCGAGCCGACCCCACCGGCGCCGCCTGTAATCAGGAGCGTGCGCGGATCAACGCTTTTGCCCGGCACTGCGCCAAGCCGGTCGAACAACAGCTCCCACGCGGTGATCGAGGTCAGGGGCAGGGCGGCCGCCTGGGCCCAGGACAGCGATTTCGGTTTCTTCCCGACGATGCGCTCATCGACCAGATGGAATTCCGAATTGGTGCCCTGGCGCAGGATCGAGCCCGCGTAGAACACTTCGTCGCCTGGCTTGAACAGCGTTACGTCAGGCCCGACCGCATCGACCACGCCGGCCGCGTCAAATCCCAAAATCTTGTACTCGCCGGCCGGTGGCGCAGCGCGTTTGCGGACCTTGTAATCGACGGGATTGGCGGAAATCGCCTTCACCGCGACGCGGATGTCGCGCCCCTTCGGCTCGGGCTTGGCGGCTTCGAAATCGAGCAGCGCGTCCTTGTCCTCGATCGGCAGCGATTTCTGGTATCCGACGGCCTTCATGCGTTTCTCCCTTCGCTCAGCGCGGGAACACTTGTCGTGCTGGCGCCAATTTGGCAAGTACTGTAAATATAGGCATATAGTCCCCGTTCGGATACCATTGGAAAATCCGCATGAAACGTAAGGATTTCGCGCACCGGCCGGGCTGCGCGGTCGAGGCGACGCTGGACCTGATCGACGGCAAGTGGAAGGGCGTGATCCTGTTTCACCTGCAATCCGGGACGCAACGTTTCGGGGAACTGCGCCGCCGGATGCCGGGGATCACCCAGCGCATGCTGACCAAACAGCTCCGCGCGCTCGAGGACGACAGGCTGATCATCCGCAAAGTCTATGCGGAGGTGCCGCCGCGGGTGGAATATTGCCTCTCCGAGACCGGCAAGTCCTTGCGCCCCGTCATCGACACGCTGAAAGCCTGGGGCGAGAGCCATCAGGAGCGGTTATCCTGCGCGCCCGCTGCCACAACATCGCCGCCACAGGCGGCCTAGCTTGCCTGCTTTCAACACCACCGTCCTGCGCCTATCTAAGGCCCACGAATTTGGGATTTTACGAGATGAAGTTGATCCGCTCTTTGGCCGTGTTGCTCCTTTCCGCCGGTGCCGCGATGCCGGGCTTTGCACAGGATCGGAAGGTGCCGACCTCGCCCGCGGAACTCAGGCTCTCCTACGCGCCGATCGTGCAGCGCGTGCAGCCGGCGGTGGTCAACGTCTATGCCGCCAAGGTCGTGCAGAACCACAATCCGTTCCTGGACGATCCGATCTTCCGCCGCTTCTTCGGCCTGCAGGGCGGACCGCAGGAGCAGATGCAGCGCTCGCTCGGCTCCGGCGTGATGGTCGATCCGTCCGGCCTCGTCGTCACCAACGTCCACGTCATCGACGGCGCCGACCAGGTCAAGGTCTCGCTGTCGGACAAGCGCGAGTTCGAGGCCGAGATCATTCTCAAGGATTCTCGTTCCGATCTCGCGGTGCTCCGCCTGAAGGACGTGCACGAGAAATTCCCGACGCTCGACTTCGCCAATTCGGATGAGTTGCTGGTCGGCGACGTCGTGCTCGCGATCGGTAATCCCTTCGGCGTCGGCCAGACCGTCACGCACGGCATCATCTCGGCGCTCGCGCGCACGCAGGTCGGCATCACCGACTATCAGTTCTTCATCCAGACCGATGCCGCGATCAATCCGGGCAATTCCGGCGGCGCGCTGGTCGACATGACCGGGCGGCTCGCCGGCATCAACACCGCGATCTATTCGCGCTCGGGCGGCTCGCAGGGCATCGGCTTTGCCATCCCCGCCAACATGGTTCGGGTGGTGGTGGCCTCCGCCAAGAGCGGCGGCAAGGCGGTGAAGCGGCCATGGCTCGGCGCCAAGCTGCAGGCGGTGACGCCGGAGATCGCCGAGAGCCTGGGCCTGCGCTCGCCGAGCGGCGCGCTGGTTGCCAGCGTCGTTGCCAGCAGCCCCGCGGCGCGCGCGGGGTTGAAATCCTCCGACCTGATCACGGCGATCGACGGCCAGGCCGTCGAGGACCCCAATGCCTTTGACTACCGCTTTGCGACCCATCCGCTCGGCGGCACCTCGCAGGTCGATATTCAGCGCGGCGGCAAGCCGTTCAGGGTCGCAGTACCGCTCGAGACCGCGCCCGACACGGGGCGCAACGAGATCGTGCTGACGGCGCGCTCGCCATTCCAGGGCGCCAAGGTTGCCAACATCTCGCCCGCGGTCGCCGACGAACTGCATCTCGATGCCGATACCGAAGGCGTGGTCGTCACCGAGCTTGCCGGCGATTCCACCGCCGCCAATGTCGGCTTCCAGAAGGGCGACATCATTGTCGCCGTGAACAACAGCAAGATCGGAAAAACTTCCGACCTCGAAAAGGCAGCCGGCCAGTCGTCGCGGGTCTGGCGCATCACGCTGGTGCGCGGCGGCCAGCAGATCAACGTCACGCTGGGCGGATGAGCCCGAAACGACCACGCGAGGCCGGCGCGACGCTGTTTGCAGCGGCAGGGATGGAGCAGGACGCGCCGCGTCCGCTGCCGGATCGCCTGCGCCCCCACAAGCTTTCCGATGTCGTCGGCCAGGATCACATCCTCGGCCCCGACGGCGCGCTGACGCGGATGCTGGAAACGCGAACGCTGGGCTCGCTGATCTTCTGGGGGCCGCCGGGCACCGGCAAGACCACCGTGGCGCGGCTCCTCGCCGACGCGACCGAGCTGCATTTCGAGCAGCTGTCCGCGGTATTTTCCGGCGTCGCCGACCTGAAGAAGGCATTCGATGCGGCGCGCGCGCGGCGCGAAACGGGCAAGGGCACGCTGCTTTTTGTCGATGAGGTCCACAGATTCAACCGTGCGCAGCAGGATTCGTTTCTGCCGGTGATGGAAGACGGCACCGTGGTGCTGGTCGGCGCCACCACGGAAAACCCTTCCTTTGAGCTCAACGCGGCGTTGCTCTCGCGCGCCCGCGTGCTGGTGTTTCATTCGCTCGATGCCGCCGCGATCGAAAAGCTCTACGCCCACGCCGAGGAAGTCGAGGGCAAGAAGCTGCCGCTGGACGTGGAAGCACGCGCCGCTTTGGTCCGCATGGCCGACGGCGACGGCCGCGCCGCGCTGACGCTTGCCGAAGAGGTCTGGCGTTCGGCGCGTGGCGGCGAAGTCTTCGACGCTGCGCAGTTGCAGGAGATCCTGCAGCGCCGTGCGCCGATCTACGACAAATCCGCCGACGGCCATTACAATCTGATTTCGGCGCTGCACAAATCGGTGCGTGGCTCCGATCCCGATGCGGCGCTGTATTATCTCGCGCGCATGCTCGATGCGGGCGAGGACCCGCTGTTTCTGGCGCGCCGCGTGGTGCGCATGGCGGTCGAAGACATCGGGCTTGCCGACCCGCAGGCGCTGGTGATCGCCAACGCCGCCAAGGATGCCTATGACTTCCTGGGCTCGCCCGAAGGCGAGCTCGCGATCGCGCAGGCCGTGATCTATGTCGCGACCGCGCCGAAATCGAACGCGGCCTACAAAGCCTTCGGCGCGGCCACGCGCGTTGCCAAGGAAGCGGGCTCCTTGCTGCCGCCCAAACACATCCTCAATTCGCCAACCAGGCTGATGCGAGAGGAAGGCTACGGCGCCGGTTACGAATACGACCATGACGCGGCGGAAGGCTTTTCCGGCCAGGACTACTTCCCCGAAGCGCTCGGGCGCCAGCAATTTTACAATCCGCCCGAGCGCGGCTTCGAGCGCGAAATCCGGAAGCGCCTCGACTATTGGGCCAAGCTGCGCCGCGAACGCGGTTGAGGGCAATACCCGGCCTGTACGCCGGGGCTCGATTTCGTCGAACAAATTTATCTGACACGTGTCGTAGTTCACACGAGCGCGTTCGCGGTATTCCGGAATGTCCGCGTCAATGGGTCAGCGACGCTTTCGCAATGGCTTTGTTGACTTTGGAAGCGGTCACGCCCTAGGGTAGCGTTGTTGCGAAATAACACCTCTTCAAAAAATTTCGTTGGAGATTGCAGCAATGGCCCGAGCGCCACGTGATCGCGGCAATCCATTATCAGATTTGAAGCACATTCGTTTTTCAAGCGGGCTCCTAACCAAGCGAGGCTGTTGCCATGGCCTTCACACGTCAAAATGTCTGGGAATTGGGCGGAGACTGGGCTGACCCCATTCTCTGGTATGCGCGCGGCGTCAAGGCGATGCAGGCGCGCGCTCTGAACGATCGCACCAGCTGGCGTTTCTTCGGCGCCATCCACGGCTTCGATCCGGGCCTGTGGCAGCAGGTCGGGGTTCTCAGTTCGAGCGATCAGTTGCCCGGCAACGCTGACCGGAGCACCTATTGGGCGCAGTGCCAGCATGGCAGCTGGTATTTCCTGCCCTGGCATCGCGGCTATCTGGTTTCGTTCGAGGCGGTGGTGCGCGACGCCATCACGCAAGCGGGCGGGCCGGGCTCGGCCTGGGCCTTGCCGTACTGGAACTATTTCAAGCCGAACGAGAACCAGCTGCCGCCAGCCTTCGCCTCACCGGATTGGCCCGACGGCACCGGCGACAATCCGCTCTTTGTCAGCCAGCGCTTTGGGCCGAACAACGACGGCAATGTCTTCATTCCGATGGACCAGGTCGATCAGAACGCGCTGGGCGATGCCAAATTCGTCGGTCCCGGGCAGGGCGGCAGCCAGGGCTTTGGCGGCGTCGCGACCGGCTTTGCCCATGGCGGACGGACCCATGGCGGGGTGGAAAGCCAGCCGCATGACATGGTGCATGTCCTGGTGGGCGGCGGCGACGACCAGAACCCGGGACTGATGTCGTTCCCCGATCTGGCTGGGCTCGACCCGATCTTCTGGCTGCACCACTCCAATATCGACCGGTTGTGGGAGGTGTGGAACAAGAGTGTCCCCTCGCACACCAATCCGACCGACACTAGATGGGTGAAAGGACCGGCGAGCGTCGGCCAGCGCGCCTTCGTGATGCCGATGCCCGGCGGCCAAAGCTGGACCTATACGCCCGGCGATACCACCAGCCTGGCGACACTGGGCTATACCTATGACGATCTTTCGGCGCCGGGCCTGCCGCAGATCGCTACGCGGCGCCGGCGTCTGGGGCTGGAGATGGCGGCGGCCGGACCGCCCGGGAGAGCTGCGATGCCTGAACACGTCGAATTGCTCGGAGCCAGCAAGGGTGGCTTCAGCCTGACCGGCTCGGGGGCCAATACTTCCGTTCAGCTCGATCATGCCGTGCGCGGCAGGGTGTCCTCGAGCCTGCAGGGCATGGCCGGCGGGCCGGCGGTGCCGGACCGCATCTTCCTCAACCTGGAGAATGTGCGCGGCGCCAACGATGCGGCGGCCTTCAGCGTCTATATCAACGTGCCCGAGGGCGAAGATCCGGCGAAACATCCCGAGCTCAAGGCCGGCAATGTCGGGCTGTTCGGGTTGAGCAAGGCCAGCGCGATGGACGGTCCGCATGCGGGCGACGGCCTGACCTTCGTGATCGAGATTACCCATGTCATCGACACCTTGCATCTCGCCGGCGCGCTTAACGTCAACCAGCTCCATGTCCGCCTGGTGCCGAACCGCCCCGTGCCTGACGCCAAGCCTATCACCATCGGCAATATCAGGATTTTCCGGCAGTCGCAGACACCGTAAGGGAGCCGCAAAAATGCAGAGCGCGGCGCGCCGGCCTGAGGTGTGGCTCCTCACGTTGGGGGCGATCATCCTGGCCGCCTGGGCGCTGCTCGCCTTCGGCGGCAGCGCCTTCTCGCTGCCCGCTTTCTGCTCGGCCCAAGGGTGGAGCGGAGGGTTGAACGAAGGGTGGAGCGAAGGGTGGAGCACGGTGCCGCTCTCGGTCTCGCTCGACCTCGCGCTGCTGTTCAACTCGCCGGGGCAGCTCGCAACCGGCTGGGCGCTGATGGTCGTGGCGATGATGCTGCCGCTCGCGATCGCGCCGCTGTGGCACGTCCGGGAGCGGAGTTTTGCGCGGCGGCGAGGGCGATCGACGGCTCTCTTTGTCGCTGGCTTCGTTGCGGTGTGGATGGTGGCCGGTGTCATCCTGCAGACGGTCGCGCTGCTGGCGCGATGGGCCGTGCCGATGCCGCTTGCCTGTCTTGGCCTTGCAGTGGCCGTGGCGTTGCTGTGGCAAATCTCGCCGGCAAAGCAATGGTGCCTCAACCGCTGTCACCAGCGGCCGCAGCTTGAAGCCTTCGGCTTCGCAGCCGACCTTGGTGCTTTCCGCTTCGGTGCGCGGAATGGCGCGGCCTGCACTGGGGTGTGCTGGGCGCTGATGCTGCCGATGCTGCTGATCGGGCAGGGTCAGCTGCCCGCGATGATCGCGGTCATGCTGTTCAGCCTCGCCGAAAGCCTGGAAGACCCGGCGCCGCTCGCCTGGCGCTGGCGTGGCGGAGGCAAGGCGCTGCGCATTCTTGCTGCGTGGTGGCCGGCGATTCCGCGGCCGAGCTTGCGGCGGTGTTTTCTGGTTCTGACGAAATCTCGTATCTAACGGGTCGGACGCTCGTCCCCGGAAAAAGGCTTGCAAGAATGTGTCAAAAATGGCACATGGAACTTGCAGGATGATCGACCGCACAAAGAAGCTTCCCGCACAATTCTACATCAGCCCGACAGGTCGCAATCCTGTTCGTGAGTGGATTTTGAAATCTGTCGCCCGATGACCGACGCACTGTCGGCAAGGACATTCAGAAGGTTGAATTCGGTTGGCCAATTGGGCGCCCGCATTGCGCTCCCTTGGGGCATGGATTGTGGGAAGTAAGGAGCGATCTCGACAGCAAGCGGATTGCGCGAGTGATCTTCTGCATGGAGCAGGGCAACATGATTTTGTTGCACGGCTTCATCAAGAAAACGCAAAAGGCGCCAAAGCAGGATATCGACCTTGCGCTCAAGCGCAAACGAGAGGTGACATGATGGCGAAACAAAGAGCACGTGTGAGCGACGAAACTTTCGACGAATTTCTTGCGCAGCAAGGCATACTTGGGGTGTGCGAGGAGCGCGCGATCAAGGAAATCATCGCCGGGCAGTTGGTGGAAGAAATGAAAGCGCAGGGTATCACGAAGACTGCAATGGCTGAACGGATGAAGACAAGCCGCCGGCAACTTGATCGGCTCCTCGATCCCGCAACGCCGTCGGTAACGCTGGATACGTTGCAGCGCGCAGCGAGTGCGGTCGGACGTACGCTGCGCGTCGAGTTGGTGTGATGTCGGGACGCACCTTGCCCCGCACCCCCATTCATCCCGGCGAACATCTTGCCGAAGAGCTGCGAGGGCTTGGCATTACCGCCGCCGAGCTCTCGCGCCAGATCGATGTGCCCGTGAACCGTATTACCGGCATCATTCACGGCCAGCGCGGGATTACGGCTGATACGGCGCTGCGTCTGGGGCAGTGGTTCGGCACGAGCCCGCAATTCTGGATGAACTTGCAGCAACTCTACGAGTTGCGCCTGGCTGAAAACGAGATCGGCGCGGAGATCGCGGCATTGCCGCGCCGTGCGGGCCGGTCGGCGTCCCGCAAGGTTGGAAGATCAGTATGAGCCGCCGCATCAAGCGAACCACATCCCCGGGCGATCGCCCGAAGAACGCGCGTCCGCACAAGGATTTTCGCAAACCCGAGCGTCCGCTCAGTCATCGCCCGGGCGGCAAGCCTGCGCGGCTCACCGAGAAGCGCGGCGAGCATCGGCAGGAAAAGCGCTACGAGGTTCCGCACGAGCCCGCCAGGGCCGAAGCCGAGCCGTCGCTGCCGACCAAAGTCCAGACCGTGGTGGTGACACCGGACGAGGACAATATGCGGGTCGACCGCTTCCTCGAGGCGCGGTTTCCGGGGCTGTCATTTTCCCACATCCAGCGCATCGTCCGCAAAGGCGAGCTGCGCGTGAACGGCAAGCGGGCCGACAGCAAGGATCGGCTGGAGGCCGGACAAAGCGTGCGCATTCCGCCGCTGCGGCTCGACGCGCCCAGGGCGGCCGCGGCTCTGTCCGAAGCCGAGCAGCGGACGCTGCAGCAGCTCAGGGAGATGACGCTCTACGAGGACGACGACGTCCTCGTGCTGAACAAGCCCGCGGGCCTCGCCGTGCAGGGCGGCTCCGGCACGACGCGCCATGTCGACCAGATGCTGGAGGTGATGCGCGACGCCAAGGGCCAGAAGCCGCGGCTGGTGCATCGGCTGGACAAGGAGACCGCGGGCTGTCTCCTGGTCGCAAAGACGCGCTTTGCCGCGACGCAACTCACCGGCTCGTTCCGCCATCGTTCGGCGCGCAAGATCTACTGGGCGCTGGTCGCGGGCGTGCCGAAACCGAAGCAGGGCCGGATCTCGACCTATCTCGCCAAAGAGGAGAGCGAGGAGGACACCATCATGCGCATCGCCGCCCATGGCGACGAGGGCGCGAGCCACGCGGTGACCTATTATGCGGTCGTGGAGACCTCGGCGACCAAGCTTGCCTGGGTGTCGCTGAAACCGGTTACCGGACGGACACATCAATTGCGCGCGCACATGGCGCATATCGATCACGCCATCGTCGGCGATCCCAAATATTTCAACAAGGAGAACTGGCAGCTGCCAGGTGGCCTGCAGAACCGGCTGCATCTTCTCGCCCGCCGCATCGTGATCCCGCATCCGCGCGGCGGCGTCATCGACGCCACCGCGCCATTGCCGCCGCACATGCTGCAATCATGGAACCTGCTCGGGCTGGAAGCCGACCGGTTCGATCCGATCGAGCACGCGCCGGAGGAGTGAGCGCGCCGCCTGGTCTGGCGGGAACATCTATCAAAAGCCAAGAGGCCCGCTTGCAGTGCTCGCTGGGGATCACGACATGTCCGCCATGAAGCCGCTGTCCCTTTCGATGTTCGCGACCGTGCTGCTGCTGGCCGGCGGTCCGGCCTGGGCGCAAAATCCGAACAACATGCCCGGCGGCTCGGCGTTCAATCCGCCTCCGCCGCCACCCCCGCCGCCGCCCAGTCTCGCGGTGCCGGTGGTGCCGAAGATGGACGTGCCGTCGCCGCAAAATAATGGTCCGGCGGCTTCGGCCAGACAGCCGTCATTCCACAAGCGCGTCCAGCGCTGTCAGGCTGAAGCCGCCGCCGGCGGCTTCGGCCCCGGCGATCGCGACTTCTATGTGCGCTCCTGCGCCAACCGCTAGGTCGTGCCGGTCGTCCACCCGGCGCCGGATATCAGACATTCATCCGGCGGACCGGATGCCTCGTGGGTCAACAAGGCGGTTCGAGGCGACGTAGTCGATCTCGCCGCGCGTACTACCGATGTCCATTAGCTCCCTGTCACTCAGGTCGCACAGGGTGGCTCGTAACCGCTGGCGTTTGCGCCGTTCCTGAAACGCGCCCCAATATGTCTTGAAAAAGCTGGAGACGCGCCGGGGCGATACGGCCGTCTGTCCCAATCCTGTTGCACCATAGGTTGTGCTCATGGCGGATCTCCTGGGTGTTGTCTCTACCCGGACGAGAGTGCCAAGGCATGAGGGAGCGCGCTTGACCTGCGGCTTACATTTTCCTCACCGGCGGCTTATTCTTTGCGGTTGCAACCAGTACTGGAGCCCGCCTGAGGGATTGGCAGCTTGCGCTATCTCTTCGAGGAGTACGCATTCGACACCGACCGGCGCGAGTTGCATCGCGGGGCGGACGTCGTCTCCGTTGCGCCACAGGTATTCGACCTGCTCGATTACCTGATCCGCAACAGGGAGCGCGTGGTCAGCAAGGACGACCTCATCGACGCCATCTGGAATGGGCGCAGCGTGTCCGATGCGGCGCTGACGACCCGCCTGAATGCCGCGCGGACTGCGATCGGCGATTCCGGTGAGGAACAGCGCCTCATCAAGACGCTGCCGCGCAAGGGCTTTCGTTTCGTCGGACCAGTGCGGGAAGCGCCTGGGCCCGCAGGCCTGGCAACCGCTGACAACGCGATAGAGCCGCCGAGGCCGGCGCTCACGCTGCCCGATAAACCCTCAATCGCTATTCTGCCCTTCACCAATTTGAGCTCCGATCCGGAACAGGATTACTTTGCCGATGGAATGGTCGAGGACATCATCACGGCGCTGTCTCATTTCAAGGCGCTGTTCGTCATCGCCCGCAACTCGAGCTTCACCTACAAGGGGCGCGCCGTCGACGTGAAGCAGATCGGGCGCGAACTTGGGGTGCGCTATGTGTTGGAAGGGAGCGTTCGCAAGGCGGCTAGCCGGGTGCGCATCACAGGACAGCTCGTCGATACCGCCACCGGGGCACATCTTTGGGCGGAAAAGTTTGATGGGGCTCTGGAAAACGTGTTTGATCTACAAGACACGGTGACTGAGAGCGTTGTCGGGGCAATCGCGCCAGCCGTGGAAAAAGCGGAGATCGATCGTGCCAGGCGCAGATCGACTGAGAGTCTCGACGCCTATACGCTCTATTTACGTGGTTTGGCTAGGTTTTATCAGTTTGCTAAACAAGCGAACGACGATGCGTTGCGTCTGTTCAACAGCGCGATCGAGCTCGACCCTGATTTTGCATCTGCCTACGGTCGTGCGACCTCTTGCTACGTCTATGCCAAGGCCAATAGCTGGATTTCAGTTACATCGAACGAGATTGCCGAAGTGACAAGACTCGCACAGCGGGCGGTTGGGTTAGGCAAGGATGACGCGAGCGCTCTCGCCACCGGCGGGTATGCGTTAGTGTATGTTGTCGGCGATCTCGGCGTAGGCGCCGCCTTAATTGATCGAGCGCTTGTACTCAATTCCAATTTGGCCGAGGCATGGTATTGTGGCGGCTGGGCCAAAAGCTGGCTCGGCGACCCGGAGACCGCGATCGAGCGCTTCGCGCGTGCCATGCGCCTGAGCCCAGTCGATCCATTGGCATGGCGTATGCGAAGCGGGACCGCGTATGCACATTTCCTCTTGGGCCACTATGACGAGGCGGCATCCTGGGCGGCAATGGCATTGCAGGCCAATCCGGACTACCAGCCTGCATTACGCCAGGCTGCCGCAAGCAACGCAATGGCTGGACGGCCGGAGCAGGCACACAAGGCACTGGCTCGGCTGCGGCAACTGAATCCTGCGTTACGTATTTCCAATCTTAAAGACGTGCTGGGCCCTTATCAGCATGCCGAAGATTTTGCGCAATACGGAGAAGGATTGCGGCGAGCCGGGCTGCCCGAATGACCATCGCAGCACTCCGAATTTATGGGTTCGCACCCTATCGAAACTGCTCCAGAAACATCCGCAACGAGTCATGCGGGCTCTCGACGTCCGTGATGACCCAACCGTCGTGCGGGGCCTCTTATTTGACTCTCGCGGCCTCGGCCTCGGCGCGCGCAAGAGCCTGGCCCGCGCGCTCGATCGCGGCGAGCCTCTTCTCGGCTTCTTCAAGCTGCTCCCGCGCCTCCGTCAGAACGACTGGCGAGGATCATCACCGGCGCCTTCGCAAACCGCCTCCCGGCCGAGGCCGAGGAGCCGCCGACGACGCAGTGACGTCGGCGGGCGCATCATCATCTGCGACATCAGGAGAGAGCCTCCTGATGTCGGCCGCAAGTAAACGCCTGACATCGGCAAAGCCGGCGAGATCGCGCAGAACGTAGCGCCCTTTCCGGCCTCTGCGATCTCTTTCACGAGTGCGCATAACGTCACCCGACCAGGATCACGCTCCCAACCGTCTCGGATTTTTATTTTAAGCTTAAAAGTATGACGCCGCTAATACAAAACGCCGGGTGGCCTGCCCAGTTGCGCGCCATGAGGCTCACGCGATGCGCTATTTGAACGTGGTCGACTTCCAGGACATCCGCCGCGCGGACGATGACGCGGCCATGGTTGCCTTCGGGGATCTGGCGAACGCGCTCGGCGCGGTCTTCGAGATTGATCATGGCTTCCATGGCGAGATTGATCGTCGAGCCGTGCAAGATCACAAACGCGAGCAGAGGATGAACGCCTAGCAACACTGTGTTCAAACTGTGTTGTTGATGTTGTCGCGCGCGGTGGCGACATCCTCGTTCACGCGATCATTCCTTTCGCCGGGCTTCCTCGTCGTGCAGCGAAGCGAAGGCCTGCAACGCGTTGGCCAATTGTTCGATGTCTTGGCATTCGTACCCGCCACCTTTGCGGTAGTGCGGAATGTCGCGGAGAATCCTTTGCGCGGCATCTTGCGGGAACTTGTCGCGCAAAACGGTTTTCCAGTCTGCAATAGTTCGGAGCATTGTTTCCCCCTGTGCTTTGCTGCCCGCATTGGAACAGCCGGGCCAAAGCGGTTAAGATCGTCCCACCTGTGTGCGCTTCGCACCCGATTGATCAATCCGCTTTGGACAGCGCGGGTTATAATCTCGTTGTCGATGCAAACAACGGCGAACCGTTTCCGGTTTCGCGGCTCTTGTGTTTATGGTTACTCACGGCCATCGTCAGGCAAGGCGCCTCGTCGCTACCGCCATCGCGACCGCGCGCGGCTGTCGCAGAGCTGAAAGAAGAGCGCCATAGTAACCGCGAGATCGGGAAGATATTCGGGGTGGAACTTTTCGGAAGTGCCGTAATGTCCAACCTGAGTTCGGAACGCGCATTAAAGCGGACGTCCGCCGACGACCCCGCATCTATGGGTTCGCACCCTATCGAAACTGCTCGAGAAACATCCGCAACGAGTCATGCGGACTCTCGACGTCCGTGATGACCCAGCCCTCCGGCCCATTGACCAGGATGAAGTTCAGGGAGACCGCGCGGCCCTGATTGTCGAAGGAGGCCGCGACATAGGTCTTGTCGAACTGCTTGCGCAGGATCGAGATCGAGACCGGACCGAGCTTCCAGTTCGGACTCTGCACCAGGAAATCGTAGGGCTCGTTCTTCAGCCCGCGCCAGGCCTTGTGCAGGCTGGGATCGAAGAATTTCAGCGTGGTCGCCTCGTCATGGGGCAGGCCGCGGGAGAGGTCGGGGACACCGCGGCCGTAATAGCCATAGACATTGCGGACCAGCAATTCCGGCGTCCGGAACCCGGCATCCGCGGCCGCAGGGGCGCCAAGCAAGACCAGGATCGCTGTAAAAACCCGTCTCAAAGCCTTCCACCACAGGAGCTTTATTCGCCGTCCTATCTAGCATAATTTGCGCGGCAGATGATGCGACCGAGGGAAGCAAAGCTCCCATGCGTGAATTGTTCGACGAGGTGGCCGGCAAATCGCCGCTCGATCCGCAGGAGGCGGTGAGGCGCACCACGCGCGCGCCCCGGCGCAAGCGATTCTATGGCAAGGCCGATGTCGCCGCGACCGACGGCGGCTTTACGGTGACGCTCGACGACCGGCCGATCAAGACGCCGTCGGGGCGGATCGTCGCCGTGCCGTCGCGCGCGATTGCGGATGCGATGGCGGCCGAATGGGCGGCCCAGAAGGAGATGATCGATCCCCTGACCATGCCGATGACGCGCTTTGCCAACAGCGTCGTCGATGCCGTGGTCGATCGCGTCGCCATCGTGCGCGACGATATCGCGAAATACCTGCATTCGGATTTGCTGTTCTACCGCGCCGGCCATCCCGAGGGGCTGGTCGAGCGCGAGGCCGCGCATTGGGACCCCGTGCTGTTCTGGGCCGCAGGTCAGCTCGGCGCGCATTTCATCCTGGCGGAGGGCATCGTGCATGTGAGCCAGCCGGAGGCGGCCGTCACGGCTGCGCGCGACGCGCTGCCGCACGATCCCTGGTCGGTCGCGGCGCTGCATGTCGTGACCACGCTGACGGGCTCGGCGCTACTCGCGCTCGCGCTGCACCACGGTGCGCGGGATGCCGACCAGGTCTGGGTGGCCGCGCATGTGGATGAAGACTGGAACGCAGAGAAATGGGGCGTGGACGAGGAAGTCGCCGCGCGCAAGGCGGCGCGGCAGGTCGATTTTCAGGCCGCCGTTGCGATCTTGCAGGCGATTGCGGCCGTCGGTTAACGAGAGGTTAAGCCTGCCGCGCTAGCCTTCCGCGCCATGGCGATCTCAATCAATCCGACCGTTCCGGTGATACCGGCGCAAGGCGCGGGCAGCGCGACCGACGGCGTCGTGCTGCAGCCGGGCACGGTCGTGAACGCGCAGGTGCAAAACGTGCTTGCCGGCAATCTGGTGCGGATCGCGATCGCCAATCTCTCGCTCGACGTGCTCTCGGAGATCGCGCTCACGCCGGGGCAGAATCTGCAGCTCGCGGTATCGCAGGTGCAAGCCGGCGTGGTCCGGCTTCAGGTGGTCGGGCAGGGCAATGCCGCCGCTTCCAGCGATGCGGCTACTCTGCCGCCGAATACGCCGGTAGCGCCTGCCGCCAATGTCGCTGCGCCAAACGACCCGCTGACGCCGCTCGAGCGCATCGCGGTTTCCATAGCTTCCGAAAACGCGGTGACCGGGCAGCAGAGTCTCGCGCCGCTGTTTGCCAATCTCGGTGCCGCCGCGTCGTCCAGCAATCTGCCGCCGGCGCTGCAGCAGGCGATATCGGAAGTGCTGGCGCAGCAGACCGATCTCGATACAAATCTCTCCGGCGGCGATATCCAGAACGCCTTCCAGAAATCCGGATTGTTTCTGGAGGCCTCGCTGGCTTCAGGCTCAATTCCTTCGAGCGGCAGCGCGCCTGATCTGAAGGCAGCTTTGATCGTGCTGCGGCAGACGCTCGCAAGCGCTGTCGAAAGTCCCGGCGCTGTCGCGCCGGCGACGGCAAGTGCTTCGGCAAGCGCCGTCAAACCTTCGGTGGCGTCTCCGCCGCTGGCACCGTCGCAGCCGGCAGCGGATGGCCCTGAAATTCCAGCGCGGCTTGCGGATGCCGCAGCCGGCGATCCGGCAAAACTCCTGCTGGCGCAGGCGCTGCTCAGCGCGGGCCCGCGCTCGGTCACGTCAGGCGCGGCATTGAACCTGCTGCAGGAAGCGCTGCAGGAAGTCCCGCGCGCCTCGGGCAATCCGGCGGCCGTCATTACCTCGCCGAATGGACGGAGCGTGCAGGGGACCGCGCTCGCCAACACGCCGCCACCGCCGTTTCGCGGCGCGCTGCCGTCGGCGCAACCGATCGCCATCGCGTCGATCCCATCGGATGCGCCGCTTGCGACTACCGTTCATCATCTGCGCGACGACACCGATGCCGCGTTGGCGCGGCAGACCTTGTTGCAGGTGGCGTCATTGCCTGATCGCGTCGATCCCGGCGGCAACCGCATCGATCCCTCGATCCCGCGCTGGCATTTCGAGATCCCGTTCGCCACCCCGCAGGGCACGGCGATGGCGCAGTTCGAAATCTCGCGCGACGGCGGCGGCGAAGCCGTCGAGGCCGCCAAGCGAACCTGGCAGGCGCGGTTCTCGCTCAATATCGAGCCCGCCGGACCCGTGCACGCGCTGATCTCGCTGTCGGGCGATCGCACCTCGGTCAGGATGTGGGCCGAGCGGCCGCAGACCGCGGCGCAGCTTCGCGCCGGCGCCGGCGAGCTCAGCCAGGCGCTGAGCCAGGCCGAGCTCACGCCCGGCGACATCGTGATCCGCGAGGGCACGCCGCCGCAAGCCCCGCCGGCGAAGGCCGGGCACTTCCTGGATCGCGCGCTGTGAGCACGGACACGAAGACCCCGCTTGCCGTCGCGCTGCATTATGATCGCACCGGCGCGCCGCGCGTCGTCGCCAAGGGCAAGGGCGCGATCGGCGCCAAGATCATCGAGGTCGCCAAAGAGCACAACATCCCGATCGAGGAGAACGAGGTTTTGGCCGGCGCGCTCTCCAATGTCGAGCTCGGCGACGAAATCCCCGCCGAGCTCTACAAGGCGGTCGCCGAAGTGCTGGTGTTCGTGATGCGGCTGAACAAGCGGGTGAGATGACCGCGGGGTCATCGCCGTCGGACACGATCTGATCCAGGGCCGACACGGGCACCCTATCCACCCGCGAGGATTGCAGCCTTCCTTTCCTCGTACTCGTCCCGCTGAATCTCGCCGCGCGCAAAGCGTTCGCTCAGGATCTGCAGCGCCGCGTGGCCTGGACTCCGCCCCGGCGGTCCCCAATGATGCGAGCCGTCGCCCCACGACCGCCGCACGGCGAAGAAGATGGCGGCAAAAACGACGATCATGAACAGCATCATCAGCGGACAAATCCACCAATACTGCCAACCATAGCCATCGCCCCACATCCACCATGGGCCTGGCCCATACCATTGCGGCGGTTGTGGAGCGGTCGGCGGCTGCGTCTGTGCAAGCGCCGGCAACGGCTGCATCAGCACGATGAAGCATGTCACGAGAAACGCCGAGAGCCTCCGGTCCATTTCGCATCTCCCTGGTAATGAACATCACGCTTGCGGCTGCGGCGCGGATCGGGCGCGGCATTCGGCCATGAACCGGTCGAACTCCGCCTTGTCCTTGGCCGCCTGCAGGCCCGCCAGGAACTCGCGAAACTCGCGTTGCTCCGCTTCCAGGCGCTGCAGGGTGGCCGCCCGATATTCGTCGAAGGCCTGGTTGCCGCTGGTTCGCGGCTCACCCGACCCGTCCTGCGCCGTGCGGCTCACAGGGCCGCTCCAATTGCCAAATCCCATTCCACAGCAGAACATTTCTTCCCTCCACACAAATGAGCCGAGATCGACCCGTGATGTTGCTTTCACAGACGCCGACGGGGATAGAGCCACGCATATTCCATTGATGGTCATCTCCTCGTCTGAGACCTTAGACGGGAGGGCGTGCGGGAAAGTTACAAGGATCTTTCCCGGTCACGGGCCGGAGCCGCCGGCCGCGAAGCGGGAGCGCAGCAATCGGGGGAGTTGGGCTTGCAGGACAGCTCGTTGCGGTAAAAGTCGCAGCGCGCTTCAATGATCTTCCTGAACTCCCGCCGCGCCCGGTGCAGCTTTACCTTGGCATTGTCGCGGCTGATGCCCAGCGTGTGGGCGATCTCGTCGTCGGTCAGCCCGCCCAGCGCGCTGAGCATGAGGACGGTGCGAAGGGTCTCGGGGAGTTTGCCGATTTCGCCGCGGATGCAGTCGCGCATGTCCTTGTCGGAGAGTTGCTGCTCGGGGGACGGGACGTTGTCGACAGCCGCCACGCCAATCGTCGCGGCACCCGTGTCGTCGTCGGATTCAGCGGGAAGCGGGAGCGTCAGCCTGGCTTCCTGCATGGACCGGCTGCGCAGCCAGTCGGAGGCGACGTTCGCCGCAATCCGGTAAAGCCAGGTCGAGGTTTCCGCATCACCGCGGAAGGTCGGCAACGCCTGGGCCGCTTTCGCGAATACCGTCTGGGTCAAGTCCTCGGCGTCTTGAGGACCAACAACGCGCGACAGCACTCGCCGGACACGCTCATGATTCTCATCGTACAGCGTCCGAAACGCATCCGCTGGGTGTTTCATTACTTTGCGCTCACCTGAGCCGACTACGAAACGATACAAGGCCGCCGCGCGCGTCGTGTTGACGCAGATCAACGCGCGCCGGCGACGATGGATATCGATGATTGAACACCACGCCGGGAGGGTCCAATGGACCAGATCGCAAACCGCGCGACAGCCTACATCTGCCCGATGCATTCCGGGGTTCGTCAGGCTGGGCCAGGCAAGTGCCCAAAATGCGGCATGGACTTGCTGCCGGAAGGCACGCGGTTCGGCCTGCTCCGGCACATGATCAGCAACCCCTTCCACGTCGCGGTCATGGCGGCGTTGATGGTTGCGCTGACGGTGGCAGCCATGATGATGATGCGCTGACTCCGCATTCGAGGATGGGTTCGAAAAGGCTCTCCCAACTCTGGTTCAATTCGCCGCGCTCAACTAATGTTGTGTCCGCAACCAGAAAATTGGGAGGAACCGATGCAATCGACCGCCGCCAAGGCGAAGCGCTTTCCGCAACTCACCCTGGATCAGCTCAGCGAGGCGCAGAAGCCGCTCGGCGACCAGGTCATGAAGGTCTCCAGTGTCGGCATCGGCGGGCCCTATAACCTCTTGCTGCGCAGCCCGGTGCTGGGCCAGCGGCTGTTCGATCTGTTCGACTATCTGCGCTGGAATACCTCGGTGCCGACCAGGCTCAACGAGCTCGCGATCCTGATCATCGGCCGGCAGTGGCGCTCGCAGGTGGAATGGTTCGCGCATGCGCCGATCGCTCTGAAAGCGGGGCTGTCGCCCGACATCCTCGCCGAGCTCAAGGCCAGCAGGCGGCCGTCGAAAATGGCCGAGGACGAGGCGCTGGTCTATGATTTCGTCACGGAGCTGACGACGACGCACAAGGTTTCGGACGAGACCTTTGCACGGGCGAAGAAGGTGTTCAGCGATCAGCAGATCGTCGACCTCACCGCGGTTGCCGGCAACTATGTCATGGTCGCGATGATCCTCGCCATGGCCGAGCAGACCGTGCCGCCGGACAAGGAAGAGCCGTTCAAGGTCGGGGAGCCATAGTGTCATTCCGGGGCGATGCGTAGCATCGAACTATGGTGCGCAATTGCGCACCTGAGAATCTCGACATTCGGGGTCCGGTCCTTCGGACCGTCCCGGAATGACGGCAACTACTCCACCTTGAGCAACCCTCGCAGAAATTCCGCCACCGCCTTGCGCGCTTCCTCGGCGGTGACGGGATTGCCGCCGACAATGCGGGTTGAGCTCGACGCAATCGTCCTTGTAGCTGAAGGGCGCCTGCGTATCGGCATTCAGCAACTGCCCGCCTTCGCCCTCCTTGATGCGGCAGCGGCGCACGGTCTGCGCGTTGGCGGAGATGAACAAGCCGCGCGCAGGCTGTCAAATCAGCCGGGCCCGTCCTTGCTGGGCACGTTGCCGTCGAGCGCCTTGTCGATCGCGCTCGCCCCGATTTCGCAGATGGTCTGCGAGACCACGTCGCCGGAGCTGGCAAAGCCCTTCGCCAGATAGTCGAACTGGGTGCGGGCGAGTTCGAGCGAGGCGATCGGCACGACGGCGATGGATTCATCGATTCCCGTCTCGGCCGGCCGGCGGTACTCGTCGAGCTCGGCATTGGCTTGCGCCAGCTGGGCTTCGGTCACGTCGACCCGGGCCTGCAGCCGCAATGCCTCCTCGCCGAAGAAACTGCGGTCGGCTTCCGCCTGGTGCCTCGTCTCGTCGAGCTGCTCCTTCAGCGAGGCGATCTCGGCGTCGAGCTGCGTCTTGAGCGATCCCATCTCGGCGATGAGATTGTCGCTGGCGAGCTCCGCCACCTCGCGCAGCTCGAGGTTTCGCGCGTGATCGTCCTGCTGCTCGGCGAACAGCTGCTCGGCGGTCGCGGCGCGCCGGCTCAGCGTCTCGATCATGTTGGCTGCTTCCAGCAGCATCTCAGCATTGCGGCCGCCGGTCAGCATGCTGGAAAGCCGGCGCAGGAAATCGATCGTCTCCTGATGGGCGTTGGTGGGCAGCGAGAAGACCTCTGCAGGCATCGGCGTCATGATTCGGAAAGCGTCGTTGAAGGATTCAGTATCCGCAGCAAAGACGCGCGAATTTCACGAAAATAAGGACGCGATATGTCACTGACGCGACGCCGGCGCGACGCAAACAAGCCTACCTATCGCCGCTGGGCACGGATTTTTCAAGCTGTCCCGATGTCGCGGATTTAGGCATCAACCATGCTCACAAGGCCTTGTCCGGCCGATCCGGCCGAGATGGGTGAAGCCGAATCCGCTGCTGTATTTCAGGCCGTAACCGAGCGCGCGATCAATGCCAATATGGGCGAGCCAGATCATCGCGATCGACAATGTCAGCGGCTGCGGCAGCGCAAAGCCTGTCGTCATCAGCGCCGCCGGCAGCAAGTAGCTGTGGGCGGCGTTGTAGACGACGGCGCCGGTTTTGGGGTCAGCGAGATAGGCGATGAAGGAGAGATCGGGGGCGAGGAAGAGCAGGGCGAAAATCCACCACGAGCCGCCCGAGACCGTATAGAGCAGCACCATACCGGCAAACAGCGTCAGCCCCTCCAGCCGGAGCAGGATTTTGACGCCTCCCGTGACCTCGCCATCCGCTGCGTTTGTGACCGCGTCACCCATTTGCTGAACTCCCCGAGGTAAGGCGCTGATTTGGCATCCCTTGTAGCGCCAAAAGGCGGCCGAAACCGGCTTTTGGTTTGCGGGATGGCCGTGTATAGCGTTTTCAAGCGAAGTGGGTACCGGTTCGCGTTAAGAAAACGCGTCCAAACAAAGGGCTGGAGCGCCGTTCTGATACGATCAGAACGGAGCTCCAGTAGGCAAAAAACGCTTTTGAGAAGGACGGGCGGGAACGCATGAAGGACATCCTGGATACCCTTGAGGAACGGCGCGCGGGCGCCAAGCTCGGCGGCGGCGAAAAGCGCATCGAGGCGCAGCATGCTCGCGGCAAATTGACCGCGCGCGAGCGCATCGAGCTCCTGCTCGACAAGGGGTCGTTCGAGGAGTTCGACATGTTCGTCGAGCATCGCTCCAGCGAGTTCGGCATGGACAAAACGAAAGTGCCCGGCGACGGCGTCGTCACCGGCTGGGGCACGGTCAACGGCCGCAAGACTTTTGTGTTCGCCAAGGACTTCACCGTGTTCGGCGGCTCGCTGTCGGAGACGCATGCCCAGAAGATCGTGAAGATCCAGGACATGGCGATGAAGGCGAGGGCGCCGATCATCGGCCTCTATGACGCTGGCGGCGCGCGCATCCAGGAAGGGGTCGCAGCACTCGCGGGCTATTCCTACGTGTTCCGCCGCAACGTGATCGCCTCCGGCGTGATCCCGCAAATCTCCGTGATCATGGGCCCCTGCGCCGGCGGCGACGTCTATTCGCCGGCCATGACCGACTTCATCTTCATGGTGAAGAACACGAGCTACATGTTCGTCACCGGCCCGGACGTGGTGAAGACCGTCACCAACGAGGTCGTCACCGCCGAAGAGCTCGGCGGCGCCTCGGTGCATGCGACGCGCTCTTCGATCGCCGACGGCGCGTTCGAGAACGACGTCGAGACGCTGTTGCAGATGCGCCGGCTGATCGACTTCCTCCCGGCCAACAACACCGACGGCGTGCCGGAATGGCCGAGTTTCGACTCGATCGAGCGGGTCGACATGTCGCTCGACACCCTGATCCCCGACAATCCGAACAAGCCCTACGACATGAAGGAACTGATCCTGAAGGTCGTGGACGAGGGCGACTTCTTCGAGATTTCGGAGGCGTTTGCCAAGAACATCGTCACCGGTTTCGGCCGCATTGCGGGGCGCACGGTCGGCTTTGTCGCCAATCAGCCGATGGTGCTGGCGGGCGTGCTCGACAGCGACGCCTCGCGCAAGGCCGCGCGCTTTGTCCGTTTTTGTGATGCCTTCAACATCCCGATCGTGACCTTCGTCGACGTGCCGGGCTTCCTGCCCGGCACGAGCCAGGAATATGGCGGCCTGATCAAGCACGGCGCAAAGCTGCTGTTCGTCTATTCGCAATGCACGGTGCCGCTCGTCACCGTCATCACCCGCAAGGCCTATGGCGGCGCCTTCGACGTCATGGCGTCCAAGGAAATCGGCGCCGACATGAACTACGCCTGGCCGACCGCGCAGATCGCTGTCATGGGCGCCAAGGGCGCGGTGGAAATCATCTTCCGCGCCGACATCGGCGATCCCGAAAAAATCGCCGCGCGCACAAAAGAATACGAAGACCGCTTCCTGTCCCCCTTCATCGCCGCCGAGCGCGGCTATATCGACGACGTTATCATGCCGCATTCGACAAGGCGGCGGATCGCGCGGGCGCTGGCGATGCTGAAGGACAAGAAAATGGAAATGCCGGCGAAGAAGCACGATAATTTGCCGTTGTAGTGATTTTTATGCGTGAAGAATTGCCCCGAGATGCCGACGAAGTCCTTCCTCGACCCTTCGCTTTCCCCCGATCGAGTTATCGTGGCGCGTAGGGCGGATTAGCACAGCGTAATCCGCCATGTTGCCGAGTGACGACTGCAGCGGGTTACGCTACGCTAACCCGCCCTGCGAACTGAAGGAGACGACACAATGCCCCGCCATCCTGATTTCGTGCCTCAAGGCGTCATCCCGGCGGTGCTGCTGCCGTTCCACGAGGATCTTTCGATCGACGAGGCGAGCTTCCGCGCTCATTTGCGCGATGTCGCCTCGGTGCAGGGGCTGTCGGCGATCACGGTCAACGCCCACTCCACCGAGGTCGCTTCCTGCACCCCCGACGAGCAGCGTCGCGTCATGGAGATCGCGGGCGAGGAAGTTGGCGACAGATTGCCTGTTATTCACGGGGTCTGGGCGGACGGCAGCCTGGAGGCGGCGCGGATCGCTCGCCGGGCTGAGGCCGGCGGGGCTTCGGCGCTGCTGGTTTTCCCGCCGGCTCCCTTCACGCTCGGCCAGTCGGCCGAGATGGCGCTGGCGCATTTCAAGACCATTGCGGAGGCGACCGATCTGCCGCTGATCGTATTTCAATATCCCTTGTCCACGGGGCAGGGCTATCCGGCGGCGACGCTGGAGCGGCTGTTCGACGAAGTGCCGACCATCCGCGCCATCAAGGACTGGACGCCACTGGTCCCGCAGCATGAGAGCCAGATCCGCGCGTTGCAGGGGCGCAAGCGTCCGATCAACGTGCTGTCCACCAACAGCGCGTGGCTTCTGAGCTCGCTGGTGCTCGGCTGCAATGGCCTGCTTTCCGGCAGCGGCAGCGTTATCGCCGACCTCCAGGCAAAACTCTATCGCGCCGTGAAGGCCAACGACCTCGCGGAAGCCCGCCGGCTGAACGACCGGATTTATCCTCTTGCGCGCGTATTCTACGCCGATCCCTTTGTCGACATGCACAACCGCATGAAGGAAGCCCTCGTGCTGCTCGGCAAACTGCCGCGCGCGGTGGTGCGCCCGCCTTTGGTCAAGATATCAGACGCGGAAATTGCGCGGATCCGGGACGCGCTGATGGAGGCGGAGCTGCTCGGCGCCGAAGCGGCGCTGGGACGCAACGCCGCATAGCAAGCGGTTTAATCTTACTGCGTCACAAGAGGCTCTCTTCCCTCATCCTGAGGAGCCGCGTCAGCGGCGTCTCGAAGGATGAGGCCACCGTCGGGGCCTCATGGTTCGAGACGGCGCTAACGCGCCTCCTCACCATGAGGGTTTTGACGCAGTAGCGTTAGGCCAAGCGGTAATCCAAAAAATACGTCGTTAGGGGCTTGTGATGATAGGAAATCTTCGGTCGATCTTTCTTGGCTTCGTCGTCTTGCTCGCCGCTGCCGCCACCAGCCCCGTGCTCGCCGACGAAACCGTCACGATCGGCGGCTCGCGCGCGGTGCTGATCAGGCCCGCCGCGCCGCGCGCCAGCGTGATCCTGCTGCCGGGCGGCGATGGCGCGATCCGCGCCGGCGACCATGGCGATATTCATGGCCTTCTCGGCAACCAGCTCGTCCGTACGCGGCAGGCCTATGCCGCGCACGGACTTGCCGTGCTCATCGCGGATACGGGCACCGATCTGAAAAGCGCGGTCGACTACATGGCAGCGATCAAGCGCCCGGTGACGGTGATTGCGACCAGCCGCGGCACGCAGCGCGCCGCCGAGGGGATTGCGCGCGGCGCGCGCCCGGATGCGCTGGTTCTGACCTCGGGCTTCCTCAGTCCCGATTCCGGCTCGTCCAGCAACGTGATGTCGATCCTCGGTTCGCCGTCCGCGCTGCCGCGCACGCTGGTCATCCATCATCGTCAGGACGCCTGCAAGTTCACGCTGCCGGCCGGCGTCGAGCCCTTCATCAAATGGTCGGCCGGGAAGGCCCGGGTGAGCTGGCTCTCCGGCGGCGCCGAAGAGGGCGACCCCTGCCAGGCCCGCGGCCATCACGGCTTCAACGGTCTCGACGGTCAGGTCGTTGGGCTGGCCGCGGGCTTTCGCTGACTCCTGACCGTCTCCTGCAAGAGCTAGAAGTTGGTCCGCTTGGCCGGTCGACTGTCCTCGAGATAGCCATCGCGGGTCTGCGGCAACTTACGCCCCAGGATGCGGCTGGCCACAACGGTGCGCAGGATCTGCGCCGTGCCGCCGCCGATGGTGAACATGCGGGCGTCCCGCACCATCCGCTCCAGCGGCCTGTTGCGCGAATAGCCCGCGGCCCCGAACACCTGGAGCGCGTCATTCGTCACCTTGATCGCCGCTTCGGATGCGAATATCTTTGCCTGCGCCGCGAACAACGGATCGGGAAATGGAGCGGCCGAGCGCGCGGCCTTGTAGATGAGCTCTCGCGCGGCAGCGATTTGCACCGACATATCGGCCAGCATCCACTGCAGCCCCTGGAATTCGGCGATCGGGCGTCCGAACTGTTCGCGGGAATTGGCGTAGTCGAGGGCATGCTGGTAGGCGCCGTCGGCCAGACCCAGCGCCACCGTAGCCGCGCCGACGCGCTGGGAATTATAGGCGTTCATGAGATCGGCGAATCCATGCCGGAAGCCGGAGGGCGGCAGCAGCACCATGTCATCGCCGACCTCCATGTCGGCGAACAGAATCTCGGCTTCCGGGATGCCGCGCAGGCCCATGGTCGGCTCGCGCTTTCCAATGACAAGTCCCTTGGTCTGGTCGCGGATGGCGAGGAATCCCCCAATGCCCTGCTCCTCGCCGGCTTCGTCGAAAACGCGGGCAAAGACCAGATGCAGCCGGGATACCCCGCCGCCGGTGATCCAATGCTTGCCCCCGTTGATGACGTAGCCGCTGCCTCTGCGGTCGGCGCGCGTGGTCATCTCGCTCGCGGCCGATCCTGCCAAGGGCTCGGTGATGCAGATGGCAGGCTTGTCGCCGCTCAAGACCAGCGCCGCCGCAAGCTTCTTCTGGGCCTCGGTGCCGTAGTGCATGACGGCGGAGACGGCGCCCATGTTCGCCTCGACAACAATCCGCCCGCTCACGCCGCAGACCTGCGCGACCTCATCGACAACGAGGCACGCTTCGAGAAAGCCGAGGCCAAGACCGCCATATGGCTTCGGGATGGTCATCCCGAAAAATCCAGCGTCGCTCAACGCCTTGACGTTCTGCCATGGATATTGCTCGGTGCGGTCGACTTCGGCCGCAAGAGGCGCGATGGTCTCCCGTGCCAGCGCACGCGCACGCTTCTGCAGGTCCTGCTGGGCATTGCTCAACGTCATGAAGGCTTGACCTGCTGCGTCACCAGCGGAACGAAATCGTATTCGCCCACGCCTTGCAGAACCAGGAAGGTCAGCGACGTCGCCCCGGCATTGGTCACCAGATGCGGCCGCGTGGGCCTGACGGCGTAGACTTCGCCCGGCTTCAGGTTCACTTCCTCTTTCGGCTCCTGCAGGAACAGCCGCATCTGGCCTTCGAGGACGTAAAACGTATCGGAGACATTGGTGTGGGTGTGCCACGGCACCTTCTGCGTCGGCGACAGTTGCAGCTCCGAAATGCGAAAGCCGGGGCGGGCGGCATGCACGGCGCGGCGCTCGACTTCATAGAGGTGACTGGCGTCCTGGACTGGCTGCCCTTGCTTCATGTCGGCCTCCTCCTGATTATTCGCCCCATCGCGTGGTGGCTTGACACCATGCTAGCCTGCTTCGGCCGTCCACGAAACTGTCAGAGTAGGTCTTCATGGGTAAGCAGATCAGTCGCTGCGTCGAGCTTTTGGAGCAGGATCAGGCGATCTATTACGACGGTCCGCACTCTGGCCATGTGCTGACCCATGCGCAGGGCCGCATCGATGCCGGTACGTGGGCCGACTACATGAATGTCGGCATGGAGCACGGCTCCTTCGACATGGCGGGCCTTGCCGAATACATGCGCGGCATGGTCGATGCCGGACCGACGCGGTCGGGGCACCGCACGCCGACGGTCATCGTCGAGGCGCCGGTGAACGGGATCGATGCCGCGCATGTGCGTTACAACGCCTGGCAGTTCCGCCAGATCCTCGGCCGCGGGGTGCACGGCATCCTGCTGTGTCAGGCGGAGACCGCAGATGCGGTGCGGGCCTTCGTGGAGTCCTGCCGCTATCCGCACAACACGATCGGCGTCGATCCTGCGATCCCCTCGCCAATGGCGCGGATGGAGGGTGCGCGGCGCGCGACCGATGGCGGCACCGACGCCGCCGGTCGCAAGCTGTTGGGCATCGGCACGCGCGGGCGCGGGTCGGAGAGCACGGCGGCGCCGGTCTGGGGCCTTTCGACCGAAGAATACATGGAGCGCTGCGATCCCTGGCCGCTCAATCCGAACGGCGAGCTCTTGCTGGGCGTGAAGCTGGAAAGCCCGAAGGGCGTCGCCAATTGCGAAGAGATCCTCGGCGTTCCGGGGCTGGGCTTTGCCGAGATCGGCCCCGGCGATTTGAGCCTTTCGCTCGGTTACCGCACGATTCCGCGCGAGCCTTTCCCGCCGGAGATGCAGAAGGCGCGCGACCGAATCCTGGCGGCTTGCCGCAGGAACGGCGTCGCGTTCCTGCAAGGATGCACGGCGGACAACATCATCACGCGGATCGATGAGGGCGTGCGCGTGATCGCGGGCCATAGCGAAGCCGCCGCCATCAAGGGCCGGGCCCATCAGAAGCGGAAATTGCCGGTGTGATGCCGCCTCTCGACAGGCCGCCTCGCTCTTCAATAGGGTAAGAGAAAAGGAGACGCATCCGTGCTCGAAGCTGTCGAAAAAGTCGAAATCCGCATTCTTGCCGACAACGTCACGGACGGCCTGTCGTCGAACCCGCCTTTTGTCGAAAGCGAGATCGCCTTTCTCGGCCGGCGCGGCGTCGCCTTTTCGGCAAGGTGCCTGTGTTGCGCGGTGCATGGTCTCTCTTGCCTCGTGACCGTGCATCGCGGCGGCAAGACAAACACCGTGCTGTTCGATTCGGGCCCGAGGATTATGCCTTCGAGCGCAACGTCTCGCGGCTTGGCGTCGATCTCGGTGTGGTCGAGAGCATCGTAGTGTCGCACGGCCATTGGGACCATGCCGGCGCCATGCTGCTCGCGCTCAGCCTGATCCGCAGCCGCAATGGCGGCCGCAAGGTGCCGTTCTACGCCCATCCCGGCATGTTCGTCACCCGCGGCATACGCGCGCCCAACGGCAGCGTGCGGCGGATGGACGATGTCCCGAGTATCCAGGAGCTTTCGGATTTCGGCGCGGAGGTGGTGGTGACCACGGAGCCGCAGGCGCTGCTCGGCGGACTGTTCTATGTCTCAGGCGAAATTCCACGCGTCTCCGGCTTCGAGCGCGGAATGCCAGGCCAGGTCAAGCGCACGGCGAGCGGCTGGGAGCCGGATGAACTCTTGATGGACGAGCGCTGGTTCGCGGTGAATGTCGCCGGCAAGGGGCTAGTGGTGTTCTCGGCCTGCTCGCATGCCGGCATCGTCAATGTCTGCCGGCACGCGCGCGCGACTTTTGCCGATGTTCCCATTCACATGGTGATGGGCGGGCTGCATTTGTCCGGGCCGAATGAGGCGATCATCCCCGAGACCGTGCAGGCGTTGAAGGAATTCGACATCAAGACCATCGCCGCCGGCCACTGCACCGGCTGGCGCGCGATGACGGCGCTGTCGAATGCCTTTCCCGACGCGCTCGCGCCGATCGCCGTCGGCAAGCAGTTTACGATTTGATCAGCGGATCAGCTGTAGGGTGGGCAGAGCGACCGCGTCCGCAGTGGCTCAACGAGCAAGGCGCAAGCGTGCCCACCATTCCAACCATGATGCGCGAGAAGGTGGGCTCGCGGAGCCTGTCATCGGGCGCGCATTCGCGCGACCCGTTGGCTTAGCCCACCCTACGCAGCTGACCCGCCCTGCGGGTCCTCCGAACTACGCCGCCTTGTGCTGCTGCTTCGCGAATTCCGCCGCGCGCTTCTTCAGTTCGGCCGGAGAGACATCCTCGACATGGGTGCCGATGAACCAGCGATTGCCGGCCGGATCCCGCACGCCGCTGCTGCGGTCGCCGTAGAACTGGTTCGCAGGCTCCATCTCGGAGACCGCGCCGGCCTTCACGGCCTTCTGATAGACGGCATCCACATTGGGCACGTAGAGGTGGAGCGTGGCGGTGGTGGCATGGGCGCGCTCGGAGGAGTCGGAAATCATCAGGATGGAGTCCCCGATCCTGACTTCCGCATGCATGATCTTGCCGTCCGGCCGTGCCACGGGCTCGAACACGGGCTGGGCGCCAAAAGCCTCTTTCATGAAGCGAATGATCTTTTCCGCGCCGTCGACGACGAGATAGGGCGTGATGGTGTGGTACCCTTCGGGAACCGGCTTGATCTGTGCTGCCATCGCTGTCTCCTCTGATGTTGGTGGTAATTCCACCTGGGATGAACCAGCCCGCCATTCCTGTTTCACAAGTTTTTCCGCTGGTTCTTTGCAGAAAGTATGACGATCGCGCTCAAGCGCGCGTGATGATAAGGTTCCACTTCCGGAATAAAAAACGTCCGCTGGGGAGAGGATCATCATGCCCAAAGCCTATTTCGTCGTTCGTGCCACCGTTGCCGATGCCGCGAAACGAAAAGCGTTCGACAGCTGGTACCAGAACGAGCATCTGCCCGATGCGTCAAAATCCTTCGGCGTCAAGCGGGCGTGGCGGTTCTGGAGCCTCACCGAACCTTCGCTGCATCAGGCAACCTATGAGTTCGTCGATGAAGCCTCGCTCGACCGCGCGATGAAGGGCGAAGATTTGAAGCGCCTCGTCGCCGACTTCAGCCGCGACTGGCCCGACGTCACCCGCACGCGTGAGACCTTTGTGCTGGCCGAGAAGTTTGCAACTTAACCCTCGTCGTCATTCCGGTAATGAGGCGCCTTGCCCGCCACCATGAAATCTTCGTAAGCCGGCACCTTAACCACCACAATTCAGCGGCCATTCACGCCGCGAGGACAAAACTACCTTCGCGATTTTGGCGTGACGGGAAACCGCCGCGTCGCCGAAACCCGAAGGAAAGGAATTATCCCATGAAACTCCTCGCTGCTTCCACGCTCGCGCTCGGCCTCGGTCTGTTCGCGATGGCACCCTCCCAGGCTATGCCGCTTGCGCCGCTGCCGCTCGCCACCGCAGGCGATGCCGCCATCATCGCCGTCTCCGGCGGCTGTGGCTGGGGCGGGCATCGCGGCCCCTATGGCGGCTGCCGCCCGGTTTACAACTGCCCGCGCGGCTGGCATTCCGGCCCGTACGGCCAGCGCTGCTTCCGCAACTGGTGATCGTTGAGGCGAGGGCTGCGTCGAGCAGCCCTCGTTTATTTGCCGAGGAAGCCGAGCACGAGTTCGTCATATCTGTCGCGCGCCTCGAGGAAGACGAGGTGCCCGGTGTTGGGGATCACCTCCGTGCGCGCGATCAGCTCGGCGAGCTGTTTCGCAAGCTCCGCGTTCTTGCCCATTTTCGCCCGCAGCGCTTCCGGCGCGCTCGGCCGGCCAGGCGCGTTGTGATCGTCGGCGCCCATGATGAACAGCGTCGGCTGCGCCAGCAGCGGAATCTCGTGCACGACCGGCTCGCGATAGATCATCTGATAGGACGAGGCGAAGGCGCGCAGCCAGCGCGGATATTCGGCGCTGCCCTTGATGTTGAAGCGGGAATCGATGAACGGCGTCACCTGGTCGGGCGGCAGCTTCAGCGCGTAGTTGGTCTCAAGCTGCTTGCGGTAGCCGTCGGCGGTGAGCTTGTCCTCGTTCTCCATGATCTTCTCGGTCGCAACCGGCGGCACATAGAGCCGGTAATCCTCGAGCCCGATCGGCGCAGTCAAGACCAGATGCGCGACGCGGCCGGGTGAGGTGCGCGCGATGCGGACGCCGAGCATGCCGCCCATCGAATGCGCGACCAGCTCGAACTGGCCGATATGCAGGTAATCGAGCAGCGCGATGGTGTCGCGCGCGAGCGTATCGAAATGCAGCTCGCCCAGCGGCTTTGAGGATTTGCCAAATCCGATCTGGTCCGGCACCACCACGCGGAAACCGGCATCCACCAGCGTCTTGATCACGGGCGCCCAGTAGCTCGACGGGAAATTGCGCCCGTGCAGCAGCACCACGGCGCGGCCATTCGGCTGGCCGGAGGCGCCGACATCCATATAGGCCATCTTGAGCTGCTCGCCGTCATTCGTGACGGGAAACAGGCTGACGGGGTAGGGATAGGCAAAGCCTTCGAGATCGATGCCATAGGGTTCGCGCGCGGCGTCGGCGGCAAGGGCGGGGGTAAAGGAAGCGAGGAGGGCGAGAAGCAGGCCTACGGCGAAGCGAAGATACATGAGAGACTTTCTCCACTCGTCATGCCCGCGCAAAAAGCGCGAAGCGCGTCTTTTACTCAAGCGTCGCGGGCATCCACGTCTTTTTCACACCGCCGCTGTAGAAAGACGTGGATGGCCGGGTCAAGCCCGGCCATGACGAGAAGGGCCGATCACACGCGATCGTGCTTTACCCTTCGCCGTTCGGAAACAGCGCGGCAAAGCGCTTCTCGCCGGTGCGGGTGAAATTCACCACGCGGCTGCCCGGCGTGGCGTCGCGCGCCGCCCATTTCAGCTCGGCAAAGCGCGACATCATCGCGGCCCCCAGCGTGCCCGCCAGATGATGGCGCCGCTCGCTCCAGTCGAGGCAGGCCTTGCACACCGGCCGGCGCGGGTGGCTAAGCATGTCGGGCGAAATCTGCAGATTCTTTTCCAGGAATTTTGCGCCTTCGGAGGTCAACTCGATGTCCTGCTTCTTCTGCCGCACCAGTTTCTGCGTGCGCATGCTGTCGAGCATCTGCACGCCGAGATCGCCGGCCAGATGATCGTAGCAGACGCGGGCGCGGCGCAGCGCCGGATCCTTCGGCCCGGTGCGCACGCGCATGTGGCCGACCCGTGCGGCCAGGCCCTCGAGCAGTTCGAGCACGCCGGCGACGTCTTCGCCGGTGAGGCGGTAGTAGCGGTGGCGGCCCTGTTTCTCCGGCTCGACCAGCCCGCCGGCCTCGAGCTTTCCGAGATGCGAGCTCGCCGTCTGCGGCGTGATGCCGGCTTCCTGCGCGAGCTCGCTCGCGGTGAGCGCGCGGCCGCTCATCAGCGCGGTCAGCATGTTGGCGCGGGCGGGATCGCCGACCAGGGAGGCGACCATGGCAATGTCGGGACCAGCTTTCATGCTTCGATGATAGCCGAAGCATCGATGTCGGGCAAGCGGGTATTCTCACAACCGTCGAATTGATCGTCATTGCGAGCCAACGGGTCGCGCGAATGCGCGCCCGATGACAGGCTCCGCGAAGCAATCCACCTCGCCGCGAGCGGAGGAATGGGTTGCTTCGTCGCTATCGCTCCTCGCAACGACGACAAGATGCAAACGAGGTTCCCCATGACGATCACCGTGTTCATCCGCTACCAGCTCGACCCGTTCAAGCGCGCGCAATTCGAGGAATATTCAAAGCGCTGGCTCTCCATCATCCCGCGCTGTGGCGGCGATCTGCAGGGCTACTGGATGCCCCATGAAGGTACCAACAACATCGCCTTTGCGCTGATCTCGTTCGAGAGCCTCGCCGCCTACGAGGCCTATCGCGCGCGGCTGCGCGGCGATGCGGAAGGTTTGGCCAATTTCAGTTTCGCCGAGGAGAACAAGTTCATCCTCGCCGAGGAGCGGACATTCTTGCGCAAGGTCGCGGCCTGACTGGCAACAGCTGGCAGCACTGGCGGGCCGCCATGCGCCCCGTTATCTAAACGTCGCACGCCAATCGAAGAAACACGGGAGAGAACATGCCGGTCACGACAGCGGACAAACGCGCCAATTTCCGCAAGCTGCACGAGAAGGGTTGCTTCATCATTCCCAACCCCTTCGACGTCGGCACCGCGAAGGCGCTGCAGCATCTCGGCTTCGAGGCGGTCGCCTCCACCAGCGCCGGCTTTGCCTGGACCATCGGCAAGGCTGACAACCGCGTCACCGTCGATGCCGTCTGCGATCACCTCGCCGCGATTTCGGCGGCGGTCGACATTCCCGTCAACGCCGATTTCGAGGGCGGTTTTGCCGTCGAGCCGGAAGGTGTCGGCAGGAACGTCGCGCGCGCGGTAAAGACCGGCGTGGCCGGGCTCTCGATCGAGGATTCCACCGGCGACAAGGACAAGCCGCTGTTCGAGGCCAATCTCGCCATCGAGCGCATCAAGGCCGCGCGCCAGGCGATCGATGCCGATGGCAGTGGCGTGATGCTCACCGGCCGTTGCGAAGCCTTCCTGTGGGGCGTGGCCGACCTGAAGCTCGTGATCGAGCGGCTGCAGGCCTATTCGGCCGCGGGCGCGGATTGCCTCTATGCGCCCGGCATCAAGACGCGCGAAGACATCGCGGCGGTCGTGAAGGCCGTGCATCCAAAACCCGTCAATCTCCTGATCGGCGCCTCCGGCCTGTCGCTGAGGCAGGCCGAAGAGCTCGGCGTGCGCCGCATCAGCGTCGGCGGCTCGCTCGCCCGCAATGCATGGGCCGGCTTCATGAAGGCGGCGAAGGAAATGGCGGAGCAGGGGACGTTCACCGACCTCGCCAATGGCTATGGCGGCGGTGAGCTCAACAAGATGTTCCGCTGAAACGCAACGACAGCGCAGCGGGCAGTTCGATGCCCGCTGCGCTCCGTTGAACTGGTCCGACCGTTTACTTGTTGTTGCCCGGGGCGCTGCCGGTGGTCACGCCCGGCGCGTTGTTCGCCTTCGGCGTCACGTCGCGCATGCCCGGAGGCGCCGTCTGCGGAGCGCTGTTCTGCGTCTGCGCGGTCTGGGCCGGCGGCGCGGTCTGAGCCTCCTTCACGCTGGTGTTGTTGAGGCCGTAGAACACCGCGCCCAGCAGGAGCGCGAGCCCGACCGCGAACAGCGCGATCTTGCTGGTGGAGGCCGGACCCTCCTGGAGTTCCGGATCGACCTGCATGTCGCTGTCGAAGCGCTGAGGCCGGCCGAAATTGTCGTCGCTCAGGCCGGAACGATTGGGATCGTAGGGATCGTTCGGAATGCGTTCGTTAGCCATAGCTCGGTTCCTCCGTTAGTCGTAGACAACCGATGGCGCCCGCGCAGGTTCCGGTTCCCTTGCGCTTGTTTGGGACGGAACCTGCGTCCAAAGTTCCAAAGCGTGATTCCAAGAGGCCTCGATGTGGACCCTGCCGCCCAGCGATAGCGTGTTGCATTTCCTCGCGCTGGTGGCGCTGGCGGCGCAAGCGATGACGGCGGCGCTCGCGGCCGGCCGCCGCAGCATGGATTGGGCCGGTGTCTGCATGCTCGGCTGCATCACCGCGCTCGGCGGCGGCACCATCCGCGACGTGCTGCTCGGGCATTACCCGCTGGTGTGGGTGCAGTACCCGTCCTATCTCGCGATCACCGTCGCAGCCGCCTTCGTCACCATCCTGATCGCGCGCGTGGTGCATCGGCTCAACCTCGCGTTCCTGGTGCTGGATGCGATCGGGCTCGTGGTGTTCACCATGGCGGGCTGCAATGTCGCTTGGCAGATGGATTCCTCGCTGCCGATCGTGATCGTCTCCGGCATGATCTCGGGTTGCGCCGGCGGCGTGCTGCGCGACATCCTCTGCAACGACGTGCCGCTGTTGTTCCGCTCCGAGCTTTACGCCAGCGTCTCCGTCGTCACCGGGCTGTTCTACGCCACCGCCTTCGGGCTGACCCTGAACAACGAGCTCTGGACCGCGCTGACCTTCGTGTTGGGCCTCTCGTTCCGGCTGCTCGCGATCCGCTTCAAATGGGGAATGCCGAAATTCGTCTTTAACGGCGAGTAAAAGTAGAATTGTAGGGTGGGCAAAGGCGCGCTTGCGCCGTGCCCACCATCTATCAACGCGTCCGAAAAGGCGGTGGGCACGCTTCGCTTTGCCCACCCTACGACAGCACTACGGCTTCCTTGCCTTCGCGACCTGATCCGCCGTCACCACCGGCGCGGCATTGCCCCAGGAATTGCGGATGTAATTGGTGACATCGGCGATCTGCTGGTCCGAGAGCTGCTTCGCATAGCCCGGCATAGATCCGGTATTCGGCGCGCGGGGCGTGGTCAGGGTCTGCGCGCCGTCGAGGATGATCCGAAGCGTGGAGGCGGGGTCAGTGGATTGCAAGAGCGCGTTGCCGTTGAGCGGCGGATAGACGCGCGGCGAACTGGAGCCGTCGACCTCATGGCAGGCGATGCAATTGCGGGCGTAGACTTCCTTGCCGGTCTTCATCTCCGCATCCGTCGGTGACGGCACGGTCGCCTCCGGCGTGCCCGCGGGCAGGCTCTTGAGATAGACCGCGATCGCCCTGACGTCGGCATCGCTCATCTTCGAGGTCGAGTTGAGGATGATGTCGGCCATCAGGCCGTCGGCATGGCTTTTGGCGTTACGGCCGCTCTGCAGATATTCGACGATGTCCTCGACGCCCCACGATTTCAGTCCGCTGCGCTCGGCGCCATCGAGCCTTGGTGCGAACCAGCCGTCGACCATGCCGCCGGAATAGAGGCGGCCGCGCTTGTCGGCGCCAAGGATGTTTTTCGGCGTATGGCAGGCGCCGCAATGGCCGAGCGCCTCGACCAGATAGCGGCCCCTGTTCCAGTCGGTGCCCTTCTGCTGGTCGGGCTCCAGGATTCCGGGGCGGAAGAAGAAGAAATTCCAAACCCGCATCACCACACGGAAATTCAGCGGAAAGCGAAGCGAGGGCGGCGGCGCCTTGTTCTGCACCGGTGCAACCGTCGTGAGGTAAGCGCGGATCGCGAAAATGTCGTCGCGCGTCAGCTTCGCGAAATTGGGGTAGGGGAAGGCCGGGTAATAGCGCGATCCATCCGGCGCCACGCCGGAGCGGAGCGCGCGATAGAAATCCTGCTCGCTCCACCCTCCGATGCCGGTATCGCGGTCCGCCGTGATGTTGGGCGAATAGATCGCGCCGAACGGCGTGTCGATGCGTTTGCCCCCGGCGAAGGGTTTTGCGGGATCGGCGGTGTGGCAGCTCGTGCAGTCGGCGGCCACCACCAGCGCCTTGCCGCGCGCAATGGTCTCCTCCGATGGCTCGGCGGCCCGGGCGCCTGCAAGCGCGAATGCACTGCACAAAATTGCCCCGCAGAGAATCGCGCGCATCGCCGGATATGTCCCCTTCGGCTTCCGTGGTTCGTCCGTACGGTATAGCCGAAAATCCGGCACCCCAAAGGGCGCGTTACGCCATTTCACAAGCCGCACCCCGGACGACACAACCGCAAAAAGCTGCTGATATTCCGGCCATGAAGTTGCGATTTTGGCGGGCGTGACATTCGTAGCCAGATTTGTGGTGCGCCGTTGGGAAAAAGCGACATAGAGTGGCAACCGCGCCGAAAGCGATTAGTTAGAAAAGTGCCGGGAAAAGTGCGGGGCGGCCAAAGGCTTAAGAGGGCTTAAATGGGAATCAACCAGGGTCCGATCAGTCTCGATCAGAAATACACGCAAGGGACAGGCCACGTCTTCCTGACGGGCATCCAGGCGCTGGTGCGGCTGCCGATGGCACAGATCAGGCGGGACCGTGCCGCCGGCCTCAACACCGCGGGCTTCATCTCCGGCTATCGCGGCTCGCCGCTCGGCGGCTATGACCAGCAGCTGTTCGCCGCCCGAAAACATCTCGAACAGTACAACATCAAATTCCAGCCCGGCGTGAACGAGGATCTCGCGGCAACGGCCGTCTGGGGCTCGCAGCAGCTCAATCTCTCCCCCGGCTCGAATTACGATGGCGTGGTCGGCATCTGGTACGGCAAGGGCCCCGGCGTCGACCGCTGCGGCGACGTGTTCCGGCACGGCAATACCGCGGGCTCGGCGAAGAATGGCGGCGTGCTGTGCCTGGCCGGCGACGACCATGGCGCCAAATCCTCGACCGTCCCGCATCAGTCGGACCACGCCTTCATCTCCGCGCTGATGCCCTATCTCTATCCCTCGTCCATCCACGAGATGATCGAGATGGGGCTGCTCGGCATCGCGATGTCGCGCTATTCGGGTTGCTGGGTCGGGATGAAGGTGATCACCGAGACGGTGGAGACCACGGCCGAGATCGACCTCACCGACGAGATGACCCCGTTTGTGATCCCGACCGATTTCGAGATGCCGAAGGGCGGGCTCAATCTGCGCTGGCCCGACGACCGCTACGAGCAGGACCGCCGCCTGCAGGACTACAAGGGCTTTGCCGCGATCGCCTTTGCCCGCGCCAACAAGGTCAACCGCGTCACCATGGATTCGCCGAACGCGCGCTATGGCATCATGGCCTCCGGCAAGAGCTACGAGGACATCCGCCAGGCGCTGCGCGAGCTTGGCATCACGCCGGAAGTCGCAGCCCAAATCGGCCTTCGCCTTTACAAGATCGGCATGCCCTGGCCGCTGGAACCGGAAGGGGTGCGCAATTTCGCCGTCGGGCTCGAAGAGATCTTCATCGTCGAGGAACGCCGCGAGATCGTCGAGAACCAGGTCAAGCAGGAGCTGTTCAACTGGCGCGACGACGTCCGCCCGCGCATCGTCGGCAAGATGGACGACCACGACAAGCGCTTCCTCACCTTCGCGGCCGAGCTTAGCGTCGCCTCGCTGGCGAGCTCGCTCACCGAACGACTTCTCCGGCTCGATCTCAATCCCGAAATCAAGAACATGCTCCGCGCCAAGGCCGACTGGTTCAACGGCCGCGAGGCGACGCAGATGCAGGCGGTCGCTCCCGTCACCCGCACGCCGTATTTCTGCTCGGGCTGCCCGCACAACACCTCGACCAAGGTGCCGGAAGGCAGCCGCGCCTTCGCCGGCATCGGCTGCCACTTCATGGCGCTGTGGATGGACCGCAACACCGAGACCTTCACGCATATGGGCGGCGAGGGCGTGCCCTGGGTCGGCGTCGCGCCGTTCACGAAGGAGCAACACGTGTTCGCCAATCTCGGCGACGGCACCTATTTCCATTCCGGCAGCCTCGCGATCCGCCAGGCGGTCGCCTCGGGCGCCAACATCACCTACAAGATCCTCTACAACGACGCGACCGCGATGACCGGCGGCCAGCATGTCGACGGCGAGCTCTCGCCGCAGCAGGTCACCTTCCAGCTTCACGCCGAGGGCATCCGCCAGATCTACCTGGTCTCGGAAAACCCGCAAGCTTATCCCGCTTCCGACATCGCGCCCGGCGTCATCACAAGGCATCGCGATGAGCTCGATGCCGTGATGAAGGAATGCCGGGAGATGAAGGGCACCTCGGCCATCGTGTTCGTGCAGACCTGCGCCGCCGAGAAGCGCCGCCGCCGCAAGCGCGGCCTGATGGAGGACCCGGCGCGGCGCGTCATGATCAATCCGGCTGTCTGCGAGGGCTGCGGCGACTGCTCGGTGCAGTCGAACTGCATCTCGGTCGAGCCGCTGGAGACGGAGATGGGGCGCAAGCGCACCATCAACCAGTCCTCCTGCAACAAGGACTATTCCTGCCTGAAAGGCTTCTGCCCGTCCTTTGTCACCATCGACGGCGGCAAGCCGCGCCGCCGCGCGCCGGCCGATCTCGGCGATTTCGGCGCGCTGCCCGAGCCGGCCTCAAAGCCGGCGCTGGACAAGCCCTACAACATCGCGGTCG
This sequence comes from uncultured Alphaproteobacteria bacterium, assembly GCA_963847045.1. Lineage (GTDB taxonomy): Bacteria > Pseudomonadota > Alphaproteobacteria > Rhizobiales > Xanthobacteraceae > Bradyrhizobium. The sequence continues at coordinate 167,067 of CAWJYQ010000011.1, read as the reverse complement.
CCGGCGTCGGCGGCACCGGCGTGCTGACGATCGGCGCGCTGCTCGGCATGGCCGCCCATATCGAGGGCAAGGCCAGCATGATCCTCGATATGTCGGGGCTGGCGCAGAAGGGTGGGGCGGTGTTGAGCCATGTCCGCCTTTCCGAGCACACCGCCGACGTCACCTGCTCGCGCATCGTCACCGGCACCGCCGATCTCGTGATGGCCGCGGATGAAGTGGTGGCCGTATCCAAGGACACCATCACGCTCTGCGAATCCAGCCGCACCGTCGGCATCATTAACAGCCATGTGATCCCGACCGCGGATTTCATCCTCAACCGCGACTTCAATTTCCAGAGCCGCAAGGTCAACGGCGTGCTGGAAAACTCGCTGCGGAAGGACACGTCCTTCTTCGACTTCACGCGGCCCGCCGAGGTGCTGCTGGGCGATTCCATCGCCACCAACATCATGATGATGGGCTATGCCTTTCAGAAGGGCCTGTTGCCGTTGTCGGCGGAAGCGATCGAGCAGGCGATCGAGGTCAACGGCGTCTCCATCAAGATGAACACGCAGGCGTTCCGGCTGGGCCGGCTCGCCGCCGCCGACCCGGCGCGGCTGGAAGCGATGATGGAGGGCCAGGACGAGGCGCACGCGCCGAAGTCGCTGGAAGCGATGACGCTGGACGAGATCATCGCGCATCGGAGCCAGCATCTCACCGGCTACCAGAGCAGGCGGCTCGCCGCGCGCTACCGCAAGCTGGTGGATCAGGTGCGCACTGCTGCGACCGACGGCGGCTATGGCGAGGCGCTGCCGCGCGCGGTCGCGATCAACTACGCCAAACTGCTCGCCTACAAGGACGAGTACGAAGTGGCGCGGCTCTTCACCGACGGCAAATTCGAGCAGCAGCTTCGCGACCAGTTCGAGGGCGACTTCAAGTTCTCTTTCAACCTGGCACCGCCGATCCTCGGCGGCGGCAAGGACGCGCTCGGCCGCCCGCTGAAGCGCGCCTTCGGGCCGTGGATGCTGTCGGTATTCAAGGTGCTGGCGAAATTCCGCTTCCTGCGCGGCACCGCGCTCGACATCTTTGCGCGCAGCCCCGACCGCAAGCTCGAGCGCGATCTGATCGCGGGCTACGAGAAGGACGTCGCCACCGTGCTCACGCTGCTGTCGCCGGTCAACGTCGACGTCGCGGTCGAACTGTTGTCGCTGCCCGACCGCATCCGCGGCTACGGCCCGGTGAAGGAAAAGGCGGTCAACGACGCCAAGGCGCGCTATGCCCAGCTCGCCGCCGATCTCGTCAGCCCGCCGCCCGCGCCACGGCAGATCGCCGCGGAGTGACTCCGCTCTCGTAGGGTGGGTTAGTCGTACTGAGTCAGACGGTCGCAGTCATTAAGGCTGAGAATCAAGTAATTGAGGAGGTTCAATATTTGGCGCGCGGAGGGCCAGATGAATCTCGATCAGGGTGGAGATAGCGAAACGCGGTTTGCGGAGTATGTAGCCGGTCTTGGAAGCGTGATCGGTCACGTGGAGCGGACGAGACCGCTGCGCGACTATTGCACGGGCCTGATGCTGCCTGGGGAACGCAAGAGCGTTGAGCCGATGGCGGCGCGGACGGCTCCAGCGCGGACGGCGGCACAGCACCAGTCGTTGCTGCATTTTGTCGCCAACGCGGCCTGGTCGGACGAGGACGTGCTGGCCAAGGTGCGCGAGATGGTGCTGCCGGCGATCGAGAAGAGCGGACCGGTCGAGGCGTGGATCATCGACGACACCTCGTTCCCCAAGCAAGGCAAGCATTCGGTCGGCGTGCACCACCAATATTGCGGTCAGCTCGGCAAGCAGGCCAATTGCCAGGTGGCGGTGTCGCTGTCGGTTGCCAATCATGCCGCCAGCCTTCCGGTGGCCTATCGGCTGTACCTGCCGGAAGCCTGGACGAAGGATCGTGCCCGGCGGAAGAAGGCAGGCGTGCCGAAGCAAATCAAGTTCAAGACCAAGCCGCAGATCGCGCTGGAGCAAATCCGCCGGGCCTGCGAGAGCGGTCTGCCACGCGGCGTCGGGTTGATGGATGCGGCCTACGGCAGGGACGCGCGGCTGCGTGCAGGCATGACGGAATTGGGCGTGCCTTACGCGGTCGGCATCGTGCCGACCATCTTGATGTGGGCCCCTGGCAGCGGCCCACGGCGGATGGACAAGCCGATGAACAACACCGGCCGCCGCGACGAGCCCGAACTGGTCTCGGCCAAAAAAGTGGCACTCGGTCTACCGAAACAGGCTTGGCGCACGGTGACGTGGCGGGAAGGCTCGGCCGACCAGCTATCCTCGCGCTTCGCGCGTATGCGTGTCCGCGTCGGGTACAACAAACTGATCCCCGAGAAGCTGTCGCCTGAATGGCTGTTGATCGAATGGCCGGAGGGCGAAGCAGAGCCGACCAAATACTGGCTCTCCACGCTGCCGGAGAACGTCAGCTTCACGCAGCTCGTCGATCTGGCCAAGCTGCGCTGGCGCATCGAGCGCGACTATCAGGAGCTCAAGCAGGAGGTCGGGCTCGGTCACTACGAAGGGCGCGGCTGGCGTGGCTTCCATCATCACGCAACCCTGTGCATCGCGGCCTACGGCTTCCTCATCGCCGAACAGGCGACGATTCCCCCCTCAGGACCTCGTTCCGCCGCGCCAGTCCAGGCTCCTCACTTACCCGACAATTATCGACCCAGAGGATCTACCCTTGCGGCCTGAACGTCACGTGCCGAACTCGATCGCAACCATGCGCGTGCGGCTGAGCCGGGCCCTCAGCAAAACGATCATACGATGCCCTTGTTGCGGCGCCGTCGCAGCATCACCCACGCGCAGAAAAATCATGACGCAGTAAGATTAGCGAAGCGTAACCCACCATTTCTCTTCCGGGGTGATGCGGTGGGTTACGCCTTCGGCTAACCCACGGTACGATTTGAGTAGGCCCCCAGTTCATGGCGGAAGTGGCGTGAGGCGAAAACATGGACCCTGCCCAGAGAATCGTAACGCGCATACCGCTCACAGAACTCTGGAATAGCAAGGGCTTGCTGGATGCACGTCTCGCCGAACGTGTAGGGGAGGCGGACATTGTGCGGCTTCTGCGGGGTGGTTCGTCATTTGTGATCGCCGACGTAGGACTACCCCTGCAATGGATTTCCGAGGACGATCGGTTTGCATTCTGGAAGGCTGAAGTGAAGTGCCGGCTGGTAACTCCAGAAGCAGATGGCTTCTATCTCGACGACTATCCTGGCAATTACTGCTATGTCGGGGCGATGTGGACGCGCGCGTCCGAGAGACCGATCATTGTTCTAGAAAAGCACCACTAATACAGCGCGCTCTTGTGGGGTGGGTTAGCCGAAGGCGTAACCCACCATTTCGCCGTGGAAAGAAAGGCGGTGGGTTACGCTTCGCTAAACTAACCCACCCTACGAAACCGATCTCGCCCGAAGAGCAATTCGCACATGGCCGCCATGCGCAAATTGCCCGTCGTGTTATTTCGCCGCACCATTTCGGTATTGCCGAAGTCCCCAAATCAGTGACACATTCCGCCCATCCCGCCTCGACACGAGGGACGTTACGGCCAATCGTCACGAAACGTGAGGCGGGGATGCGATGGACGCGGAGGCCGCGCAAGACGAAGCGCACCTGATGCGTCCGACGAAGCCGTGTGGTCCCGACACCCCGATGCTGGTGTCAACCCTTAGGGCTCAAGAGCCCGGGGGGACGGTGACTAAAACGCCCGGTACGCCGAGGAGAGCACGGAATAAGTCGTCAAACATCGCGCGGGGAATGCCGGACGTGTTCGGTTGTACCTGTGACCAGCTCGTGTGCGTTTTCTTGCTATTCTTGCACACGAGACCGCGGGTGCAACGGCGCCCGGCATTCCCTGCGCCCTCGTTTCTCCGAGGGACGTTGAGATTGCACAACCCGGGCAAAATCGCGCCGCGGGAATGTTGAGCCGCGCCACTCACTCAACTGTCGTCCCGGCCAAGCGAAGCGCGAGCCGGGACCCATAGCCACCGGGCATTGTTGTTGGGCATGATGTCGCCCCAGCCTGCTCCATCCGATCCAACTGTGGTTATGGGTCCCGGGTCGCGCTCGCTTCGCTCGCTTGCCCGGGACGACGAGGCTAAGCAGCGCCTCCGCGCAACTTCTTTCCCGCCCGTCTCACCGCGCGGAATATTTCACCGCTTGCCAAGGCCCTCCCGACAGGCCAAGAAATTAGGTGGGAAGCAGAGAAGAAACGTCAGCGGAGAACGAGTTGACCATCAAGGGCAAGGCCTACATTACCGGGATCTACGAGCATCCGACCCGGCACGCACCCGATAAATCCACCTCACAATTGCACGCCGAAGTCGCCAAGGGGGCGATCGAGGATGCCGGGCTCACCAAGGCCGACATCGACGGCTATTTCTGCGCCGGCGACGCGCCCGGCGGCGTGATGAACATGGCCGATTATCTCGGCCTCGACATGAAAAAGCTCCGCCACCTCGATTCCACCGATACCGGCGGCTGCTCCTACCTGATCCATCTCGGCCATGCGGCGGAAGCGATCGCCGCCGGCAAGTGCTCGATCGCGCTGGTGACGCTGGCCGGCAAGCCGCGCACCGGGGCGATGCCGCCGCGCGCGGCCGGCGCCGAAGCCGATTTCGAGACCGCCTACGGCCAGACCACCCACAATGTCTACGGCATGTGTGCCATGCGCCATATGCACGACTACGGCACCACCAGCGAACAGCTTGCCTGGATCAAGGTCGCGGCCTCGCACCACGCCCAATACAATCCGCATGCGATGCTGAAAGAGGTCGTCACCGTCGAGGACGTGCTCAACTCGCCAATGATCAGCGATCCCCTGCATCGGATGGATTGCTGCGTCGTCACCGATGGCGGCGGGGCGATGATCGTGACGACGCCGGAGATCGCAAAGAGCCTGAAGAAGCCGCTGGTGCGGCTGATCGGCCATGGCGAAGCGACCAAGGGTCCGCGCGGCGGCAAGGAGCTCGACCTCACCTATTCCGCCGGCGTCTGGTCCGGCCCGCGCGCATTTGAAGAGGCTGGCGTCACGCCGAAGGACATCAAATACGCCTCGATCTATGACAGCTTCACCATCACCGTCTTGATGCAGCTCGAGGACCTCGGCTTCTGCAAGAAGGGCGAGGGCGGCAAATTCGTCGCCGACGGCAATCTGATTTCGGGCACCGGCAAGCTGCCGTTCAACACCGATGGCGGCGGGCTCTGCAGCAACCATCCCGTCAACCGCGGCGGCATGACCAAGATTTTGGAGGCCGTGCGGCAGCTCCGCGGTGAAGCGCATTCGAAGGTGCAGGTGAAGAACTGCGACCTCGCGATCGCGCACGGCACCGGCGGACTGTTGGGCAATCGCCACGCCGCCTCAACCTGCATTCTGGAGCGCGCGTGATGGCTGACAAGAAATATCCGGCCCCCGTGGGCAATCCCGAAACCGCGCCGTTCTGGGAAGCGGCCAAGCAGAACAAGTTCATGATCAAGCGCTGCACCGCCTGCGGCGAGCCGCATTATTTCCCCCGCTCGATCTGCCCGTTCTGCTTCTCCGACAAGACGGTGTGGGAGGAATTGTCGGGCGAGGCGACGATCTACACCTTCAGCCTGATGCGGAAATCACCGACCGGACCGTTTGCGATCGCCTATGTCACGCTGAAGGAGGGCCTCTCGCTGCAGACCAACATCGTCGACTGCGACATGGATAGCTTGAAGATCGGCCAGAAGGTGAAGGTGGTGTTCAAGCCGACCGACGGCGCGCCGCTGCCGTTTTTTACGCCGGCCTAAGAAGTACCTTCCCCCCTTGCGGCGGAAGGTGGCGCGAAGCGCCGGATGAGGGGTTCTCTCCGCCTAGAGAGTCTTTCTGCGGAGCCAACCCCTCACCCAAGCGAGTTTGTTGCAAGTGCCTCGCTGCCCTCTCCCACAAGGGGAGAGGGCGCAATAACGGGCACCGCGAAAGAGGAAGTCGGGAGAGAACATGCCGATCAACTACGAACAACTGATGGCGCTGAAAAATCTCGGGCAGAAATATGCTTATGGCGATCGCGAGGTGATGCTCTACGCCTATGGCATCGGCATGGGCGCCGATCCCATGGACGAAAAGGAACTGGCCTTCGTCAACGAGGCGGTGGCCGACCCGCGGCCGTTGAAGGTGGTCCCGACCTTCGCTTCGGTAGCCGCCTGGGGCGCCGGCCCCGGCGAGATGAACCTCAACCGCGTGATGGTCGTCGATGGCGAGCGCGACATCACCTTTCACAAGCCGCTCCCGGCGGCTTCGCAGATCATCGCCGATTCCTCGGTGCTCGCCGTCTATGACAAGGGCAAGGACAAGGGCGCCGTCATTCGCCATCAGACCGTGCTGAAGAACGAGAAGGGCGAGCCGCTGGCGACGCTGGTTGCCTCGCGTTTCGCGCGTGGCGACGGCGGCTTTGGCGGGCCGTCCGAAGGCCAGCCCGAGCCGCACGCGATGCCGAACCGCGCCCCCGACAAGACCGTCGACATTACCACGCGTCCCGACCAGGCGCTGGTCTACCGCCTCTGCGGCGACCGCAACCCGCTGCACAGCGATCCCGGCTTTGCGAAAAAGGCCGGCTTCCCAAAACCGATCCTGCACGGCATGTGCACCTACGGCATCACCTGCCGCGGCGTGCTGCAGACCTACGCCGATTACGATCCTTCCGCCTTCCGCCAGCATGCGGCGCGGTTCTCCTCGCCGGTCTACCCCGGCGACACCGTGACCATGGAGATGTGGAAGGACGGCAAAGTGATTTCATTCGAAGCCAAGGTGAAGGCCCGCAACGTCACCGTGATCAAGAGCGGGCGGACGGTGCTTGGGTAACAAACGCCGTCATTCCGGGGCGCGCGAAGCGCGAACCCGGAATCTCGAGGTTCCGGGTCTGGTCCTTCGGACCATCCCGGAACGACGGTGAAGCAACAGGGAGAAAAACAATGGGATTGCTCGACAAGAAGGTGGCCATCATCACGGGCGCGGGCGGCGGCCTCGGTGAGGCTTATGCAAAGCTGTTCGCGCGTGAGGGCGCCGCGGTGGTGGTCAACGACCTCGGCGGCCCGCGCGATGGCTCCGGCGCCGACAAGTCGATGGCGCAAAAGGTGGTCGACGCAATCAAGGCCGAGGGCGGCCGCGCGGTGGCCAACGGTTCCGACATCTCGACTTTGGCGGGCGGCGAGGCGGTGTTCAACGACGCCATCAAGAATTTTGGCCGCGCCGACATCCTGGTGAATAACGCCGGCATCCTGCTCGACGAAACCTTTGCGAAAGCGAAGGAGGCGAACTGGGACAAGGTGATCAGGGTGCACCTGAAAGGCACCTTCTGCGCCACCCAGCCCGTGTTCAAATGGATGCGTGAGAACGGCGGCGGCGTCATTGTCAACACGTCCTCGACCTCGGGCCTGATCGGCAATTTCGGCCAGACCAATTACGGCGCCGCCAAGGGCGGTATCTGGGGGCTGTCGAACGTGCTGGCGATCGAGGGCCGGAAATACAACATCCGCATCTGGACGCTCGCCCCTGGCGCCCTGACCCGCATGACCGCAGACCTGCCGCGCTATAAGGAGAACCCGGGTGCTGCCTTGGGCCCGGACGGCATCGCGCCGGCCGTGCTATATATGGTCAGCGATTTGTCGGGCGACCAGACCGGCAAGGTGCTCGGCGTCTCCGGCCCGCGCGGCGTGCGCGAATTGCGCATGATGGAAATGGAAGGCTGGACGCCGCCGTTCACGGGATGGAAGGCCGAGGATATCGTGACCCACGCCAGGGAGATCTTCTTCTCCGAGGAGGAGATCAAGAAATCGGCGCGGAGATTTAAATGAGCTGTCATTCCGGGGCGATGCGCAGCATCGAACCCGGAATCCATAACCACCAGCCGGGGTTATGGATTCCGGGCCTGGCCCTTCGGGCCATCCCGGAATGACGAAGGATAGATTGGAGAACCACATGAAACTTACCGCCCAGGCAGCAGGCACCTTTGCGATCGCGCCGACGCCGTTCCATGACGACGGCCGCATCGACGAGCGCTCGATCGACCGCCTCACCGATTTCTACGCCGAGGTCGGCTGCGAAGGCGTGACGGTGCTCGGCATTCTGGGCGAGGCGCCGAAGCTCGATGCCGCGGAGGCCGAGCAGGTCGCGATCCGCTTCGTCAAGCGCGCGAAGAACATGCAGATCATTGTCGGCGTTTCCGCGCCGGGCTTTGCCTCGATGCGCTCGCTGGCGAAGGCCTCGATGGACGCTGGCGCGGCCGGCGTGATGATCGCGCCGCCGCCAAATCTGCGCACTGACGACCAGATCACAGGCTATTTCAAGCAGGCGCAGGAAGCGATCGGCGACGACATTCCCTGGGTGCTGCAGGATTATCCGCTGACGCTGACGGTCGTGTTCACCCCAGCCGTGATCCGCAAGATCGTGATGGATAGCCCGTCCTGCGTGATGCTCAAGCATGAGGACTGGCCGGGGCTGGACAAGATTTCGACGCTGCGCGGTTACCAGAAGGACGGTTCGCTGCGGCCGCTCTCGATCCTGTGCGGCAATGGCGGCCTGTTCCTCGATTTCGAGATGGAGCGCGGCGCCGACGGCGCGATGACCGGCTACGCGTTTCCCGAGCTTTTGATCGACGTGGTGAAGATGTGGAAGGAAGGCAAGCGCGACGCCATGCATGATCTGTTTGACGCGCATCTGCCGCTGATCCGCTACGAGCAGCAGCCGGGCGCAGGCCTCGCTGTACGCAAATATGTGCTGCAGAAGCGCGGCATCATCGCCTCCAGCGCCCAGCGCCGGCCGGGCGCCACCATTACAGCGGCGGCGAAGGCAGAGGTCGACTACCTGCTCTCGCGCGTGGCGAGGGTCGACCGGCGCGCCAACCTGCAGCCGCAGTCGAGCGCGGCGGGCTAGGCTGATGGCGGAAGTCGTAGCCCCGCGTGATGCCTCCACCATCCTGCTGCTCCGGGACAGCAAGGCGGTGAAGGAAATCGAAGTCTTCATGATGGTCCGCCATTATGAGATCGACTTCAATTCAGGTGCCCTGGTGTTTCCCGGCGGCAGCATCGACAAGAACGACAAGGAGATCATCGCGCGGAGCGAGCTTTACACCGGCGGCGAGGGGCTCGATCCGGCGGCGTTGAGCTTCCGGATCGCGGCGATCCGCGAGACCTTTGAGGAAAGCGGCATTCTCCTTGCGCGACCCAGGGGATCGAAGGCGCTGGTCGATGCCAAACGCGCCAGCGAGATCGAAGCTGCGCATCGCGCCGATCTGAACGATCGCAAGATCACCTTCCTGCAGGTGCTCGCCGATAACGGCATGGTGCTCGCGCTGGACGAGCTCGTTCCCTATGCGCACTGGATCACGCCGGAGGGGATGCCGAAGCGCTTCGACACCTGGTTCTTCCTCGCCGCCGCGCCGCCGGACCAGCTCGGCGCCCATGACGGCCGGGAATCCACCGACTCGATCTGGGTATCGCCGCGCGAGGCGCTGGAGGGCGGCGAGAACGGACGCTTCAAGCTGCCGTTTCCGACCACGCGCAACCTGATCAAGCTCGGCAAGCAGGGCAATGTGAAGGCGGCGCTCGACGACTCCAGGGGCAGGGACATCGTGACCGTGATGCCGGTCATGACCCGGCTCAACGGCGGCCGCCAGCTCCGGATTCCGAAGGAGGCCGGCTACGACGGCGAATTGTTCGAGGTCGGCGCGGTCGGCTGACATGCTTCGTTCTGCATCGAAATGTTTTCGCGCTTCCATCCTGTAGGTTCCGCGGCAACTTTGATCGAGATCGGAATCTCCGCAAATGGAAGACGTTCGCTCCGCGCGCGCGGGCCTATCGGGCGATCTCGCGCTGCTCTTGCTGCTCGCCACCCTCTGGGGCGCCTCCTACAGCTTCATCAAGCTGGGGGTCGCCACCATCCCGCCGATCACGCTCATTGCGCTCCGCACCCTCATTGCGGGCGTGTTGCTGCTGATGATCATGCGCTGGCGCGGCCTGAAAATGCCGACGGATGCCGCAACCTGGGGCCGTTTCGCGTTCCAGGCTGTCCTCAACAGCGTCATTCCCTGGACATTGATCGCCTGGGGTGAGCGCACCGTCGATGCCGGGCTTGCCACCATCCTCAATTCGGCCGCGCCGATCTTCACCTTCCTCTTCACCGCGCTCATCACGCGCCACGAGGCGGCGACCCCACGAAAACTGTTCGGCGTGACCGCGGGCATGGCGGGGATCTGCCTGATTGTCGGCGTGAAGGCTTTCGATCATGCCGGCGAGGGGCTGGCCGCCGAGATCGCCATCGTTGCCGCCACCATCTGTTATGCCTGCGCCGCGATCTTCAGCCGAGGGTTCAAGGGCCTCGACCCCATGGCGCCGGCGGCGGGCTCGCTATTGTGCGGCACGGCGGCGCTGATCCCGCTCAGCCTCGCCTTCGAGCAGCCCTGGACCTTGGCGCCCTCCACAACCTCGATACTGGCGCTGCTTGGGCTTGCGGTGTTCTCGACCGCGGCGGCGTTCGTGATCTATTTCCGCCTGATCCAGACCCTGGGTTCGGTCGGCACCACCGCGCAGGCTTACTTGCGGGTGCCGATCGGCGTGAGTTTGAGCGTGATCTTTCTCGGCGAACATTTGTCGCCGACGGCCTGGATCGGGCTGGCTTGCGTGGTCGCAGGCGTGGCGGCGATGACTATCCCGGCGCGTGCCGGGACGTCGCCAAAAATCGCCTGACACCGGGCCTTGCCGCCCGCCACCATACCCGGCATCCTCACCGCCAAAATCCGGACGCGCGAGACGTCCGGAACAGGCAAGGGCAGGGGCGTGCAATGGTTGGGCGGTGGTTCGGTATCTTGATCGGTGCGCTGGTCGCACTTGTTGGCTCGCTCGGCATCGCGGCCGCACAGGACAATTTCCCGAGCCGCCCGATTCGCGTCGTCATCCCCTATGGGCCGGGAACGGTGGCCGACGTGTTCGGCCGTATCGTCGCGCAGAACATGGCGGCGCAGTGGAACGGTGCCACAATCGTGTTCGAGTCGAAATCCGGCGCCAACGGCTCGATCGCCGCGGAAGACGTCGCCCACTCGGCGCCCGACGGCTATACATGGCTGCTCGCGACCACCTTCTTCGTCGCCAGTCCCGCGCTCGACAAGAATATGCGCTGGGATCCGCAGCGCGATTTCGCGGCCGTCGGCGAAATCTGTAAGGCGCCGAATGTTTTCATCGTGCCGAGTAGCCTGCCGGTGAAGAACGTCGCCGAGTTCGTTGCGCTCGCGAAATCCAAGCCAGGCGCGCTGAACTACGGCCATCCCGGCAAGGGGTCGACCGGGCATCTCGGCTTCGAGCTGTTCAAGAAGACCGCCGGGATCGACGTCACCGGCGTCGGCTATCGCGGTTATCCGCAGATGGTGCCGGATATCGCTTCCGGCCTGATCACGTCGAGCTTCTTCTCGGTGAACCAGGCGCTGGCGCAAGTGCAGACCGGCGCGATCCGCATCATCGGCACCATCAATGACGGCCGCACCAAATATTTCCCGGATGTGCCGACCCTGGCCGAGCAGGGTTATGCCGAGGCGCAGGTGACGCCGTGGTTCGGGATCGTGGTGCCGAAGGCGACGCCGCAACCGATCGTGGAGAAGATCGATAAGGCACTGGAGGCGGCGCTGGCGACAGCCGAGGTGCGCCAGAAACTCGATACCGCCGGTTGCGAGGCCAAGAGCGCGCCGCTTGCGGCGTTCGCCGACATCATCAAAACGGACGTGGCGCTCTGGGCGCGCGTGGTCAAGGAGGCCGGCATATCGGCGGATTAGACGGTCCGGACGGCTGCCCGGAGGCGGCCGCCACGGTCCGGCCGAAAAGCCCTGGCAGGATTGGTTAACGCTGGCGTGACGGCCGTTCGCCGCCCGCTTCAGCCTGTTCCCCCGGGGACGGAATAATCTGTATATATTGCGGGTTTAAGGCCCGGGCTCCATTACCATGCCAGCAGCGGTTGCGGCGATTTTGCAAAGATTACGGTCATTTTCGCTGTCGATCGGCCAACTGACCTTCGGCAGCTTTTTGCTGCTGCTTGCCGTCATCACCGCGACCAGCATGGCGAGCGTCATCGCCATCCGCCACATCGATGCGACCTTTGCCGAGCTGCAGCGCTTGCAGGATGTCGGCGATCTCGCCGAAGAGATCGAGCGGCGCATGAGCGAATTGCGGCTGGCGGCGCGCGATTTCGTCACCGATCCCTCCGCGCGGCCCGAACGGGTCGGGCAGGCGGCGACTGAACTGAGCGCGCTGTTGAAAAAGACCCGGCTCGAGCTCGCGCCCGAACAGCAGGACATGATCGACGGCGTGACCCAGCGCCTGCAGAATTACCTTGACGGCATCGAGCGGGTCACCGGCTTGATCTCGCGCCGCGCCGGGCTGCTCGAGGCGCTGCCGCCAGCGCGAGCGAAATTCGAGACGGCGATGGCCTCCGTGCCGGACCGCGGCTCCGCCAGGACGCTGTTCCGCGCGCAGAACGAGATATCCGCCGCGTTGCTTGCGCACGATCCGGCGGGCGCCGAACAGGCGGCCGAGCGCATGCGTGCGCTTTCCGTCGACGATCCCGCGTTGCAGGCAGCCGCCAACGAATATGCCGACGCCGTCATCGCCATCGCGGGCACCGAAGGCGAGATCGCCAAGCTCGACAAGGAGGTGCTTGGCACCGAAGGCCGCCTGATCGGACGCGTGACCGCATTGCTGCGCGAACTCAGCGCACGGCGGGGGCGGGTGCTGTCGCATGATTTCGCGCGCACGCTGGCTGAGGCCAAGTGGCAGAGCATCGTGCTCGGCACGCTCGGCGTCCTGATCGGAATCTTCGCCGCGATTTTCGTGGTCCGGCGCACCGTGCGTCCGCTGGCCGAGATTGCGCGGTCGATCCGGGCGCTCGCCGCCGGCAACAAGGACGCCTCGATTCCGGATACCGACGTCCAGAACGAGATCGGCGACATCGCCCGCGCCGCCGAAGTATTCCGCCGCACGCTCTCGGAGGCCGACAGCGCGCGGGAGGCCGCGGTGCGCGCGCTCAGCGAGCAGCGGCTCGCGGAAGAGAGCTATCGCAAGCTGTTCGAGACCTCGATCGACGGCATCTATGTCACGACGCCGGGTGGGGAGCTGCTCAACGCCAATCCGGCGCTGGCGCGGATCATGGGGTACGATGCGCCGGAGCAGCTTATCAGCAGCACTAGCAGCGATATCGCGCACAACATCTATGTACATGCCGCCGCGCGCGAGGAATTCCAGCGCCTGATGGAGCGCGACGGCATGGTGCGCGAGTTCGAATATCAGGTGCGCCAGCGCAACGGCGACATTCGCTGGCTCTCCGACAGCGCCACCGTCGTGCGCGGCGACAATGGCGAAGTGGTGCGCTATGAGGGGTCGGTGCGCGACATCACCGACCAGAAGCGCGCCGAAGATGCGATCGCCGAAGGCCGCCGAACGCTGCAGCAGGTCATCGACACCGTGCCGGCCGTGATCAACGTCAAGGACCGCAATCTCCGCTACGTCCTGATGAACCGCTACATGGCCGGCATCTTCGACGTGGACCCTTCGGAGGCGATCGGCCGCACCACAACCGACCTGATGTCGCGCTATGGCGCGGAGAAGACGGACGAGAACGACCAGCGCGTGCTGAAGGTGAAGCGCGAGCTCGGCTTCTACGAGGAGGAGTATCTGGATTCCGCCGGCAATTTGCGGCAGTGGCTGGTCAACAAGTTGCCGCTGCTCGATGCCGAGGGCGAGATCGAGAACATCGTCACCGTCGCGCTCGATATCGGAGAGCGCAAGCGCAGCGAGCAGGAGATGCGCAAGGCGCGCGACTCCGCGGAAACCGCGCTGCGCAATCTGCGCGAGACCCAGGCTTCGCTGATCGAGGCGGAAAAACTCGCAGCACTCGGACGGCTGGTTGCCGGTGTCGCGCATGAAGTGAACAATCCTGTCGGCATCAGCCTGACGGTGGCATCCGCGCTGGAACGCAAGACCGCGAATTTCGCCGCCGAAGTCGAGCGCGGCGATCTGCGCCGCTCCAGCCTGAATGATTTTCTCAACACCAGCCGCGATGCCTCCTCGCAGCTGGTGGCCAATCTCAATCGCGCCGCTGAGCTGATCCAGTCGTTCAAGCAGGTCGCGGCCGACCGCAACTATTCGGACCAGCGCACCTTCGATCTCGCCGACCTGACCGAGCAGGTGGTGATGAGTTTGCGGCCAGGCCTGCGCAAGCACAATCTGACGCTCAACGTCGAGTGCCAGCCCAATCTCACCATGAACAGCTATCCCGGTCCTTACGGCCAGGTGCTCACCAATCTGTTCCTCAACGCGGTGGCGCACGCCTTTCCGGATGGCCGGCCGGGCATCATCGAGATTTCTGCGCGCGCGTCCGGCAAGGACAATGTCGAAATCATTTTCGCCGACAATGGCTGTGGTATGTCGCTCGATGTGCGCCGCCGCGCCTTCGATCCGTTCTTCACCACGCGGCGCGATCAGGGCGGCACGGGTTTGGGGCTGCACATCGTCTACAGCATCGTCACCAACCGCCTCGGGGGACGGCTTGATCTCGATTCCGCACCGGGGAACGGGACGCGCATCCAGATACTGCTGCCGCGCATCGCGCCGCTGGAGCTGGCGGCTGAGTAGCGTTTTGGAGCGGAGTGAGGACCGGTTCGCGTCAAGAAAGCGCATCAGGGGAAAAGAGCGTTGAAAGCTGATGAGCGGTCGATTCATCGTCTGCTTTGCCTAGATGAAAGCACAAATTCGCGTTCTCGCGGCGCATTGGCGTCCGAGGTTTGCCGAAACATCGTCCCTCGAAAACGGAGGGCGCAGGGAAAGCCGGATGCTGGTTGCACCCGCGGCCTCGTGTGCAGTGTAGAAAGCACACGAGTTAGAAACCACAGGTTCAACCGGAGCGACCCGGCCTTCCCTGCGCGATTGGTGTTAACGGCTGCTCCGTGCTCTCCCTGGTGTACCGGGCTCTTTAGCCACCATCGTTTGCCGATCATCATCGACAAGCTTGATCCCAGCGTCGGGCAGGGCTATCGCATATGGCTGATTGCCTGCAAAAGGAACGCGTCGTCCCAGCCAGCGCGCTTGATTTTGCGGCGTATCGAGGCCTGAAGTGGAAGCGCTTGCAGGATGTTGAGGCCGAGCTTTCGCAGGAGGCAAGATTTCTCGGGCGCATGGTCCTTTCGCGCTCGATTACGATCCTCGGAGAAATGAACATCGAGCACCCAATGCAGCCGGTTCTCGATGCCCCAATGGCTCCGAGTAACATGCAGAAGTCTCTTCGGCGACATGTATTTCGACAGGACATAGTAGCGGACGAGGGGCGCATCGGCATGCTGCCCTCGCAGGCGCCTGCGCGATGTGATCCGCCCGACAGCCGCGATACCGGGAAAGCGGTGTAGTTCGGCCAGCCTGGTATTGCGGATGACCGTTGCGCAGCGGGCCTCGCTTCGATCGTGCGCGGATGGTTCGATCTGTTTGGCGCTGCTGCGCATTCCCGATCGTGTAAACTGCTGTGTGACGGCTTTGAACAAAGGACGGCAATTGGCCTTGATCGCCAGGGCGTAGTCGCCGCCTCGTTCCAGTACCGTCGCTGCAAACCCACGCCTGCAGTGCAGCGCATCGGCCGTAACGATGCTGCCTTCGAGGTCGAGAAGCTCCAGTGCCTCCAAGGCCCCTGCCGTCTCGTCGCGTCCGGGTGCCTTTCGCTGGGCCAACGCCATACGGGCATCCACCGCAAAAACATTGACCAGATGCAATGGGCTGGTCTTGCCGCCACGCTCGTAAGCGCCGCGCAAAGCCTTACCGTCGATCGCCACCACTCCGGACAGCTTGATCTGGTTGGCCTTCGCAAACGCCGCCATGAACTGGCGGAATGCACGCTCGAAGGCTTCCGGCTCGAGCAGGCGGAACACGCGGCTGAACGTGTCGTGGCTCGGAATCCCATGCTCCAATCCAAGCACGAGCCGCAGCAGCCCTTCCTTCGATTGTCCGAAGTCCGCCATATCCGCACACGATTCCGCTCCGCACAGCACCGCGGCCAACGCGATGGACAGCACGTCCAGAAGCTCGTGCCTTGCATTGTCCGCTCGCGGGTCCGGCACACGCTGAAATATCTTCGCGAATTTGCCCATCTGACGATCTCCATGATTCTGGAGCCGTCTTCAGAATCTCTTTTTCAGAACAAGGCAATAGCCGTCCAAAACCATATGCGATTCCCCTGCAGCGTCGGGGGATCAGGACCACACGGCTTGGCCGTCCGCATCAGTGCGCTTCGTCGTGTGCGCACCAACACGTCCATCGCATCCCGCACCTACGTCCGTGACGATCGCGATACGCCCCTCTGGTGAGCGCGGGATGCGAGGAGATAAATCACATAGTTCTGAAAAACGGAAGTAAAATTTTTGCAGCAGAAGGGCTCGGCAAGTCCATCAGCTTGACCGGCCAAGCGAAATTAGTTTTTTGGCGCACGCCTATTCGTGGGGCTTCACCACGTGCGCGAGCTAAGAGTTGGCCAAAATCGCCCAAACTGATTTGCCCGTCGGGTGCGGGAAAATCATTCATCGTCGTCATTCCAGAGGCATCTCGTAGGGTGGATTGGAGAAGGCGTAATCCGCCATCTGGGGATGGCGAATGATGCTTTGTGGCAACGGCGCTCTGTATCCAGTACCCCGGCGTAGAAGACGACAAATTCGAAAGGGCAGGCCTCGCAATTCGCGGCGGCGACTATTCGAAAAAGCATTTCGACGCAATTTTTAAATGGAAAACACGCAATCGGGGAAAATCGCGGCCACAGAAAAACTCAGACGAAGAAATCGAGGAAGCGCTTCGGATCGCTTGCACCATAAAGTCAACAAAGCTGGCAATCGCCTTGCTGTGTGGACTTTCTGGCGTAGCGATACCAGTGGCGTCTGCCATCATGACGGCCGTGTACCCCGAACGTTTCACGACCATCGACTTTCGTGCGCTGGAGGCGCTTGATGGAGAGCCAGAAAAAGGCGGCTTCGCTTCCGTACTACGTGGCTTACTTGCAGTTTTGTAGTGGACTCGCGGAGAAGTGGGAGATGTCGTTGAGAGAATTGGATAGGGCGCTTTGGATGTGGTCGAAAAAGAACGGGAGCGCGTAAGTGCACTCGATCAACCGATCGCGCTCCTATGCCCATCATGCTGCACGAGCTGCTTCGCTCCGGTCGTCGTCGCAGATCATCCGCACCACGCCACCCGGCGCAGCAATCTAGTCGACGTCCGCGAGCCGGTGCAGCGTCGCGCCAAAGATCTGGCTGGCCTTGCCGACCAGCGCGGTGCCGCTCATCTCGCCGCGCGTATCCGTGAACGTGCCGGACACGCCGATGCCGACCGGAGCGGGCCCGCCGAACAGCGGATTGTCGTTGTCGCGCGGCGTGGTGTGGCGCTGGACCAGGACCTCGCCCTTGAAGGTGTTGTCCTTCACCGTGTAGGTGCCGGTGTAGAACAGATAGGCGTCGCCGCCGATGATCTTGCCGTCGCGAAACACGATCACGCCGCTGCCCTTGCCGACGCGACCGTCCTGCAAGCTGACGTGAATCGAATACAGCCCGTTTTTCATAATGCCCCGGTGCCGGCCGCGTCGCCCAACGGCAGCCGGTCGCCTTTTATGCCAAACGGCGGTTCCCGGCGCAACGCGACAGGTTGGTCGTTGATGCCGGTTTCGCTGCGAAAGATGTGATTCGGCGGACCCTTTTCCGGGACACGAAAACGAGAGCGAATCGGTTCCGCGAAAAAGTTGGCCCACGAAATGCATGTTGGTCCGTGCACCCGGGGTAGGTGCAAGGAGCAGGAGATAAATGAGCAACTGGATCGATTCCGGCGGCATTGAGCCGCGTCAACTCAGTGACGCGTACCTCGGAAATAAACCGGTAAATCGCAAACCGACGCGCTTGCGAACGTCGGCTCGAAATCGCTTGCGTGTTGTTGGTGTCAACGTTCGCTGCACCCGCGATGCAGGCGCGTGACGTTGACGGGCGTTATGCGGCGCAGAATCCCGAACTGCACCAGTGGTTCGAAGGCTTGCGCAGCGGCAAGGGACCTTGCTGTTCCGATGCCGACGGCAGCGCGGTCAGTGATGTCGATTGGGACACCGCCGGTGGACATTATCGCGTCCGTATCGATGGCGCCTGGGTCGACGTGCCGGATGAGGCCGTGATCACCGAGCCCAATCGAATCGGCCGGACCATGGTCTGGCCGATCCGGGGCTATCTCGGCATTTCAGTCCGCTGCTTCATGCCCGGGAGCATGACATGAACGCCCGGTACCGAAGACTCATCCGCCGGCTTGTCCGGCGAAGTTTTGGCGAAGCCGGGAGACTTCGGCGCAAGCGGATGCCGGGTAGCATGACATAGCGCGCGGGTATCACACCTCACGCATACTTCTTGTCGCGCTCGAGGAGCTCGATCGAGATTCCCTGCGGGCCGCGGATGAAGCAGATGCGCACGCCCGGGCGGATGGTCGTGGGCTCGCGGGTGAACTCGACACCCTTGGCCTTGATCTCGGCTGCGATCGCGTCGATGTCCTTCACCGCCAGCCCGAAATGATCGAGACCCTGATAGGGCGTCACCGGCGGCGAGTTGACGCCGTCGCCCGACTCGACTTTGGCGATGAAGACATTGGCGCCGCCGAGCTTGACGTCGATGCGTCCGGGGCCGCGGATGATGACCCCGCCGAGAATATCCTCAAGCCACGCGGCGGTCGCCTCCGGATCGGGGCTGCGCAGGTGGACGTGATCCCAGGTGACGATCGGCATGGAAGGCTCTCCCCTTGGCTCGTTGGGGCGCGGCCTGGTCGGCGCGCGCCCAAAGCATTGGCCGCGATGTTTCCCGCGGCGAAGGCGATGTTAGCGGCCGCACTGCGGCAAGGCCATCCTTCGCTCGTCTAGGAGCGTCAACTCACCTGAAATTTGCCCGCTTCGCCTGCAACCTTTTTTCGGTTGGCGGATTTAGCTGACGTGGCGGCGGCGCGGCAGACATCGCGTTGCTGGCTCGAGGGCTCGGCGATGACGGCAGAGGCGAAGTACTGGCTGGGAAGGATCCGTCGGTTCAGCCGCAGTGATTTGGGCACGCAAACGGCGGTGCTGTTGCCGGTTGTCGCGATCGCCGCCCTGACGGCGTGGACCATGCTTTCAGCCCCAACGAGTGCCAGAAGCCAGGCCGCCGACGAGGTTTCGCTGCGCGATGACGCACCGGCGCCAACCCAGGCTGCTCCAAACGCCCCGTCACCCGACCGGGCGGCGTCGGCCAGGCCGCCGGCTGTCAACGGCCTGAAGATATCCTCGCAGTCCTGGCGCCGGGGAGGGCTCGGATCGAGGGCGCTCCTGACCTTCACCTTGCGCAACGACAATGATTACGCGGTGAAGGATATCGAGATCGCCTGCGCCTTCAGCCGGGCGGACGGCAGCCACCTGACCGACCGCAAGCGCGTCATCCCGGACGCCGTGGTTAACAGGAAGAGCCGCAAGACGTTTGCCCAGATGCTCGTCGGAACCGTAAACATTAATGCAAACAAGGCTAAATGTGCGCCGGTGGCCGCGAACGGGATTTAATACCTATCGCATAAAAGTGAGCCGTCGCTTTGAACCGGACCGGCCGTTCCGGAACCAATCGATATAACGCCAGTTAGCCGGTTGATCCGCGAGGGCGCGGCGGACGGATTTAATATGCCATTGCTACGTTATTTCCTCTTTGTGGGCGGCAGTTTGCTGGCCCTTTTGTTTGTTGTGAACGCCGCCTATCCTGTCGCGCCGCTGCCGGACACCCTTACCTCCGCCGCGGACCTGCCGCCCATCCGCATCCATTCCGAGCGGAAACTGCCGGAACGGGTGGTATTCGACACCAGCGTTTCCTTGCCTGCCCATGCGCCTGCGGCCCCGGTCGTAGTCGCGCAAGTAAAGCCTCAGGTAGCGCCGCAGCTGCAGGCTCCGGTGCAGGCCACCATCTTGCAAACCTTGGCTCCCGTTGCGCCGGCCGTCGCCGCCATGTCGGCGAAGGCGAGGGTGCGTGAAGCCTTCGCGCAATTGCCGCACGAAGAGGACGCCTTCGAGCCGAAGATGAGCGACATGGCTACCGTCGTGGTGCCGGAGCCGAAGATGTATCCCGCCCGTCAGCCGGCGAAGCACAAGGTTGTCGTCGCCAAACCCCGCACCGCCCATCCGATGATGATGGTCGCCCAGCAGCCGCAGCAGCCGCGCCTCGGCGGGTTCGATACCTGGTAAAGGATGTGTTGCTCGCGGCCGTATGACGGCCGCGGGATTTCCTGATCCTCGCCCTGCCGCTCCAACGTAGCTTTCAAGCAAGCGTCACAACTGCGACGGCGGTCGCGCACGTCATGGTGAACCGAACGCTGCGCTTCCTCGCGATTGCCTGGGCCACCGCGCTTCTTCTCCTTTGCGGAGTTACTTCGCCCGCATCAGCAGGCGAGGAGGGCCTTCGCGACATCACGGTTCAGGGCAGCGATGGCCCGATTTCCATAAAACGTTTTTCCGCCGACGCGAGGGATGCATCCGATCGCGCGCTGTCATTCATGCAGAGGCAACTGAAGTAGAGGCTCGCGCCGGCGAGCGTGCCGGCGGGTGGTTGGAAACCGCGACTGTCATCAATTTGTCATGCGGGCTGCGCCTATCTGCGAGTCAACATGACGTGTTATCATAGTAGCCAATACAAGGAGTGAGGCGGTGAACGAAACCATCAGCGTCCCGGCACTGCCGGCAGATGCGTCCGCGGTTGCACGGATCAAGTCCGAGATCGACATTTCGGACCGTTCGCGCATTGTCACCTATGGCGAGCGCGCTCAGCGGTCGGTGGTCGAGTTCGCGGACCGCATTCTCGCCCAGACGCAAAATCGGGAACTCGGGCCGACCGGCAAGCTGCTGACGGATATCCTCGCCAAGGCGCGCGGGCTCGATCCCGCCAGTCTCAAGGAGGGCGGCTTTTTTGCCCGCCTGTTCTCCTCCGCGGAAGCGCGGCTGCGCGGGTTTACAGAGCAGTTCAGTGACGTCGCTTCCCAGATTGATCGTGTCTGCGTCGAGCTCGACCGCAACAAGGAAGTTCTGCGCCGCGACATCGCCTTGCTCGACGATCTCTATGAGCAGACCCGCACGTCACTCGGCCAGCTCGACGCGCACATCACGGCCGGCAAGGCCTTCGCCGAAGATTTTCGCGGCGGCAAGCTCGTCGAGATGCAGCAGGCTGCCACCGCGCAGGGCGGGAGCAGCGATGCCGTGCTCGCTGCGCAGTCCTATCAGGACGCGCTGCAGGCGCTCGACCGGCTCGAAAAGCGCATCTTCTATCTGCAGCAGGCGCGCCAGATCGGCATCCAGCAGCTGCCGCAGATCCGCATCGTGCAGTCGGGCGACGAGACGCTGATCGAGAACCTGCAGGCCACGACCGAGCTCACCATTCCCGTGTGGAAGCAGAAGATGATCCTGCTGCTCGGGCTGAGCCGGCAGAAATCCGCGCTCGAACTGCAGAAGACCGTCACCGACGCCACCAACGAGATGATGCGCCAGGCCTCCGAGATGATGAAGACCCAGGCGATCGAGATCGAAAAGCAGTCGCAGCGCGGCATCATCGATATCCAGACGCTGGAAAAGACCAACCGCGACCTGATCGATACGATCTCGGGCGTACTTTCGGTCCAGGAGCAGGGCCGGACCAAGCGCGCCGAGATCGAGCAGCGGATGGCGCAACTGACCGACGAATTGAAATCTGCGGTGTCCAAATCTGCGGTATCCAAGGCGCAGGCATGAGGCTGGTTTGCTTTCCGCGACGCCTGCTGGCGCTGCTTCTGGCAGCGCCACTGCTAGCCTTGCTGCTCACGGGCTGCAGCAACACGGCCGGGCCGCAATTCGCGATCCTGTCGGGTTCGGAAAATGAAGTCCTCGAACCGCTGGTGCAGGAGTTCTGCAAGGCCCGCAACGCCAGTTGCACCATGCGCTACCAGGGTTCGCTCGACATCGCGCTTGCGCTCAAGCCGGGCAATGATCCGGCGGCCGACGCAGTGTGGCCCGCCGCCTCGATCTGGATCGATATGTTCGACACCGCGCGGCGCGTGAAATCGGTCAAGTCGATTGCGCAGATGCCGGTCATTCTCGGGGTACGACGTTCCAAGGCGGAGGCGCTGGGCTGGATCGGCGCCAAGGTCACCTCCAAAGACATTCTCGCCGGTGTCGAGGCCGGCCGGCTGAAATTCCTGATGACTTCGGCGACGCAGTCGAACTCGGGGGCGGCCGCCTATCTCGCGATGCTGGCCGCCGGGATCGGCAAGCCCGACCTCATTGAGGCCGGCGATCTCGACAGACCCGAGGTGCTGGCCACCGTGCGCGGGCTGTTGAAGGGCGTCGAGCGCAGCGCGGGCTCGAGCGGCTGGCTTGCCGATCTCTATCGCGACGGCGAACGGACGGGGGCGCAGTACCAGGCCATCTGGAACTACGAGGCCGTGATCAAGGAAACCAACGACAGACTGATCGCCGAGGGCCACGAGCCGCTCTATGCGATCTACCCGGAAGACGGCGTGTCGATGGCCGACTCGCCGCTCGGCTTTGTCGACCGCGGCCGCGGCAAGGATGTCGAAGGCTTCTTTGCCGATCTGCAGGCCTTCCTGCTCAAGAGCGACGTTCAGGCTCGCATCGCCAAGACGGGCCGGCGGGTGGAGATCGGCCGCGCCGCGCTGCTCCCCGCCGATCCCAGGACCAATCTCGATCCGGGGCGCCCGGTTACGGTCATTCGGCCGCCCGAGCCCGCCGTGATTCAGAAAGCGCTTCTGATCTATCAGGAGGCGCTGCGCCGGCCCTCGCTCACCGCGCTGTGCCTCGACGTCTCCGGCAGCATGCAGGGCGCCGGCGTGACCCAGCTGCTCGACGCGATGCGCTTCCTTCTGACGCCCGCCCGCACGCGCGAGATGCTGGTGCAATGGAGCAAGGCGGACGAGATCCTGGTGCTGCCGTTCAGCGATCACGTGCTCTGGACGGCGCGCGCGAGCGGCGAGGAGGCCGAACAGGCCGCGCTGCTCTCCCAGGCCCTGGGGCTGCGCGCCGACGGCGGCACCGATTTCTACACCTGCGGCGCGCGGGCGCTGGCCGCCATGAAGCCGCTGCTCGACGGCGGAAACCATTTGCCGGCCATCGTGATCATGACCGACGGCAAGAGCCAGGGCGGGATGTCGACGTTCGAGACCGCGTGGCGCGCGGATGGCCGACGCGTGCCGGTCTTCGGTGTCACGTTCGGCAGCGAGGTCGATCGCAGCCAGCTCGATAGTCTGGCGAAGTTGACTGGCGGCCGGGTGTTCGACGGCACCAAGAGCCTGACGGACGCATTCCGCGCCGTGCGAGGATACAACTGAATGGCCGCCGCGCCTTCCGGGCTCGATTGGATTGCCGGCGGAGTGGCCGCCGCCATCCTGCTGCCGCTGCTTGCGATCGGGATCGGGATGCCGTTCTGGATCGCTCTTCCCATAAGTGCGCTCGCCGGCGGCGGCGTCATCGCGGTGTTGGCGCCGAAGAAACTGTTCGCCGAGCTCGATGCCAGCGGCGCGGCCCGCGGCCGTATCGAATTCGCGCGTGAACTCCTGACCGAGGCCGAGCCGCTGACCACCCGCATGGAAGCGGCCGCGGCAGGGATCCGCTCGCGAGCGGTTGCCGAGCGCATCCGGCATCTCGTGAAGACCGCGCGCGACATTTCCACCGCGATCGAACGCGATCCCCTGCGCATCGACCGCGTCCGGCGCTTCCTGACCTATTATTTGCCGCGTGCAGCCGAAATCACCGAGGCCTATGGATTGCTGGAGAGGAGCGCCGCGCCTGACGCGGCACGGCTTGCCGCAACTGGCGCGCTGATCGACCGGCTCGACACGGCGTTCACGCGCTACGCCGCCAATCTGGGGGATGCCGACCTTGACAAGCTCGACATCGAACTCAAGCTCCTGAAGAGCTCGCTCGACGAAGACATCGGGCCGGCGCCGCCGGGCGTTCCGCTCGAGACGAGGAAAGGAACCAGCTGATGGCCATCTCGCGTCGCGCCTTCGGGGTCGGCCTTGTCGCCGCCAGTGCCGCGGCGACCGGCGGCTATCTTTATCTGCGCGAGCATCCGGAGATCGCCGGCCGCTTCGGCGAACCCAAGCGGCTGTTCGGATTCGCCGGCGGCGAGAAGGAAGGATTTTTGGCCAACGCGCGCGTGCGCAGCGTGCTCGAACGCCGGTTCGGACTGATCCTCGACGCGCGCCGCGCCGGATCGGTCGAGATGGTGCGCGAGCGCGCGCTGCTCGACCAGAAGCCGCAATTCCTGTGGCCGTCCTCTTCCGTGCTGGTCGAGGTGGCGCGCGCTTCGGGGCTGAAAATCTCCCGCGACCAGGTGATCTTCAACTCGCCGATCGTGCTCTATTCATGGGACCGCATCGCCGATGGCCTGGTGAAAGGCGGCTTCGCCGAGCCGGCCGGCGGCCCGCGCTACAAGGCGGACCTTTCAAAGCTTCTCAAGGCGATCATCGGCGGTGAGAGCTGGGCTTCGATCGGCGTGGCCGATCTGTTCGGCCGCGCCCGCATCGTCTCGACCGATCCGAACAAGTCCAATTCAGGCTTCATGTTTGCCGGCCTTGCCGCGAGCCTGCTCAGCGGCGACGTCGTCATGCCGGACACGCTGAGCCGCATCGACGGCGATGTCGCCACCGTGTTCCGCCGCATGGGCTTCAAGCCGCCGTCCTCGGGCAAGCTGTTCGATGACTACGTGGCGGGCGGGGCGGGCGCGCAGCCGCTCATCGTCGGCTACGAGAACCAGCTGGTCGAGTGGGTGCTGCAGGATGCCGAGCGCTGGAAACGGGTCGAGGCCAACGCCCCGGCCAAGCCCGCCATTCTCTATCCGCAGCCGACCGTGTTTTCGGCGCATCCGCTGATCAGTATCGATCGCCAGGCCGACGAACTCATCGATGCGCTGATGAGCGAGAGCGTGCTCGAAATGGCATGGGAGGATCACGGCTTCCGCGGGCCGCTCGGCACCATCGGCAAGGCGCGCAATGCGCTGCTGCAGTCGCGCCTCATCGAGCGGATCGACGCGGTTCTGCCCATGCCGGACGCCCCGGTGATGCTGGCGCTGCTGGATCGGCTGGCGGCGTAGCGCGTACTCCCGCATCGCCCTTGTCACGCCTGGATGTTCATGAAGGCAGGGTGGCCCCGGCTCCGAGCCACTGCTTGACCAGCGCGGCCAGCGTGCCGTCGGCTGCGAGCGCTGCCTGCGCTCTGTCGATCGCGTCGCGCAGCGCGATGTTGCCCTTGCGGACGCAGATGCCCAGGGGTTCGACCGTGATGGCGGTCTCGACGACTCGAAGCCTCGGCCGGTCGCGCACGAACCAGGCCGTGACCGGAGCGAGTTTCATGAAGGCGTCACAGCCACCGCTTGTCAGGTCATTCAGTGCCTTCTCGATCTCGTGATAGGCATAGACGCGTACCCGCGCAGCACGATTGTCGGCGACCAGTTTGTCGGCAACGGGCTGGCTGGTGTTGCCTTGCTGTACCCCGATGACGAGGCCCTTGAGATCGGCGATGCCATGCACGTCCGGATGGCGGCTGACGTCGACAACGAGCGATTGGCCCGAGACCGCATAGGGCGCGCAGAAATCGGCAAGCTCCTGCCGACCGGGCGTGATCGTGGTGCCGGAGGCGACGCAGTCGTAGTGGTCGTCATCGAGGCCGGCGAAGATGCCATTGAAATCGGAGCCCTTGTAGGGGACCAGCTGCCATCTGCGGCCAAGCCTCTCGGCAATGCGCTGCATCAGCGCGATGTCGAATCCGGCCGGGCCATCCTTCGTCAAGAACTCGAAAGGCGGATCGGGAAGCGCTGCACCCACCCTCAAGGTTGACATGGCCCTGACCTTTCGCCCGCCGACGGGGAGCGGCCGAAGTAATTATGCCAACGGGCGCGCTCGGAGAACCCAAAAGTTGCCACGTGATCTATTGAAATCAAAGGAATTCGTGTGATGCACATAGGAGCGGCAACGCCACGTTTGGAAGATTCAGATCCGTCAGATCAAGCCCGGCCGCGTTCGACTATTTTCGTTCAGCTTCGACCTCTTGCTCCAGCCGCAGGATGTGCTCCCTGAGTGCATCGAATCTTTCCTCGACCTCATCGCTGAACAGCGGATCCTTATGAGTGGTCAAAGTCGAGACAATTTCCGTCCAGTCATGGGGCTGCAATGCCTTGAGCGCGGCGGGGAAGAAGTAGCGATCTTCCATCGAAATGTGACGACGCTCGCGATCGATGAAGTCGCGAATGATGGCATCCACGTCTTGCCGGAGCATTTCGCGGTCGGCGAGAATGGCGTCGACCGCCAACATGACCCGCCGTAGCCGCTCGGCTCCCAGTTTGTGCTCGCGTCCGAGATCGCCGATCTTCGCAGCTGCAGCGGGATCGCGTACCTTCAGCTTGGCAAAGACCAGGTCTTCCTGGGGGTGATGGTACTGCTCCGGGTAAACCTCAAAATAGCTGATGATCGCGCGAATGACCTCGTAGTCTGGACGGTCTCCGCGGTCGAAAATGTCGAGCTCGTGCTCGAGAGCGGCGAGCAGCCTCTCTATGTTTCGATGCTCTTTCGATAGCAGCTCAATGATCATCTGGAGCGTTCCCGACGATGAAACAAACATACGCTCGGGACAGCCTCGCTTCTTGCGCTAGATCAAATTCGCGCCCCGGTTTGTGCGATCTCGTGGCCCGTCTTGAACGACCTCGGCGACAACCGCAGCACCCCCAGAAACCGGCCGGGTTGGCGTAGCTAGGAATCGTCTCCTATTTGCCAGAAAAGGTGTATGCCTCTTCATTGCGCGACGACTTCTTGAACCGGGTATGTGGCAGGAGCGACCAACGGGCGTTCGCAGAGCCCGACGATCCTCGTCGCAACAGAGGCGGCCATGACACTTGTTTCCGAAACCCAGCGACCCATCGTCTCGGACAATGCTCTCGCTGTCATTGTCTACGTGCTTTACTGCGTGGGCTATTTCACCGTGATTTCGGCGCTGATAGGCGTCATCATCGCGCACGTGAAGGTCC
Source organism: uncultured Alphaproteobacteria bacterium (assembly GCA_963847045.1). Taxonomy (GTDB): domain Bacteria; phylum Pseudomonadota; class Alphaproteobacteria; order Rhizobiales; family Xanthobacteraceae; genus Bradyrhizobium. The sequence continues at coordinate 139,994 of CAWJYQ010000011.1, read as the reverse complement.
ACGACACTGACCCGGTGCTGCGGTCGCATTACCAGTTCCAGATCAGGACCTTCTGGATCGGATTGCTGTACCTCGCGATCGGCTTTCCGCTGTCCATGCTACTCATCGGCATCCCCGTTCTTGGCTGGTGGCTCGTGTGGTCGCTGATCCGCATCATCAAGGGCATCATATCGGTCAACGAGTACAAGCCGATCGCCAATCCCGGGTCCTGGCTGTTCGGGTAATCCACGGCGCGGCGACGTCGGTGGCCTAGCCCAAAAGGTCGCAACGAAATCGATACGCCGCCGCTCGGCGCTGATGTTTGATTGGGCCGACCCGCGCGATTTTAGAGAATAGAGAACGACCAATTGCTAATATAATACGTATCCATAGCGACGATGTTTTCATATCCAGCGGCAGTCGACCGTCCAGAAATTTGGGATAAGCCGGTGAGTCCTGGTCTCATGCGATAACGATTAGTCCATCCAAAGTATGTCTCAGCCAATTTTTGGTCCGTTGTCTGCGGGACTGGCGAGGGTCCAACGAAAGACATATCGCCACGAAAGACGTTGATCAGCATTGGCAGCTGGTCGAAAGACGTGCTTCTCAGTAGTTGTCCTACCGCAGTGACCCGAGGATCTCGCCCCAGTGCAAAGGCGTCTCTCTCGATGGTATTATCGGAAGGGATATGCATCGTGCGAAATTTAAACCTTTTAAAGGTCTTGCCGTGAAGGCCGACACAGGTTTGATAAAAAAATACGGGTCCTGAAGATGTTAAGGCGACAGCCAAACCTGCGACTACAATGATGACGCCGACGTCATACGTGATCACGACGCTGCAGGACTACCAGCCGACCGCCCAGGGCATCAACTACCTCACCAGCGCGACCATCGGCTTTTCCCGCTTCGGCGATGGCACCGCAACGCCGCTGGCAAGCGCCGCGAACTTTCTCAACAACACCATCCGCAGCAACGCATCGACCGAGCCGCCGAAACGCACGTTCGAGCGCTACATGGGATCGACCCGTCCGGTCACCAATCCGGCTTCCATCACCGCCGGCGTGATCAGCCCGCTGGATCCGCGTTACGTCAATTATAACGCCGCGACCAACAAGACCGCGCTCACGACAGCCGACACCGCGCAGTTCGTCGTTCCCACCTATTTCAGCCATTTCCCCGTTCCAGCCGCCTATTTCAACACCGTCAACTGGGTGCGCGGCTTCACCGTGACGCCGGCGATGGTGGCCGCCAATGGCTGAAATCCGATCACGGTCCCCAATGTCGGGTCTTTCGACCCATTGGGCAATTTGACGCCGACACCATTCAATGCCGGCGACTACGTCCCCGGCATCGGCACTGCGCCTCGTCCGTACCGGCTCTCCACCAAGGTCGATGTCCCGACATTGCTCCGGCAGATCGCCAACAGCACCAACCCTTACGGCGACGGCGCCTTTGTCAGCGGCCACACCAACCTTGCCTACAATCAGGCGCTCGGTCTCGCCTTCCTGGTGCCGCAGCAATATCAGTCGCTGCTGGTCCGCGCCGCCGATCTCGGCAACAACCGCATCCTCGCCGGCATGCATTCGCCGCTCGACGTGATCGGCGGCCGTATCGAGGCGACCGCGATCGCTGCCACCAACATCTACAATGCACTCTATGATTCGAACGGCAACCGCGTGGATTGGACCAATCCCGCCAACACCGCCGCCCATGCCGTCTATCAGGCTTTCACGCAGACTCAGAAATACCTGGCGCAGTCTTGCCGCACCAGCACAGTGGAAGCGTGCATCAAGCGGGCGGGGGGCAATCACGACGACGATCGGGATGCCCGCGACCGCGATGGCCGCGACGGCCGGGAGCGGCGTGATTTCAACCTCGACCCCGATGACACCAGGGGCTACACTTATCGGTTGACCTACGGGCTCGCGCTGGTGAGCGCGATAAGGATGACGGACACCGTGCCGGTGCAGGCGCAGGTGTTGCTGCTGACCCGCTTCCCCTATCTCACCGACGAGCGGCGCACCGAAATCCTTCGCGACACCGCGCTGCCGTCCGGCATCGCGCTGCTCGACGGCAACACCTGGGATGGTTGGGGCCGGCTCAATCTCTACGCTGCGGTCAACGGCTATGATTCGTTCTTCCGCGCCGTCAGGGCGGCGACGAAGCCTTCATTCGAGACGGCGGAACACTGATCAACCACGCGCCGGCACCTCTCGCCTGCCGGCAACAACACACGGACCCGCAGGCACCACCATCCATGATGATGTCTGCGGTGATCAGCGCGACACGCCGTCGAACGTCACACAGCAGCGAGGGCCGCGGCAAGCCGGTCTCGCACGCTGGCCACCATGCTGGCCACGGCGACGCCCGGGCGGACTGGAGATGTCAGCGTGATCGTTAGATCATGATGCTGAGGGCGAAGGCACCATGGACAGCCGTGACCTCGCTCGCAAGCCGCAGTCCCCAACGGGCGGTGATCGCATTCTCCCGCGCCTTGCGCGCGGCCATTACAGCTTCGTAGTCGCGCTGGCCACTGGAGACCGGCCCGATCAATGAACTTGGTAGGCACCCTCCATTCGGAGTAGTCCGTATGAGCGGTTTCTCCAGCGATCTTAAGCGCACTTTTGCACCGACTTGACCGCCTTCAATTGCTAGAAGATCGAGGTCCGGCGACTGGATTACTGCCGGGCACCCCAAACTACTGAAGCCTCTCCTCGTCGCGCCAATGCGACGGGGATTTTTATTGCTGGCGATCAATCTGGCCACGTCTCGGCTTTGCCATCGATCCAGGCGCCGATCCCACCAGAGCGACTGGCGAGCCACCGCCGGCGGTTGCAGCGCTAACGCGGAATTAATCTCATCAGCCCATAATCCAGGGCAGTTTTAGATGGGGTGCCGCGTAAAGGAGCCGTCGCGAGGACGATCCAGCGACGGTTCTCTTTTTTGTTCACTCGTTTGAGGTCAATGCACGTGACGAAGACATCGGAAACGCAGAGCCAAACCGAACAACCCGAATCCACAGCACCGAGCAGGCGATCCAGCCGGAAATCGATCTTGGCGCTGTCGGTGTTCGCTCTTGGCCTAAACGCTACTGCGGCCGTCTATACGCTGTCGCCTTCCGATTTTGCCCTGCCGAATGTCAGCAGTTTGGCCGAACTGCTTCCGCACCAGAAAGCTTTCGATCCAATACCGGATCCGGTTGTCGCCGCATTGAAGGATATTCAGTCGGCCCAGCAGCAACACGTTGCCTCCCTGCAAGAGAATAGCTCCTCATTGCAGCAAAACACAGCTCTGCTTCAGCAGGATTCAACTACGCTTGCTTCTCTAAGACAGAGCGTCACGGATGAACAAGTCGATGTGAAGAAAATATCTGCTCAGATAACGGATCAACATGTCGACGTGAAGAAGATGTCTGCTCAGATTTCCACGCTTATAGCGAAGGTCGACTCGCTGCAAAATGCAATAACCCCGGAAGTAACTTCCTCCATTCCAACAGGGCACGCTCGTCACCGGCTATCCGCAGTGGCGCGCAAAAGGATGGCTCGGCAGCCTAAACCTGTAGGGCCTGTCTCGGTTGGAGGAGCTCCCCTACTAGGTTTTCCGGCTACCACGCCAGCCCCACAAGGCTGAGACAAACAGGAGAGCAGGGCTTCGGTCCCGCGCTCACGCCGCAGCATGTCACTCAAGAGCGCTCCAGATATCTCCTACGATCTCCCACCAGCCGACGAGCGCAAAGGTGAGACCGGAGCTGAGAGCGATCGCTATCTCGGCAAACCGATAGTAACTCATCGGTCCACGGTCATCCGCCACCCAGCCGGCACGATGATGCCGGCAAGGCGGAAAAACGTCGTTGGCATGAAATGTAGGTGGCGGCGGGTTTTCTACTTCCGCGAGCGATAATTCGACACTGTTGCATCCGAGCAATAGCGGCGCGGCCACATTGCCGCCATGATCGATCCCGGCCGGTCGGGATCGATCAGCGCGCCGGCTTGGCTAGGCTCGGCACACCTCCGGCGGGGGCCGTGTGCCGGGCCGCCAGTCAGGTTCGCGGTTCGTCGCCGATTTGTTGCAGCGACCCTGTGGACAACCGGTGCAAAGCTTCAGCGCGAGAACAAACGGCGCGGTGCTTCGGTCCTGCGCTCGCTTTTCAATAAACCCGGCCGCACCATTCGCACTTGAGCTCAATCCGGGGCTCTCCGGCAACCCATTCCGCTTTCCACCAATGCTTGTGAATTGCCGTGCAGATCCAATCGTCGAAAACGGATTTGGTGACGGTCAGCTTCGCGTACATCGCGCACCTCTAGGTTGGGCGCTTAGTACTTAGTCTCCAGAAATTAAGATTTTGTAAACCATGCCTTCCCGAGGGCGCTTCGATAGTTGCGCGCAAGCTCCCCGAGGGCTGCCCGTGATTCCGGAAGGCTGCATAGCTTGGCTTGCTCCAGGCACAGCCGCTCCATGGCGATCAGATACCGCCGGCGCCGGCGCTTCCCAAGCGCTTCCTACAAGCGCTTCCTACAAGCGCTTCCTAGCTGCATTTTCCTGGGAAGCATTTGCCTCTGAGTTTCGATCTAGGTGATTGATTTTGCCTGGCGCGCTCGGAGAGCTTTTAACTTGTCAGCTATCATATTGTCTTGTCTATTGATTTTTTAAGATTTTAGAGTGAGGGGTGATTTGAGTGATAAGGGCGTTATTTCTGCTCGATCACTACCTTTAGTGTGGCACATACCTGCCAGCGCGGGATCGAATTCGAATGCGGCTCAGTTGACAGCCGTCCCATGATGGATTGGAGCGAGAGTTCAAGTTTTTCAACTAAGTTAGAAGGCGGCGTGTGCACGACGTGTGCACCGGGAGATCAAGAAAAATCTTGCGACATCCTATTTGAGCAAGGCGACCGGATGGATTGGACAGACCGGCATTGCCGACCGCAAGGAAACGCCTCCCGCCACGGGAGCCTCAAGTGTCGGAGCTGTAGAACGTCACGCGGCTCGCTGGTTAGCGAGGAATTCTTGCGGCGATGCACTCCACTGGAGGTACTGAATTGACGGTCGCGTCCGCGAAGTTCCAGGTCTCAGCTCTTCCCTTCGCCCGTGTCCTAACCGAAAGTGCATGAACAGGCACGCCACCCAATCGGCGAAGCAAACCCCGAGGAAGTCTGGCTCGAACTAAGGTTCGGTCGGCGGGGCGAGAACGCGGAGGCTTTAGGCTGCCGCGCTCCTTCGCCGGTAAATCTCCGGTGCTGAAAAGCCAAGTTCCGCCCCAATTGGGAACTACCCCCTCCAGCGCGGGAGGGCACCTATGGTTGAGCAGCCCAAACAGAGCGGAATCCCGAACGTATTCGGGATGGACCACCCACAACACATGTTTACGAAGCTTGCTTGGGAGCTAAACGCTCTCATGAACTCGATGTCGGTTTGGAAGGACAATGAGGCGGCCCCAGAACCGCTGTTTCATGCTTTCAACACCGCCATTACCGCTTGGCACGTCACCGATTGGCTTTGGCAATACAGTCCCGAGCTACGCGCCAAGCTGGCCACAAAATTTCAGTTTGTGTTTGAGGAAACCCCTACCGGCATAAAGAGGGGCCTTGAGAAATTCCAGGATGCTGTCATTCCGCACTGCGACGCGCTCGGCGTTTGCCGAGAGATTGCGACCGGCTCTAAGCACATGCGGAAGAACAAGGTCGACCCGAACATCAAAGCCCAGGCGGTTTGGGCCAAGGCAATCGATGGCGCCGGATTCGCAAAACCTGGCGACCTGGTTATGAGCCTTCGTGTCACTCATAAGGATAAGGAAACAGATGCTGAGCTGGCTTTCATTGAAGCAGCCGGGTTCTGGGAAAAGCTGATGACCGAATTGAATGTCTTCACCAAAGAGGCGCGCCTGCCCGATAAAATCATGAAGGCGAGCTGACTTAGTTGTGAATCGGCGCGGGGTCCCGACGCCGATCGGCATGTTAAGCTATTGAGCCAATTTGCGGGGGAGGGGGTCACTCTCGGGCGCTTATTCAGAGATTCGGTTTCATCAGGCCGGCCACATGGTCGCAGCGTGCGCTCTCATAACGATCCAAACTTAAAAGACAGGTCCATGGACGAGGAATACCGGAGGTCCTTCACGCTCGACGTCCTTGGCTCAGGACCATATGAGACCATATAAACGAGCGACCGCCTTCTGCAAAATGAGCAATCGCCATGACTACCCCGAAAGCAACGTTGCCAAACGAGGTAAGCCAGCTCGTAAATTCTGATCCCTTTCAGTTTTTGCGACTGTCAAGCGCTCCAATCGCGATACGATATCTTGCTGCAGTCTTTATGACCGCTTTTGCAACGGTAGTCGCCGTTGGGTTGGACAGCAAGGTAACCATACCGAATTTGTCTCTGGTCTATGTCATACCCGTCGTCGTCGCTGCCGTCGCTTTCGGGTTGGGACCATCCCTTTGCTCAGCAGTCCTCGGAGCGCTCGCGTACAATTTCTTTTTTACCGAGCCGCGCTATACGCTTATGGTCGATGACCCGGCGAACGTTTGGGCTATTGGGCTGCTTTTCGTTGTCGGATGTATTGCGAGCGGCGTGGCCTCGATCGCCAGGCGCAGAGCGGACGACACGGCGATCCTAATGCGGCAAGCAACAATTCTGCAGCTCTATAGTCACGATGTCGTCGAGGCCGACGATGCAAAGCAGATCGTCTCTCTCGCGGCCACCACGCTTGAAGCGCTCTTCCACGTTCCTGTTGTCGTAATGCTTATGTCGGAGACTGTAGTAACGTTCATCGAGAGGCGCGGCAAAATCGAGCCCCTCGATGCGGAAATGGAGGCTGCGCAGTCTTCACTGACGACTTGTCGATCAGTCCCTGCAGGGGTTTACCCGTTCGACGCCTCGCGCTTCGACTTCTGGCCCGTGTCGACGCCTACGGGACACTGGGCCGTCATTGGGTTGGCGTTCGACCCCGATGAGCGTCCATCCAAGCCCGCCACTCTGGTTGAAGCCGTGGGGGCCGTCCTCGCTCTCGCGCTCGATCGCCAGCATTTCCGCACCGGATAGGTAATGACCGCTTGTGTGAAAGTTTTCCGATGTCGGCCTATGATGACGTCGCCATACACTCCGGGGGCCGTCGTCCGCAAACCTCCACACGAAAGGCGTGCCGACTGTGGAGGTGATCCGTTGCGGTCAGGATTGCGCATTCTCAAGAGGATCAGTCTCGGTGTCACAATGGCCGCGGCGCTGGCGTCTGGATGCTTTGCAGCAGAGAAATCATCGGACATTCCGGGTTGGTTGCGGGGCCATATTGGTGAAGGTGAGGGACAGATCGCGCAAGTGGTCCTGCAGAGGGCACGCGCCCTTTATCTGCGAAAGGTGAACGAAGGCGTCGTTAAGAATCCCTGCTATTTTGCCATGGACGCGACGCGCCCCAACGATTTAAGCGATGGCAGATTGGGGGAGCGATTTTACGTCACTTGCGAGGCTGACCACTCATTTCGCGCCATTCCCGCGGGTCACGGCAGCGGTCGCGATTTGAAGGGTGTCGCGGATTTCGTGAACGGAAGAGAGTGTGCGAAGAACTTTGGCAATGCGATGGATTCGTACCTAACGGCTGGAGGCGCCTACGTGACGCGTGAGACGAAAACGTCTTTCAAAGGCTATTATCGTGTCTCGACGAAACAGGATGCGGTTCTGATACGCTCGTTCGTTCAGTTCGATGGCGAAGGCGAGACGGCCAACGCCAGACAGCGTGCCATCGGCGGACATGCGGCTGTCTCGCTAAAGGGAATATGTCTTCGAAAGGATCCGCGTAGTCCGTACGCGAACCAGAACGGTTACGTTCCGTTTGGGAATCTGGTGGACTACTCGGGCGGCCGCAGCGATGGCTGCACCAGTTGGTCGCCATCAGACGCCCAGAAAATCATCCCCCTGCTGAAGGACGATCCGACGACAGTTTACATCTATCCTGAATCCCAGGACATCGAGGCGGTCGCGAAGGCCGTTGCAACTCGCCAGTCGCCGTCGCGCGCGGGGCTGTATTGGAACGCCTTCTGCTTGAAGCAAATCGGCTCTCCGAAATTCTGGTCAAAAGAAATCCTCGAGCCGATCCTCGCTCGATACCGTAAGGAGCCGGAACAGCCCGCATGGTCGCCCCCGATTTGCAGGCCGTGAACTCGTTTCTTATTCCCTTTCGTTTCGCTCGCAAACGCAGCCTATGAACTGGTGCAAACGCCCCGACACGCCCGGCGCAGCTTTGCACGAGCGCGCCCTGCAACGAATTTTTTGCCCGCTTGCTTCCTCGATCAAATGAGGCTGAGTGGAGTTCCATCCCGTGAACGTATCGCACTGTAAAATAAGAAAAAACTGGCGCGTCGTGGCGGGTCTACAGTCTCCCCGGGGCGCGCAAACGGTTCGTGGGTTCCGCAACGCTATAACATTACGTATTTCAATTTGGCTTGTGTGCACTTGGCGGGCTGGTCCTCGGAATTATTTCCATGGTGGATAGGCTATCGAGAGGAAACCAACCAGTCAGAGGAGCATGATCAATGGCGGCATGTACCGAGAGACACCACGCGAACCACACTCACAAGCATGGCCCGAACTGCGGACACACTGCGATTCGCCATGGCGATCATGTGGACTACCTGCACGATGGCCATCTCCATCATATGCACGAGGATCACGTGGATGAGCACGCCATCGCGATCGGCGCTGCAAATCCCGTGCAGTGCACGCCCGAAGTCCATTGCTCGCACACGCACGGTCCAAACTGCGGACACGAAGCGGTGCCGCATGGCGACCATGTCGACTATCTCGTAGACGGCCGCCTGCATCATCCCCATGGTGATCATTGTGATGATCACGGGCCCGTGCAGTTAGCCTGAGAGGGTGTCCACCACGGTGATCGAACGGCGCGGCCCCTGGCTTGAATTCCTCGCTGGTAGGCCGACATGGCACTTCGGCGTGGGTCAGTTGGTGCTACGGCCGTAGCGGCTTTTTCATGAGCCGATAACTTCGAAGCGTAGCCTGATCAAGCGCGAATTTTCGAAGTAGGTCGCGAAATGGTGACCGGCGGGCTGCGGATCTTCACACACGCAGATAACCGGATTGCGTGCCGCTGGCGGCAGACGTTCGATTTGCTTCGAATTCGTCGCGGATTGCCAGCGTGCCGTGGCGTGTGCTGAGCGTCGATCGCAAAAGGGCCGCATGTTCTGCCGGAAAATTCGCAAGTTGCGCTCCCGACCTTATATAGTATACTCCCCTATATCATATATCGGCGCGGGGCCGCCATGACGCACACCGTTCGCGAAAAATCGAAGCTGCTGGGTCGAGTTCGCCGCATCCGTGGACAGGTGGAAGCGATCGAGCGGGCGCTCGATGAGGAAATCGGGTGTGCCGACGCCTTGCAGCTCATTGCATCTGTGCGCGGCGCCATCAACGGACTCATGGCCGAGGTGATGGAAGACCATGTCCGGGGACACATCCTGGCGGCCGAGAATGACGCTCAGCGGCGGCACGGTGCCGAGGAGCTCCTCGACGTGATTCGTACCTACCTGAAATAAGGCGGAGAGATCCCATGGCGTTGCAGGACAGCCCGCAGCCGACCCTTGACCAAGAGGCAGAGGAACGCACACTTCCGCTCAACTCCGTCCGCCAGCCGGACCACGGGCTGCAGGCTCACGAAGACGAACATGATCACGATCATGATCACGCCTTCGAATGGTTCGAAGCGGTTCGTATCGGCATAGTCGCTCTGGCGTCGGCTGCGGTGTGGTTCCGTTGGGAGCCCTATTCGGGCGTCTCCGCAATCGGAATTTTGGGCCTGGCGATCGGGGGCTGGCCGATCTTCAAGGAGGCGTTCGAGAATGTCATCGAACGCCGGATGACGATGGAGCTGTCGATGACGATCGCAATCGTCGCGGCAGCTGCAATCGGTGAGTTCTTCACCGCACTCGTCATTACCCTTTTCGTGCTGATCGCCGAGGTGCTGGAGGGCATGACGGTCGGCCGCGGGCGCAAGGCGATCCGTGATCTTCTGGAATTCCTACCCCGCGAGGTCTCTGTGCGCCGCGCCGGATCGATCAGCTCCGTCCCAGCCGAAACACTCAAGGCCGGCGACGCCGTTCTGGTCGCGCCGGGCGGTCGAATACCGGTGGACGGGATTGTGCTTGATGGCCATTCATTCGTCGATGAATCCCGTATTACCGGCGAATCAATGCCAGCGGAAAAGACCTCCGGCGCTCACGTCTTCGCCGGATCCATCAATCAGTCGGGCGCGCTCGAAATCGGTGCCGAGCGTATCGGCCGCGACACGAGCTACGGCAAGATCATTGAAGCCGTGGAGCGCGCCGAAAAGTCCCGTGCCCCGGTGCAGCGCCTTGCCGATCGCATGGCGGGTTATCTGGTCTATTTTGCCCTTGGCGCCGCTGCGCTCACCTTTCTGATCACGCGTGATATGCGCTCGACGATTTCGGTGATCATCGTTGCCGGCGCCTGCGGCATTGCGGCTGGAACGCCCCTTGCAATTCTTGGAGCGATCGGCCGGGCTGCTCGTCTCGGGGCGATCGTCAAGGGAGGTGTGCATCTGGAAACACTCGGGCGCGTCGATACCGTCGTGCTCGATAAGACCGGAACGCTTACCCTCGGCAAGCCTGACGTACAACAGATCATGCCGGCGGAGGGAACCTCGACTAACGCTCTCCTGGCGGCGGCGGCCACGGCCGAATTACGATCGGAACATCCTTTGGGCAAGGCGGTCGTTGCGTACGCACGCACGCAAAGGTGCGACATCGCAGAGCCGAGCAGTTTCGCTTACACGCCAGGGCGCGGCATCCTTGCGAGGGTCGACGATCATGTCATTCTCGTCGGAAGTCGGCTCTGGCTCGCGGACAACGAAATCGACGTCCAGGGTTCGACTGGTAGCGAGACCGAAGCGGGGGCCGAGGTTTTCGTTGCGCAGGATAGACGTTTGCTGGGCTCGATTGTTGTCGCGGATACGATCCGCCCGGAAGCGCAGCGCGCTATTGCGGCGCTGCATGGCATGAACATCAAAACGATCCTGCTGAGTGGAGATACGCGCCGCGTCGCGTCTTCCGTCGGTGCCAAGCTTGGCATCGAGGAAATCGAGGCAGAACTTCTCCCCGATCAAAAACTGTTGCGGGTTCGCAAGCTGGTTGCACAAAATCGCGTGGTCGCCATGGTAGGCGACGGCATAAACGATGCGCCGGCGCTTGCCGAAGCGAGTGTCGGGATAGCCATGGGCTCCGGCACCGATGTGGCGCAGGAAAGTGCGGACGTCGTTCTGCTTGGGAATGATCTTGCCCGCTTGGCCGAAACCCTCGCCGTCGCCAGGCGGACGAGGAGCATCATATGGCAGAATTTCGCGGGCACTCTGATTGTCGACATGCTCGGCATGGGTCTGGCGGCGATCGGCGTTCTCGGACCGCTTCTCGCCGCGTTCATCCATGTGAGTTCGGAGCTCGTGTTCATTCTCAATTCCGCGCGCCTGTTGCCGGGGCGTAATTCCAAATAGCGACGTCAAATGGCCTCACACACAAAGCGAGGGATGTTGTCGAGACGAAGATGAACCGCGCGATCTTGCGCGGTTGTCTGCGAGCTCGCATCGCGGGGAGCTCGATGGAACGACTAATCGATTGTCGCTGGGAAGGAGCAACGGTCACGCTCGGGATGGAGGAGGCCGGCAGCGGGTCGTCGGTCGTGCTATTGCCGGCTCTAAGTTCGATTTCGACGCGCGCGGAGATGCGCCCGCTTTTTGACCGCCTCGCATCGAACTTCCACGTGACAACCGTCGACTGGCCTGGCTTTGGCGACCTGCCCCGACCGCGCGCAGATTGGTCACCTGACGCCCTCTCCGCATTTCTCAATTGGTTCTTGAGTGAGGTTTCACCGGGACCGCACACCCTCGTGGCGGCCGGCCACGCCGCGACGTACGCGCTCTACCATGCTATGCACCGGCCCGATGTGGTCGATCGCCTCGTTCTCATTGCGCCGACGTGGCGAGGGCCGCTTCCCACAATGATGGGCTATCGTCCTTGGTTTGCCCGAGTGCGGAAGGCCGTTGATCTGCCGTTGATCGGCCAGCTCCTTTACCGGACTAATGTCAGTCGTTTCGTTGTCACGAGAATGGCGCGCGAGCACGTCTACAGTGACCCGGACTGGCTCTCAGGTGACCGCCTCTCCGCTAAACTTGCCGTGGCGCGCGCGAGCGGGGCGCGGCACGCCTCGGTACGGTTTGTCAGCGGATACCTGGATCGGGTCGCAAGCCGCGATGGCTTTCTCAATTTGGTGCAGAAGGCGGGTAAGCCGACGCTGGTCGTCTACGGCGATGAGACGCCTACGCGCTCGCGCGCCGAAATCGAGTCCACGGCAGCTTTGCAAAATATTCAAATCGAGCGATTGCCCAAGGGCAAACTGTCCCTCCATGAGGAATTTCCGGACGAAGTCGTTTCTGTCATCCGACCGTTTCTTTTCCAGGGAGGAGGCCCTTTCGGCCCATCCGTGTCCCTTGGCTGAGTCGACCATCCGGCCGCTCGCCAACAACATCAGTCGGCGGGAATATACTGTCGTATATCGCGCGAGCCTCTCGAATTAAACGATTCCGCTCAAGCTCAGATTTTGGAACAAGTCGAACGATGTCGCCCATGGGCGTTCCAACCTGGTCTGTAGATGCGTTCAATGAATAGACGCGGGATAGGCGGGATAGGGCGCCCATCTACTTCATTGCTTTGAGCCCTGCGCCGTCCGCATCCAGGGCTGCCCCGCTTGATCCCGAGTTCTCGCAACCGCCCGTGTCATGGCGGCCGCGTCGGGCTCGGCAATTCGCTGGTTAGGCGCGGCAGGCCTCAAATCCTTGCTTCAGCAGAGCCACCGGTAGATCGCGGCCTATGAAGACAAGCCGGGTTTGAGGCGCTTCGTTCTTCTTCCATGCGCGCTGACTGCCGCCCTCGATCAGCATGTGGACGCCCTGCACGACAAATCGCCGGTCATCATCAGCCATTGCGATAATGCCCTTCATGCGCAGGATGTCCGTGCCGTAACGTTGAGTGGTATCCTGAATCCACGAGACGAACCTGGCGGGATCCATTGGCTCGTCGGCGACCAGTGACAGGCTGGCAATCTCGTCGTCGTGCTCGTGAGCATGCTCCTCGGTAAGGAATCCCGGCTCGACTTCGAGGATACGATCGAGACTGAAGGCGTCTCGTCCGAGTATCCGGCCGAGCTCGATGCCACAGCGCTCCGTCCTGTGGATCGATGCGTAGGGGTTGATCCTGCGAATGCGACGTTCGACCGTCGCCAGGCCACTCTCATCCACAAGATCGACCTTGTTGACGAGAATGACATCGGCGAACGCAAGTTGTTCCTGCGCTTCCGGGGTCCGATCGATCTGCTCCAGGAGATGCCTGGCATCTGCGACCGTGACGATGGCATCGAGCTTGGTCTTGCGGCGGACGTCCTCGTCGACAAAAAATGTCTGTGCCACCGGCGCGGGGTCTGCGAGCCCCGTGGTCTCCACGACGATGCCGTCGAACGCACGGCTACGCCGCATCAGGCCAGCTATGATACGAATGAGGTCGCCGCGGACCGTGCAGCAGATGCAGCCGTTGTTCATTTCGAAAATTTCTTCGTCGGTGTCGACGATTAGATCGTTGTCGATGCCGACCTCGCCGAATTCATTGACGATCACAGCAAACCGCTTGCCGTGGGTCTCGGTGAGAATGCGGTTGAGCAGCGTGGTTTTCCCCGAGCCGAGATAGCCGGTCAGGACCGTGACTGGAATCTGTGTCGCAGCTTCAGGCATGGGCGCGTCCTTATGTTGGGGTGTCAGTCAAGATGGTCAGTTGGTGATCGCGGTTCGCAGCGGATCGCCTCTTGCGCCATCTCCTCCAGAATGGGCAGCGGGCCGCGAAGGGCCGCTTTCGTGTCGGTGTAGGGAGGTTTCGAAAGTCGGACCGGCCGCGTGACGCACGATGGGAACCTCGCTGAGCGATGTAATGTTATAACATTGCATTCTTGGTGCGGAAAGCGCAAATATTGCTTGGCGCGCAATGCCAAGCTTCGGTTCCGTCAACACCCATCACCTGCGCGGATCATGAGGCTGGCTCCTTTTGGGTCTCGATCGACGGCAGTGGCTCACCGTGGATCTTTGCCTCAAATCCCCGCAGCCGCTGATAGATCGAGATCAGTTCGACGATCGTGCTCCACGAGTTGACGAGATACTGAAATGAGCTTCGCACTTGCGTGAACGCGTTCAATATCTGGTTCATCGCGCCGAGGGTAATCTTGCCCGCCACGATTGTGGGCGCGAGCAGGACGTAAGGAAAGATGACGTCAGTCTGCAAATAGACGATCCGGCCGACATTGAAGTACATGAAGTTCAGATAGAGCCGGAAGTAATTCCTGCGAATGTCGCCAAACAGCACGCTTAATGTCGGTGGATTGGCGCGCGCCAGATCATCCTCGCCGAGCACAAGCTCCTTGCGATAGGCCGCTTCGACCCGCTGGTTGAGAAATTCAATTCTGGGCAGGCGTATGCCGATAAGCGCGAGAACGCCGGTGCCCAGTATCGACCAAATGACCGCAGCGAACACCAGCGGATAGGAAATCGAGCGTAACAGAGGCAGCTCCGTGACGCTGCTGGACAGCCTCACCAGAACCGGCAGGAAAGCCAAGAGCGTCAGCACTGCGCTAATGAGATTGACGCCTAGACCTTCCATGGTGCTGGCAAAGCGCATGGTGTCTTCCTGGACCCGCTGGGAGGCGCCTTCGATCGTGCGCAGCCGCGGCCAATTCGCGACATAGAAATCGTTCATCGCGGTCCGCCAGCGGAAGATGTAGTGGCTGACGAAGAATCGCGTCAGCACGCCGACCACGACGGCCACGAGCGCGATGCCGGCAAAGGTCGACAATTCGCTGTAGAACTGCTCGGTCGTGACCGGCGCCGACTTCGAAAGTGCAGCTTGGACGAGGTTGTAAAACGGTCCATACCAGCTATTGATCGCGACTGAGACTTGGACCTGAAAGTAAGAGGTGAACAGGATCAGCGCGGAGCCAAGAATGGACCACGTCGCCCAGGGGTGCGGGGCAAATAACATCCATGCAGCCGCGAAGATCGCAACGGCCAGCGCAAAATAGAGATCGAACCACAGGGCCGGCGTCGACCAGAACGTGGCCAGTCCAACCGGGTTTTCCGGGCCTTGAAAGAGATTGCTGGCAAACCCATACCAAACCGCCATCGCGAACGCCGTCCAAAGAATTGACGACGGAAAGAACAGATTTGGTCGGGGGAAGAATGAAACGAACATGCTCGCTGTCCTGATCGACTTGGAACTTCAACTCGGAAAATTCACTCACTGCGGTGGCGAATGGTGAGAGCGGCTTGAGGTCGACGCTACCCTTGTCCTGTGCCGAAACCGGGCCAGACATGATGACTGGGACAATCGAGGAAAACAGGATTCTTCAGCAACCGATTGCCCTCAGCTCTATCCCGTGAACATCCACAACTGTTCGCTCGCCATGTAGCCTGCCAACAACAGTGTACCGAACGCGATGATGAGTGCCGCGGCGCCGACCTCGATAGCTCTCATCATGAGCATGCCGAATCCGGCCCGGGCCATTGCGACGCGGCTTGCGATCTGTCGCGCGCTCATTGCGAGCGTTGCGATCGCTGCAACCGTCACCGCTGTGCCAAGCCCCATGATCAAGGTGGCGCCGACGCCGGTCCAGAACAGGTCCTGGGCCAGTGCAAAGATGAGGACGATGATCGCGCCGGAACACGGCCGCAATCCAACCGCGACCACCGCCGAGAGACCTCGGCGCCAGCCGCCCGCGCCTGCGAGTTCAGCGGGCTCCGGCCCGTGGGCGTGGCCCCAGGCCGACTCGTGATGGTCGTCGTGGCAGTGAAAGCCGTGCTCATGACCGGCGCATCCATCGACCATGCATTGCCCGCCACGCATGGTCATCGCGCCAACGCGCGGCGCAGGAAGCCGAAGGGTCTTGCTGCTGTGTCCTGACGCGAGGACGAGAGCGGGCGCCGGCGTCCACGCCAGTTCGCGGCAGGCAAGAAGAAAGCCGCGGCCTTTGACGTAGAAAAGCCGCAGGCCGATCAGGATGACCAGACCATAGCTGACGATCTCGACGAGATGAACGGTCAGCCCGATCGTCTTCGCCGTCGCGCCGAGAAGAACCGCGGCGATGGCCACCACGACAATGGCGACAACGGATTGAATGCCCGCGGACGCGAATGACAGAACAATGCCGCGACGCCAGGTCTCTTCGTTGGCGACGAGGTAGGAAGAGATCACGGCTTTGCCGTGCCCCGGGCCCACGGCATGAAAGACGCCGTAGAGAAACGAGATGCCGAAGAGGCCCCACATCGCGGCACCATCTTCGTTGCTCGCCCGGATGAAGCCCGACAGCGAACGATAGAAGGCCGCTTGCTGCGCAAAGATCCAGCCAATGAGGCCGGATGACGACATGGCACTGGCAGGATGAGGGGCTCCGAATGGCGCGGCCTGCACTGACGCGACATCAATTGCGCAGGCGACGAGAACCGCCACCAGCGTGGTCATGATAACACCGCGTGATCTGGTCATGGGCACTTCACCAGGATCTTGTTGGCGAAGATTTCTCCATAGGTGCTGGATATGCCGAGCGGGTCACTATCGAGCTGACCGAGCCGCAACTGTTCTGCTGGTGTCGGCTGATGCGGCAAATCGTAGGTCAGCAGGCATTGCGGCGCGCCGCTCAAGGAGACCGGCTTGTCCTTGGCAAATTCGAAATCAACGAAGATCGTGGGATCGTAGATCTCGATCTGCATGGCCTTTGCCGTGGCAGCTGCCTTCAACGGCAGAGAGAAATGCAGGGTGAGGGTAGCGTTCTTGTATTCGAGCCAGTAGTCGACGGGATCCGAAAACTTCAGCGTCTTGCCGTCCGCGCGCGCGAAGGTGAAATAGCCGTACTCCTTCAGCGAATCCATGTTGACCTGGGCGAGCGAGGCCAGCTCTTCCCGCGTGTATTGCCCTTTCTTCGCATGGGGGGTGCCCTGGAGCGCGTAGGCGGAAAACATGTCATCGAAAGTCCAGGCGTGGCGGACGCCCGTCATGCTGCCGTCAGCTGCGTAAAGAATTTCGCTGTGGAAGGTGACCCAGACATGGGGATGGGCCTCCGCGCGATCGAAGGATAGAAAGAGCGAGAGCACTGCGCAGGTGCGTGCGTATTTTATCATTGGCTGTCCACCGACTGGAGGTTCGATGTAAACGCCGCGCAGGAGGAGCGGCGAATCAGCTTTTGGAGCATTCCGCTTCGATTGTGAGTTAGGCCCCGGCGCTGCGGCATCGCGAGACGTGATCCGATTGCATTGCTCCGCCATGAATCTCATGCAGATCAATGCGGCGCGGCTACCGGCTCTCGTTCCGTAACGGGGAAACGCCGACCTCTAGGCTCAGCGCGGCCAGAGGCGCATGCAGCGCCCGGCAATTGGCCGTCAGCCGAGTGGTGGTGCGCGCGATTGAAATGGCGCGCGGGGAGTTTTCAGGACGCCATCGAAGGTAAGTGCGAAGGGGTGTCCAGCATGCTTGAGGTCAAGTGATGGCGACGCCTGCGCCACATCCGGGATGAAGGAGGTCGCGAGCAGAAAGCCCGAGAAGCAGATCGGACAGTCCTCATCTTCGCTCGCCTGCTTTGCGGGAAGGCGTGCCGCAGATTGCCCCTTCATGGGACCGTGCCATGCGTGGGCAGCATCTGCGGTCGAGCGGTTGATGCCCTGGCCGGTGAAGTCTCGGGCATGGATATGCCCGAATGACATCCCGAATTGCAGCGTCAAGGCAAGCAGCGCCAGGCAGGCGCCGCATCGCCGCGTGAAGATACGCCACACCGTTAAGTGGGTCGGCCGCAAGCTGCGCACCCCTCGTCACATCATTTGAGCCACGCCGCACGACGGCGCGAACATCGCTATGTGCCTGTCCAAAGCAATGGAAGGCGTTCTTTTTTCAAGCCGTGCTTTGTTCCAGGCGTATCGCTAAATCCCGATTGACCGGAGACGCTCTACCGAAAGCGAACGCAGCCCGACACATCAACTGGACTTTTGTTGGGCTTGGAATGTTATAACATAACATGCACGTGTTACCAACACGACCGCAACGATTTGGGCAAGACTACAAGTGTTCCGCTATCTCGCAAGCGCGGGTCCGATTCGTTTCGATTTGGCCCCTCATTCGCCCAACGACATCTCCGAGCTCCCGCGGAAGGCCTGCTTTCGATGGTTTCAGCTGCCATTCTTGCTTGGCCTTGCGACGACCTCAGCGATTTCGCCCGCCTCAGCGCAGGAAAAAGCGGCGAAACTAGAGGTGGTCGCGACCTTCTCGATCCTGGGCGACCTCGCCAAAAATGTCGGCGGGAACCAGGTCGACGTTACGTCGCTGGTTGGTCCCAACGGTGACGTCCATGTCTACTCACCGACGCCGGCCGATGCGGAAGCGATCAGGAATGCCAGATTTGTGATCGTCAATGGTCTTGGGCTCGAAGGCTGGCTACCACGGCTTATCGAATCATCCGGCAGCAATGCGACCACCGTCGTCGCAACCCACGGCATCGTGCCGCGCAAGATTGGCGCCGGTGAATTACTCAGTCGTGGTCATGGGGAAGGGACGGCCGACCCTCACGCCTGGCAATCCGTGCCAATTGCCGAGATATATGTCCGCAATATCTGCGACGCCATGGTAGCCGCCGATCCCGCCGACGCCACGACCTACAGAGCCAATGCTGCGGCTTATCTCACCAGGCTCGAAGCGCTCGATCACGACGTTCGCGAGGCGGTAGCGCGGATTCCACCTGACCGGCGGAAGGTGATTTCAACTCATGACGCCTTTGGCTATTTCGCCGCGGCCTACGATATCACGTTCGTAGCACCAGAGGGCGTCTCGACCGAAACCGAGCCGAGCGCCCGGGACATCGCAACGATCATCGGGAAGATCAAAAAAGAAAGGATTCCGGCGGTCTTTCTGGAAAACGTCAGCGACCCCAGAATAATGCGCCAGATTGCGTCCGAGACCGGAGCGGCGATCGGCGGAACGCTGTATTCGGATAGTCTGACCAATGAGAAGGGCGAGGCTCCTACCTACATCGCGATGGTCAGGCACAATATCAGCACGATTACGAGCGCCCTTGCGAACTAGCTTAGCTAGCTAAGCTAGGCCGTGTAGCGTGGCATTGCCGAAGTTGATGTCCGCTTGCTGCTAAAGCGGCGGTTACTGCGTAGCAGCGAAATGACGCGATTGTGCCAACCCAGAAATTCCGGATAAATAAAAACGGAGCATTGGCCAATACGTCAATTGCACACATACTGCCCCATCATTCCCGCATCTTCGTGTTCGAGGATGTGACAGTGATACATAAAAGGGTGATCTAGTACAGCCGGTCGATTGAACGCCACGAGAAGTTCGGCTTCGTCTTCGACAAGAACCACGTCCTTCCAGCCCGCTAGATGTGAGGGCAGCGGCGCGCCGCTCAATGACAAAACGCGAAATGACGCGCCGTGCACATGAAAGGGATGAGCCATGCCTCGCGAAATGATCTTCCAGACTTCGACCGATCCAAGCTCCGTCTCGACGTCGATGCGGGCCATGTCGTGCGTCTTTCCGTTGATGCACATGCCGGGTAGCATGCCCATTTCGTCCGGCCGTTGACCCCCGCAAATTCTGCTATCCAGCAGGAATTCGCGATGGCTAACTGCCCGGTTGGCGTCCGCCGCTACGGGGTTCGACAAGGCGGGCCGAGATTTCTTTCACCATTGTTGCCGCCGCGGTCGGTTCAAAGCGCATGATCGGCACAAATGCGGTGGTATCGTCCTCCGAGACCGCGCCAAAGATGCCCATCACGGTGTCAGGCCCGGTCTCAAGCATGACCGGCTTGCGGTTCGAGAAATTGACGATGATCTCAAACCGTTCCGCGGGAGAAATCCTGAGCTGCTGCATGGCGACCGGCGCAGAAAGAAAACCCGCGTCCGACGCGATGACGTGAAACTTTCGTTTGTCGCTGAAGCGCAGATCGAAGTTTTGCGCGTTGGCTGCATTGAGGATGCGTAACCGCACCAGACCGCCCGGAACCTTGGCGAAGGGGGCAACGACGCCGTTGGCGATGATGGTGTCGCCTCGCGAGCCATATTGGATGGTGAGAGGATCGAGATCGTACAGAAGCGATCCATCGGAATCGAACGACCGATCCTGAAGGATGATGGGCAAATCGTCGATGCCATAGGTGTGCGGCAGATTAAGACGAGCGTCCGAGCCGTCATCGACGAGGATCAGTCCCGCAAGCCCCATGTAAATCTGTCGCGCCGTATCATGGTGCTGGTGGGGATGAAACCACAGGGTCGAAGCCGGCTGATCGATCGTGAGTTGCGGACGCCATGTACTGTCCGACTTGATGACCTGATGGGGACCGCCATCGACGTCGCCGGGCACCAGAAGCCCGTGCCAGTGTACCGTCGTATCAATGTCGAGCGCATTCTCGACCGTCATCTCCACTTCATCGCCTCGGCGCAGACGGAGGGCCGGTCCAAGAACCTGGCCTGAGTAGCCATAGGACTGCGTCGGCTTGCCTTCTACGAACGCGTGCTTTCCGGATGCGACCTTCAATTTGACGGCGTTGCCCTGCCTGGCAGCATCGATCAGCGGCAGGATAGGCAGGGGCTTTGTGAAATGTGCCGGACGGCCTCTCGCGATCCGAGCACCGACAATGCCGCCGACGGCACCGCCCGCAACGATTGCGGCGAAGCTGCTGGCGAATTGACGTCGGGTCAGAATGGATCGCAAGGCTTGCCTTTCGATTCGAAAGGCTTGCCTTTCGATTCGACGGAGTACGAAGCAGAATTTTCTGGCCGTGAGCAGGCCCGCCTCGGTCGACCGGTCCGACGCTAGCGCTTCAGTATAGCTGACGCGGCCACCATCGGCGCGTATCTGTTCGCTGAGGAGCCATTCAGAAACCCAACGACCGCCGTCACTGCGTCCGCGATGCTATCGGCCATCCTGCGGCCATGCTAGCGAGAAGTGTCCTTAGTGTCCGCGAGTGCGGCACTGGGCAGCGAGGGAGTGCGTTGACTAGTATCCCTCGGGAGGACGACCAATGACGCGGATAGTTACTGCCATCGTCGCCCTTAGTGCTGCGGTAATCTTTGCAGCCGCGCAGCCAGCAAGAGAGTCCTACGAACCAGGCCTTGGCGAGTTTATGACCGCGACGCAACTTCGCCACGCGAAGCTATGGATTGCCGGCAAACAAAATAACTGGGACCTCGCAGCCTATGAGATTGACGAGATCAAGGAAGGCCTGGAGGACGCCGCAAGGCTGCATCCAACCTTTGACGGCGTTCCTGTCGCCGAGATGATCAATACGATCATCAATCCACGGATAGAGGAACTTGAAAAAGCGGTTAGAGCAAAGAGCAGCACTAAATTTATGGTCGCGTTCGACGAGCTTACCAGTGGTTGCAATAGCTGCCACGCGGGTGCGAACAAGCCCTTTATACGAATGCAACGTCCAACCGAATCTCCGCTCACCAATCAGAATTTTGCACCAGAAAAATAACGGGAGTTGCGCGCATGAAGTCCTCAGAACTGCGCGTGCAGCCGCGCACCGAGAACGGAAACCGGTCCGCGGTCGCGGTTGTAGGCGGGATTGACCACGAGCTGGTAGTCCAATGTGACGCGCCAGAACGACAGCGGAAAGCCGTAGTAGGCTTCGATGATCTGCTCGGGACCGGGATGCGGCAGCTTTCCATCGCCAACGAGAATGCCGAGCCCGCCGGCGTTGAGAAACGCTATGTGTTCAGCCGAAATCCCGTTGATGACGCCGGCAAATCCGAAGGTGTCGTCCGGCCGGCCCCATTGCGTGCCCTTGAGAGCGAGTCCGGCAGCCACCGTGCGGTCGATATCGGTGAACTCGTAGGGTTCGACATCTCCGTTGGCCACACCTGCGCGCAAGAAGGCACCCAGATCGGGTGTGATCTCCTGCTCGATATTCATGCTCACGCCGCCGCGGCTCCGATATTGCCGGACCGCGGCGATATCGGCCGGACCTCCGGTGATCTGCGCCAATGCGATGGCATCCCGGTAGCTACCCATGCGCCCGCGGCTGAGAAATCCCGTGATAGCGATTTTGCCGGGGTGGCCCCATAATTCATACCGACGCTCGATCTCGCCGACCCACTGGAATTGCTGAAAACCCGGATCGAGCTCGGTGCTGTTGGGAACGACCGAAAGGTCGAACACGCCGCCGCGTAGTGTCCAGTTTCCCGTGTACCACTCGGCTGCCGCCCCAAGCGTATAGCCCCATGCTTCAGCCGCGTAATCGAACGTGCCGGTATCGACCACAGCCCAGTTCAAGAAATCGCTGCGCGGATCATGCGCATATTTGTTGGTGTCGAAGACGTCAGCGACACTGAACTTTCCGACCGTGACCACAAGACGATCGACGGTCTGGCTCCCGGCAAACTGGTTGAGGCCCGCTGCTACCTTTTGCGTCTCGCCGCCGAGATCGATGGTTTGTCTAATGAATGCGCGCTGCAGGCGGGTGTATGGGTAGTCGGCGCCTACCTTGTAGGCCTCCGCGCTGGTGAATCCGGCAACGCCAAGCGTGCTGCTGAGACCAAAGCCCTGGTCGATCTCCGGATTGATCCATATCTCTGCGCCGTCCCACAGCCGGAGGCCGAGAAAGGCGGTAGCGTCCCACGTCTCGCGTGCCTGGTTCGGCGCGAGGCTGTTCGGTCCGGCGTATGAAGCACGAAACGGCGGCGCATATTGTGACGTGAACGTGGTCTGGCCGTGAACATTCCAGATGTCTTCCTTCGGACCAATTGGCACCGATGCCGTGTTGTCGGCCGCCATGCCAGCATCGGAGAACTGATAGTTCAGTCCGAACCGGAGCTGCTGCATGGTGAGGTCGGAAACGAACGATTGCGCCGTCGCCGGAAAAACATTGCTGCGGCTTCCGAAATCGCTGAACAGATATTCTGCCTTGGCGGTCCAGTGTGGCGCTACCGGCAGTTCGACACCTGCGCCTGCCGTCCAGCCCAGCCGCCACAGAAACGCCGATTCCTCGCTCCCAGAATCGAGTGTCCCGCCGGCAAGCTGCGTGCGTGTGATCTTGTCGTAACTCCAGGCGAAGCCGCCGGTCGCGTAGAGCAGCCAATGATCGAATGCATACCCGACGCGCCCGCGGACTGTTCCTGAATGCAGGACCATATCGGTGAAATTCGCCGTTCCGGCAAACGTCGATGTCGCGATCGCAGAACCCGCGAGAGTATTAGGAAACGAGGCGTCGGCCTCAACGCCCAGCAGCAGCCGAGACGGCAATGTAACATTGTAGCCGCCCTGAAAGCCTGCAAAGAAACTGCCGGTGCCTTTAAACAGGTCGAACCCGTTGTACAAATCGAGCGTGCCGCTTGCTGCACCTGCGGCAGGATCAGCAGCAGTCCAGGACGAGGAACCGCCGCCATAGCCGATGTGACCGCCGACGTAGAATTCGCTCCAGTCAAAGCGAGGCGTAAAAGTGAGCGGCGCCTTTAGCGCCAATCGACCGGCCGGCTCGTCAGCATTGGCTGAGGTGCCGACGATCATTGGCAGGACCGCCAGGCCCAGCCGGAGCACCACTATCCACGCTGCATCAAGGCGATTTCGATAGGTATCTGCCCGACATCGCCCTCTAACGTATTGCGATTGCCTGTCATTCGCAACAAGACGCCATACGCTTACCAGAGAATTCATCGCCCCAACTCGCCCCTAAGCAGCTCTGAACCGGCCGATCTCGCGTCTCGCTTACTCGCGTCCGGCGATCGGTTGATCGATGACGAACCAGGCTTTCTTCGATCCTGGAACGGCCACGCGCTTGAGCATGCCGGCCCGTTCAAGTTCGCGGAGCGTGTGGCTTACCGTCGCTCTGGAGACCCCACAGCGCGCCTTGAGCGCGTCGGAATAAAGAGTTTCGGCTGTCACGCGGCGTCGCCCAGATTGGTCCAGCAACTCCGCGAGAGCGACACGCTGGCGGCTTATCCGCAGTCCGGCGTCATGCAGCGCTCGCTCAATGTGAGCACGGTGCGAAGTCTTTGCTTGGTTTCGGCGATCAGCGAGGCGGATCGTCTCTAACGTGGGGTTCGCACCGCTGGTCAATTCGCGGCTATGGAGATGCATTTCTCTTTAACTCACAAGACCCTTCGATTGCTCAACGTCCGTTTTTCAGGCGCCGCTAGGCAGCCCTGGAATCGACACGCCCAGGGTTTGCAGGATGAGGAAGATGTTGAGCAGCAACACCACCATCGTTCCCGCCACCGCCGCGACAAAGGTTAGCCGGCCGTTCGCGAACTGGCCCATGATGTCGCGGCGACTGGTGAAGATCAGGAGCGAGATCATGGGCAGCGGCAGGGCGATCGAGAGCACGACTTGGCTGATGACCAGAGAACTGGTCGCATTCGCGCCGAGGGCAACCACAACGAAGGCGGGCAGCATGGTAACGAGCCGGCGAATGAGGATCGGGATTTGGAAGCGGATGAAACCCTGCATGATCATCTGGCCGGCCATGGTCCCGACCGTCGAGCTCGATATGCCGGAGGCAATGAGCGAGAGCAGGAATACGCTCGCCGCCCCGATTCCCAGCAGTGGCGTCAGCGTGTGGTAAGCGGTTTCGATTTCGGCCACGTCCGGGTGACCCGCATGGAAGGCGCCTGAAGCCATCATGACCATGGCCATGTTGACGAGGCCCGCCACCACGAGTGCAATAATGACTTCCCAGTTGGAGAAGCGCAGCACCATGCGCCGCTCGGAATCGTTGCGAACCGGCATCCGCGCCTGCGTCAGGCCGGAATGCAGGTAAACGGCGTGCGGCATGACGGTGGCGCCGATGATGCCGACCGACAGCAATAACGCCTCGGCATCGGGGATCTGTGGCAGGACGGTATGTACCGCAGCCGAGGTCCAATCGACCGGCGCGATGAACAGCTCGATCACGTAGCAGAGGGCGATGATACTCACCATGCTGCCGATGATCAGCTCGATCGGACGGAAACCGAAGCCTTCGAACATCAGCACGCCATAGGTGATGACAGCCGTGACCGCCATGCCGGCGAAAAGCGGCATGTGAAACAGCAGGGACAGGCCAATGGCGCCGCCGAGAAATTCTGCCAGGTCGGTCGCCATGGCGGCGATCTCGCTGACCACCCACATCGCCCACACGACCGGGCGGGGAAAATGCTCGCGGCACATCTCCGCAAGGTTGCGGCCGGTCACGATCCCAAGCTTGGCCGAGAGCGCCTGGAACAGCATGGCAATCAGGTTAGCCGCCAGCACCACCCATAGCAGTGTGTAGCCATATTTCGCCCCGGCCTGAATGTTCGTCGCGAAATTACCGGGGTCCATGTAGGCGATCGAGGCGATCACCGCCGGGCCGGCAAATGCCAGATAGCCGCGCAAGCCCCCGCGCTGGCCGGCCAGCACCTGACGCGCCGCGGAAACGGTCCGGTCGGAAAGCGAGTCCCGTTGAGCGGCGATTTCGGTCATTCTGTCGATCCAGCAGTCTGCACGAAAATGTAGCAACAGCTACAAATTAAGGACTGAACCCGGTTTGTCAATAACTACCCAATGTAGCCTAGGCTACATTTTGACACGACCATTCCAATATGTTCTGTTTAGAACAGGATTCCAGCAGGTTAGGATCATCCATGATGCAGCCGAGGACGTCAGGGAAGGCGCGTGGGACGACGGAGCTACCCACCGAAGTGATCCAGGCGCGTCGTTTCGGCAAGACACGGTCGGCCCAATCGACAGCGTTGTTCGAAGACTATGTCGAACTGATCGCGGACCTATTGGCAAGCACGGGCGAAGCACGTCCGACAGACATCGCGCGCCGCTTGGGCGTGTCGCACGCGACTGCCATCAAGACAATCTCCCGCCTGAAGCGAGCGGGCTTGGCGACATCGCGTCCATATCGAGGAGTGTTCCTGACCGAAAAGGGCCACGCGTTGGCCGAGCGCGTCCGCATTCGCCATCGGCTCGTCGTCGACCTCTTGCGTGCGGTGGGCGTTCCCGCTGAATTGGCCGAGGCCGACGCAGAGGGGATCGAGCACCACGTTTCCGAAGTCACGTTGAAAGCGTTTGCTCATTTTATCAAGTCGCGGGGTGGCGGCAGCTAATCTAACGACCATGCCGGGACCCGTTGAAGTTTTGCCGCCTGCAACCATCCAGATTGCGACCACCTTACTCCGCCTGTTTGACTCATCAGCGACCGAGCCAACGGACAGCGACCAGGCCGGGCATCGCGCAAGCGGAGAGAAGTCATATCGAGCGACAGCTAAAGCCCGATTTCATTACGAGAGGGTAGTAGCGTAGCCCAGCGTAGAAATCGGTGGGGCTCCAACTCGTTCGAAAAGCATTTCCGCGATTTTTCTACTCCCGCATTGTTACTCATAGCAAAGTTGGTTTCGCGACATTTAGGTAGATAGATGTCTACCTCGGCATTCACATAGCTTAATGTGCGTCCCGCGTTTGCTCTGTGGTCCTCGCACCTCTATTTGGACCAGGTCCGCGCAAAGCAAAAGCACGATTTCCCCACGAGAGAGCAGTAGCATCGTCCAGCGTAGAAATCGGCGGGAGCTCGAAAGCTCATCGCTGGCCGCCACGCGGTCACCCCAACACTCTTTCGAAAGAGTTGTGCGGGCAGGAGGCTCCGGCAGATTCCGTGCGATCAGCTTTCCTGCAACCGTCGTCGCCAGCGCCACAAATTAGTCTTGTGCGAGATTGATCAGGCCGCTTTTGGCCGCGCAAAGCGGACATTCGGTTTAGCGTCCGCTTCGGATAGCACAGCCGCAGTTAGAAGGCTCATGTTTCCGGGCGACGTCGAACGATCGCCATCGGAGTGAACGCATAAACTGCCGGGCCATTCTGGTTGTACATCGTCCGTCTCATACCGCAGTGCCCTGCGGGCTTGGTATTCGAGGGAGTTAGGCTTTCGACTTCGAGGTCGTCCGGGCCCTTCAAACGGAAGCCGGGCGATCGAATCGTTCTCAAAGTCAAAATCGAGTCGCTTTCAAAATGTCATCATGCGCCGATCAGCACGAACGGAGCCCAGATGTTCGTACTGCGTCCGTCCTTCGCAGCGAGCGGGATTTCATCTTCCGCATCGACCTCGGAAAAGGCTGGAAGCCGAAGGGTGCGACTGCCCTTGCGGCGCAGGGACCGATCTCTTGCAGCCAGTGTTCCACCCAGCGCGCGATAGCGATCAGCGATTTCGCTGCCGGACAAGGTCCGGATCTCGCGCTGCGCTTGCGCAAGCGCCACCGCTGGCGCCGTTCCGCGCTTGAGGTGACGGTGGAACATGGCCATGGTCACGCAGGCAGCGACGTCGTCGACCGGCCACAGCGACACGACGCAGCGGCGCACGCCCGATGCCAGCAGCCCGCGCACCAGCCCGACCAGGTCACCGCCCATGGTCGTGGTGCCGCGGCCAGTATCACAGGCGCTCAGGATTGCCAGATCCGCGCCGATGTCGAGCCCGATGAGATCCGAGACGGTGAGTTCGTCGTCGCCGGCGAGCACAATTGACGAGGTGTTCGGGGCGATGTCGTCGAGACGCCCGTGCGCCGCGAAGTGCAGCAGCGCGCGGTGCGACAGCAGCGGACGCAACGACGCCTCGGTCGCCTCGCCGGCCAGATAGGGCTTGGTGCCATGTATTGCGGCGACCGCCTTTGCTTCGACCGCAGCGCCGGCCAGCCGTTGCAGCGACGGATGCGCGGCCGGATCGAAGGCAGGATCGCCGACGACCAGCGTGCTACCGCCGGCGAGCGGCTGGTCGACCGCAGCCTGCGCCAACAGGCTTGCCGCCGGCAGATAGGAAACCACATGGGTCTCGCCCAAGGGCTTGCCCGCAAACGGCAGCACGTGAAAGGGCACGGCGTTGAGTGCGCCTGACGGCACCACGATTACGCGTTCTTTTCCCCGCAGGGTTGCGGAGAAGGGGTTGAGCAGGATGGCGGAGAGTTCCTCAGCCTCCAGCGATAGCGCGCCGTTGGCGCAGGCGCGCACGAAACGGCTCGTCATCCCTTCGAAGCTGCCTCGCTCGAGCCGGCCTTCCTGCACGACGATCTCTGTCGCCGTAACGGCATACATAACGTAGTCACGACCAACCAGCTGGTATTCGAGCAAGCAGGCTTCAGCCGGCAGAAGCCGCTGCAGCTTTTCCGCCGTGAATGCGACCAATCGACGCGTCGCCGCGACCGCGGCCTGCTCCTCCGGTGTGAGCGTCGCCTCGACATCGGCCAGTATACGCTCGGCTCTGCCAAGCGCTTGCGTCAGCGCGGGCACCTTGCCGGCGCCGAGCGTGAGTGCGGCCAGCAATCGCTGGTATGCAGTCGCATGATCGGTCGCGGCCTGCTGCCAGCGGCGCAGCGAATCGGCGGATGCGGCGGCGCTTCTTTGCATTTCCCTCGGCAGGGTCAGCATTCGATGCCGATCGGCAACGCCGAAGGCGAGCGCGCGTTGCGCGGCGCCGGCCTCCGTGTCGCGGGAGCGCTCCTGCGCCAGCCGCAGGTGGATGCGCGATGCCAGCAGATAGAGAGCCGCCGCGCTCACGTCGTCGGAAGCGGCGACGCGATCGGCATCCCGCGGGAAGCGATTGACCATCTCTTCGAAAATGCCGAGCGCTCGCGTCACGAGCGCCGAGGCTGCGGCAGCCTGGCCACGTTCGCTGGCAACCTCGGCACGATCCGCGAGACCACGCCATTCGAGAGGATCTTTGCCGCCATCCGGTGGGAGCGTCTGCAACAGCGCCTCGGCGGCCTCGTACGCGCGGACCCGGATGGCCAGGGCGGTAAGCGTCCCAGTATCCATGCGCCGTTCCTGCAGGGCCGTTTTCAATGCGGCCTGCGCCTCGGCCCGTTTGCCCCAGACATGAAGGATGAGTATCTCGAGCCAGCGGTTTTCCGCGCCGGCCTTGGCCGCGTACTGGCGCGCCGTCCGGTACCACTGCTCGGCCCGGACATCCCAGCCGCCGCGCTCCGCCTGCCGAGCGCGCAGCAGCGCAAGCAGAGGCTGTGCCCTAAGCAGTGATTGTCGCGTCGCCTCTGCGGCAGCTGTCAGCAGGATCTGTTCCGCGCTTCCGGGCTTGGGTGCTCCTGCAAGCATCGACTTCAGTTCCGTCTCATGCGCGGCGGATGCCTCCGCAAGCGCCTGCTGCGGATCGCTTGGCGGAATCATGCCGGTCGGCTGCACGATGCCGGCAACGTCGAGGAGAGCCTTGAGCCGCTGCTCCCCTCGCTCGATAATGCGGATGCCAATTTCGGTGGCGCCACTCACGCCCGATGGCACCGTGAGCAGCCCCGTTGTGAGCTCGATGTCCCGCAGCCACGCTACCCCGTCCTGTTTCGGGTCGCACGGCGGCGGAAGCGAATTTAGCGTCACGAGATGGCGCACGAGCCCGCGGGTCGTCAGCCCGCGCTGAAGATCGATCCCCGCGAGCGCTTCCTGAAGTGTCCAGGCTGCAATCGCGCCGTTGAGCGGCACGAGATGAGCGGCCAGCCGATAGGCGATCTCGGCCCGCTCGAACTCTCTCGTTGCGGCCCAAAGTTCGCCGCCGCGCTGGAGCAGCCGTCCAAGTCCGGTGCACCACGTCAGGCTCCCGCGGGATTCGGCCCATGTGGCGATTTCCGCGACGGGCCCGTGCCGCTCGGCCCATTCCAGCGGCGCGATGCGGCGCATCGCGGTGAGGTCGCCGGCAGCAATGTCGGCGAACCAACCGTGCACCGTGGCAAGAAGCAGGCCGGCGACGTCGCCGACCTGGCGATAAGCCTGCTGGCACTTCGCCAAGTGCTCCCGTTGCGCCTTCACATCGCCGGCGCGTCCGGCGAGGAATGCGAGCCTCAGCTCAAGCGCCGCGCTCGCCCA
Source organism: uncultured Alphaproteobacteria bacterium (assembly GCA_963847045.1). Lineage (GTDB taxonomy): Bacteria > Pseudomonadota > Alphaproteobacteria > Rhizobiales > Xanthobacteraceae > Bradyrhizobium. Next base: position 110,101 of record CAWJYQ010000011.1, on the reverse strand, counting down.
GGGCGCATCTGAATGTACGAGCGCCTCCGCGGCTTGAAGATAGGCGTGCAATGCCTGGCGATCGTCGGGCGGCGGAGGGGCGGCCTTGGCGATGCCGCCCGAGAGTACAAAGCCAAGCGCTTCCGGCGACGACCACGGCGTCGCCCAGCGGTCGCCTTCGATCATCCAGCCGTTTGCGACGCCGATAGCATCGCCCCGCTGGTGGCAGATCTGACGGACTGTCTCGAGAGTCGCGCGCGCCGCGTCGCGGAAACCACCTCTCCACTGGAGATCCGCTCTGGCTGCGAACGCCCACAGCGCGGCTGCATCCGCCTGTGCCTGGCGGGCGACGGCTACAAAGTTGTCGAGGCTCTGGATACCATGTTGGATCATCTGCTCGGCGACGGCGGGAGTGTTGCGCGCCGCGTCAAGCACCAGGGTGCGGGCGGTGAGGAGCGCGCAGGGCCCAAAGGCGGCGCAGCTTTCGACCAGCATGGTTATGGCATCGCCGGGCTCGACGCGCTCGATGACGATCAACCCCTGCAGCCAGTCAGGGGATACCTCACCTCCGGTGTTTCCCGGGTACCAGTTTCCATCGAGCCTTTGCGCCCAGGAACGGCAAGCGCGAATGCGCCGGGCGACGCCGACATCAGCGCCGGCAGGGACGGTGTCGAGCAGACGCATCGCCTCGCGCGCTTCCCCCATTGCGAGCGACGCAAGGACGGCCCACAATAGATAGTCCGCACGACGCGCCGGATCCCGTTGGGCGAGCGCCAGCGCAACCTCGCGCATTTTGCCGGGCTGCCCACGGTGCTCCTCGGGCACCATCGATTGCAGCAGTTCGTTGAGCGCGGTCATGGCCGTACCTCCGGCAAGTCGATGCGAATGCCCGCTCCACCGCCTTCCGGCTGGCGGGTGGCGAACCGGTACTTCGCTCGCAGCGCGGGATCGCTCCACCGCGCCGCGGCATCGCTGGCGTAGTTGAACCAGATGGTCGGCGGGCGCTGTGCGCATGTAACGACGCGCGCGAGCGCAATGTCGTCGGGATGATGGAAGCGGTCGCCGTTGGTGGAGACGATGTAGTGCTCGGCCGGGACGATCCCGAGCAGGTTCAGGGTCACGCTGCCCTTGCTGCCATGGTGCGGAAGCTTGAAGACGTCGAGCGCAATCGGACGCCCGTCACGCGAATTGGCGAGGGAGGTCAGGGCCTGACCGAGCACTGATGAGAACGCATCGGCGGCGAACAGGCAACGCCTGCCGACATATTCAAGCAGAAAGGCAATGCTGCTGCCGTTCGCAGGCGACCGGTCGGCAGTCGTCTTGATCGCCGCCAGCGCCTCGAGGTCATCGAGCGGCATCGGTCCCGCGGCTTCCTCCGCTTCGGGCTCGCCGCGCTGCAGGTGCTGCAACTCGGTTTCCCAGATCTTGCGCAGCGACACGAGCCGGCGCGGCGTTGGCGAGAGCAGCGTCAGCGTAGGACCGCCGGGAAACTCGATCGTCTTGAACATTCCGTCGCCGCAGGTCATCGCGGCGGCACGGCCGAAGCGCTCGTTCCAGGGCAATTGCCCCCCGGCGTGCTGCCCGCTCAGCACTTCCATTAGCTGCTCGCCCTGAGCGACGCTCCGCGAAAGCGCGGTTTCCGCCATCGGAAACTGATGCAGGCCGTTGAACCAGATGTCGCGGAAGCGCAGGTTGAGATCGTTCGCGTCAAACAGCGGCAGCATGCCGCCAATGTGGTCGGCATCGATGTGCGAGACGACGGCAAGATCGAACATGACCGGCGATGGCGCCTGCTGGATGCGCGACCGCAGCTGCGGCCAGGATGAGGGCATGCCACCATCGATCAGCATCCGCCACGGCGGTTCTGGCGGCCGAGCGCACTCCACCCAGAAGCAATCACCGCGCTCGGCGGGCAGGACGTCGATGCTGATGCCCCTCATCACGCCGTCTCCCTGTGCTGAGCTTGTGCGCGACCGCTCGGCGCATTGCTCTAAACCTCTCCATGGCCCCGTTGGTTCAAATCAACTTATGGTAGCACGGCGGCAACTTTATGGAGCCGATTGACGCGGGGCCGACTGGCGCACCAACTCGGCGTCAAGCCTGCGGCGGAAGCGGCGGCGGTCGTGCGGGCGAATGGCCGGCGGCGGCGGGCGTGGGAGCCTCAAACGGCGCCACTCCTTGGCGCTCTCGCGCCGGTGGAGGAGCCGTCCACAGAATCACAAGAGCGGCCGTCAGGCCGGTTGAGTGCCGCCCGTGGAAGCCCACAGCGCGGCGCAGGCGCTTCCAATTGAGTTTAAGGATGGTGCGCTTACGCTGCTGGCGCGCCGCCGTAATTTGCACGGCCGAGCCCCTCACTGAGCCGCGGCGGCCCAATCCCAGCCGCGTCCAAAGCTGTCGATGCCGGAGAAGCCGCCTTCGGAGATGCGGGTGATCTGGATCGCCACCTGGACGGATGAGGTCCCGCTCATCATCGTCATCGGGAAGTCCAGCAGAGCATCGTCTCCAGGTCCGCCTGCTGCGAGTTGGCGAGGGGATAGCCGCACTGCGGGCAGGTGCCAGCCTGATCGGAGACCCGTTGTTGACACTCGCGACATCGGATAAGCGCCATCGTTCACCTCGCCCCGGTAAACCAGGAGAGGAATCGAGACTGCTCCACAACCTCTCGACTGTCAATCCGCCGAGAACCTTACGGCGCGCCACGGCCGATGAAGATGGGCAATATTGCTTCGCGGTGGCGCTATGATGCCATAGTCGACCACGCGCTCTAACCCGCTAATCTGCGATGCGCTGCGACCTTTCGCGGCGCGTCATCGGCGGCTCTCTTCGCAATTAGCAAAGGACAGCGCAGGACTGGGAAGGCGCAGACCACCGACCCGGTCGAGGTATTGTAGGCCGTCAGCATCAAGCCATCGGATTTTTCAGCTTCAGGAGCTGCGTCGCATCGGTTCACTCGCGCGCGTTGGGCAGACACGGACTGGACGACCATCGTCTCCCATATGAAACGTTGATGAAAAATACTCCCCTCACTGATTGTTGCGCTGAATCCGCCATTGCGGTTGCGCAGCGTAGTTGCCGGAGTGCGGCGTGCGGGGTGTCGGTATAAGATTCATTCGAGCCCAGATAACTTATTGCAATGGAGCGAGCCCGATCCAAAGATTGGCGTAACAAGCGCACTGGGATATGGGTAGCTGCAATGAGTGATCTGAGGGAGGGGCAATGTGGGTGCCAAGGAGTTCAGATTCTCGGGCGAGGCGCGTGAAAAAATGCTTCGCGGCATTGATACTTTAGCCGCCGCGGTCAAGGTGACGTTTGGTCCCAAGGGACGCAACGTTGCGCTCGACAAGTCTTTCGGGCCGCGCATTACCAAGGATGGCGTAACGGTTGCCAATGAGATCCAGCTCGAGGACAAGTTCGAGAACATGGGCGTGCAGCTGGTCAAGGAAGTCGCGTCCAAGACCTCTCGACTGGCCGGTGATGGTACCACAACGGCCACCGTGCTCGCCCACGGAATCGTCAAGGAAGGCACCAAGGCCGTTGCCGCTGGCATGAACCCGATGGATCTCAAGCGGGGTATTGATCTTGCGGTCGATGCGGTCATCGAGGATCTCCGGAGAAACTCCAAGAGGGTTACCTCCAACGAAGAAATTGCCCAGGTTGGGGCCATCTCGGCCAATGGTGATGCTGAAATTGGGCATCTCATCGCGAGCGCCATGGAAAAGGTCGGCAACGACGGCATCATCGCCGTCGAACAGGCGAGGTCACTAGCGACAGAGCTCGAAGTCGTCGAGGGCGTGCAGTTCGATCGTGGCTATGTCTCGCCGTATTTTGTCACCAACACCACCAAGATGCTGGCGGAGCTTGAAGATCCGTATCTTCTCCTTTGTGAAAAAAAGCTGACGGCATTTCAGGAATTACTACCGGTGCTCGAAGCGGTGTTGCGCTCCGGTAAGCCGTTGCTCGTCGTCGCCGACGATATCGGGGGCGAGGCGCTCGCCACGCTAGTCGTCAACCGGATGCGCGGCGGAATGAAGATTGCCGCGGTAAAGGCGCCCGGGTTTGGCGATCAGCGCAAAGCGCTGCTCCAGGACCTTGCGATTCTTACCGGGGGCACCGCGATTCTCGGCGATCTCGGCGTTAAGCTCGATCAAGTCACCCTTAACATGCTCGGCCGCGCCAAGAAGGTGATCATTGAAAGGGAGAACACCATAATCGTCAAGGGCGCCGGCGTGAAGGTCGACATCAAAGCACGCGTCGACGAACTTAAGGTACAGATTGCGGAGACTACTTCCGATTACGATCTCGAGAAATTGCGAGAACGGCTCGCCAAGCTTACGGGCGGCGTCGCAATAATCCGCGTGGGCGGCGCAACAGAGGTCGAAGCCAGGGAGCGCAAAGATCGCGTCGACGATGCCTTGCATGCAACTCGCGCCGCGGTTGAGGAAGGCGTTTTGCCCGGCGGCGGTGTAGCACTGCTGCGTGCGACCAGGGCGATCGAGAGACTCGAAGGCGAGAATGAAGACCAGCGACACGGCATCGAGATCATGAGGAAAACGCTGAGCTGGCCAGCTCGCCAAATCATAATTAACGCGGGCGAGGACAGTTCCATCGTGGTCGACAAGATCCTGGACGGGGATAATTATGCATACGGCTTCGATGCCCAAACCGGCGAATTCGGCAATTTGCTGAGCAAGGGCGTTCTTGATCCAACCAAGGTGGTCCGCACCGCTCTGCAGGGCGCGGCGTCGATTGCGGGGCTGCTAATCACTACCGAAGCGATGGTCGCGGAGGAACCGCGCGAGAGCATGCACCCGGAAGGGCATCCGCACCCGCCGCATGGAGGTGACATCGATTTCTGAGCCGCCCTCGTCTGTGGCTAGTTCCTGTCGCGAAGCTAGCGACGGGCAATGGTTTTACTCAGGTGGAGTGAACACTCAAGCTGTTGAACTGATGTCTGATCCGAAAGGAGACAGCATGCTTGACGGGACTTCAGATAATGGCCTGACGCGGCGTGAGTTGTTCTTGACTGGCATCGCTGGATTTGCGGCAACCATGGCCTGGTCGGCGAACGCGAACGAGGATACCGACGGTATCGCACCGTTGATAAAGCGTTTGACCGGAAAGACACCGACCGAATCGGATCGCCTGCACCTCGAGATGCCGCGAACCTTTCCAAACGGCTACACCGTACCGCTCAGCCTCGCCATCGACAGCCCGATGACCGAGAACGACCATGTGAGATATATCGGCGTAGTCGCGCCACGTAATCCGCTCGTTGAAGTCGCCACCTTCCACTTCGTCCCCCAGCGCAGCCAACCCCGGGTATCGACACGGATCCGCCTAGCCATGCCGCAATATGTCCTTGCCTTTGCCGAGCTGAACGACGGCACGCTGTTGATGACTAAGACCTGGGTCGAGGTCGCCACCAACGGCTGTACCTGACAGTTATTTAAAGTGAGGCAGAAATGGTCGCCCCGATGCCCCGCGTACAGGTGCCGAGTTCTGTGCCGAAGGGCGAAATCTTTCAGGTCAAAGCCCTAATCGCCCATCAGATGGAAACCGGGCTACGTCGCGACGCCGAAGGCAGCGTCATCCCGCGTCTGATCATCAACAGGTTTGTCTGCCGCTACAATGGCGTCGAAGCATTTATCGTGGATCTGCATGAGGCCGTTGCCGCGAATCCGTATTTCGAATTCTACCTGCGCGCGGTAGAGACCGGTCGGCTCGAGTTCGACTGGCAAGAGGACGGCGGCAAGGTTTACTCGTTAGCGCATGAACTCATTGTGTCCTGATGACGGCGTTGCGGCTCATTGTGCCACCGATCGCTATAAGCCTCATGATTCTCAGCGCGGATCAGGGCATAGCGGCAGACAATGAACGAGGTGCCCAGCTCGTTGCAATGTGCGCGGCCTGCCATCGCCTGGACGGGCACGACACAGCTATTCCATCAATCGTGGGAATGGATGTGCAGAAACTTGTGGACGCGATGGCTGCTTTCAAATCTGGCGCGCGTTCGAGCCAGATCATGCACGCGGTCGCCCTGCAGCTCAACGATGCCGAGATCGAGACACTTGCAGAGTATCTTGCCGCGCGGCCAATGGATAGCAAGCTGCGATGACCTGGACCCGTCGCAAGTTTGGTAGTTTTGCCGGGGCAAGCCTTGTCGCGGCGCTCGGCACACGGGTGGCACAAGGTCAAGCTAAGGCGCGCGTCGTTGTGATCGGGGGCGGTGTCGGCGGCGCGACAGTCGCAAGATATTTGGCCGAGAGCGCCGCAGGCCTTGACATTACGTTGGTCGAGCCGACGCAGCGATATACGACATGCTTCTTCAGCAACTTTTGTCTCGCCGGCCTTCGCTCGCTCGAATCGCTCACCCATGGCTACGAGGCGCTGACCCAACAATACGGCGTCAAAGTCATCCACGATACGGCGACAATGATTGATCCGGTAGCCAAGGTGGTGGCGCTCGAAGGCGGCGTGAAACTTGGGTTTGACCGTGCTGTCTTGGCCCCCGGCATCGCCTTCAGATACGGTGCCATCGAAGGTTACGATGAAGCCGCAGTGGAGGCCATGCCGCATGCTTGGAATGCCGGGCCGCAGACCAAGCTGCTGCGACAACAACTCGAGAGCATGGAGGACGGCGGCGTTTTCGTGATCGCTGCTCCGCCTGATCCATACCGGTGCCCGCCCGCGCCTTACGAGCGCGCTTGCCTCGTGGCGTACTATTTCAAGCAGTTCAAGCCGCGGGCGAAGATCCTTATCCTCGATGCGAAGGACACGTTCTTCGAACAGGATTTATTTCAGGACGCCTGGAATCGACATTATGCGGGAATGATCGAATGGCTGCCAAGGCAGTTCACTGGCGGAGTCAAATCGGTCGATGTCAAGACCCGAGCGATCAAAACCGCAGAAGAGACCTTCAACGCGAGCGTCGCCAATATCATCCCACCGCAAACGGCCGGCGACCTGGCACAGCGGACGGGCTTGGCGGATCAATCGGGCTGGTGCCCGGTCGATCCGACGACGTTCGAGTCGGCGCTGCAGCCGAGCATCCATGTGGTCGGCGATGCGATCAGTGGCGGCCAGATGCCGAAATCGGCGTTCGCCGCCAACAGTCAAGCAAAGGTCTGTGCCTTCGCGATAGCGGCAGCGTTCACCGGAGTCGGACCGACTACACCTCATTTATTCAATACATGCTTTACTATTCTTGCGCCGAACGATGCGGTGAGCAACGCCGTCAGCTTCAAACCCGCGGCCGGATCGATCAAGATCAAAGATATCTTCACCAGCCAGGTGGGCGAAAGGGACGAGCTACGGCGCGAAGTGGCGCGCACGGCGGAAGGTTGGTACTCCGCATTTGTCCATGATGTCTTTGGGTAACGAAAGTGACGAAGGATCGCTCAGCCCTGCTCGGCAGGCGCGCCGAGCGCGACCGGAGCGCTTAAAGCGCTGCGTGCGGTTTCTTCGTGCAACGATCGCTGCGGAAGCTGTGAGGCAACGTCCGGCAATCGCTCCAGCCGCAGCGAATTTAGGATCACGAGGATGCTTGATCCGGCCATGACCGCCGCGGCAATGATCGGCTGCAACATGCCGAGAGCCGCCAGCGTCAGAGCCACGAGATTGTAGCCGAAGGCCCAAAGCAGATTGGTGCGCACGGTGCTGTGGACGGCGCGCGCGACGTCGATGATCCACGGCAGTAACCACAGGCCGCCGACGGGCAGCACCACCGAGGCGGTCTCGCGGGCGAGATCAGTCGCGGTGCCGACCGCAATGCCTACATCCGCTTCGGCAAGCACCGGCCCGTCGTTGAGGCCATCCCCAACCATTGCGACTACTTCGCGAGACCGGCGATGCCTTTCAAGCGCAGCTCGTTTGTCTTCTGGCGTCAGGCCGGCGCGCACATCATCGATTCTCAACGCCGCCCCGATCCGCTGTGCAGCCAGCCCAAGGTCGCCGGTCAGCACAGCCATGCGCAGGCCCCGCGCTCGCAGGGCTTCGATGGTCGCGCGCGCCTCCGGAACCGGCACGTCGTCGAGCGAGATTGTCGCGCGAGCCTGCCCGTTCCAGCCGACATAGATCACCGAATAGCCATTTGCCTCGGCCCGGCGTCCACACTCCGCCAGGCCGGGCGCAACCTCGAAGCTCAAATCGCGCATCAAGGCGACATTGCCCGCAGCCACCAACCCGCAATCGAACTGTCCCACGATACCGCGTCCCGGCACAGCGCGAACCTCACGCGCGGCGATCGTTTCGATGCCACGGTCGGCCGCTGCCCTGACCACGGCGCGACCTAAACCATGTTCGGAATGGCGTTCCAGGCCGGCAGCGACTGCTAATACTTCGGTGGTCGCGATACCTTCACTCTCGATTGCAACGACCCTTGCCTTTCCTAATGTCAGCGTGCCGGTCTTGTCGAAGGCCAGCAGGCGCACGCGCGCCAACTGCTCAAGCGTGCCAGCGTCGCGAACGAGGCAGCCGTGGCGCGCCAAGCGCCCGATGCCGAGCGATGTTGCCAGCGGAGCCGCAAGGCCGACGGCGCACGGGCAGGCGACCACCAGAACCGCAACACCCATCAGCATGGCGCGGTCGAGCGGTAGCCATTGTGCCCAGTAGGCCACGGTTAGAGCGGCGAGTATCAAAACGCCCGGCACGGCGGCTGCGACGGCGCGGTCGGCCAAGCGCAGGATCGGGCTGCGGCGCGTGAGCGCTTCGCGCACCGAGCGGCAAATTTGTGCCCAGCGCGTCTCGGTTCCGCTGCCGCTGCTGCGAATCAACAAAGGCCCTTCCAGGTTGATGCTACCGGCAATCACCGCGGAGCCGGGAACTTTTTCGACTGGTCGGCTTTCGCCGGTGATCACTGCTTCATCGGCATGGGACACGCCCTCGACGATGACGCCATCCACGGCAATGCGTTCTCCCGGGCGCACCCGCACCAGAGTGCCGGCTTCTATTTCGCGCATGGGGCGGCTTATTTCTAATCCATCTTCGACCACAACAACGTTTTCCCGATCGACGGCTAATAGCGGCTCGAGATCGCGCGCCGCGCGAGCTCGCCCGGCCGCTTCCAGGTAGCGGCCAAGCGTGAACAGCATCAATACCATGGTGGCCGTGTCGAAATAGACCTGCGCATTCTTTTCGATGACGGCTATCGTTGAATAGGCGTATGCGGCGCCGACGCCCAGCACGATCAGCGCGGAAGGAGTTAGACGGCCATGGGCGCCTTCAGCCAGAGTCTCGCGCAAAAAAGGCCCGCCGAGGATCACCACGGCCGGGGTCGCCAGAACCAGGAGGAGAATGTCGATATAGGGGAGCAGCCTGGCATCGGCACCGGTAAAGACACCACCGTAAATGAGCAGACTGAACAACATGATGTTCATAGACAGAAAGCCGCCGACGCCAAGCCGAATCAACAGCCATGCCGCTTCCCATTCTTCGGTTTTGCCATTCTTCACCTGGAAGGCAATTGAGCAGCCGTAGCAACAGAATGTGCACCTTTCGCCATGGACCGTTTGCTCCAGCGCGCGCGGGCCTACCGGGAGCAAACAATGGCGGCATAAGCTCCTATTCGATGCGGTCATGCTGGGTGCCCCGCCAATAAGCCATGCGACACGTGCGCGCCCAATGGCAGCATGCCGCGGCCAAGCGTGATGATGCCAAGAACCAGGATACAACTGCCGGCGAGCCACACGCCACGCTGCCGCCATGCTGGCGCCAAGGCCCGTCCGACGCCGCCCATTATCAGCATGGCTGGAAATGTTCCGAGCCCAAACGATGCCATTGTGAGCAAACCCGGCAAGGCCTGAAAGGTGCTGGCTGCTTCGGCGACGAAGGCATAAACCAGCGGACAGGGGAGGAAGCCGTTGAACACCCCTAACGCGAGCGGCGCGGCGGGGTGACCGGTGGTCACCAGGCTGCGTAGTGCCAGCGCGAAGGTGCTGCTGCCGAAGCCGACCGTCAGCCGTTGAAAGGTCCGCAGCAGGCCGAAGAACTGCAACGCCATGCCGATCATGAGCAGTCCCGCAACAATCGCGAGAATGCGTTCGGCGGCGTTCAGCGAGGCGTTCAGCGGCGTGAACGTGGCTCCCTCTCGGGTACATATTACCTGTCCTAATGCGCCCGCGAGCACGCCCAGAAAACAGTAAGTCGTCAATCGCCCGGAGTTATACAGCAGGTGGCGCAGCACGGTCGCGCTGGTCCCGCGCTGATCGCGTCCGAGCGCACAGGCGAACCCGCCACACATGCCGATGCAGTGAAAGCTGCCGGCAAAACCCGCGGCGAATACAACCAAGTAGTAGGTCATTTTCGGATCAACCTGCCTGACCTGTGGCGTTCAGGATAATCTGCTATCCTAATGTCTCACGAGGTAAGCGACCCAGACGAAGAACGCGATGGTAAGCACCGCGCCGCCAAAAAAGGCGATCATCTGGCTTGCGCTCGCCTGGTCGAGCGAGAAGGCTGTTTGCGCTAGCATGCTCTCTCCTCTTCACCCGAAGGATGCTTTGAACACGTTCAGGCCCAGCTCGGACAAGAGGAAGAGGAGATTCAAGGCCGCCACCGCAAGTAGAATCCTCGCTGCAATCATTTTCCGCATCCTCTTCTAGCTAGGCAGGTTCGGGATCGATGAAGTCTTTGATGTGACCGTCGTCCCAGCGATGATCCTAGGCTGGTCGTCCAGGCCCAAGACCGCCCCAATACTGCCAGCCGTAATAGAGCGCCCAGAGAAAGAGCACCACGTAAACGACCAGCAGCCAGACCGGGATGTGTCCGACCCGCGCCTGGATATAGCCGCCGGCATATTCCTCCATTTCGTCGTGTGCACCCTCATGCTCTTCGGCATGTCGGGCGCTCGAGCTATTGCGTGGCTCCGTCATCGTCGACCTCTCTGTGATAGAAGCGCAGCGCCTCTTCATCGGCACCGTTGAAGGCCCCGGAGAGCACGGCCCAGATGAAGATGCATACCGCACCGATACTCATCAGCAGGGCAACCGCGTACGGTCCGATGACCTCAAAATCGTAGCTGCTCATGATTCACTCGCTTTTGTGCGGGACCGGATCCCAACTCTGAACCAGGACACTTGCTGGCGTGGGCGATGGGATATCGGAGGCTGCAGCATTGCGTCTGCGTCCACCACTCGGCACGTAGGGATCAATTGGTGATCCCATCCCCAGTTTGGGATCGTCGAGCGCCTTTCGGTCGGCGTCTGAAATCTTCAGCAGTTCTCCGGTCAGCGGATCCTTGAAGGAGGAGAGGGAGAGGACGTAGTAGGCAAGCGCCCAGCGGTCCTGCTCCGAGAGCGAGTCGCGGTAGGAAGGCATCGGCGTGCCGCTCAATCCGGTGCTCATGGTCCGGAAGATATCCTGCACTGACGGACCCGACTTGAACTGACCGCTGGTCAGATCTGCCGGGCGGACTGGAAAGCCGAAATCGTCCTTCAGTCCTGGAGCCTTCTCGCCGTCGCCCTTGCCTGTCTGGCCGTGGCACTCCCAGCATTTGGCGCTCTGCCATACATCCTTGCCATGCGTGACGATTTCTACTGATGGCGCGGGCGGTGATCCGATGTACAGCGGCTGGCCGGGCGGCTCCTCGATGAAATAAGCATATGGCTTGGAGGGATCGCTGCGGTCCACTGCCAGCTGGTACTTGATGTACTGGATGACGGCCAGCCGATCATTCAGTGGCAACTCGTACCAGGCCGGCATCGCAGTGCCGCGTACGCCGAGCGTGATCGTCCGCAGCAGGTCGCCATCCGTGGGCACCGGCTTCTGTGTCAATCTGAACTTGAATACTCCGGCGTTGAAGTTGCGCGGGCGCTGGTTGAAAAGGAAGGTTGCAGCCGGCCCGTTGCCATCCCCTTTTTCTCCGTGACAGCCGATGCACCGCCGCTCGTATACCTCCTTGCCGTAACCAATCCATTCGGCCGAACGCGGTAGAGTTACGTCGGTGACCTCGATCCCCTGCGGCTCGAACAGGTCGCGCCACTTGCCGCGGTTCATCCCGAGCTTCTGGACATAAGCAATCAAGCTCTTGAGATCGTCGGTTTCGGCAGCGATCCTGACCGTATCCCCGGCATATTCCTTGTTAGGTGTCCAGATCAACGGGAACTTGCCGCGCGCCTGCTGCGGGACGAACAGCAGCCCGTCTGGGTTCGGCGTCAACTTCAATTGATCCTTGCTTCCAAAGTCGAACAGCGTCTGAGTGAACGGCGTCTTCTCCAGAGTCTTATTGCCGGCCCCGTCGTCGATGATCTTGATCCGCTCTTCCGGCGCATGGAACAAGCCCTTGAACGGCGCCATGATCGAGTCCTCGGACAGCATGCGCGGATTCCAGAAATGGGCAAAGTGCCACTCGTCGCCGTATTTGAGACCAACGCGCGTCAGGTCCGGGCCGATGCGCCGAGTGCCGAAAAGGTGCGGCACATCGAAAGCGTATTCACCAGCTTCGCTCACCGGACCCCAGCGACGCGTTTCGCCGGTCACCGGACGGACATACTGGGAATGGCAGTACCAGCAACCCTCGCGCAGATACACCGCGCGCCCGCGCTGTTGCAGCGGCGTGTAGTCGGTCGCGTCGGTCAGCATCCACTTGAGTTGGCCCAGATTCGTGCGCACCACCGCAGTGACGTCCGTGGTCCGCGCAGACGGCTCGAGCAACGTCAGGATGCCCTGCGTGAAAACGGCGAGAAAGAAAAAGAGGACACCGGCGACAAGAGCCACGAAGCGCGCGGTCATTCGGCCGGCCCTCCAGCCGGAAGCGGGCTCACACCTCTCGGCGTCGCTTGTCTCACCTCACCGGGACGAGTGAGCGCGGTCAGCATCAGATTGACGACAAGCAATGACATGCCGATATCCATGCTCACGCCCGACAGAGTCCGCACCCACCAATAGGGCCTCATATGCACCACGCTATCGACCCATTCGGTGCCGTTCATCCATTGGAAACCCTGCTGCAGACCTGCGGCAGTCAACACCAGACCCATGGTTGTGATGCCGACGGTGATAAGCCAGAATGACCAGTTCGCCATCGTCCACGACCAGAGCTCCCGCCCAAATAGCCGCGGCCAGGTATAGACCAGGCCGCCGATTGCCCAGACGACGAACGTTCCAAACACGGTAAGATGCGAGTGTGAGATGACGAAGTCGGAGAAATGGGTCGGTTGTTGGATCATGCGCAACGCCTCGGTCGAGCCCTGGAAGCAGCCTGCGAGATACATCAGCGCGCCCATGATCAGGAATTTCGCCGGAATATTTCGGCCGAAGCCATCCCACTTGCCCTTGACCGTGCCGAAGAAATTCACCAGCACGGTCCACACCGGAATTATGAGCAGCATGGACGTTACAATCGCGATCGTCTCCGCCCAGTCGGCAATCGGACTGTAGAGGTAATGATGGATACCGACGAACGGATAGAACAGCGCGAGCGACCAGAAGCCGACAAGTGACAGCTTGTGTGCGTAGAGCGGATTACGTACGGCAACGGGCAGATAATAGTATATGATCACGTAGCCGGCCGGCGTGAGCCACAGCCCCACGATATAGTGGATATAGAGGCCGTGGAATCCGGCGCTGTTGATGCCTGAAATCGTATAGGGAAGGATGAAGCTGCCGAGTACAAGATTCATCGTCGTCCATACGAAAGCGCCGATGAGATACCAGAGCGCAACGTAGAGCGGCGCCTCAAGGCGATGCGCGATGGTAATCAGGAACTGTGCTGTCGCCGCCGCTGTGACGATGAAAATAGGAATTTCGGAATAGAGCGGCAGCTCGCCTGCCTCCAGCCCGTGATTTAAGCCAAACGCCAACCCGACAAGACCGGCCATCAGGCCTAGATTCCACAACCAGGCCAGCGGCACGCCCAGTTGCGGCCACGGTACCCGAACCCCGCAGAGCCGCGGCACCAGATAATAACATTCGCCGATGAACAGCGACGAGAAGGCTCCCATGATCACGCCGTTGACATGGATAGGACGTAGCCGGCCAAACGTCAGTCCCAATTGCGTGGTGCCGAGATAGTCGGGAAAGTTGAAAAGGCCCGAAATTGTCACGCCGACGGATGGGGTGACCATGAGCCAGAACATTCCCCAATAGAGCCACGTCCTCACCACACGCGCATCGACCAGTTCGTCGAGATTGACACCGGCGAACCGTCCACGCAGCTGCAACGTATCGGTCATATCCCCTCGCCCTCCATCGCTAGCCGCGTTCGCGGGAAGCAGACAGCTGCCATTGACTCGATGCAATTCACCGATACGACGACTATCACAAAACTCATGTGTTGAGCGGTAGTGACCGCCACCTGTGCCGACGTCGCGAACTAGTACTTTCCGGGTACCAGCACCGAGCCGGTGTTCGACCAGTAGATGTACGCCTCGAGCGCCTTCATCGCGTCCGAATCAGAATCGATTTTTTCACCCTGATTTGGTTTTTCGATGCACCAGTTGATCATGTCGCGCAGCGTCGCGAACTTGTTCATGCTGACCTGGAATTTCGGGAAGGCCTGCGGATGCGTGTCGGAGGCAAAGGGATGGCACATCGCGCAGGCCATTCCCGTGGTGGACAGTGTCACGTTCATCTGCTTCGCGGTCGCGGCATCGCCGTGGAACAAGAGATCGCCTTTTTTGACCTGCTCCATGAAAGCTTCGTCATAGGCTTTCAGCTGCTCGGGTGTTACCGGGTCCTTATTCGCATTGGCAGGGGCGACGAAAACCGCAATCGCTGCCAGCAGACTAAGCAGCGAAGCGATGCAAAGAGCGAGCTGGAATGTCGTTCTGGTTGTCATAGCCGTCCTCCCTAGTACGGCCCGAGCTGGTCGGCGATCCGCGGCCGCAGGATCTCAGGCTGACTCAGCGAGGAGTCCGGCGCCGACTGAACGAAGACCTGCTTACGGCCCCACATGATGTACTCGTTCTCGATCCGATCATTTTTCATGCTGATGCCGCTCCAGCCGACGCCGTCGTAGAAATCGCCGGGGTCGGCGCGGATCATCGGCTTGGTGAGCTTGGGCACGCCCTCCGGGGCATAGGGCCAAGGCCAGGACGTTGCCAGCATGCCGATCGACCGCATGGTTCCGATCTCGTTGTAGAGCACCTGATGGACGTGACCATGGATATTGGTGACGTTGGTATAAGGCTTGAGCACTTCATTGACCTCGCGCCAGTCGCGCACCCAAAAGTTCCAAGGCGGATAGTACTCGTAGAGCGGATTGTGGCTGAAGATAACGACCGGCCTGGCCTTATCCCAATCGGCAAGTGTCTTCTGCACCCAGTCGAGCTGGTCACGGCCCACACCGGCCCACGGTCCGGCGACGCTGCCGTCGAGGGTCGCCATGTGGTCCATGCGCTCTTCCGGGCTCATCTTCCGCGCTGTCCAATAGTCCGGACCACGGGTGACCGTATCGAGCCCGATAAAGCGCACCCCCTTGTGATCGAAGGTCCAGTTGGGCTTGTCGAAGAGCTGTTTCCACTTCGCGCCCATGTCGTAGTACCAGTCGTGCTCGCCCGGGATGAAGACCTTCCGAATTTTCACTTCGTTCAGGAGCTCAACCCCGAGTTCGAGCTCGTTGGCTCGGCCGAGCTGGGCCAGATCGCCGCCGAAGATCATGAAATCGGCCGGCGGGTTCATGGCCTGGACTTCCCTCGCGGCACGCTGCACCTTCTCGACGAAGCGCGTGTTGACAGATTTCGGATAGAGGTGGGTGTCGGAAACCCATGCAAACTTGAAGGGCGGCTCGGCAGCGTAAGCGACATCGATGGTGTTAAGCAGCGGCCACCATGCAAACGTCTGAGCGACAGTCGCTGCGCCGGTCAAACACGATTTGTGGATGAAAGTGCGCCGGGTAATCCGGAGCAAGGGATCGGGACGAACCCCGGGGCGTTGGAGCACCGCGACCATCTCACGTCGTTCACGATCAAGCTCAGACATGTGACATCTCCTCTCGATGGATCGCTTGCTTTTTTTTGATCTCTCTGGATCGCTTTGTAGGACCTCTCAGATTTATCGGACGTTTGCATAAGAATGCGACCTGACCGCTTGGCCAAGTCGCCTATTGCTTCTTCAGTTCGATGGTCAAATTCGTGGGCTTGCCTGCCGCAACAGTTACGGGTTGCTGAACGGGGCCAGTCAGGGATTGGATCGCTACTAGGGTGTAGCTCCCAGGCGGAACGTCGGTAATGCTGAACTTGCCATCGGCGCCAGTGATCGCATAGTAGGGGTTGTCGACGACATAAATCCAGCCTTCCATCCAGCCGTGCGCATCGCAATCGATGCGCACGGTGCCTGCTCGCGTTAGCTCTGTGGGAATGCGCTGCCCCTCGTTCGGCAACGCCATGTTGAAAGCCGTGCGCTTCCCGTAATAGCCGTGGGTGTTGTGCAGCACCGGGTCGTCGTTGACGACCTCCAGCGGACCCGCGCGGATCACCTGAACGTGCGGCTCGAAACGGCATTTGCGATTGTCGAGTTCGGGCGTCTTGCCCTGTGCCGGCCAAGCTTTTCCCTTAGCCACCTCGACCAGGTACACGACCGCGTTCTGGACGCCCTTGTCGGGCGCAACCTCGATTAGCGGCTCCTCGCGGGGGCCGCCGCACACCTCGACATCCTTGTTCGGGATGATCTTCTGCGTCGGCACCGCGCCGTTAAAGACGACCTTGCCCTCTATGCTTCCGCCGCCTGCGACAGTGCCTGCCTCATAGGCTAAAGCCGGCGGCACGAGCGTCGCAATGGTGAGGGCGAACGCAGCTGAAGCCGCGATGGAACTTTCGCGCCTGCCCAATGAATCCTCCCAATTTCGAGAAGCGCCCTTTTGAACAAACTCGGACGAATGCGTAATCGTGAGAAGTCAGGAATTCTTATGCAAGGATTCGTGAGTCTAATGGGTCGAGTGCTAAGACCGGCCCTTGAAGAACTGACTTGCTGCGGGAAACCAGACGACGTTGGTCGGCCCCGAAGTGCCCGATAGCCAAGTCGTCTCCGACGCCTAATCGGACTATAAGAAATTTTGATAACCAAGGAGATTGGGATTAGATTAAGTTTAATGGTCATGGAAGGTTGTCGGTATGCTTACCCTTCGGCAGCTTCGGTACCTCGATGCATTGGCTCGCCATGGGAACTTCGTTCGGGCAGCGGAAGAATGTGCAATCAGTCAACCGGCGCTTTCCATGCAGATCCGCGAGCTCGAGCAAGAGCTTGGCGCGGAGCTCGTCACACGTGGCCATGGCGTGACCGCGCTCACCGAAGCTGGTGCCGAAGTCGCCCGTCGCGCCGGCTCGATTCTCAGCGCAACACGTGACCTTGCAGATTGCGTGCGTCACCGCGGGAAGTTGCTCAGCGGAACCTTGCGGCTTGGAGTCATCCCGACACTGGCACCATATGTGCTGCCCTCGCTATTGCCGGTACTTCATCGCGCCCATCCGGACCTGTGCCTTGATCTGCTCGAAACCCAAACCAAGAGTTTGTTGAGCGAGCTTACTCACGGAACGCTGGACCTGCTTCTGCTGGCGCTTCCGCTCGAAAAGCTGGAGTTCGAGACGATTGTGTTGTTCACCGATCGGTTTCTGCTCGCCGTGCCAGCGGACGACCCCTTGCCAGAGCGCGCCAGAGTAACACCGCACGATTTGGATGCCCGCCGTCTGGTCCTACTCGAAGAGGGCCATTGTCTGCGTGAACAGGCACTGATCTATTGCGGGAAGCGCGACACCACCCATACCAAGCTGGGGGCAACAAGTTTGGCGACCGTTTTGCAGATGGTGGCGAGCGGCTATGGTGTGACGCTGCTGCCCGAAGTCGCGATCGACGTTGAAGTGCGCGACGAGCGGGTGAAACTGCTGCGCTTCGCTGAGCCGCAGCCACAACGCCAGATCGGACTCGCCTGGCGCCCAACCTCGCCCCGCAAAGCCGACTTTCTGGAACTCGGCCAGATTCTGCTCAGAGCGCTAAAGTGCGAGCAATCGCAGAAGGCTGCACTCCGGGCGGCCGCGAATCTCGCGCATGCCGCCAACAGCTAGTGCGAATGGAACCGGCATTTCAATATGGAATAAGCGATATGCGGACGATCATCAGGAAGACTGAATTGAATAGCTCGAATTCATTCGCATATTAATTCGAGCCGGGAATGGCGAAGATAGAAGATAACTACGAACCGGCAGTGCAATTCAGTGACAGCAGGTCGCATCGCGCCGTTGAGTTGGCTGGGTTTGGGATGGAGCGTCTGACCCTCGATGTCGCGAGCAAGGCATTTGCTACGCGCGCGGCAGAAGGCAGGGTGAGAGGTAATTTGCGGAGAAACGCATAAATCTCCTGCATCGATCCGCTCAGCTATGTGCTGTTCGGCTGCTGATCTTGCTGAGCGTCCTGTTTGGCTTAGCGCTCGTCATCGGCAAGTCATCCACGCATGCCGCGTCGGCGATAACGATCGGCGGCCCGTTCACGCTCTCAACTCCGGACGGTACAACAGTCACAGATCAGACTTATCGCGGCAAATGGCTCCTCGTTTATTTCGGGTACACCTTCTGTCCAAATAGCTGCCCGACGATGTTGCTTGATATCGCCGCCGCGCTTAACGAGCTTGGGCCTGATGCGGCGAATGTACAACCGCTGTTCATTACTATCGATCCGCAGCGCGACACGCCGCAGATCATGCGACAATACACACAGTCATTCGACCCGCGGATACTCGGGCTATTCGGTACACAACAACAGATCGCGGCTGCCGCCCAGGAATATGGTGCGTACTACGTTCGTCACAGCACCGGGCCCGGCATCAACGATTATGTCATAGACCACAGTACTTACCTTTACGTCATGGACCCCGAGGGTAAGTTTGTTCACGCCTTCCACAGTGACACGTCAGGCGAGCGCATCGCCGATGTGCTGCGGGGACTGTTAAAACCAGGACCGCGTGACAGAGCGGCAGGATGATACTCCAAGCTCGCCATGCCACCCAAGCGGCCAGCGCCGCGATTATGATGCCACAGCGCGCACGAGGGGATCATGAACTATAGTGACTTTTTTATCGATGCGCTTGGCCGGCTGCGGAGCGAACGGCGCTATCGGGTGTTCGCCGACCTTGAGCGGATCGCTGGCCGCTTCCCGCATGCGATCTGGCATTCGCCGGACGGGCCGAAGAATGTCGTGATCTGGTGCTCGAACGACTATCTCGGCATGGGTCAACATCCCAAAGTCATCGGCGCCATGGTGGAGACCGCAACCCGCATGGGGACAGGCGCCGGCGGCACCCGCAACATCGCCGGTACCAATCATCCGCTGGTCGAGCTCGAGCGCGAGCTTGCCGATCTGCACGGCAAGGAAGCGGCGCTGGTTTTCACGTCCGGCTACGTCTCGAACGAGACCGGTATCGCGACGCTCGCCAAGCTGATGCCGAATTGCCTGATCCTGTCGGACGCCCTCAACCATAATTCGATGATCGAAGGCGTACGCCAGTCGCATTGCGAGAAGCAGATTTTTCGCCACAACGACGTGGAGCATCTCGAGCAGCTCTTGGCCGCGGCCGATCCGGCGCGGCCGAAGCTGATCGTGTTCGAAAGCCTTTATTCTATGGACGGCGACGTCGCCCCGGTGAACGTGATCTGCGACCTCGCCGAGCGTTATGGCGCCATGACCTTTATCGATGAGGTGCATGCGGTCGGTATGTACGGCCCGCGCGGCGGCGGCATCAGCGAGCGCGACGGTGCCGCACACCGCATCGACGTGATCGAGGGGACGCTCGCCAAGGCGTTCGGTAGCCTCGGCGGTTACATCGCTGGATCAAATACGCTGATCGATACCGTGCGCTCCTATGCGTCGGGCTTCATCTTCACCACGGCGCTGCCGCCGCCCGTCTGCGCGGCGGCGACTGCCGCGATTCGGCATCTGAAAACGTCGCAATGGGAACGCGACCGCCAGCAGGATCGCGCCGCCCGCACCAAGGCCGTGCTTGGCGCGGCGGCGTTGCCTGTGATGACGAGCCCAACCCATATCGTTCCAGTTTTCGTTGGCGATCCGGAACGCTGCAAGCAGGCGAGCGACCTGCTCTTGTGGAATCACGGCATCTACATTCAGCCGATCAACTATCCGACGGTGCCGAGGGGCGCGGAGCGCCTGCGCATCACGCCGAGTCCCTATCACGACGACGGGCTGATTGGCGCATTGGCGGAGGCGTTGGTCGACGTCTGGCACAAGCTCCGCATTCCACTCAAAGAGCCCACGCTCGCGGCGGAATGATTGGTCCTTCCGGGCAAAGCCGTTTGAAAAACCGTTTAGTTTTGTCAGGCTCAAACAGTGAACTCTCGTAACCCATCGATCTGATTGGCGCGCCACGGTCGATGAAGATGGGCAATATTGTTTCGCCGTAGCGCTATGCAGCCTTATCACACGCCACAACCCGAGAATGCGAGAATGATCGACGCCTGCGATTTAGCGCTACGCCCACGGGGGCAGTTTTCCGATTTCGTGGTCGTCTCGATGCTCCTCAATGGAAAGGGCGCCGAACCATCCCAGAGATCTGTGGTAGGTCGATTCTCGGGGATAGACCGGAAGCTAAAGCGCGGGCGCCAAAATGACGCGATCGATCCCCGAGCGGACATTCAGCCTGCCACCAAACATTATTTAGCTTGGCGGCGCTGTGCGTTAGATTGTCGTCAGAAATAGCGAGGGCTCAGATCTTTTCAACTTCTAGAGGCTGCTGAATTGGTCACTGACAACGACCTGCGGTTTGCTCTTGATCACGTTCGGGCAGGGGCCGCGGGATCGGTTGAGGGCATTTTTGGCCCAGCCTCGCTGACTTGGCGGATCGACAGAGAAGCAGTCATCTTCCTCGGGGCCGGCCGTGCGTTGCTACTTCAGCTGGCGCATCCCTGGGTCGCTGCCGCTATCGCCGAGCACTCTCGGACCTTTGCCGACCCAATCGGTCGTTTCCATCGCACCTTTGACGTTGTGTTCACAATGGTGTTTGGCTCGCTCGACCAGGCGCTTGCTGCTGCACAACACCTGCACCAGCGTCACGCCATGATCGTCGGCCTCTTACCAGAAGCAATTGGCCGTTTCGACAAAGGCTCGCTTTATCGCGCTAACGAGGTCTCAGCGCTGCGTTGGGTTCACGCGACCCTCGTCGAGACCGCTTTGATGGCACACGACCTTGTTCTGTCCGCCCTCACGCTCGACGAACGCGAGCGATACTGGGCCGAAAGCCGGCTATTCGGGGCGTTGTTCGGACTGATGCCGGCCGACCTTCCTGCAGATTGGGCGTCATTCGTTGCCCACAACGAGGCGATGGTTCAGTCGGATATTTTGTCCGTCAGCGCCGCGGCTCGCGACGTCGCCGGGCAGATCTTCTCCGGCGGAGGAACCTGGTTACGATCACCGAGATGGTACATGGCTCTGAGTGTTCAGATGTTGCCGGAACGACTGCGCATGGAATTTGGATTTTGTTTCGACGAGCATGAACGTAGCGCCGCGGACCGCGCGCTCGCGTGGATACGACGCGTATATCCCACATTACCTACGCGCCTTCGCACCGTCGGGCCCTATCAGGAGGCGCAAGCGCGACTGCAAGGAGAGCCGCAGCTCGACTGGGCTACTCGATGGCTCAATAGGATTTGGATCGGACGACCACAGCTGGATGGCTGTTCGGATGGCCAAGCCCGCAAGCTCCCGTGGTGATTACCTCAAAAAATCAGAACGGCCAGAGCTGACGGCCGACCGTCAACAGCACGTCAACAGCAAATCCGCTTTGTTCCAGCTCCGTTCATGCTCCGATTTGCACTTCTACCGGCCTTTTCGTTTTGATTTTACACGAGAATTGGTGTCTCGGACTACCTTGACATGGTTGGGATCACAGGTTCGATCCCTGTCGTGGCCACCATTTTTATAAGGTTCTGTCGGAATTTCGGCTCCAGCATGGAGACGCTCGCGCGGCGCTCTTCGCGCGTGCACCGCGCTGACCGATTTCAAAAGCAGACAGCCCGGCCGGCTATCTTGACGATTGGGTCCGCGGCTTCGTGAGAGTACGCCCCGGGAAAGAAGCGAGCTGTTAAGCCGAAATCATTGGGAATCCTTGCAGCGTCACCCAAGTGCCTTACGCGCGTTTTCCCATCGGCACTACGTTTCCGTCGCTCCGCGGCACCAGGGACACGACTGCCGCCCTCGCGAGGTCTTCCAAGGCGGTCGCAATGTATTTCGCGTAGTGCCGCTCGATCATTTTGACCGAGGTGTTATGCAGTTTGGCGACCTGTTGGATGGGCAAACCCTTTCGGAGACCGCGCACGATGCTGGAGTGCCGCAAAGCATAGGGAATCACCTCCGGCATACCGGCACGCTTGCGAATGGCCTTCCAGGGACGTGCAAGTTCGCCTCTTTTCCACGCGGCGCGTTCAGACTTCTTCCACGCGATGCCCCCCGGCTCCTGTTCATGGATCCACCGCTCAAAAAGAAGTGCATCGCTTGGCCGCCCGGCGATCGCGGGCAAAAGCACATCAATTACATCGTCGCCCACGGGGATCGGGTCCGAGCCGCTATTGCCACCACGGCCCTTGTAGGAGCCCGGCATCATAAGACGCCGTGCAGAAACCTGTACGTCGCCCACACGCATTCGCCTGACCTGGGCATACCGCGCGCCGGTCGCGGCCAGACATACGACGATCCGATATAGATCGCCTTCAAATCCTTGCTCCTGATCGATTTCCCACCAGCTTGAAGGATGGCGCCAACCTCCTCATCCGTGAGAATCTGGTTACCCCGAGCAACCGACGCGTTATCATCATCATCGATCCGCTCGGCTTTGAAGCCGGCCTTCACAATGGCGAGGAACGTCGGGTTTAGTTTCTTCCGATCTGCGGAAAGCCGGGCCCATGCGGCATTTAGCGCGGCCTTGAGGTCATTCGTGAACCGCTGCTTGGTCGTGACCTTTAAGTCCTCCGGCAAACCCTCACGCCACGTTAGCAAATCGTCTTCTTTCAAAGCGTGCAGATGCACCGATGCGAGAGGAGCAGCTTCGACGGCTTCCTGATTGCCGCGCTTTTCTTGACCAAGAACGTAGCGCCGCAGCTTGGTAGCAGCATCGGATCGGACGTCGCGACCTGTTCGCCGTCTTTCTCGAGCATCGCGTTCCTTGACGTAGGATTCAACGGCCGATCGCACGGTAGGAGGCGGGGCCCGCTGCGTGCGCCGCGGCTTCAGTTCTGGCTCGAGCTACGGCTTCCCGTGCCGTTCTCACGGCCTGTTCGAAGGTCAGAATTCCGTCGGCCGGCTTGTCATTGATGTCGTTGGCGACGCCGACCGGCGCCTGCTTGTAGTTGCCGCCTTCGTGGTTATTACGCCAGCGGACGAACCAAACGCCGCCCTGTTTTCCTTTGCGATAGCCCAGATGCGCTTCCGCATCGAGGCGGCGCCAATGCACGCCAAGCTCGAGCCTGGAGCGCGCTTTCGCCGTCGTGACCTGAGCCTCGGTGAGTGTCTTCGACATGGCGTTTGTCGCACAGTTACACGTTGAATATCCGTCGAATATACGACGATGTATGCCGGCGAATAATACTGGATTAGGGATATTCAACCTATTGAAATTATTGAATGTCGGCGGACGCTGGTGGACAGAGGCAGGTCCATTATTTGGCCCTCTCAAGGCTGAAACATGGGTTCGATTCCCCCAGGGAGCGCTAGTCGGAAGTCAACCGCTTGGGGCAGCCCCACCGGTCCAATCGCGACCGACGCGAATGTCGTTGTCGGCGGTTGCATGCCCGAGATTAGAATCCGTGGTGCACAGAAGGCCAGCCGAACTGGATGAGCGATGCATACCAAGTCTATTGGAAATCAGCTGTTGGACCTCAGCGTTCTCCGCGCTCGTTTCGCAGCATCCGTTCGTCGCGTCCACCACGCAAACCAATGAGCGCAACTTCATTGCCGAGCTGGATAGCAGGGCGCATCTCCTTAATCTGGATCAAGTTAAGCTGTCGCCTACCGGATCGGCCAAGGCGAACTTGGAGCCCTGCGACTTCTTGTCGACCCACAAGCAGTTCATTCATCTGAAGGACGGGCACTCCTCTGCGCCCATCAGCCATCTTTGGAATCAGGCGTCGTTGCTGCCGAAGCGTTCGTGAGAGACGAGAAATTCCGCGTTGATCTGCGCAAGGCTGTCAAGAAGCGTCAGAGGCAAGCAAAGAAGAAAGGGTTTGAGGCGTTGGTGCCCGATGGTCGGTCCAAACCCACGCCGGCCGATTACACAGTCGTGTACGGCATCATGCGCCAGCCCTACAAGAAGTCCGGAACATTGGGACTCCCGTTCTTCAGCAAGGTCAGTCTGCGGGCAGTCGCTGACCGAATTAGACTGATGGGCTACGGAGTCGAGGTCCATCTGATCGAAAAGCGCTGAGCCGCGGCTTCCACCAGGACGCTGAGGACGCCGGATCAGGAGCGAACCGCACGTGGTCCAAACCGACACTAATACCAATCGGGCAGGGCGCCCGAGTCGGTGAATCATGAGTTAATTTTCCAGCAAATTTCGCGGCTCGGGGCCCCCGCAACTCGGTCTATGACGTCTTCGTCGCAAGAAAAAAGCAGCTGTACGCAGATGCCAAATTCGAATGACGTCGCCAGCAACGAGGTGCTTTGGGAGCGCGTCCTGTACCTGCTCGTCGTGGGTACCAGTCTGTTGGGCGGAAGCGCCGTGTTGCTGATACAGGCCTTACCGCCAATACTTCACGGATTTCCCTAGAGGAGGAATCGGTTTGAGTGGCAAACGAGCCAAGTTGAGCGGCGAAAAGTGTCCAATCGAACGTCCAACAATACGTCCAACACAATAATTGCCATCAATCGTAAGTAACTGGTATCGCGACGAAAAATGAAAAGATAAACTAGAGTCGGAGCGCTTCACCCGCTCCACGATTTTCTACGCCACGATACGATCTAGTGCGATTTGGCACGCCTTTATGCGCGCGTCTCCTCGCCGCCGATCCGGCGCGCCGATTGAGATCAACCTCTCCTAGAAACTTATCCCGCTGTCTGCTTCGCCTTCCACGGCGGGGATAAGGTTCGCGGCGAGAAAGTCCACGAAAGCTCTGAGCTTGGGAGCGAGATGCCGGCTCGACGGCCACAGCACCCGAAGCGGTCCGGAGCGGTCGGCGTAGTCGTCGAGCAAGGTGACGAGCAGGCCTTCACGAAGTTGCCGGCCGATGGCGAAGTCCGGCAAATAGGCGATGCCCAGGCCTTGCTCGGCCATATAGATCAGCGGCTCAAGCGTGCTTGCGACCGCCGTTTTCGGCAGTTCAATCTCGACGCCGGCCTGCTCAGGCGGCAAGGGCCATTGCTCGAACCTTCTGCTGGTCGGAAACCTGTGGTGCAGACAGGCATGAGCCTTGAGGTCATCGGGGGTTTTGGGAACACCTTTGGCCGCGAGATAAGCCGGGGCCGCCACCAGGCGCCGGCGATAGGTGCCCAAGGCCCGCGACATCAAGCGCGTGTCGCCGGCGTCGGCGAAGCGCACCACGGCGTCAAAACCCTCCTCGATCACATCGACGATCCGATCGCTGAAATCGAGATCCAGCATGATCTCGGGATAGGTCCGCATGAACGCCGCGAGCGTCGGTATCATCAGCATGCCGACCAATGGCAGACCGACACGCAGCGTGCCGCGCGGGGCCTCGTGTGTCTGCGACAGCTCAAGCTCGGCTGCTTCGATTTCAGAAAAGATGCGCCGGCAGCGATCGAGGAACAGGGCGCCCTCCGCGGTGAGTGTGATGCTGCGCGTGCTGCGATGGAAGAGGCGCACGCCGAGCCGTTCCTCCATCCGAGCCACTGACTTGCCGATCGCCGATGACGACACGCCAAGCTGCCGTCCCGCAACCGTGAAGCTTCGGGTTTCGGCGGCCCGAACGAACGCATTGAGCGATCCCAGACTGTCCATCCGCGAACCTCCATATCGGACACCTATGTCCGATATGTTTGGAATTATGGCCTGTTTTTCAATTGGTCGAGAACGCTCATCTTGGGCCAACGCCGCAACCGACCCCTCTCACAACACCCGGTCGGAGACGGCGGCCACAGAAAGCTTTTCTTATCAAGGAGATAATCATGCCATCATCAGTCGTTCTCATCACTGGGGCCCTCACGGGCATCGGCCGCGCTGCGGCGGTCTCGTTCGCGAAAGCGGGCAATCGCCTTGTTGTTTCTGGGCGCAAGCCGGATGCCGGTGAGGCACTGGTTCGCGAGCTCCGTTCGCTCGGTGCCGAAGCCGAATTCGTCCAGGCCGATGTGCGCAAGGAAGACGATGTCCGTCGTCTCGTCGACCGCACCGTCGAGCGCTTCGGGCGTCTCGATATCGCGGTCAATAATGCCGGCACCGAAGGCACACCCGGCCCGATCACGGAGCAGACCGTGGAAAGCTATTCCGCGACGTTCGACACCAATGTTCTCGGCGTACTCCTGAGCATGAAGCACGAAGCGCGCGTCATGCAGGGACAGCGCAGCGGGACCATCATCAACATCTCCTCGACCTATGGGCACGAGGGCGCGGCGGGGGCCCCGATCTATGTCGGCAGCAAGCACGCCGTCGAAGGCATTACCAAGTCGGTGGCGCTCGAGCTCGCGAAGTCGGGGATACGTGTCAATGCGGTGGCGCCTGGCCCGACCGACACCGGCATGTTGACCCGCTTCACGGGCACGCCGGAGAACAAGGCGGCGCTGACGGCGACCGTTCCGATGGCGCGTCTCGGCCTCTCGGAAGAAATCGCCAACGCGGTCGTCTTCATCGCGTCGGAGGGAGCCTCCTACATCACCGGCCATGTCCTCCACGTCGATGGTGGCAAGAGCCACTGACTCTGAGGGCTTTCTCGTTCGCGCTTCATCGATCGGGCTTGTTCACGGTAGTCGATTGTTGCGACCAAACCCGATCGGCGCGCAACGCATTTCAAATAGTGGGAGGAGCCCGATGGGCAACGTAGTGACGAAGCACAGCATTTCTTCCGAACTGGCACAGAAGATGATCGATCAAGCGGTGGCAAAAGCCAGACAAATGGGGGTCGCCGAGAACATCGCGATTCTCGATGACGGCGGCAATCTCAAGGCCTTTAGCCGGATGGATGGGGCCCCGATCCTTTCCATCGAGATTGCGCAGAACAAGGCGTACACAGCTCTGTTCGGCGTCTCCACCCAGGACTTTTTCAACTTTATCCAGCGCGACCCGTCGCTTCTGGCTGGGATCCCCACGCTTGCGCGTGTGGCGGCGTACGGAGGAGGTTTTCCTATCAAGGTGGGCGGAGAAGTCGTCGGGGCAATCGGTGTGAGCGCGGCTCCCACTGTGCAGCACGACGTCGATTGCGCGAAAGCAGCCCTTGCCCTCGTGCCCGATGCGATGCGAGGCGAGCCGAATAATTGGAGCTCAGATCATGATGATTCACGGCCGTCCAGAAGAACAAGCCCTATGAGCACACCTTCGGAGAGCGCGATAGTGACCACCTGCACCTGCCAACACGGAGACGAGTCATGACTGACAAGCCAGTGAAGATTCCGGGGCCGGACCACCCGATTTCGATCGAAGCGAACCCGTCTCGCATCGTGGTCAAGGTCGGCGGAAAAATCATCGCCGACACAAGCGCTGCGTTGACACTTCGCGAGGCTTCGTATCCGCCCGTTCAGTATATCCCCCGTCGGGACGTCGATATGGCCGCGCTTATGCGCAGCGAACACACTTCGTATTGCCCCTACAAAGGCGACGCTTCCTACTACAGCATTCCTGCTGGTGGTGATCGTTCACGCAACGCGGTGTGGACTTATGAGGCTCCATTTGAAGCGATGGCGCAGATCAAGGATTATGTCGCCTTCTACTCGGACCGGGTCGACGAGATAAGTTAACCGGCGAGAGGAAGGAGCATAAGAGATGGCGTCGATGGAAGAAAGGAACAGACGCTTGTCCTCGAAGCATTCAATACACTCTTCAACAAACGGGATTATGCGTACAGGAACCGACCAGAGGCCGATCTCGACATCTTCAGCCAAGCGATAAACAATGGTTCGTCGGGAGTAGGGGTATGGGATATTCTGGACGGCGCTGGAGGGAAATAGCGTAGGAAAGATAGAGGGTTACAAGATATCTCATTGATCATTCGCCTTCCATCGTCTCTCCGTGCCGTTGTTTGTCCAAATCATTGATTTAACGGGAGTCAACATTCGCGGCGGACGGAGCAAGCCAACTCATTTGACGGTTCTCCCGACGGTTTGGTCACAAGCCGCAAGACACGACGGAGAAAAGACCGTCAAGAATCGTGATCGTTCTGACGGTCTTTTTCTGAGGCCGACTGCCCGAAGCTTGCGGCGCCGCCCGTCGCGGGATCTTTGAGAAAGTGCGAGTTATTGTACTTGGCTACGATTCACGCACCAAATCCTAATCCAGCTCTGTAGGTCGGGCGCATTCTGGCCCTGCATCGATAAAACCCAAGCTGTGTCCATATGCGCAAGCCGCTGTCCGGGCACGCCGGTCTCCGGCCTCGGAGGCTGCAACATGTCGGCGAGATCGATCATGATCTGCGTTGTGGTACCTGTCATCAAGGTCGATGGCGGCGCGCTGCCAAGATAAATCCGGTGCGCGGCATTCTGGATCGCCATGGCTGCGATCAGTATCATTCCCGTCAACACTGCGGGTACAACGTCACCGTTGGTAAATGGTCCAATGGTCCGAAATGGATCGCGAGAGCTGCGTAGGCGATTAATAGCGCGAGCTTCACTCCCAGAATGATTTTTAAAGCCGGCAACTGTCGTCGCAACAGTGCTGAGCTCAGCAGCCGGCTCAGGATCACGACCAGGCAGAACACCTGCAGCGCCAGCAGCTTGGCGACCGCGCCCGATGTACTGAGCACGAGCGAGACGCGCCTAATGTCACGAAGTTGCCGGTGACGTGCGCCGTGAACAAACCTTGAGGGCGAGACTATACCTCACAGGTATAGATTATAACTCAATCGGTCTTTGCCCGGCGCTCCCGCAATACCTAGGATTTGGCTGTGAAATGCAAATCCGAGGTTGAGACGTTGACAACGAGAGCTACCCATATCGATACCTTCATCGTAGATGTGCCAACGATCCGGCCTCACGTGCTGGCGATGGCTACGATGCGCAGCCAGGCGGTGGTCTTGGTCCGGATTACCTGTTCCGACGGCGTGGTAGGGATAGGAGAAGGCACCACCATCGGTGGCCTGAGCTACGGAGACGAGAGCCCGGAGGGCATCAAGCTTGTCATCGATACTTACATCGCGCCGATCCTGAAGACGTGCGACGTCTCCCGCATCGCCGAGACAATGTCGAAGATCAGCCGCAGCGTCGTCGGCAATCATATCGCGAAGTGCGCGGTGGAGACTGCGCTTCTCGACATGGCCGGCAAGAGGCTTGGGGTGCCGGTCTCGGAGCTAATCGGCGGAGGCCGAGTGCGCGAGCGGCTGCCGGTAGCCTGGACGCTCGCGAGCGGGAATACCGCGCTCGACATCGAGGAAGCCCAGGCGATGATCGAGGCCAGACGGCACTCGATCTTCAAGCTCAAGATCGGCAAGCGCAGCGTGACCGAAGACGTGGCTCACGTGGCGGCTATCAAGAAGGCGCTCGGAGATCGCGGCAGCGTCCGCGTCGATGTCAACCAGGGGTGGGACGAAGCTCAGGCCGATGTCGGCATGAAGATGCTGGAAGATGCGGGCTGCGATCTCGTCGAGCAGCCGGTCGCGCGCGACGCGCTTGCCGTCATGGCACGGCTGTCCGCCCGCCACGGCATCCCGCTGATGGCTGACGAAGCGCTGCATGGCCCGCGCGATGCGTTCCGTGTCGCAGCGAGTGCTGGCGCCCGGGTATTTGCCGTAAAGATTGCCCAGTCGGGCGGACTACACGCCGGTCGCGACGTCGCCGCCATCGCGGACGCGTCGGGCGTGTCTCTCTACGGCGGCACCATGCTCGAAGCCGGCGTCGGCACTGCGGCCTCCGCACATTTGTTCGCGACCTTTCCCAAACTCGCTTGGGGCACCGAATTGTTCGGCCCTCTACTGCTTACCGAAGAAATACTCGCGGAGCCACTCGACTACGCTGACTTCTCCTTGGGCGTTCCGAAAGGGCCGGGTCTGGGCATCGCGCTCGACGAGGACAAGATCGCTCGTTTCCGTCGCGATCGGACTGCGCCGACTCTACACGTGGTCGCGGGCAAAGGAGCTTAAGTCATGCTCACCATGGTCGAGATGGATGTCCATATCCCGCTGGGCTTCGACAAGGATGAAGCCGACCGCCTCAAGGCGCGCGAAAAAGATCGCTTCCAGGAGCTGCAGCGCGCCGGCAAATGGCGACACATCTGGCGCGTCCTCGGCCGCTACGCGAACGTCAGCATCTTCGATGTCGAAAGCAATTCCGAGCTTCATGACATCCTGACGAGCCTGCCGCTCTTTCCTTTCATGGAGATGAAAGTAGTGCCGCTCTGCCGGCACCCATCCTCGCTCCGCGACGACGACCGCTGACTATTTCGAACGACGAATGTCCGCGTAGCGGACCCAAACCAAGGGAGAGACGACATGGATACGAGCTTTGTGAAGACCCGGGAAGTTCAGGTATTGTTCGACAAGGCTGCCGGCCTCAACCAGCCGGGTGGCGATCCGCGATTGAAGGCGATATTCCGCGACCTCGTCGAGGCCGGCGCCGAGATCATCGTTCGCCACGACATCAGCGAGGATGAATTTTGGGGTGCGGTCAACTTCCTGCAGAAAGGCGCGCCGGAATACGGGTTGTTGGTGCCGGGCTCCGGCCTCGAGCACTTCTTCGATCTCTTCCTGGACGCAAAGGACGCGGAAGCTGGTCTCACCGGTGGCACGCCGCGCACGATCGAAGGTCCGCTGTACGTCGCAGGCGCGCCGCTCCAGGAAGGTGACGTCAACCTGACCAAAGATCCGGACGCCACCGGCAGCCTTTACATGAGGGGGCGGGTTACCGGTCCGGACGGCGAGCCAGTCAAGGATGCGGTGGTGCATGTTTGGCACGCCAACTCGCAGGGCTGGTACTCGCACTTCGATCCAACGCGTGAACAGACGCCCTTCAACAATCGGGCACGTATCAAGC
The DNA here is from genome assembly GCA_963847045.1 of uncultured Alphaproteobacteria bacterium. Classification (GTDB taxonomy): domain Bacteria; phylum Pseudomonadota; class Alphaproteobacteria; order Rhizobiales; family Xanthobacteraceae; genus Bradyrhizobium. Next base: position 79,075 of record CAWJYQ010000011.1, on the reverse strand, counting down.
TCGCTCCGGACGGAAAGTATTCGTTTCATTCCAAGATGCCGAACGGTTACTCCGTGCCCGACGGCGGCGCCACGGACACGGTGATGAAGGCAATAGGCCGGCATGGCCATCGTCCGGCACACGTTCATTTCTTCATCGAAGCGCCCGGTTACCGGAAGCTGACGACGCAGATCAACTTCGGCGACGATCCGCATGCCGCCGACGACTTCGCCTTCGCCACTCGCGATGGTCTGCTCCCCGTTCCGCAGCGCCAGGGCGATAGCGCCTACATCAATTTCGATTTTCAATTGCAGCGCGCCACACACACCGCGGACGAGCAGTTCTCCGCTCGACAGCGAGCCGAGGTAGCGTGAGCCACCTCATCTACGAGACACATATCGAAGAGGAGAGGAAACGATGACGACGCTTTTGGAGCGTATCGACGATGCGGTCGTCGAAGACAAGGAGCGCGGATTGTACAGGTGTCGCCGCGACATCTTCACTGACGTGGAGATGTACGAACTCGAGATGCAGCATATCTTCGAAGGCAACTGGGTTTTCCTGGCCCACGAGAGCCAGATTCCGGACAACAACGACTACTTCAGCACCTGGATTGGTCGCAAGCCGATCATGATCACCCGCGACAAGGCGGGCGAACTCCACGCCATGATCAACGCCTGCGCCCATCGCGGCGCGATGCTCTGTCGGCGCAAGCACGGCAACAAGGGTAGCTTCACCTGTCCTTTTCACGGCTGGACGTTCAGTAACGCAGGCAAGCTGCTGAAGGTGAAGGATGGCAAGACGGGCGACTATCCGGCCTCCTTCAACACCCAGGGTTCGCACGACCTGACGAAGGTTCCTCGGTTCGAGAGCTATCGGGGCTTCCTTTTCGGGAGCCTCAACCCGGACGTCTCATCGCTCGATGAGCATCTCGGCGGCGCCAAGGCCGTGATCGACCAGATCGTGGACGGAGCGCCTGACGGCATCGAGGTGCTACGCGGAAACTCGACCTATACCTACGACGGCAACTGGAAGCTCCAGTTGGAGAATGGTGCCGACGGCTATCACGTGAGCTCGGTACATTGGAATTACTCGGCGACCATGGGTCATCGCAACTACGAAAACGAAGGCACCAAGACGGTCGACGCCAATGGTTGGTCCAAGAGCGTTGGTGGCGTCTACGGGTTCGAGAACGGGCACATCTTGCTCTGGACCAATCTTCTCAACCCGGAAGTACGGCCGGTCTTCAACCACAAGGATGATCTGGAAGCTCGCCTCGGCAAGGATCGCGCCGGCTTCATCGTCGGACAGACGCGCAACCTCGCGATCTACCCGAACGTCTACCTCATGGACCAGTTCTCGACGCAAATCCGCGTCGTACGACCCATCAGCGTCGACAAGACTGAGGTCACGATCTACTGCTTCGCGCCAAAGGGCGAGGACGCTAAGGAGCGGGCGACCCGCATCCGGCAGTACGAAGATTTCTTTAACGTTTCGGGTATGGGCACGCCGGACGATCTGGAGGAATTCCGTGCATGCCAGACGGCGTATGTCGGCGCCGGCGAACTCTGGAACGACCTGAGCCGAGGGGCCGTCCACTGGATTGACGGCCCGGACGATAATGCCAAGGCGATCGGATTGAAGCCGATCCTGAGCGGCGAGCGCAGCGAAGATGAGGGGCTATTCGTGCGCCAGCACGAATTCTGGGCAAAGACGCTGCGCGAGGCGATCCTTAGAAACGGCGACGCGACGAACGTCGTTCCGGCGCAGGGAGAAGCAGCATGACCGCCGCGACCGCCACTCTTGCGCCTTCGGCAGAATTCGACATCGAGCAGATCAGGGCCTTTCTTTATCGCGAGGCGCGCCTCTTGGATGATCGGCAATGGGACGAATGGATCAAACTCTACTCGCCCAAGGCCAGCTTCTGGATGCCGTCCTGGGACGATGACGATCAGTTGGTCGAGGATCCTCAGCAGCATGTCTCGCTGATCTATTATCCCAATCGCGATGGGCTGGAGGACCGCGTCTTCCGGATCAAGACTGAGCGCTCCGGCGCGAGCACTCCGGAGCCGCGGACCAGCCACAACATCTCAAACATAGAGATCGTGGAGGAACGTGATGGGCAAATCGACCTGCGCTTCAACTGGCACACGCTGAGCCATCGCTACAAGAAAACGGACAGCTTCTTCGGCGTCGCGTTCTACACGCTCGACACGAGCGGTGGAGAACCGCAGATCGTTGCGAAGAAAGTCGTTCTCAAGAGCGACTACATCCACCAAGTGATCGACATCTACCACATCTGAGCGGCTCGCCTGGATAACCGGAGAGTGAGAATGACTTATCGCGTGGCGCTTAACTTCGAAGACGGGGCTACCCGCTTCATCGAATGCAACGAGGGCGAGAAGGTTCTCGACGCCGCCTACCGCAACAAGATCAACCTACCGATGGATTGCTCGGATGGGGTCTGCGGCACTTGCAAATGCCGTTGCGAACAGGGCGAATACGACCTCGGCGATGAATATCTCGAGGACGCTCTGAGCAGACAGGAGGCGGAGGAAGGAATGGTGCTGACCTGCCAGATGGTGCCGTCCTCGGATTGTGTCATCGCGGTGCCAGTGCCGGCCAGCGCCTGCAAAGTGAAACCGGCCGAACATGGAGGGGAAGTGAGTTCGGTCGAACTCGTCTCGGACAGTACCATCATCCTTAAGCTCAAGATCGACAAGCCCGACGCATTGGGATTCCTTCCCGGGCAATATGTGAAGCTGACCGTGCCGGGAACGATCGAACATCGTTCCTACTCCTTCAGTTCGAAGGTGGGTGCGACCGAAGCCAGTTTCCTCATCCGTAACGTTCCAGGCGGCCTGATGAGCGGCTGGCTCGCCAAGGACGCCAAGACGGGAGCCCGGATGAAGTTCGTCGGTCCGCAGGGAAGCTTCTTTCTGCGCGCGGTCGATCGCCCGGTCGTCATGCTCGCCGGTGGCACGGGACTGGCGCCGATTCTGTCGATGCTCGAAGTGCTTGCCGACCAAGGTACCGATCAGCCGGTGCACCTGATCTACGGCGTCACCAACGACGGGGATCTAGTTGAGATCGAGCGGATCGAAGCGCTCGGCAAAAGGCTTCCGACGTTCACCTGGGCAACCTGCGTCGCCAGTCCGGAAAGCTCCCACCCGCTGAAGGGCTACGTGACCGCGCATCTTGCGGACGAACATCTCAACGCCGGCGACTGCGACGTCTATCTCTGCGGCCCGCCACCTATGGTCGAGGCCGTACGAACCTTCTTCACGGAGAAAGGGGTGAAACCATCTCATTTCTTCTACGAAAAATTTGTGGCGACCGAAGCGGTGGCGGCATGACATTCGCGGATCGCTTCGCAGGCAAAACTCTCGTTGTGACCGGGGCGGCGCAGGGCATCGGACGTGCCGTCGCGCTACGAGCCGCCGCCGAAGGTGGGAATGTCCTGTTCGTCGATCGAGCAGACTTCGTGGGCGACGTCGCGTCCGAAGTGGGTGCGAGGGGGCATGGCTTCGTCTGCGATCTTGAGACCTACGAAGGGGCGACTAGTGCTATGGCCGAGGCCGTGAGATGCTTCGGCAGAATCGACATCCTCGTCAACAACGTCGGCGGTGCGATCCGGATGCGACCTTACGATCAATTCGAGCCCGGGCAAATCGAGGCTGAAATCCGGCGTTCGCTGATGCCGACGCTGTGGTGCTGTCATGCGGTACTGCCGCACCTTCTTAAAAGCGGCCGGGGGACGATCGTCAACGTCTCCTCGAATGCAACTCGAGGCATTCACCGTGTGCCGTATTCGGCGGCGAAAGGCGGCATCAACGCGATCACCCAAAGCCTGGCGATGGAATATGCCTCTCGCAACATACGCGTCGTTGCGACAGCGCCCGGCGGCACCGATGCTCTGCCACGGCGTGTACCCCGCAACACAGAGGAGGACACACCCCAAGAGCGGGTCTGGATGACCGAGGTCGTCGAACAAGTAAAGGACTCCAGCTTTTTCAAGCGGTATGGCACGATCGAGGAACAGTCCGCTCCAATCCTTTTCTTAGCGTCGGACGAGGCGGGTTATATTACCGGCAGCGTTCTTCCTGTCGCTGGCGGCGATCTCGGATAAAAGACGCTTCCAGCCCCATCGGAAAGAAAACGCGGCGGTGTACAAATAGATTGGCGAGGCCTCCAGCATTGTGTGCTGTCTCTTGGCCGGCGCCTAGTAGTCGCTACACAGCGTCGGAAGGCGCTTGACCGGAAGCGGCATCCCATTTGTCGAACTCACGTACCAACTTAACCAGATGCAGAAGCAGCGCAGAAGTATCGTTCTTGCGGTGGCTCATGATGATAGGTGACACCATCTTCGGTTCGTCGAGGTCGATGAATCGCACGTCGTCACGCCCTAGACGTTTGACCGAGGCAGGCACAATGCAAACGCCTCCGCCAGAAGCCACCAACCCCAGCGCGGTCTGAAGCTCTCTTGCCTCTGTACCGACTTTTGCCTCGATGCCTGCGTCTCGATAGAACGATAGCACCTGGTCTGCATAACTCGGCCGCGGTGACTTGGGATAGACAATCAGTCGTTCCTCCGCGGCCGCGCGCAGCCGAAGTTTTCCCTTCTTGCTCGCCAGCTTGTGCCCACGTGGCACCACTAAGCAGAGGCGCTCCGCGCGAATGATGCGGCGAACGATGGCATCGTCGTCGAAGCGAAGGCGGCCGAAGCCAATGTCAATACGGCCATCTTTCAAAGCCGCAACCTGTTCGAGCGTCGTCATCTCCAGAAGATTGACCTCTGCGTCGGGCGCGATGATGCGAAAGCGGCGGATCAGCTCAGGCAACGCGTCGTAGAGGGTAGAAGCGACGAAGCCGATGTTGAATTGCAGCACCGTGCCCTTGGCGATCCGCTTGGTCATTGCGCGCATCTCGTCAATGCGCTGCAATATCTGTCGTCCCTGTTCGAACAGATATCGGCCTGGCTCCGTCAACGTAAGCGGCCGCCCCCGGTCGAGCAGCCGCACCCCGAGCTCTTCCTCGAGCTGCTGCACTTGGCGGCTCAGCGGTGGTTGCGCAATATGCAGCTTTTCTGCAGCGCGGCTGAATGAACCTTCCGCAGCAACCATGGTGAAGTAACGCAGGTGACGTAGCTCCACGGGATCGCTCCTTTACACCATACCTTCCGAGTATAAAGATAGACCGAATTGATCCTGTGCATCAATCGGATCCTCGCCTACGGTTTCACAAGCCGAGCACAACCCGACGCAAAAGCGCGGATCGTGAAAGTCCGATCCAGCCCTGTCAGGAGCTGCGTGCTGTTTCGCGAAGTGTCCGCGGCGATCTTGCGTCTTGCACCCGGCGCCGCGCCAACATCATCTTGCCGGTCATCAAGGATAATGGAAATTCGCCATGCGCCCAGTCACCATCGCCGTTGCAATCACAGGCTCTCTCCCACGCAAGAGAGACAATCCGGCGCTTCCTGTGTTGCCCGCTGAGCAGATCGAGTCCACTCACGCGGCATACGAGGCAGGTGCCGCACTGGTGCATATCCATGTACGCAACGACGACGAGTCTTCTTCCTCGAATCCCGACCGGTTCGCCGAAGTGCAGGCCGGAGTGCGCAAGCACTGCCCGGGCATGATCGTGCAGTTCTCGACAGGTGGCCGAGGGCGCGATTCGGCCGCGCGCGGTCTTTCGCTCATTCATCGGCCGGATATGGCCTCTCTCTCGACCGGTTCGACCAATTTTCCCACGATTGTGTACGAGAATCCGGCGGGGTTGGTGCTCGATCTGGCATCGAAAATGAAGCAGTTCGGGATCGCGCCAGAGATTGAAATCTTCGACCTGTCGCACATTCACGGCGCCAAACGATTGATCGATGCCGGCTTGATGTCGCCGAGACCCCATATCCAGTTCGTGATGGCTGTCCAGAACGCACTCCCGGCCGACGAGCATCTACTCGATATTCTCTTGAAGGAGACGAGGCGCATCATTCCCGGGGCGACCTGGACGGCCGCCGGCATTGGCCGCGAGCAATCCCGGGTAATGCAATGGGCCCTGGAGCGCGGAGCTGATGCTGTACGCACCGGCATGGAAGACAATATTCGTATAGTCAAAGATCGACTCGCGTCCGGCAACGATGAGCTTGTGCGCATCGCAGCCAGCTTGCTCGGAAAGCATGGCTGTAGGCCAGCAACGCCTGCCGAAGCGCGGAGTTCTCTCAGACTTCAGGCGGCTGAGAACTCTCAATTCTGAAATAGTCCGGACTATAGCTTTAAGATGGTTTAGTCGGCGTGCTGTTGTAGCTGCCGCTCACTTCGCGTTGGCTTTGCATTTGGGTCGTCCGGCGGGCCGCGAACGCTCGAGATTTCCGATCGGTTCCGATGCGATTCAGCCTCGATCAGCGCCATACCCGATGGGTATGAAGATAGACGAAAACGGTGCTGTGTCTCTCGGACCGCGCTCGGTAGGGTAATACACACAAAAGGAGGATCGCATCATGTTGGCTTCCATCGCATCTGTTCTGGAATTCTTTAAGCTTTACTCATTCCTCAGGCTGCACCGCTCGGCTCTCTTGGATGTGGCAGTGGTTGCGGTTTTTGCCGCTATTGGCCCGCGCTCCGGTGGACGCTTGTGCTCGCAGTTGAGTGAAATAGCCTCGGCGGGTGTTGCGGCATTCAGGACCACGTGCCGTGATCGTCTGTAGTTGCAACGTCCTCAGCGACAGCCAGATAAGATCTGCGATAGCTAGCGGAACACCGTGTGCGCGCTTGAAGCAGGTCTATACCTCGCTCTGCTGCGCGGCAAAATGCGGTCGCTGTGCGCGTACGATCAAGGCAATACTCGAAGACCACAAACAGGCTCCCCTGAAAGTTGGTAGCCCTGCGGCTGCCGACGCCGCAGCTTCGATTTCGTCGTCTTAACGATGCGGTCGGGTCTTAACCGATCATAACACTGCAACCGCCCTTCTTGAGGAAGTCGGATGTACGACGCTCTCAGAGAACAACATTTAACATCAATGAGCCGAACGCGATTCGCTGGAGCAATCTTTAGCTCTATCAGCCGCAGAACGAAGACTGTCTGATCCTCAATATCTGGGCCCCGAAGGTCCGCCCCGGCCCGATGCCCGTTCTCGTCTGGTTGCACGGCGGCGGATTTTGCGGCCGGTTGCTATCGCGCAGTTTGGCGTAGCCAGTGAAGTTGCTTGGAGCGCGAAGCGGGCCATCCCTCGACTGAGAATAGTTGACGGTACCAGGCGGAAATCGAGAGAAGGGACGCAGCGGCCGTCACACCTGGCACACGTCGGATTTGGCGATTGACTCCGATAGTTGCCGAAGCCGTACTTGCTCTGAACGACACAAATTTTCCTGTGAATTCAGAACCAAAAAGTTCGGGCGGGTAAACCGTCGGTATTTGACCGTCGGCGTTGAGAACTTTTACTTGTAAATCAACGCGGTAATGTCGTCCTAAATGATCGAGTGGGAGTAGGGGTATGAGATATTCTGGAGTGCGCTGGAGGGAAATAGCGCAGGAAAGATAGAGCGTTACAAAATATCTCATTGAGGGCGCTGGAGGGAGATAGCGTTGGAAAGATAGAGAGTTACGGGAGATCTCATGATCACTTGCCTTCGCATCGTCTCTCCGTGCCGTTGTTTGTCCAAATCTTTGATTTATCGGGAGTTGACATTCGCGGCGAACGGACCAAGCCGACTCATTTGACGGTTCTTCCGACGGTTTGATCACAAGTCGCAAGACCCGACGGAGAAAAGACCGTCAAGAATTGTGATCGTTCTGACGGTCTTTTTCTGAGACCGACTGCCCAAGCATGCCGCCGATAAGGGCCTGCAGCTGGAAGCGTTCACGCGACGAATGACTGATCCTACCCGGCGAAATCTGACCTATCGCAAGGTCGCTGGAAGGCGATCGCCGTGCTGGCGCGCCAGCATCCATTGCGGATATTCGAGCGGCCGCGCGCTGACCTTGTCGAGGGTTGCAAGCTCATCGGCCGAAAGCTGAAGCTCGGCAGCCGCCAGGTTGTCGTCGAGCTGCTCGATCGACTTGGCGCCGACGATGACACTGGTCACGGGTTTCTGGTGCAGCAGCCAGGCCAGCGCGATGCGCGCCACCGAGACGCCACGGGCCTTGGCGATTGGCTGGATCGCCTCGATAACATCATAGGCGTGCTCCTTGTCGACCGGTGGAAAGTCGAACGACAGCCGCCGCGCGTCATTCGAGGCCGCTGCCCCCTCGCGAGTGAATTTTCCGGAGAGGAAGCCGCCGGCGAGCGGCGACCAGATCATCAGGCCCATCTGCTGGTCGGTCGCCATCGGAATGATCTCGCGCTCGAGGTCGCGGCCGGCGATGGTGTAGTAACATTGCGCTGTCTCGAAGCGCGCGTAGTTGTATTGCCGCGCCAACCCCTGCGCCTTCATGATCTGCCATGCCGACATGTTGGATGCGCCGATGTAGCGGACGAGGCCACGTGTGACGAGATTGTCGAGCGCCTTCATGGTCTCTTCGATCGGAGTGACGAGGTCCGCTCCATGGACCTGGTAGAGGTCGATATAGTCGAGCCTCAGCCTCTTCAGGCTCGCTTCCACCGCATCCATGATGTGGCCACGCGAGAGGCCGACGTCGTTGGGGCCGGGGCCGCTGCGGCCGCGCACTTTGGTGGCGATGATGACGTCCTCGCGCTTGACCTTGAGGTCGCGTAGCGCTTGTCCAAGCATTCGTTCCGAATGACCTTCGGCATAGACGTCGGCGGTGTCGATGAAATTCACGCCAGCAGCAAGCGCGCGCTCGACGAGCTGGTTGGCGTTGGACTGATCGACCTCGCCCCAGACCTTCCACCAGCCCTGGCCGCCAAAGGTCGCGGTGCCCAGGCAAAGTTCGGTGACATAGAGGCCGGTGCGGCCGAGCAGACGATGCTTCATTGGCTTTCACTCCCAGGGGACTTTTGTCGGCCCGTTCTCTCGCGGGCAACGAAACTGGACGATGCAGGCAGGTTGCGGGGCGGGCTTTGAGGAACGTCACCACTTGTTCTTGAGGAGCTCATCGACCATGCGGGCGGTACGCTCGAAATGGTCGCGAAGTAATCTGGTCGCGGCCGGGGCATCGCGTCCGATGGTCGCCTCGAAGATCAGGCGATGCTCGGTCTTGATATCGCGCGGCGGCGCGGAGATCGACAGGCGGCGGTAGCGGTTGGCGCGCGCCGAGAGCTGGCTGCAGAAGCCGAGCAGCACCTTCGATTGGCAGGCGGAGATCAGGGCTTCGTGGAAGGCCTCGTGGCGCTTCTCCCATTGTTCATCCACCGCCGTCGGCAGGTCGGCGCGTTCGCGATCCATACGCGAGAGCAGATGATGGGCAGAGATGAGCTGGGCCTCCCAGTGATCGTCGCCGAGTTCGATCGAAAGTCGCAGCGCCTCACTTTCGAGCTGCTGCCGGTTCTTCACGACGTCCCAGAGATCTTGCGACGATACCGGTGCCACGCGGTACCCGCGATGGCCCTCGAGCTCCGTGAAGCCTTCCGCGGTCAATCGCGCCAAGGCCTCACGGACCGGGGTGACGCTGGTGTCCGTCAGGGTCTGCAAGTCACTGAATCGCAAGCGTTGTCCGGGCTCGAGCTGCCCGGAATGCATGGCCGCACGAATGCGCGCATAAGCCTCGTCCGCCAGTGTGCGGGAAACATCACCGATCGCGATCATCAGGCAATCTTCACAACTTTTTGCCTCGAACGCAAGATTTTCGAAAATACTTGACGCCTGATCTTCCGACCCACTACGCTTCAGGAAAACATCATGGGAGGATGCGTTGGGGGCATTCGCGCCCGAAAAGGTCCGTTCGGAACACCGCGCTGTCGGTGCCATGGCGCCGCTACAGGTGAGCTTCGCCATTTGCGTCTCCAGCAGACGCAGCCCTGCATCAGCCAGACTATCAAGAGATTTCCGGCGAGAGGGCAGCCATGATGGCCATCGCCATAGGCGTCGCTGCCGATTTGAGCGTGTCTCGCGGCTGATGACCTCATTCGCAATCCGTTCGGAGGCGCCGCAGGATCATCTGATCAAATGAGCAACAGCCTGACAAAACATCTGGCGTCGATTTTTTCGGGGAGAGAAACATGAGCAAACCGAGCAACTGGAATCTGACCCGCCGCACAATCATCAGGGGCATCGGCGCCGCAGGCCTCGGGTCCGTCATCGCGCCACGCGCCTTCTCGCAAACCAAGAAGCCGGTCAATTTGAGCTTCTGGACCTTCGACAACCCGCAACAACGCCCCTGGGTGCACAAGCGGATCAAGCTCTTCATGGAGCAGAACCCGAACGTCAAGGTCGACTTCCAGTGGTTCCCATTCGGCGATCTGGGCAAGAAGCTGAGCGTCGGCTTTGCCACGGGCACGGCGCCGGACGGCTTTGTGAGTCAGGATTGGTTCATGCCGGTGTGGCTCGACAAGGGGCTGCTGGCGCCGCTCGATGTGAAAAAGCTCGGCTATCCCTCCTACGACACGTTCGTTGCCGATTACGCCAAGGCCTATGTCGACGGCGCCACCAAGGACGGCAAGGTCTACGGCTACCCGATGTGGTTCTATGGCTACTGCAACTATCTCGACACCAAGCAGTTCAAGGAGGTCGGCCTCGATCCCGACAAGGACTGGCCGCAGAATTGGGAGCAGCTGGGCGAGGTTGCCAAGCGCCTCACCATCAAGGACGGCGACAAGTTCACGCGCCAGGGTTTCAAGTTCGCGATGCACGCGGCGCAATGGACCATGATCCAGTTCAACCCGATCCTGATCGGCGCCGGCGGCAAGTGGTTCGACGAAGCCGGCAAGTGCATCGTCAACAACGAGGCCGGCGTCCGCGCCATGACCATCCGCGCCTCGATCGCGCAGAAATACGGCGCGGAAGATCCCGCCGATTCGATCGCGACGAATCCGGTCCCCGGCATGGACTTCCTGAAAGAACGCTGCTCCATGTTCTTCTGCCATCCGCTGCCGGTCGAACTCGTGAAGGCTCAGAACCCGGCGATGGCCGAGCTGAATTACTTCCGTCCGGTGCAATATCCGGGCTTCGTGACCGGCAAGGGCATCTCGACAACGTACGGCTTCAACCTGGTGATCAACGCCAAGGTGTCCGACGAGAAGCAAGAGACGCTGCACGAGCTCTATAAATTCATGATGGCGGATCTGGTCGATGCCTGGCACGACGCGGCGCCGTTCACCTTCGCCAAGAAGAGCGGCTGGGCCGACAATGCCGAGGTGCAGAAATTCCCCTATGTCAACGAGATCATCAAGGCCAAGGACGAAGGCGTGTTTCTGCCGCGCTCGCTCGTGTTCAACGAGCTGGCCGACGCCATGCATCGCGGCGTGCAGAAGATCATGCTGAGCAAGGCCGACATCAAAACCACGCTGGACGAGGTCGCGGCCGAAGCCGATCGCGCCGCCGCAGCCTACAGGAAGGGCTGACGAGCCGAGCGTGCAAAGAAAAGGAATCGAGCGCTTTCATGGCAGAACTTGCGTCGATCGGCTCATATGAGAAGAAAGGCGCCGGCGCGCAGCCTTCCGCGCGCCGGTTCTGGCGCATCGGCTATCACACGCGCATCAACCTGTGGGGCCTCGCCTTCGTCTTGCCGACGCTGATCTTCTTCGTCGTCTTCAAATATGGTCCGATGCTGTGGGCGATTGCGCTCAGCTTCAACTCCTATGACATGATATCTGCGCCGCGCTTTGTCGGGCTCGACAATTACCGGGCGCTGCTTTCAGATCCGATATTCCGAGAGACGTTGGTGAACACGCTCGTCTATATCGGTGGCTCGACGCTCCTGCTGACGGTATCCGGACTGGGGCTCGCACTCGCCATCAACACCGGCATCCCCGGCGCGCGGCACTGCATGACGGCGATGTTCCTGACCAACCTGATGCCGATCATCGCCGTCTGTCTCGTGTGGCGTCTGCTGCTGCATCCCTATGGCGTGGTCAACCAGATTCTGCAGCCCTTCGGCTTCGGCCGTATCGACTGGCTGACCAATTCGGCCACGGCCATGCCGGCAATCATCATGGTCACGGTCTGGCGGTTCGCGCCTTACTTCATGGTGGTGTTCCTTGCGGCGTTGCTCGCGCTACCGGACGATTATTACGAAGCGGCCGAGCTTGACGGCGCCGGCCCGATCCGGCGGTTTATCCATATCACGCTGCCGCTTCTGATGCCGACCATCTTCTTTGTCGTGGTGGTCTCGGCGCTGTTGTCCGCGCGCATCTTCCTGATGCCTTATCTGATCACGGGGGGCGGGCCGGGCAACGCGACGCGGGTGCTGTCGATGCTGATCTATGAGACCGGGTTTTCCTATTTCAAGATGGGGCAAGCGGCGGCGATATCCGTAGTGCTGTTCGCAATCATGCTGTGCTTTACCTGCGTGCAGATGCGGCTTTTCTCCCGAAGCGAACGGATTTACCTCTGATGGCATCACTCGATGTAGCCGCGCCGCGACGGTCTTCCCATCACCACCATATGCTGCGTCTTCGCCAGGCCACCGGCCTTGCCCTGCTGGCCGTGCTCGCCTTCGGCTTCATTATTCCGATCCTGTGGATGACCGTGATGTCGTTCCAGGTCGGCGAGAAGATGTTCCAGCTCCGCACCGAATGGATCCCCTCGGTCTGGCATTTCGAGAATTATCCAAATGCGCTGTCGCGCGCACCGTTCGCGCAGTATTTCCTCAACAGCGGTATCGTCTCGCTGGCGGTGATGATCGGAAACGTCGTGTTCTGCACGCTCGCCGGATATGGGCTCGCCAAGTTCCGCTTCCCGGGATCCGGCATCGTGCTGCTTCTGATCCTGTCGACGCTGATGCTACCGCTCGAAGTCACGTTGGTGCCGACTTTCCTCGTGATCCACAAGTTCGAGTGGATCAACACGTATCAAGGTATCGTGGCGCCGCTGCTGATCGATGCCTTCGGCGTTTTCCTGATGCGGCAATCGATGATCTCGATCCCGAAGGATTACATCGAGGCGGCGCGGATCGACGGTGCCGGCGAACTGCGCATTCTGCTGCAGATCATCGTGCCGCAGTGCTGGCCCGCGCTGTCGGTGCTCGCGATCTTCTCCTTCCGCGACAGCTGGGACCAGTATCTCTGGCCGCTCACCGTCGTATCGGTCGATAGCCTGCGCACTTTCCCGCTCGGTCTGGTCCAGTTCGGCGAGGACTACGGCAACCCGCCGACCGAGCAGATGGTGATCGCTGTACTCGCGACCATCCCGGTGTTCCTGCTGTTTGCGATCCTGCAGCGCTCGATCAATCGCGGCTTCGGCCTGAGCGGCCTGAAATGATCATCATGCTTTCGAGCCAATATCGAGAGATCTGAAAATTGGACAAGATCAAGATTGCCATGGCGCATCGCGGGGCCGGCGTGGCGCCGGTCTTCGCCGCGCTCGAAGGCGGCTATTTCCGCGAGAACAGCCTCGAGCCGGAGCTCGTCTTCTACCATGGCCATCCCAATTCGCTGAAGGCGGTGATCGAAGGGGAAGCGCAATTCACCAACGCGGTCGGCGCGGAACTGTTGCTGGCCAACCACCGCCACGGCGGCGATGCCGTGGTGATCGCCTCCGCCATCTCGCGCAGCGCCCAGCAGGTCGCAGCGCGCCCCGGTATCAAGACGCGTGAGGAACTGCGGGGCAAACGCTGGGGTGTCACGTTCCGCAGCGACGCCGACGAATGCGCGATGATCATGGCATTCGATCGCTGGGGCTGGTCGATCGACAGGGATGTCGAGATCGTCGTGGTTGGCAATGCCGGGGCCCGGCTCGATCTGCTGCTCGACCAGAGCAAGGTCGATGTCGCGATCATGCACGCGCCCGAAACGTTCCAGGCACCGAAGCGCGGCTACCACATTGTCGAGGATTTCGGCCGGCTCGACGTGTCCTTCCAGAATAGTTGCGCGGCATCGACCCGAGGCTACATGAGGCGCCATCCCGACATCGCGCTGCGCTATGTCAGATCCTTCTGCCAGGCGGTGCACCGCTTCCGCAGCGACGCCGCCTTCGGAATCCATGTCCTGCGCAAATATTCGGGCGAGACCGACATGGACGTGCTGCGGCCGACCTGGGTGCTGTTCGCGCGCTACATGGGCGCCATGATGTATCCGAGCCTGGAAGGCGTGCGAAATGCGTCGGCGATCCTTCACAGGGTCGGTGCATTGCCGCGGCAGGTGGCTCCGGAAGATGCGGTCGATCTTGTTCCAGTCGCCACCCTCGAAGCACAAGGCTTCTTTGAGAGGCTGATGGGCGCGGGCCTCGCCACAGAGAGCGCGGTCTGATCCGACGGGGCTCCGATAATCGCCGATCTGCGCACATGCATCTGGTCGATCCCGAACGAGACGCGGCCGCCCAGGTTCGGACGACAAAAGGTAACGAGGCCGGAAGCGGCCGCAGCAATGGGAGAGCAACATGAAAGTGGGCATCGCCGGATTGGGCCGGATGGGAGGCGCGATCGCAAAGAGGCTGATCGAGGTCGGACACGAGGTCACGGTCTGGAATCGCAGCGCTGACAAGATCGAGCCGCTGGTGAAGGCAGGCGCGGCCGCGGCGGCGAGCCCGACCGATCTCGCCGCCCGCTCCGACGTCGTGATCACGATCCTGACCGACGCCAAGGCCATCGGCGACGTCTATGAATGCGACTCTGGCCTGCTTGCCGGAGACGTCTCGGGAAAGACCTTCATCGAGATGAGTACCGTGCAGCCGTCGACCGAGATCGAACTCGCCAGGAAGATCAGCGCCAAGGGCGGCGCGATGGTCGAATGTCCCGTCGGTGGCACCGTTGGTCCGGCCCTGCAGGGCAAGCTGCTGGGCCTCGCCGGCGGCACCAAGGAGAACTTCGCGCGCGTAAAACCGCTGCTGGAGCAGATGTGCCGGCGCGTCGACCTCGTTGGCCCGATCGGCGCCGGCGCCAGCATGAAACTCGCGATCAACCTGCCCCTCGGGGTGTTCTGGCAGGCGCTCGGCGAAGCCTACTCGCTCTGCCGCCATCTCAACCTCGATCCGGCCTGGCTGATGGAATTGTTCGCGGACACCTCAGGCGGACCGAACGTCCTGAAGGCGCGAGGCGGCGCGGTCGCGCTCGCCCTGCAAGCCAAGGACCCGGGCTCGGCGACGTTTGATTGCGATTCCATCCGCAAGGATTTCCGCACCATGGTCGCGGAGGCGAAGGCGCTGGGCTTCGGCCTGCCGCTGGCCGAGAAGACGCTCGCCATCTACGATCAGGCGAGCCGGGAGGGCTGGGGCCGCAAGGATTGCACTGAGCTGCCCGCCTTCTGGTCGAGCCATCATCAATGAGACACTGGAGTCATCGTGCCAAATCGGGTTGACAAGAACGTCGGAATGATCGGTCTCGGCATCATGGGATCGGCGATGAGCAAGAACCTCATCGCGGCCGGCTTCGATGTGATCGGCTACGACATCTCGCCCCGCGCTGTCGATGCCTTCAAGGCGCTGGGCGGCACTGCAGCAGCGTCGGCGGCGGAAGTGGGAAAAGCCGCCAACATCCTGATCACCTCGCTGCCGTCGGCCAAGGCCTTGTCCAATGTGGTCGACGAATTGCGGACACTGCTGCGCGGCGATCGTGTATTGGCTGAAACCTCGACCTTCACGCTGGAAGACAAACTCGCAGCGCAGGCAAGGCTGAATGAGGCCGGTATCCCGATGCTCGATTGCCCGCTATCCGGCTCGGGCAGCCAGGCGCTCGTGCGCGATGTGCTGGTCTATGGCAGCGGTGACAAGGCACATTACGACCGCTGCCTTCCGGTGTTTCAAGGCTTTTCTCGCGCTCCGCACTATCTCGGCCCGTTCGGCAACGGCTCCAAGATGAAGTACGTGGCGAACCTCATGGTCGCCGTGCATACGGCGGTGGCAGGAGAAGCCTTTACTCTGGCGCGCAAGGCGGGGCTCGATCCTGCGCAGGTGTTTGCCGTCGTGAGCGACGGAGCCGCCGGATCGCGCGTGCTCGACGTCCGGGGCGAGATGCTGATTGCCGACACGTACCTGCCGATCCGCACCATGCCGCTCGAACTCTGGCGCAAGGACATGCGGGTCATCGCGGATTTTGCCAATTCGCTCGCCTGCCCGACGCCAATGTTTTCCGCCGCCGTGCCGCTGTTCAATGCTGCGGTCGCGTCGGGTTTTGGCGATCAGGACACCGCGGCGGTCGCCGCCGTGATCGAGGCGATGGCTGGCCTTCCGGTCGGCAAGAAATAGGAAGCCCGATAAGGACGCGACCTTGAAAGCCATCCCGACGATCGACGCGCATCACCACATCTGGCGGCTTAAGGATCTGACCTGGCTGTCGGGGCCGCAAGTGCCGCGCATCTTCGGTCCCTACGGGGCGATCCGCCGCGACTATCCAATCGAGGAGTTTCGCGCCGATCTCGATGGCTGCGGCGTCGTCAAGTCGGTCTATGTGCAGACCAACTGGCCAGTTGGTCAAAGCTACGACGAAGCGAAATGGGTTCAATCGGTGATCGATGCTACCGGTTGGCCGCACGCCAATGTGGCCCATGCCGATCTCGCCGACCCGGATGCTGGTGAGCTTATTGCAAGATTGGCCAAGCTGCCGGCCACACGCGGGATCCGGCAACAGCTTCATTGGCATGAAAACCCTCAATATCGGTTCGCGCCGCATCCGAAAATGATGAACGATCCTGCATGGCGACGCGGCTTCGCGCATCTTGCCAAATACCATCTGCTGTTCGAACTGCAGGTCTTCGCCGATCAGATACAGGACGGGGCGGCCCTGGCGCAGGCGTTTCCGGAGACGACATTCGTTCTCGAGCATGCCGGGATGCTCGAAGAAGCAATGGCGAGCAGGGATGCTTGCCCTTGCCGAGCAGCCGAACGTGAACGTCAAGCTGTCCGGATTCGGTACGTTCGTGCATGCCGCACCGATGTGATGGCGCCGGTCATCCGCGAGACCGTCGCCATTTTCGGAGTGGACCGCTGCCTCTACGGCAGCAATTTCCCGATCGAGAAACTCTGGACCGACTATGCAGGGCTCTACAAGACATTTCGCGACGCGATCGGGTATCTCGACGACAAGCAGCAGCGCGCCATCCTTCACGATACGGCCGCGCGCCTTTATCGGATCTGAGATGCCGGAGAGGGAGGTAAGCCGGAATTTTTGCGGAGGCTGCGATGTGAATGTTGGGTCATGCCCGCGAGGGCGGGAGGCCGACTGCTGCGGTGGACGCCGCTCGCAACGACCTGCTTCCTCAACCCCTGTGTGGATCGGCCGGTGGCGAGGTATCCGAAAATATTTCCGCCGCCATTCGGGTGGTCTCGATCGCGGCAGGGATGCCGCAATACATCGCCACCAGCAGCAGCACGTCCTGCACCTGCTCGGGCGTGCAGCCGTTCGCTCGCGCGCCTTGCGCATGCACGCGGAACTCGGCGGCCTTGCCACTGGCCGCAGTGATGGCGAGCATCACCAGGCTGCGTGTCGGGTCGGAAAGACCCTTTCGCTCCCAGATATCGCCGTAGACATAGGCATTGATGATGTTCTGCAACGGCGCACCGAAATCGCCGGCCGCGGCCATCCGGTTCTCGACTTGCGTCGCTCCGAGCATTCGTTTGCGTCGATCGAGACCGCGTGCATAAAGATCATTGACATCGACCATGGGATATCCTGCCTTGAAGACCAGGCTACCTTATACGGCCAAAATGGGAGTGTCTCAATCTTGGTCCGGTTCACGCCCGGTCGATCTGTTGCGGATGATATCATGATTCAATGTGCCATCGCAGGCTTGGGACGCTGGGGAAGAAGCCTTGTCGAAGCCGCGCAACGTAGTGGTCGGCTGAAGATCACGGACGCCGTCGAGCCCGATGCCGAACGCGCGCGCGGCTTCTGTGCGGCGCACGACCTCGCGCTCGCCGAGAGCCTTGAAGCGGTGCTCGCCAATCCCGCGATCGAGGCCGTGCTGCTGGCAACGCCACATTCGCAGCACCTTGCGCAGGTGATCGCGGCAGCGTCGTCCGGCAAGCAGGTTTTCTGCGAAAAGCCTCTGGCGCTCTGCCGCGAACACGCTGTGCGCATGTTCGAAGCCTGCCGCTCCGCAGGTGTCGTACTGGCAGTGGGGCACAGCCGTCGTTTCTGGCCGTCACTGCAGGTCCTGCGAGAGGTTGTTGGAAGCGGGGAGCTCGGTACCATCCTTCACGTCGAGGGGCATAACAGCAATGAGAACTCGCAGGGCATCACCGACGGCTGGCGATTATCTCCGGATAAGTCGCCTGGTGGTGGTCTGACCGGGGCCGGGCTGCACGTACTCGACGCGTTCATCAGTTTGTTCGGACCGGCACGCCAGGTCTACGCGCGCCTCAGTCCGCGAGAGCCCGGGCCGCCGCCGCTCGACAGCGCGATGCTGGCCATCGATTTCGCGAACGGCATCACGGGGACCCTTGCGACGATTCGCGCCACGCCATTCTATTGGCGTGTTCACGTGTTCGGCACCCATGGTTCAGCAGAGGTGCTGGACGAAGTCACGCTCGTGAGACGCCGTTCGGGCACCAAGCTGGAAACGATTATCTTTCCAGCCGTCGATGTGCTCGCGAAGGAGCTCGCCGCGTTTGCCGATGCCGTCGAAGGCAAGCAGCCGTTTCCGATACGCCAGGAGGAGGTGTTGGCCACACTTGCCGCGTTTGATGGAGCGCTGCAATCGATGCGAGCGGGGCAGCCAGTGACCCTCGAACCATAGGGTTCGCCTTCGAGCATCACGAACGGCGGCTGCTTCTGTCGTCTGCAATCGGACGAGTGGATCGAGATGCTACTTGCTCGTGGTTCTGATGCCGGTCCGAAAAGTATTAAGTCAGCACCCGAGTCGCAAATCTGCCCATGTCAGCGGCGCTTCAGATCGGCGGCGCTAATCCTCACGAAAGAGCCCCAAATATCTGCTGGATATTTTAGGACCGCTGCGATGTTAACCTCGACTCGTTGCCCTGTGTTTTCGGTACACACAGGTGGTCGGAGGTGAACCGGATGTTCATGTGATCTCCTCGAGCCACTTCCAGCCCGCGTACTTGTCGCCGGTCTGCCGGAGGTGGGTGTAGCGTTTCAGCGATTGCCATGAGCGGTGGCCGGAGACTGCAGACACCTTGGGGATGTTCCAGCCCATCTCGAAGAGGCGGGAGACGCCGTCGTGCCGAAGGTCGTGGAAATGAAGGTCCTCGATATTCAGAAACTGGCAGGCGCGCGTGAAGGATGCCGAGACAGCATCGGTCGTCACCGGAAAGATCTCCGGCTCCACCTTCGGCATCGAGGCGATCACCTTCTCGGCCTCTGGCACGAGGTCGCACCATGTGTCGTTGCCAACCTTGTCGCCCGGGTGCTTCATGTCTCTTACCAAGACCCGGCCGGGTTCAAGGTCGCTCCACAGGATGCGGGTGATCTCCTCTTGCCGGCGGGTAGAGAAGATGGCGAAGGCGACGATCTTCTGCATCGGCACGGTTCCGATCCGCCTGGCCTCGACGACACCGAAACGCGTGAGGATCTTGTCGAGCTCGTCCAGGGTCGGCCGGCGATCCCGCATCTTCGATTTGCTCGTAATCCCAAGCCGGCGGCAGACCGCGTGGGCGCCCTTGATCGCATTAAGATCAAGCTCCATGCCCCAGGCCGGCTTTGCGACCGCGAACACCGCCTGAAGGTGCGACATGTAGTTGGCGACCGTCTGCGGCTGCCGGCTCTTCAAAAGCTCCTCGGCCAGTTCGATCAGCATCTCACTGTTGATGATGCGGCATTGCTTCTCGGCGATGTCCATGCCCTTGATCGCCTCGAGGACGTGCGCCTTTGTCTTGCCGATCTTCTTGCGGCTGGTGGCGACGTATTTGTCGATCGCGTCTCCGAGCGTCTCCTTGCCGATCTTGGCGGCCTCCAGACCGCCGGGCTTGTCGAGCTCCCGCTCGCGCCGCTCGATCCAGCCCTTGGCCATGGCGCGGTCGTTGAAGGTGCGGGATTCCCGGTGGACAATCTGCCCGGAGCGCATCAATAGGATCTGGGCGGAATAGGCTATAGTGCCGTTCTTGCGACGGCGTGCGTTAATCGTTCCCACTACGACTTGCCCCTTCGATTTACGACTCTGTCGTAAATAAGCACCAAAATGGTGCGAAAAAGGCAAGCAAAGAGATGAAATCAGGCGATGCTCGTTTCGGTATAAATCGTTGATAAGACTGAAGCATGAGCGATTCCAGTAAATTCAAATTCTGCGTAGCGCCCATGATGGACTGGACCGACCGGCATTGCCGGGTGTTCCACCGTCTGCTCTCGCGCCGGGCGCGGCTCTACACGGAGATGCTGACGAGTAGCGCCATCATCCATGGCGACCGCGGGCGGCTGCTCGGCTTTGATGCGAGCGAGCATCCGCTCGCGCTGCAGCTCGGCGGTTCCGATCCGGCCGATCTCGCGACCTCGGCGAAGATCGGCGAGGATTTTGGCTATGACGAGATCAATCTCAATGTCGGCTGCCCCTCGGACCGCGTGAAGGACGGCCGCTTCGGCGCCTGCCTGATGGCGGAGCCGGACCTTGTGGCGGCCAGCGTCGAGGCCATGAAGCGCGCGGTGAAAATTCCGGTCACGGTGAAATGCCGGATCGGCATCGACGACCAGGACCCGGAAATCGCGCTCGATGCGCTTGCGCGCGGCGTCATCGCCGCGGGCGCCGACGTGCTGATCGTGCATGCGCGCAAGGCCTGGCTGAGCGGCCTGTCGCCGAAGGAAAACCGCGATATCCCGCCGCTCGACTACGACAGGGTCTATCGGCTCAAGGCTGCCCTGCCTCACGTGCTCGTCATCATCAATGGCGGCGTCGCAAGCATCGAGGAGGCGAGCGCGCATCTTAAGCATGTCGACGGCGTGATGCTGGGACGCGCGGCCTATCAGGAGCCGTGGCGGCTCCTCAATGTCGATTCCATGCTGTTCGGCGAGGCAGCGCCGCATGCGAGCATGAAAGGCGCCTTCGAGGCGATGATGCCCTATATCGAGCGGGAGCTCGCGCGCGGCACGCGGCTGCACGCGATCACCCGGCATTTCGTCGGCGCCTTCCATGCGGTACCTGGCGCGCGGGCCTTCCGCCGGCATCTCTCCGAGCAGGGCGTCAAGCCGAATGCCGGTGTGAGCGTGCTGCATGAGGCGATCGCGCTAGTTGAAGAGCGTGCTGCGGCCGCGATCGCTGCGTGAGGTCACGGGCTCCGGAAAGCCGCGCAGCACCAGCTGGTCGGCGCGCACTTCCCAGCTTTCCAGCCGGTCGAGGAAGCTCATGCCGAGCAGGTTGGTCTTCATCTGCCCGCGCGGCACCACCAGCGCCGGCACCGAACGTTCGACCAGCCTGCCGATGGCGAGCCGGTCGAGCGTCAACCGCGCGGCCTTGGTGTGGCCGCCGGCGGTTTCGACGTCGACGTCGTATTCCAGCAGCTCCAGCGGCAGGCCGACCGCCTTCGCGGTCTCGTAGGTCAGCACCACCGAGGTCGCGCCGGTGTCGATCACCATCGGCGCCCCGACGCCATTGATCCGCGCGTGGACCGCGAACTCGCCGCCCTGGCCGCGCGGAACATGGACGGCGGAAGCCGGCAAGGAGGCGCGCTTGCGCAGGAAGTCCGAGATCCTGTCGCTGGCGCGCGCGACTTGTTCGGGATCGCGATAGGCGACCACGGCGCTGGCGGTCACGGCCATCAGGAACAGCACCAGCAGGAGGCGGGTCATCGCGTGCCTCCCGCGTCAACGTAGCGGTCGTTCAGCCGCGCTTCGGATCGCTCGCCATCCGCGGCAGGTGGGCCTTCTCCATGCGGTCCGCGAGCTGCGCCATCACCGCGCGCCGCTCCGCGCTCTCCATCCGGTGCCAGCGCGCGATCTCGGGAAGCGTGCGGCCGCAACCGAAGCAGAGGCTCGTTCTGGGATCGATCATACAGACTGCGATGCACGGCGTTTCCTGGCTCATTCCGCAAGTTTGACTGATAGGGTGACGCTTAGGCAAGCGCCAGATTCTCAACAAATTTTCAAAGCCCTGTGCCGGCACTCATGATCGGCTTGTTGCGTGCGCGATGCTTCTCATCGGTCACGGGGGTGGGCATGCTTTCCGGCTGTAGCGGCGGAGCTTCTTCGGTCACCGGCGCCAAGGCCGACATCACGCGCTCCGGCGGCAAGGTGACGATCACCTCGGTGCCGATGCGCAGCTTGGATTTCAGCGTGAAGGTGCCGCCATGCATGTCGATCAGGCTTTTCGCGATCGGCAGGCCCAGCCCCGCGCCCTGTTCGGCGGACTTGATCGAGTTGGAGCCCTGGCCGAAGGAGGCCAGCACGATCGGGATTTCGTCCTCGGCGATGCCGGAACCGGTATCCTTCACGCTGAGATACTGCCCGCCGGAAGCGGTCCAGCCGACCTTGAGCCAGATCTCGCCGCCCTGCGGGGTGAACTTGATCGAATTGGAGAGCAGGTTCAGCACGACCTGCCGGATGGCGCGCTCGTCGCCCCAGATCCGCGGCATGGCCAGCTCGAACACCTCGTGGATGGTGATGCCGCGGGTCGAGGCGCGCAGTTTCAACAGATGGTGGCAATCGGCCACGACATTGACCAGCGAGACCGCTTCCTCGTTGAGCTCATAGCGGCCGGCCTCGATCCGCGACAGATCGAGGATCTCGTTGATGAGGTTGAGCAGGTGGACGCCGGAATTGTGGATGTCGGCGGAATATTCCTTGTAGACGGGCACCGCGTGCCCGCCAAAGATTTCGCTCTTCATCACCTCGGAGAAGCCGAGGATCGCGTTCAGCGGCGTGCGCAGCTCGTGGCTCATTTGCGCGAGGAAGCGCGATTTCGCGACGTTGGCGGATTCGGCGCGGTGGCGCGCCTCGTCCGAGATCGATTTCGCCTGCTCGAGCTCGCCGATCAGCGCGTCCTTTTCGGCGCGTGCTTCCAGCGTCGCCAGCGTGGTGGAGTGCAGGCGGTGGGCGAGCAGGGCGAAATAGCCTTCGGCGGCGATCGCAAACGCCGCCAGCACGTAATTGTCGAATTTGCCGCTGAGGATGAAATTGAGCGCGATCGCGACCGTGATCGGCACGGTGGCGGCAAGCGCTGCGATCGGCAGGTTGGCGGCCAGCATGCTCGATACCGCGACGACGAGCAGCATCAAAAACATCATCAGCGTGTCGGAGATGGCGCCGAGCCCCGGCTGGATCAGGATCGCCATCCAGCCGAGCCCGTAGAGCAGGTCGAGCAGCACGAAGCGCGAGCGCCATTTCCTGACTGCGGCGAGCGAGTGCGGCTCGGCGAGGAAGCGGACGCAGGCGCGCATGATCGCGATGTGGATGCAGAGCACGCCGCAGGTCCAGGCCGCGGCCGAGAGCGGCTGCACCCAGACGCCGAGCAGGGCGCCGGTCGCAACCACGAGCAGCATCACGACATAGGATGCCGACATCCGCGTTTGCGCGTATTGCCGAAGCAGTTCCTGGTCGAAGGCGGGGCGGGTTCCGCTGGTCGACGTTAACCGGTCGCGCGCCTCGCGGACCCGCTGCGCGGCGGCGCGCCGGCTGCTCGCCAGCGGAGCTGCTGGCGGATCGGCCGGAAGCTGCACGACTTCGGGCTTGTCGGCGGCGTTACTCATCAAACAACACAACCCCACCCGCGGCGCACGGGCACTTCTGCATCATCTAACTAGTGGCCCCAAATCCTTAAGAGCTGCCTTAAAGAACGAAAAATTTCCCTTAACGGGAGGTTAAATTAACTTTTGAGGCGGGGAGCTGCACCCACAACAAACTCGATGTCGTCGCCCGGCTTGCCGCCTTCGCTAAAGCTTCGGCGGGCCTAAGACTGTATGCCGCGTCGAAGCCTTGGCGTAGACGGGACCGGGCGATCCAGTACGCCGCGGCCTATCGATTTAATCGCAAGCGTCTCTGGAATACTGGATGCCCCGCTCAAGGCGGGGCATGACAGCGCGGGGACGTGACTCAGCATTCCCGCGGCATGAAATGCCCGAGTGATGCATCATTTCGTGTCCCTCGAGATCAAGAGGGCGCAGGGAATGCCGGATGCTGGCCGCACCCATGGCCCGCCTGCAACAAGGAAAGCAGGCGGCAGTCACCACAGGTTCAGCCGGAACAACCGGCATTCCCTGCGCGATGGTGTTAACGGCTGCTCCGCGCTCTCCCTGGTGTACCGGGCTTGTTAGCCACCATCACCTGCGAGATCGCCCGCAAGCTTGACCCCAGCGTCGGGGGGACAGGACCACACGGCTTGGCCGTCCGAAAAGATGCCTTCGTCGGCGCGCAAGCGCGCTTTGAGCATCTTCTCGTCCACCGCATCCCGCTCCCAACGTCCGTGACGATCGCGATACGCCCCTCTTGTGGAGGCGGGATGAGCGGAGAAAATCATATTGTTCGGAAAAACGGAAGAGGAATATTTTTGGCGAAGGGGCTTGACACGTTTCTGATTAAGCGAAGTGATTTGCCCGTCGGGTGCTGTGAGGCAGCACTGCGGCGCTGCTCTTCAGTGGAATCAGTAACGAAATGTGCTATTCTTCGGATATGGCTGTTCGCAAAAAATCCTCACCCAACAAGCGTGTTTCTGCCGAATTCACAATTGGTAGAGAGCGCTTCACCCAAATCAGCGCCGTTGAAGGCATCAAGCCGACCGCTGCCATGAAGCAGCGCAACGCACGCTTTGAGCGCGAAGGTCTATCTCCTTCCGAACGTCGAAAAGAGATCATCAAAGCCTACAAGAAGGGCTGATGATCGAGCATGTACGAGGCGATTGATGACCCGTACTGTTATCCCGGAACGACGGTTCTCAAGAACAAGCTAGGACTAAGGAAGCAGGACGCTCTCGACAGCTTTGAGGCCGAAATCTCCTTACAGCGGTCTACTGAGCCCCTTCCCCAGGGAAACCTCTCGTACAAGCACTACTGCGCCATTCACAGGCATCTCTTCCAGGATGTCTACGCCTGGGCCGGCAAGCCTCGCACAGTTCGCATCACCAAGGCCAACAGCGCGTTCTGTTATCCGGAAAGCATCGACCGCGAGGCAAAGAAGCTGTTCAAGCAGCTGGTCGCGGCGAAGTATCTCAAAGGGTTGAGCCCAGACGCGTTTGCCAAGAAGGCCGCGCACTTCCTGGCGGAGCTGAATGCCATTCACGCGTTCCGCGAGGGCAACGGCCGCAGTCAGTTGAGCTTCCTGATCTTGCTGGCGGAGAGGGCGGGGCACCCGTTCGACCTCGCCAAGATGGATCCGGCAGGGATCATGCAGGCGGTGATTGCCAGCTTCAACGGTGAGGAGAAGCCGCTGGCTGAGCTAATTGCAACCCTTATCACCGCCTAGGTTTTCGAAGCTGACCTAGGGCCAAGCGAGTTGGACGCAATAGCGAAGTGCGCCGTTGTAGATTGGCGGCGGATTACGCTTCGCTAATCCACCCGACGCGCTGCATTGCCAAGCATTCTCAGGTATCGCTTCGCTCACCCGGGCTTCGCTTGCTTAATCTAACTGGTTGCGAGTATTGGCAACACGCCGATCGAGAGTAGCATGGATCGACCGCTCAGTCGTTCGTAGACAGCATGGAAAACGGCGGCCGGGTCAAGATTGTCTCGTTTTGGGTGACAATGGTGCACCAGTGCTTCGCGCGAGTAATGGCGTTATAAAGAAGTCGCCGTTGCTGCTCGGCGTCACCCGCCACGGTGTAAGGCCAAATCACGATGACGCCTTCGAATTCCCTGTTCTTGGCTTGATGTACGGTCATGGCCTTAAGCCGCCTGTGACTGAGCCGCGAGAAATGGCGGTGACGGCTGAAGCATGCTTCCAACTGTTGGCGCACGATCGCGGGTGGCATCATCGAGGCACCCGTAATCCGGCGTTGCCGTTCAAGCCAGTCCCGGCACATCCCGATTGCAGGATGTTGTCCCGGTGCGCTTAGCGCGGCGATGGTTGCTACCATCGCGCCATCGTCGGGTAGCGTGATCGCGGCCGTATGCGCGGTGACAAGCTCGGCGTCCGATTGCTCCCACTCGATGTGATACGGTCCCCGCTGCTGTTGTCCGATAGGACCTGCCGCAACGCGTTGGAGAACGCCTGCTGCGAAGTTGCCGGATTTTGAGGGCGTTATAACGGCGATGTCGGCGCCACCATTCCAAGCGATCGCGTTCGCGACGACCGCCGCCGCTTGATGAAAAGGAGCCCGTCCTGGCGCCGCGCGAACAACAAGAGGCGCGGCCGCGACGACGGGCTGGCCGTTTCGTATGGCTCTGGCCGCAGCCAGCAGCGCGGGTACCGTTGTTCGGTGCGGCACATCCAACTCCGCTGTATCCGGACAGCGTTCGGAAATCCAGGCCATGCTTGGGTTCGGGCGCAGGTTGGCCCGGAGGCATTGGAATTCGTCTGCGGCTGCGAACATCGACACGTGTGGTTCGAGTGCGCAGACGATGCGCAACCGTTCGGGCGTCAAATCCTGTGCTTCATCCAGGATCACATAGGGATGAGTACGCGCGACCCATTTGCTAATGTCGTCGCGTTCGAGCAGGGCACCTGCGGTATTGCAGGTCAGGTCGTAATTTTCCTCGGCGACTTCGGGAAGACCCAGCTCGCGCCTGACCGATCGCCATCGGACGCAAAGCTCCCAAGCGAACCGGTCGATTGTCAGGCATTTAAAGCGCCCGCGAAGACCGCGCACACCTCGTAGGCGGTCATCAAGGCGGCGTCGGGACCCGTGCATGAATGTCAGGGCAAGGACAAGCTGACCGTCGTTGAGCGCGACGTCCGCAAGAGCCTCTTCCTGCCCCCGCATCAGTTGGAAGGTTTTTCCAACCCCGGCGGGGCCGGTATAGGCGCGCAAGGTCATGGTGCAAATTCGAGAACCGACGTATTCGCGGTAGTCGCAGGCAAGCGGGTCCAATGCGCTGGGTTTTGGGTCCCGGAGATAGCATCGGCTATCGCGCTTAGCAGGAGGCGAATGCGGGCCAAGCATTGCGGAGTGTCTGCGAGTGCCGCCACGATAAGCTCATAGGCGACAACGTCGCCTTTTCGTCCACCTTCGTTCGTCGGCTGCTCCAAGAGGTCGGTTAGGTCTTCCGTGCCGTCGCACTCCGTGCCCAAAAGGGCGTTCAGCGTAACGAGAACGCCAGGGTCGCCTTCCACAATCCAAGCGATGACATCTTCGATGATCCATCCGTTGGGCCAGCGGAGTATTAGAGACGGCGGCGAGAAGCAAGCAGGTCCGTGACATAGCCGGTCCCTGCCGCGTCGCCATCGACAATGCAAACCACGCGGTTGTGAATGGCGTTGAGGTGCTGAAAAACGCCGACGACATTGGCGTCGTGCGTCGGCACGACGCCGACCAACGATCCAAAGTCCTTGGTGTTCGCAGTCGCGCCGCCGGACCGGCGCGCTTCGTCGGCGTTAACAAGCAAGGAGAGAAGATCGAAATCGATGCGGCCTTCCGGCACGAGAACCGCTTCGTGCATCAGCGCCGAAATCGTATCGCGCTTGCGAACCAGATAAAGCACCCGCTGCCAGTTTGGGGCAGTAAGCGGAACGGCTTCCTTGAGAAGAGCCGAAGCTGTCATGGTGCCAGCGCGGTTGTGCAGCACGTTTAGCGTTGTGGGGTCACATCCATCGGCGACGACCGGGGAATGCGTGACGACAATCGTCTGCGTCGACAAGCTCCGTATGCGATTGATGAGCTTGCGTTGCAGCGGCGGAGGCACATGCAACTCCGGCTCCTCCATCGCGAGTAGGAAGCTTGCCCCTTCCTGGGCCCTCAATTGGCCGAAGTGGATCAAGAGCAACAAGTGTTGCAGCGAAACGAGGCCGCTTCCTTGGCAGCGGGCCGGAATGGGATGTGCACCGTCGATCCCGTAATGAGGAATGACGGCATCCAACACGCCGTCGCTGTCGGTGGTGGTAAGGCGTAGCTTGAGGGCAACCGGTTTTCCCAAAAGGCCCTTAATCTCGGCTTCAACATTTTGCACGATGTCCGCCAAGCCAAGGTCAGCCTCCAGGGGAGAAACCGGACTTCGAAGCCGGTCGCGTTCACTGAGCACGGCCGCAGCGGGTTGGCCGCCAATCGAGGCGACGACCCGGCGAAAGAGTTCCGAACCGAAGGAGATGGTGCGATCCCATGTCCGGTTTGCGGGAACGAGGAAGAATCCGACATCGCGAATGAGCTGAGCCGGAATACGGCTGACGGCATCGCTGTCGAAAACGTCGCCGACATCATCGCCATCATGGAAGTAGCGGATGACATCGACGGCGATATCGTCCCGATCGAAACGAGCCGCGAGGCCTATCTGGCAAGCAAGCTTATATCGATCGTTTGTTCGAGTGGCGTGCAATGTTTTTTCGACCGGATCGTACCATTTCGGTATGGCGCGTCCGTCCCGAAACCATTCGGTGTTGCGCTCCGGATTGTCGTCTTGGAAGTCGATCAACGTGGCGATAATCGACACGCGATCGGCGGGAGCAGGATCGCTGCCAAAGAAGTCGTGTTCCGTCAGATCACGAACCAGCCGGTCGCGGCCGAAGAGCAGAGCAAGTGCTTCGATGACGGTGCTCTTTCCGCAGTTATTGGGTCCAATGAGAATGTTATGTTTGTCCATCCGCAACGTAGCGTTGTGGATACCTCTGAACCCCTTTATTTGGAGTTCTGCGATTTGCACGCGTTTCCCCGGTGTTCAAATATGTGACTTCAATCAAGTTGGTGCGGGTGTCTGGACTTGAACCGGAATTACGATGACATTGCACCCAATTGATTCGTTGCGTCCGACTAAGGCAAACAGATTAAGTGCACTGAACGTCGATGGACGAGATGCGGCCAAGCCGTGGACGTTATGCGAGCGAAGCGAAGCAATCAATGTCTCGACAAGAAGAAAGATGGATTGTTTCGTCGCTTCGCTCCTCGCAATGACAGCTTAATTCACAGCTACCCCTTCTTCACGTCCGCATGATCCAGCCGCGCCAAGAGGCTCGAGGTATCCCATCTCTTGCCGCCGATCTTCTCGACCTCGGAGTAGAACTGGTCGACCAGCGCGGTCACCGGCAGGCTGGCGCCATTGCGGCGGGATTCGGCGATGGCGATCGAGAGATCCTTGCGCATCCATTCGACCGCGAAGCCGAAATCGTACTTGCTTTCGTTCATGGTCTTGTAGCGGTTCTCCATCTGCCAGGATTGCGCGGCGCCCTTGGAGATGGTGTCGATCACGTCGGGGACGCTCAGGCCCGACTTCTTGGCAAAATGGATGCCCTCGGAGAGGCCCTGGACCAGGCCGGCGATGCAGATCTGGTTGACCATTTTTGTCAGTTGGCCACTTCCTGCCGGTCCCAGCCGCTTGCACATCCGTGCATAGGCGCCCGCGATGATCGGCTCGGCGCCGGCATAGGCGTCGTCGTCGCCGCCGCACATGACGGTCAGCACGCCGTTTTCCGCGCCGGCCTGGCCGCCGGAGACGGGGCCGTCGACGAATTTGAAGCCGGCTTTTTTGGCGGCGGCATCGAGCTCGCGGGCGACGTCGGCTGACGCCGTGGTGTGGTCGACGAAGGTCGCGCCCTTCTTCATGCCGGCAAAGGCGCCGTCGGCGCCGAGCGTGACCGCGCGCAGATCGTTGTCATTGCCGACGCAGCACATCACGAAATCCTGCCCCTCGGCGGCGGCCTTCGGGGTCGGCGCCGTCTTGCCGCCGAACTTCTCGGCCCATTGCTTCGACTTGGCCGCGGTGCGGTTGTACACGGTGACCTCATGGCCACCCTTTTTCACGAGGTGTCCTGCCATGGGGAAACCCATGACGCCGAGACCGAGAAATGCGACTTTGGCCATATCTGCTACCTTGTCTGTAACCTAGGGGGTGCGCCGGCATGGTGGGGTGGGGCCGGCGGCTTCGGAGGGGCCTGCAACATACCCCCTCGGCATAAGAGGGCAACGGCTTCGTTTGGCGACGGGGAGGGGATTTGTGCTAGGGTGGGGCCTCAAACGAGCTTCACAAAAAAGGGAGTGTTTCGCATGGGTATGAGCGTAGGTGTGCTCGACCATTTCAACATCCGGACCCGGGATCTGGCCGCGACCGTCAATTTCTATGAGAACGTCATGGGCCTGGAAAAGGGCCCGCGGCCGAACTTCGCCTTCCCCGGCGCCTGGATGTACAGCGAGGGCAAGGCGGTGGTGCATATCGTCGATATCTCCAAGACCGACGAGCCGCAGAAGCCGGATTCCGGCGTGGTCCACCATGTCGCCTTTGTCAGCCGCGGCTTTGACGGCATGCGGGACCGCCTGAAATCCAAGGGCATGCCGTTCGATGCCCGCCAGGTTCCCGGCGGCGAGCTCTGGCAGATCTTCGTCAATGACCCCAACGGCGTCATGATCGAGCTGAACTATGAGGCCGCCAAGGAGCAGAGCGTTTCGGCGCCGAAGGAAACCCGGGCCGACATCGGCGCAAAGCTGGCCTCCTGAGCGGGATCGCTCTATAGGACGCATCTCGATAGGTGGTTCTCGTCCCGCCTGCCTCGCAAGCGGCCCCATCCCCTCATCCTGAGGAGCCGCGAAGCGGCGTCGAAGGATGAGGCCAACGGCGGGGCCTCATGGTTCGAGACGGCGCGTCCTCCACCATGAGGGTCGTGAGCCCGTCGGATTCTTGTTTGCGCATGATCTATTCGGAAAACCGCTTCGCACTTTTCCGGATCATGCGCTAGGAGATGCGTCTTGAGTGTCAAGCAGCAACAGGTCCTGAACGTGCTTTCCAAGGTGAGGTCGCCGCGCGGCACCGCCTTGACGGAAGCCGGTGTGCTGTCGGCGATCACGGTCAATGACGGCAAGGTGTTCTTCTCCATCAATGTCGATGCCCATGAGGCACGCGCATGGGAAGACGTGCGCGCGCAGACCGAGGCCGCGGTGCGAGCCATTCCCGGCGTCACCACGGCGATGATCGCGCTCACCGCCGAGCGCAAGCCGGGCAGCGCGCCGCCACCTCTGCCGCGCCGGCCAGGCGGTGGCGTGCCGCCAGTCTCGGCGCACCGCGGGCCACCGCAAGCTCCCGGCGGCTCGCCGATGTCGCGGCAGGCGGAAATCCCGGGCGTTGCCGCCGTCATTGCGGTGGCGTCGGGGAAGGGCGGGGTCGGCAAATCGACGACCGCGCTCAACCTGGCGCTCGGCCTGCGCGATCTGGGTTTAAGGGTCGGGCTGCTCGATGCCGACATCTACGGCCCGTCGGTGCCGCGGCTGACCGGCATTCACGAGAAGCCCGAACTCAACGACAGCAAGAAGATGATCCCGATCGAACGCTTCGGGCTCTCGATCATGTCGATCGGTTTTTTGGTCGAGGAAGACACCGCGATGATCTGGCGCGGGCCGATGGTGATGAGCGCGATCACCCAGATGCTGCGCGACGTCGCCTGGGGCACGCTCGACGTACTCGTGGTCGACATGCCGCCGGGCACCGGCGACGCGCAACTCACGCTGGCGCAGAACGTGCCGCTGAAGGGCGCCATCATCATCTCGACGCCGCAGGATCTGTCGCTGATCGATGCGCGGCGCGGGCTTGCGATGTTTCGGAAGGTCAACGTGCCCGTGCTCGGCATTGTCGAGAACATGAGCTATTTCCAGTGCCCGCATTGCGGCACGCGCTCGGACATCTTCGGCCATGGCGGCGCGCGCCACGAGGCCGAGCGGCTCGGGGTGCCCTTCCTCGGCGAGGTGCCGCTGCACATGGCGATTCGCGAGACCTCCGATTCCGGCAAGCCCGTCGTCGTCAGCGAGCCGGATGGACCGCATGCGGCGATCTACCGCGCCATCGGCGCCAAGGTGCGCGAGCAGCTTTCCGGCGTGATTGCAGCGGCTTGAACGCGGCGCTTGAAGCGAAACTGCCTTTGGGCGGTATGCGACTTTCGTTCAGTGCTGTCATGCCATTGTCGCGTTTTCGCACTCCCGCATCCGTGATAAGCCGCGCCCGAAAGCCTTCGATTTGGCGCGCCATCGCGTCCCCCGAAGAGGGCTAGCGAGCAGCATGGGAAACGCCCCTAGAGGAGATGCCTTAGATGAAGCGTCGTGATTTTCTGAAAGTTTCTGCGACCGGTGCCGCAGCAGCCGCGGCGGTCGCTTCGCCCGCGATCGCGCAATCCGCGCCCGAGATCAAATGGCGCATGACGTCGAGCTTCCCGAAGTCGCTGGACACGATCTATGGCGCCGCCGAGCAGTTCTCGAAATTCGTCTCGGAGATGACGGACGGCAAATTCCAGATCCAGATCTTCGCCGCCGGTGAAATCGCTCCGGGCCTGCAGGCGCTGGACGCGACCTCCAACGGCACCGTCGAGATGTGCCACACGGTGTCGTACTACTATGTCGGCAAGGACCCGACCTTCGCGATCTATTCCTCGGTGCCGTTCGGCCTGAATGCGCGCCAGCAGAACTCCTGGCTGTATCAGGGTGGCGGCAACGAGCTCGCCAACGAGTTCTTCAAGAAGTTTTCCGTGATCGGCTTCCCCTGCGGCAACACCGGCACCCAGATGGGCGGCTGGTTCCGCAAGGAGATCAAGACCGTTGCCGATCTCTCCGGCCTGAAATTCCGTATCGGCGGCATCGCGGGCCAGGTGCTGCAGAAGGTCGGCGTGGTGCCGCAGCAGCTCGCCGGCGGCGACATCTATCCGGCGCTGGAAAAGGGCACAATCGACGCAGCCGAGTGGGTCGGCCCCTATGACGACGAGAAGCTCGGCTTCCAGAAGGTCGCGAAGTACTATTATTATCCGGGCTTCTGGGAAGGCGGCCCGACCGTGCACGCCTTCGCCAATCTCGACAAGTGGGCCTCGCTGCCGAAGAACTACCAGGCGATCGTCACGGCCGCGAGCACCTATGCCAACACCTGGATGGCCGCGCGCTACGACCTGCAGAACCCCTCGGCGCTCAAGCGCCTGGTGGCCGGCGGCACCCAGCTCCGCCCCTTCACCAACGAAGTGCTGGAAGCCTGCCTCAAGGCCACCAACGAATTGTGGGGCGAGATTTCGGCCAAGAACCCCGACTTCAAGAAGTCGATCGACGCCATGCAGGCCTATCGCTCGGATGAATATCTGTGGTGGCAGGTTGCCGAGTATACCTTCGATAGTTTCATGATCCGCTCGCGCACCCGCGGCTGATCAGACCCATCGTATAAGCCTTAAGTCGAAGCCCGGTCTCCTTGCGGAGGCCGGGCTTTTTGCTTGTGTGGGGATGGAAATCCGGAACCGGGTGTTCCATTCTGTGGGCAAGGCTCGACAGAAGGCCGGCACGACATCATGCGAGGGAGAAAATCATGAAACGACGGGATTTTATCAAGGTCACTGGACTGGGCGCGGCAGGGGCGGCGGCGCTTGCGGCACCCGCGATTGCGCAAGGCATGCCCGAGATCAAATGGCGCATGCCGACAAGCTGGCCGAAGTCGCTCGACACGCTGTACGGCGGTGCCGAGATGATGTGCAAGATGGTTGCGGAAGCCACCGATAACAAATTCCAGATTCAAACGTTTGCAGGAGGCGAGATCGTACCGGGTCTGCAGGTTGTCGACGCCGTGCAGAACGGGACGGTCGAAATCGGTCACACCGCATCCTATTACTACTTCGGCAAGGACCCGACCTTCACCTTCGGTTCGTCGGTGCCGTTCGGCCCCAACATGCGTATCAACCAGGCGTGGTACATGCTGGGCGGCGGCAGGGAGGTGCTCAACGACTTCTACAAAAAATACAACGTAGTCTCGCTGCTCGCCGGAAATACCGGCTGCCAGATGGGCGGCTGGTTTCGCAAGGAACTTTCCGGGCCCGATGACTTCAAGGGCCTGAAATTCCGGATCGGCGGCTTCGCTGGTCGCGTGTTGCAGAAGCTCGGCGCGGTGCCGCAACAGATCGCGGGCGGCGACATCTACCCGGCACTCGAAAAAGGCACCATCGACGCCGCAGAATGGGTCGGCCCGTATGACGACGAGCGGCTAGGCTTCTACAAGGTCGCGCCTCACTATTATTATCCCGGCTGGTGGGAAGGCGGCACGATGCTGCTTTCATTCGTCAATCTCGACAAATGGAATGCGCTGCCGAAATACTATCAATCTGCTCTCGAGCAGGCCGGTCACTATGCGAACAACTGGATGATGGCGAAGTACGATCAGGCCAATCCCGTGGCGCTCAAACGATTGCTCGCGAACGGCACCAAACTGCATGGTTTTTCGCAGCCGATCATGGAAGCCTGTTTCAAGGCGGCCAAGGAATTGCACAACGAGGTCTCGGCGACCAACGCGGACTTCAAGAAGGTGTATGACTCGCTGAGCGCATTCTCAAGCAACGGCTACCAGTGGTTCCAGGTCGCAGAGGTCGGCTACGACAACTTCATGGCGCGTCACGCGCAAAGCTGACCCGCCAGGTCATGCCTGCACAAAAACCCCGGAACCCAGGTTCCGGGGTTTATCTGTGAAGCAGCCCGTATTGCACGATGTAGGCGACGACCCCGCCAAAATATCCCAGCAGGGCCAGGCCGCCGATACGCCGGGCGTACCAGAAGAACTCGATCTTTTCCATGCCCATCGCCGCCACGCCCGCGGCCGACCCGATGATCAGGATCGATCCGCCCGTACCTGCGCAATAGGCGACAAATTCCCAGAGGAAACTGTCCGGCGGATAATGGGACAGGCTGTACATGCCCATCGATGCCGCCACGAGCGGCACGTTGTCCACGACCGCGCTCAGCAAACCGAGCAGAATGACGATCACGTCCAGACGCCCAACCTTGGCGTCGAGCCAGTTGGCCAGCATCTCAAGAATGCGGGTGTGTTCGAGAGCGGCTACCGCCAGCAGGATCCCGACGAAAAAGACGATCGAGCTCATGTCGATGCGCGTCAATGCGTGCACCAGGGTCAGACGCCTCTTTTCATCATCCTGCTTGTGGCGATGAACCAGCTCGCCGACCATCCACAGGATTCCCAACCCGAAAAGTATTCCCATAAACGGAGGCAAGTGCGTGACGGCCTTGAATACCGGGACCATCACCAGGATGCCGAGCCCAAGATAGAAAGTCAGATTGCGCTCGAATGCGCTGGTTTGGGAGGTTTCGTCCTCTTGCGTCTGGGGAACAACGATCTCCCGGCCCTTCAGTCTGTAGCTTACGACAGCCAGGGGAACGACAAGGTTGATCAGCGAGGCGAGGAAAACGCCCTGGATGATGGCAAGCGGCGAGATCTGCCCTCCGATCCAAAGCATCGTGGTGGTCACGTCGCCAATCGCCGACCAGGCCCCGCCGGCATTGGCCGCGATCACGATCATCGAGGCGAAGAACAGACGGTCGCTGGGGGCCGCCAGCAACTTTCTCATCAGCGAGATCATGACGATCGTCGTCGTCAAATTGTCCAGCATCGCACTCAGGAAGAAGGTCACAAAGCCTGTGAACCACATCAGGGTGGCTTGCTTCCTGGTCTGAATGAGCGAGGTGATGACTTCGAAACCGTTGTGGGCATCGATCACCTCAACGATCGTCATCGCCCCGATGAGGAAGAACACGATCTGCGCGGTAGAGGAGACCGACTCGCCGAGTTGCTTGTCGATCAGGGCCTGATCGCCGCTCAAGACGGCGTAGACCGTCCAGAGCAGTCCCGCGCCGATCAAGGCCGAGGCTGATTTGTTGATCCCGAGTGGGCTTTCCAGCGCGATGGCAGCGTAGGCAAGGATGAAAATCGCGATGATGGCGCCGAGCAAAGCCTACTCCCAGTTGGTCGCCGATTTACGCTTTCGCATCGAACGAAGCGAAAGCCGAGATCACTTCTTTGGCTCTCCGAAATCGAGCGGCGGTAGATCGATCTGAGGAATCTCGATCTTGATGGTATTTGGATCAATGGTCGAGGCGGCGCCCTTGTAGTGCATCACCATCGACGGGAAGGTGATCACCAGCAGCACCATCACGACCTGGATGACGACAAACGGCACCGCTCCCCAATAGATCTGTCCGGTCGTGACCCCCTCCATCCGCTTGCCCGTGAGGCGGTCGAGGTAGGATTCCTTCGGCGCCACCGAGCGCAGGTAGAACAACGCGAATCCGAACGGTGGATGCATGAAGGAGGTCTGCATGTTGACGCCGAGGATCACGCCGAACCAGATCAGATCGATGCCCAGCTTTTCCGCCGCCGGTCCGAGCAGCGGGATCACGATGAATGCGAGCTCGAAGAAATCGAGGAAGAAGGCGAGAACAAACACGAAGGCATTGACGAAGATGAGAAAGCCGACATGGCCGCCGGGCAGCGAGGTCAACAGGTGCTCGACCCAGACGTGGCCGTTCACGCCGTAGAAGGTCAGCGAGAAAACGCGCGCCCCGACCAGGATGAAGACCACGAACGCCGACAGTTTGGCGGTCGATTCCGTGGCCTGGCGGATCAAGTCCCAGCTCAGGCGGCGCTTCATGGCGCCCAGGATGAGCGCGCCGGCGGCTCCCATGGCCCCGCCTTCCGTCGGCGTCGCGATGCCGATGAAGATGGTACCGAGCACCAGAAAGATCAGAAACAGCGGCGGCACCATCACGAAGGTCGTCTGTTGCGCCATCTTGGACAGGAAACGGAAGTTGAGGAATTGGTGGGTGAGCCAGTTCACCACGGCGACAGCGAAGGCAAACAGGATGCCGAAGAACATGCTGAGCACGACGAAGTCGGCGCCGTGCGTGTCCGAATTTCGCATCATGAACCAGCCGAAGACGCAGCTTGCCAGGAACAGCACGCCCAGCGAAGTCAGTCCGCGGCTGCCACTGTCTTCGCGGAAGCCGATGGCTTCCTTGGGCAGACCGGGGGCTGCCTTGGGAAATATCATCGTGACGAGGAATGCGTAGCTGGCATAAAGGCCGGCGAGCACCAGGCCCGGTATGAAGGCTCCCTCATACATGTCGCCGACCGACTTGCCGAGCTGGTCGGCCATCACGATCAGCACCAGCGAGGGTGGAATGATCTGGGCCAGGGTGCCGGAGGCGGCGATGATGCCGGTCGCCATCCGGCGGTCGTAGCCGTAGCGCAGCATGATCGGCAGGGAGATCAGGCCCATCGAGATCACGGAGGCGGCGACGACGCCGGTGGTGGCGGCAAGCAGCGCCCCGACGAAAACAACGGCGTAGGCGAGGCCGCCCCGGATGGTGCCGAACAATTGACCGATGGTGTCGAGCAGGTCCTCCGCCATGCCGGATCGCTCCAGCACCAGGCCCATGAACGTGAAGAAGGGGATCGCCAGCAGCGTATCATTGTTCATGACGCCATAGACGCGCTCGGGCAGCGCCTGCAGGAAATCGGGACGGAATTCACCAAGCTGAATGCCGACGAGGGCATAGATAAGCCCCACGGCGCCGAGCGAGAACGCTGCCGGATAGCCGAGCAGCAGCACGATCACAAGCGACGCGAACATAATCGGCGCCATGTTTGCGATAAGAAAAGCAGTCATCCAGTCCCCCTGCGATAGTGACCGACGATCAGCGTTTTTCGATCGCCTCGACGAGGTGTTCGACCTCGGCTTCGATGGCATTCACCTGCGAGGCGTGCGGATCGGGAATAAGTCCGCGCATCACCGCGATGCGCTTGATCAGTTCGGAGACGCCCTGAACGAGCAGGAATGTGAACCCGATGATGATCAGCGACTTGGCCGGCCATTGCGGCAGTCCGCCCGCGTTGCCGGACTGCTCGTTGATTTCGAAGGAGCGGCGGAAGAACGGACCACCGGTAAGGATCATGACGACGCACAGCGGCAGCAGGAAAAAAGCATGCCCGACCACGTCGATTGCGTCGCGCACGCGCTTCGGAAGCAGGTTGTTTACGATGTCGATGCGGATGTGTTCGTTGTCGAGTAACGTCCACGGCGAGCACAGCAGGAAAACGATGCTAAACAGCACCCATTGAAGCTCCAGCCAGGAATTCGACGACGTGTCGAAAGTCTTGCGCACGATCGCGTTGATCGCCGACACGACCACGGCGACCAGGATCAGCCACGCCAGACGTTTGCCGGTCCACCGCGTGAACGCGTCTATCCCACGGCTCAATTTCAAAAGCGATTGCAACGATCGTCCTCCCCGCTTGGGCTCCTGCCGTCTTGACCGCGCCAGTGAGGCGCCGTGGCTTATCCAGCCGGGCTAGCATGAAGCTGTCGCACCAAACCAGCGGCCAAGGCCGCCGTCAATCGGAAGTTTGTTGATATTGAAGGGGATTTTTGGCCGCAGGGCCGGCCAAGCGGCCCTAGCCGCCGGTCACGCTCATGTGCCGGCTGACGCTCGGGCGGTTGTGGCGGCGATCGATGATGAAGTCGTGGCCCTTCGGCTTCAGGCCGATGGCGCGGTCGATCGCGGCAGAGAGCAGTTCGTCGTCTTGCGAGGCCCGCAAGGGCTTGCGCAAATCGGAGGCATCCTCGTGACCGAGGCAGGTGTGCAGCGTACCGGTGCAGGTGATGCGCACGCGGTTGCAGGACTCGCAGAAATTATGCGTCATCGGCGTGATGAAGCCGAGCTTGCCGCCGGTCTCGCTGACCCGGACGTAACGCGCAGGGCCGCCGGTGTCCTCGTCGAGATCGGTCAGGGTATAGTGCTTGCCAAGCCGCGCGCGCACCAGCGACAGCGGCACATACTGGTCGATACGGCCTTCGCCGATCTCGCCCATCGGCATCACCTCGATCAGGGTCAGCGCCATGCCATTGCCGTGCGCCCACTGCATCAGCGAGGGGATTTCCTCCTCGTTCATGTTCTTCAGCGCCACCGCATTGATCTTGACGGCAAGCCCCGCCTTGCGCGCGGCCTCGATGCCGGCGAGCACCTTGTCGAGCTCGCCCCAGCGCGTGATCGCGCGGAACTTCTGCGGATCGAGCGTATCGAGCGAGACGTTGATGCGGCGGATGCCGCAATCGGCGAGCTCATCGGCGAAGCGCGCGAGCTGCGTGCCGTTGGTGGTCATGGTCAGCTCGCGCAGCGCGCCGCTCTGAAGGTGGCGCGACAGCGAGCGCACCAGCGACATCACGTTGCGCCGGACCAGCGGTTCGCCGCCGGTCAGCCGCAGCTTCTTGACGCCCTTGGCGATGAAGGCCGAGCACAGCCGGTCCAACTCCTCAAGCGTGAGCAGATCGGCCTTGGGCAGGAAGGTCATGTCTTCCGACATGCAATAGAAGCAGCGCAAATCGCAGCGGTCGGTGACCGACACCCTGAGATAGCTGATGGTCCGCCCGAACGGATCGGTCATCGGTCGGTACAGCGAGGGAAGAGGACCCGTTCCGTTCATTCGAAAAGCCTTGCGCAAAGCTTGGGTAAAGTACCGCACGCCCAGTGCGGCAACCGCTGCAATCTAAGCATGATGGCATCGCGCCACAATGCGCAAGATTTCGCGATAGCGGGCGTTTCGGGAAATTGGTGCGCTGCGAACGATCAGCGGCTGGGTGCAGCGTTCGGATCGGGGAACGGCGATTGCCCTGGCGCCGAGGAAGAAGGCTTCGGCTTCGTGACGTGCTTCGGCTTGGTGCCTTTGTGCTTCGGCGGCGGGCCGGCCGGCTGCAGTTCCGCGAACACCGGATTGGGATCGGTGACGGTCGAGGCGGGCGTGGAGAAGTCGCCGGGATTGTGGATCACCTGCACCGGCACGGTCGCCGGCTGGAACTTGTTCAGCGTGTACATCACCGAGAAG
Source organism: uncultured Alphaproteobacteria bacterium (assembly GCA_963847045.1). Classification (GTDB taxonomy): domain Bacteria; phylum Pseudomonadota; class Alphaproteobacteria; order Rhizobiales; family Xanthobacteraceae; genus Bradyrhizobium. Next base: position 39,488 of record CAWJYQ010000011.1, on the reverse strand, counting down.
CCGGTATCGGGCGCGTTCACGGCGACGGAGCAGGGCGTCTTGCAGCCGGGTCCGAGCGATGTCTTCGCATCGGCGCCGGGCGGATTGGACTCGAGCTGGACCTTGATCTCGGGGGGTGTCGACTTGAAGTAATCGCTGACCGAGAACGACGAGCAGCCGCCGAGGCTTGCTCCCGCCAAAGCAATCGCGATCACACGACGCATGCTCGATCCGCCACTCACCCTGCGGCCAACGGCCACATTGCTAGGGCCAAACATTAGGAGCCCGGGGAACCCCACGCAACCATACCAAAGCTCATAGTTAATTGATGGTTAACGCGGTTGTCGTCGTCATAAATCATTATATTTCAATACCTTATCGAAGACTTCAGCGCGAATTCAGTTCTCCCACCGCAGCCGGCAGGTCGCGCATGTGGTGGATCAGCCGGTCCGGTTTGAGCTCGATAATCGGCACCTCCGCATAGCCGAAGCTGACGCCGATCACGGGGACGCCAGCGCGGCGGGCGACGCCGATATCGGTGCCGGCATCGCCGACCATGATGGTCGAGGCGATCGCGCCACCGGCGCGGGCCACCGTCTGCTGCAGGATCGCCGGATCGGGTTTTGACACGCCAAACGTGTCGGCGCCGCAGATCGCGGCAAAACGAGAACTTAATTCAAGCTGGTCGAGCAGCCGCTTCGACAGCCATTCCAGCTTGTTGGTGCAGACCGCAAGCAGAAAGCCGCGCGCGCCGAGATCGTCGAGCGCGCTCTCCAGGCCCTCGAACGGGCGCGAGGCGTCCGCAATGTGCTCGGCATAATAGTCGATGAAGTCCGCGGTCATGCGGTCGATATCCCTCACCGTCATGACGCGGCCTTCCGCTTCCAGTCCGCGCTCGATCAGCTTGCGCGCGCCGGCGCCGATCATGTTGCGCGCGGAGGCAAGCGGCACCGGCGGCAGGCCCTCGCGATCGAGCACGAAATTGAGCGCGCTGATCAGATCGGGTGCGGTATCGACGAGCGTGCCGTCGAGATCGAAGACGATGGTCGGCGTTTTTGCCATGGCGCAGCGCTATCGATCTCCGTGACATCATGCAAGCTGGATGTGCTAAAGAGCCGCCGAAATTCGAAAGTGCAGGGGGACTTCATGCGCGATTTCAAGGGAAAAACGGCCTTCATCACCGGCGGCGCTTCCGGCATCGGCCTCGCAATGGCCAAGGCGTTCGCAGAAGCGGGCATGAACGTGATGCTCGCCGATGTCGAACAAAGCGCGCTGGATCAGGCGCTGAAAGACTTGAATCAATATGGCAACCACGTCCGCGGCGTCGCCTGCGATGTTGCCGATCCCGATCACGTCGAGCGCGCCGCGCAGGCGACTTTCTCGGTCTTCGGCAAGGTCCATGTCGTCTGCAACAATGCCGGCGTCGCCGCCGGTGGCGGCATCGACCTGATCTCGGTCGATAATTGGCGCTGGGTGGTCGACGTCAATCTGATGGGCGTGGTCTATGGCATCCGCTCCTTCCTGCCGCATATGCGCGCGCATGGCGAAGGCGGCCACATCGTCAACACCGCATCGATGGCCGGCATGATCAATAACATGGGGTTCAGCCCCTATGCCGCGACCAAGTTCGCGGTCGTTGCGATGTCGGAGGGCCTGCGGATGCAGCTCGCTCCGCTCGGCATCGGCGTCAGCGTGCTGTGTCCGGATTTCGTGCGCACAAAGATCGGTGAGAGCGGGCGCAATCGGCCCGATCGCTACGGCCAGGCGCAGCCGCTTGATCCCAACAGTCAGGCCGCCGCATTTGTCGCGGAGATCGCGAGACAGATCGCAGCCGGCCTCGAGCCTTCGGACGTGGCCGCGCGCGTCATCCATGCGATCCGCGCCGATGAGCTCTACATCTTTACCCATCCGAACATGCGCGAGGCCGTGGAGGGACGGTTCGCCGCCATTGAGGCCGCCATGGACAAGGTGACGGCGGGTTAGTCAAAAAGGCGATGCATCGCCCCCGTTTGCGGCTATTCCCGGCCCAAAAACGAGGCTAGAACCCCGCCGAACCGTTCCGGGGGCAGGTTTTCGCGTGGACATGGAAGCATTGAAGCGGCAGGCGGCGGCGCGCGCGCTCGAAGAGGTGCGCGACGGCATGAAGCTCGGCCTTGGCACCGGCTCGACCGCCAGGCATTTCGTCGATCTGCTCGGCGAAAAGGTGCGCGCCGGACTCAAGGTCGTGGGCGTGCCGACCTCGGAGGCGACCCGTGCCCAGGCCGAACAATGCGGCATCCGCCTTACTACGCTCGATGACATCGACCGGCTCGATCTGACCGTCGATGGCGCCGACGAGATCGATCACGCGCTCAACCTGATCAAGGGCGGCGGCGGCGCGCTGTTGCGGGAAAAGATCGTGGCGTCGGCCTCGGATCGCATGATTGTGATCGCCGACGACAGCAAATGGGTCGAGATGCTGGGCCGCTATCCGCTACCGGTCGAGGTGATCCCGTTCGGGCTGGCGGCGACCCGGCGCGCCATGGCAATAGCCTTCGCGCAATGTGGCGTTTCCGGCCAAATGGTGCTGCGGCAGGGCAAGGACGGCCACGTTTTTGTCACCGATAGCGGCCAGTGGATTGTCGATGCCCATCTCGGCCGCATCATGGATCCCCCACGTCTGGCGGGCCATCTCAGCGCCATCCCTGGGGTCGCCGAGCACGGGCTGTTCACGGATATGGCTGACACGGTGGTTCTGGCGGGCGGGCAGGGAATTCGCGTTGTTGCGCGGCGGTAAGCCGCAAATCCCAAGGAGAAGCGGAATGAAGAGCGTTTTTAGGATTTTGCCGGCTGCGGGCCTCGCTATGGGAGTGGCCCTGGGACTGGCCTTGGCCTCCCAACCCGCTGCTGCGCAGCAAGCCGCGGCGCCGGGGCCGACGCTGAAGCAGGGCACGCCCGCCTGCATGGCCGCGGCCAGGGAAATCCTGACCATGAAGAATGCTGCGGCGATGTACGCCAACGCGGTGCCCAACATCGTCCAGCAGACCAAGGACCAGCTGCTCAGCACGAATCTGAACTATCAGAAGGATCTCAATGAGGTTGCCGTCATCGTTGCCCAGACCCTGGCCGGCAAGGAGAAGGAGATCGGCGAGGGCATGGCGCAGATCTATTGCAACGAGTTCACCGAGAAGGAGCTTGTGGACCTCGTCGCCTTCTACAAGTCGCCGCTCGGCCACAAACTGCTTACGAGTGAACCCCGGGCAATTCAGTTCAGCATGTCCTATATGAACGGCTGGGCCCAGAACTTCGCCGAGATCGTCAACGCCCAGTTCCGCGCCGAAATGCGCAAGCGGGGCAAGCAGATCTGATCGTTACTTGAAATTTTTGGTCGAGGGAAAAATGGCTGAGTTCGACGTCGACCTGTTTGTCATCGGAGGAGGTTCGGGTGGCGTTCGCGCCGCCCGGATCGCGGCCGGTCATGGCGCGGCCGTCATGATCGCCGAGGAATACCGCATGGGCGGCACCTGCGTGATCCGCGGCTGCGTGCCGAAAAAGCTGTTCGTGATGGGCTCGCATGTCCATCAGGAGATCGAGGACGCCGCGGGCTTCGGCTGGACCATTCCAACGCCGACCTTCGACTGGCCGACGCTGATCAAAAACAAGGACAAGGAAATCGCGCGGCTGGAAGCAGCCTACACCACCAATGTCGAGAAATCCGGCGCGCAAATCGTCAAGACCCGCGCGGTGATCGAGGATCGCCACACGCTGCGGCTCGCCGACGGCAAGACGGTGAAAGCGCGCACTATCCTGATCGCGACCGGCGGCGCTCCCAACCACGGCGCTGAAATCCCCGGCATCGAGCACGTGATCTCCTCGAACGAGGCGTTCCATCTCAAGGCGCTGCCGAAGCGCATCGTGATCCAGGGCGGCGGCTATATCGCGCTGGAATTTGCCTGCATCTTTGCGGGCTTCGGCTCCGATGTGACCGTGATCTATCGCGGCGACAATATCCTGCGCGGCTTCGACGAGGATGTCCGCGCGCATGTGCGCGGCGAAATGGAAAAGCGGGGCATCACGATCCTGACCGGCTGCACCGTCACCAAAATCGACAAGCACGGCAACGACTACACCTCGCATCTGTCCAACGGCGCGAGCATCGCCTCCGACCAGGTGATGTTTGCGATCGGCCGGCATCCGAACGTGGCCAATCTCGGGCTGGAGAACGCCGGCGTCGCCATCAATCCGCACAATGGCGGCATTGCGGTCGATGCCTGGTCGAAGACCTCGGTGCCGAACATCTACGCCATCGGCGACGTCACCCATCGCGTCAACCTGACGCCGGTCGCGATCCGCGAGGGCCATGCCTTTGCCGACACCGTGTTCGGCAAGCGCCCCGTGCAGGTCGATCACGCCACCATCCCGACCGCCGTGTTCTCGCAGCCAGAAGTCGGCACGGTGGGGCTGACGGAAACTCAGGCGCGCGCGCAATTCAGCCATGTCGACGTCTACAAGGCGACGTTCCGGCCGATCAAGGCGACCATGTCCGGCCGCGACACCCGCGTGCTGATGAAGCTCCTGGTCGATGGTCTCACCGACCGCGTGCTCGGCTGTCACATCGTCGGCGACTCTGCCGCCGAGATCATCCAGGCGGTGGCGATCGCGGTGAAGATGAAGGCGACCAAGGCCGATTTCGACGCCACCGTCGCGCTGCATCCGACCGCGGCCGAGGAACTCGTCACCATGCGCACGCCGACCGCGCGCCATGTGCGCGAGGCGGCGGCGGAGTAGCGTTCACTCTTCGCTTTGCCGTTGGTTGCGTTAGCCAGCCTCAGTTGGGCATGCACGCCCCGCGCCGCCACCGCATGTCGGGCGGGCAGGGCGGACGGGGATGGCTTCCGGCCGGGCATTCGTTGCGGACGGTACCCCAGCCGTCCACCACGCAGGCGCCGGAACTCGAGGTGTGGCAGCCGGGGCCGCAGGAGCCCCAGGCGTTGGCCAAACCGGAAAACGAGACGCTGCCGGCGATCAGGGTTGCGATGAAAAGGCTGCGCATTTCACATCTCCCGCTGACGATCCAAAGACCCGCGAGCGAGTTTAGTCGAGATACAGGCGACTAGCGAGAGGCTAGGGGTGCACGTGGCGCGCTGCCGATACCGGTCCTTAGAATTGGCCGGGTTGCGCGGGTGGACTGGGCCAATCTGATCGCAGGTTCCTGGGGTTGCGGCGATCAAACAGATCTTGCCGCAAAATCGGGAAAGGCAGGGGCCTGACCGCATCGACGGGTGGAGGAACTTCGCGAACATGTGAGGGCGCTGCAGCTTTCGTCTGTTGGGTCCTTGCTTCGGCGATCGCGGGAATGGCGGGGGCTGCCAACGTGCAGCAGCAGAAGAAAGCGATCAGGTGAGTCTTCATGGCGACAATGTTCCTGGTAAAAGAGGCCGCCGTCCGTTTTCGTCGATGCCGGCCTCTTGGTTCGATCCGTCTCAGAACTTGTAGTTCACGCCTAAGCGCAGCAGGTTGAGCTGGAAGCATCAAAGCGAGTGAGGCATCGCACGGCGAGCGAGATGTTGATCCACGTCAACTTCGGCAATCTGCAGATCGGAGGGTAGGCAAAGGCGCGCAAGCGCCGTGCCCACTAGCCGGCGCCTCGTTTAGTGGTGGTGGGCACGCTTCCGCCTTCGCTCGTTGAGCTACGGCGGACGCAGTCGCTTTGCCTACCCTGCGGTTTCTTCGCTCGGAATGACGAGATCACTCCGCCTGCAGCCATTCCGCCGCACCCCGCCACAGCGTGTCGCGGTGATCGGGGCGGAAGAAGCCGAAATGGCCGAGCTTGCTCGCGCCGACATCGGCGGGCGTCACCGTGATGATGTCCGGAGTGGTCGCCAGATAGCCCTTGCAGAGCAGTTCGACCGCGGGCCGCGTCGCCCAGGGATCGTCGGAGAGGCACAGCGCGCGCAACGCGCCCTTGAACTTGGCAAAGTTGGCAAGGCCGAGCGATTTGTCGTCAAACAGATAATGCGGGCTGTTCACCCAGCCGGTCCATTGCAGGAAGACGTCCTTTGGCAAATCCTCGCCAAGCCCGCTCCAGCCCGGCGCATAGCCGAGCGCGCGGGTGAGGGGAGTGCCGACATAGTTGAGCATGGCGTAGACGCGATAGCGCTCGGGCGAGGCCATCAGCTTCCAGTAGCCGGCCTGCGCCGCGATGAACAACGCGCGCGAGACTTCGCTGTTATTGGGCACCAGCCCCAGCGCCTGGCCGCCGAAGGAATGCCCGACATAACCGAGCGGCATGTCGTGATAGCGCTCGCGCATCCAGCGGACGGCGGCGGTGACGTCGAGCGCCGCCCAGTCCGCCATGGTCGCCTTGAAGCCCTTGAGCGATTTCTTGCGGTTGTAGCCCTCCAGCGCAAATTGCCTGGAGCCGCCGATGCCGCGGTAGTCGTAGGTCAGCACCGCGCAGCCGCGCCGCGCCAGATAGCCGGCAAAGCCGCGATAGATCTTGCGCGGCACCGCGGTCGCCGAGTTGATCAGCACCGCGTGGCGCTTGGCGCCGCGGGGCAGGAACAGCGTCGCCGCCAGCGGATAGCCGTCGGCGGCGGGAATCGTGATGTCATCGGTGAAAACGTCGTCCAGCGCTGCTTCCGTCACGGCGCTTGCCCCTCGGTTTCGTATTTTGCTTTAACAAAAGCGAATTTGGCTTTTGCCGCAAGGGCTTGTCTTGACGGCCTAAATGCAGGTAGCAGTTGCAGGAGAGCCACTGTATAACGCGGCGCTTCGCAGATCATCGATAAGTAGCGGTTTTTGCTCAGGAGTTAACGTAATGTCCGAGCGGTGGACACCCGACAGCTGGCGTTCCAGGCCGGTGCTGCAAATGCCCGACTTCCCCGACGCCAAGGCGCTGGCCGACGTCGAGGCGCAGCTCGCCACCTTTCCGCCGCTGGTGTTCGCGGGCGAGGCGCGCAACCTGAAGAAGGCGCTTGCGCGTGTCGCGGCCGGCGAAGCCTTCCTGCTGCAGGGCGGCGATTGCGCCGAGAGCTTCGCCGAGCATGGCGCCAACAACATCCGCGACTTCTTCCGCGTGTTCTTGCAGATGGCGGTCGTGTTGACCTATGCCGGCGCGCTGCCGGTGGTGAAGGTTGGCCGCATCGCCGGGCAATTCGCCAAGCCGCGCTCCTCGCCGACGGAGAAGGCGGGTGGTGTCGAGCTGCCGAGCTATCGCGGCGACATCATCAACGACATCGCCTTTACGAAGGAAGCACGCACGCCGGATCCGCAGCGCCAGCTGATGGCCTACCGGCAGTCGGCGGCCACGCTTAACCTGCTGCGCGCGTTCGCGACCGGCGGTTACGCCAATCTCGGCAGCGTGCATCAATGGATGCTGGGCTTCCTGAAGGATTCCCCGCAGTCCCGCCGCTACAAGGAGCTGGCGGATCGCATCTCCGATGCGCTGAACTTCATGCGCGCCTGCGGCCTGGATCTGGAAGCCCATCCCGAGCTGCGCGCGACCGACTTCTACACCAGCCACGAAGCGCTGCTGCTGGGCTATGAGCAGGCGATGACCCGGGTCGATTCCACGACCGGCGACTGGTACGCGACCTCAGGCCATATGATCTGGATCGGCGACCGCACGCGCCAGCTCGAGAACGGCCATGTCGAATATTTCCGCGGCATCAAGAACCCGATCGGCCTGAAATGCGGCCCGTCGCTGAAGGGCGACGAATTGTTGAAGCTGATCGACGTTCTCAATCCCGACAACGAGCCCGGGCGGCTGACACTGATCAACCGCTTTGGTGCCGACAAGGTCGCAGACCAACTGCCGGGCCTGATCCGCGCGGTGGAGCGCGAGGGCCGCGTCGTGGTGTGGTCGTGCGATCCCATGCACGGCAACACCATCACCTCGACATCCGGCTACAAGACGCGGCCGTTCGACCGCATCCTGTCGGAGGTGAAGAGCTTCTTTGCCATTCACCATGCGGAAGGCACCCATCCCGGCGGCGTTCATCTGGAGATGACAGGCCAGGATGTCACAGAATGCATCGGCGGCGCGCGCGCGATCACGGATGAGGATTTGAACGACCGCTATCACACGGTCTGCGATCCCCGCCTGAACGCCGAGCAGTCGATCGACATGGCGTTTTTGATTGCGGAATTGCTCAAGCAGGAGCGGGGCGGCAAGGTGAAGGCCGTGCCGGCGGCGGCGGGATTTTGATTTTGAGAATTTGGCGGGCCACGATCAACTCTCGCAACGGCATGATCTTCGCGGTTCGTTCCGAGCAGGCGATCCGCGAGGAACTGATCGCGCTGCTCTTGTCGGTGCCGGCGGCCTGGCTGGTCGGCGCCACCGTCATGCGCCGGGTTGAGCTGGTCTGCGCGGTGGCGCTGGTCCTGGTCGTCGAGCTCTTGAATACCGCGATCGAGAAGCTCGCAGACCGCCTGACCATGGATCGCGACCCGCAGATCGGGCGGGTCAAGGACATGGGATCGGCCGCGGTCGGGGTGGCGCTGCTGATGGCGGCGGGCTTCTGGCTGTTTGCCCTCGTCGAGCGCATGGGCGTGATCTGAAGACGGCGATTGAAGTTGGGCCCGCCGCGGTGCACCATAATGATATGACCGACCGCGCCGCCGAATTTGTCATCACCCTCGCCCAGTTGAACCCGACTGTTGGCGACGTGGAAGGCAATGCCGCCAGGGCCCGGTCCGCGCGCGCACGCGCTCACGCCGACGGCGCCGATCTCGTGGTGCTGCCAGAGCTGTTCTTGGCCGGCTATCCGCCGGAGGATCTGGTGCTGAAGCCGGCGTTCCAGTCGGCCTGCCGTTCGGCCACCGAGGCGCTTGCGCGCGAAACCGCCGATGGCGGGCCGGCGATGCTGATCGGCACGCCCTGGGTCGATGACGGCAAGCTCTATAATGCCTGCGCGCTGCTCGATGGCGGCCGGATCGCGGCGATCCGCTACAAGGTCAATCTGCCGAATTACGGCGTGTTCGACGAGAAGCGACTGTTCGCGCGCGGGCCGGCGCCGGGGCCGGTGAACATCAGGGGCATCCGCGTCGGCGTGCCCGTGTGCGAGGACATCTGGCTGGAAGAGTCCGAGGATTATGAGAACGTCGTCGAGTGCCTGGCCGAGACCGGCGCCGAGATCATCGTGGTGCCGAACGGCTCGCCCTATGCGCGCGACAAGAACGACGTGCGGCTGTCGATCGCGGTGGCGCGCGTCACCGAAAGCGGGCTGCCGCTGATCTATCTCAACCAGGTGTGCGGCCAGGACGAGCTGGTGTTCGACGGCGCCTCGTTTGCGCTCAACGCCGATTTGTCGGTTGCGGCGCAATTGCCGGCGTTTGTCGAGAGCATCACCACGCTGCGCTGGAACAAGGGCGATGACGGCGGCTGGCGCTGTTCTGGTCCGATCGTGCCCATGCTCGAGGGCGACAAGGCCGATTATGCGGCCTGCGTGCTCGGCTTGCGCGATTACGTCCGCAAGAACGGTTTTCCCGGCGTGCTGCTCGGTATTTCCGGCGGCATCGATTCCGCGCTGTGCGCGGCGATCGCGGTCGACGCGCTCGGCAAGGAGCAGGTCCGCGGCGTCATGCTGCCGTTCCGCTACACCGCGCAGGTCTCGCTCGACGACGCGGCCAAGCTCGCGAAGAATCTCGACCTCCGCTACGAGGTGCTGCCGATCGCGGACGCCGTGAACGGATTTGAGAAGATCCTGTCCGGTCCGTTCGCCGGCCTGCCGCGCGACATCACCGAAGAGAATCTGCAGGCGCGCGCCCGCGGCACGCTGTTGATGGCGATTTCCAACAAGACCGGCGCAATGGTGGTCACGACCGGCAACAAGTCGGAGATGTCGGTCGGCTACGCCACGCTTTATGGCGACATGAATGGCGGCTTCAACCCGATCAAGGACATCTACAAGACCGAGGTGTTTCGGCTTTCGAGCCTGCGCAATTCCTGGAAGCCCGATGGCGCGCTCGGCCCTTCCGGCGAGGTGATCCCGCCCAACATCATCACACGCCCGCCGACCGCGGAGCTGCGCGAAAACCAGACCGATCAGGACTCGCTGCCGCCCTATGACATGCTCGATGCGATTCTCGAGCGTCTCGTCGAGCGGGAGGAACCGCTCGCTTCCATCGTTGCCGCCGGTTTTGATCGCGACGTGGTGGCCCGCATCGACCGCCTGCTCAACATCGCCGAATACAAGCGAAGGCAGGCGGCGCCCGGCGTGAAGGTGACGAGCCGCAATTTCGGGCGCGACCGCCGCTATCCCATCACCAACCGCTTCCGCGATTCCGGCAAGCCGTTGCCGGACCCCGACGAGACGCTGCTTTCGCGCGCCGCGCGCGCCTCAGCGGAGGCGTTCGACGGGTAACGTTTGATTAGGTTAAGTCGAATTGCATCCGCGCAGGGACTGCGCTCCCTCTCCCGCTCTTGCGGGGGAGGGCTGGGGTGGGGGTGTCTCCGCGAGTCACACTGTTCGAGTGGAGAGAGTTTTCCCCACCCGCATCGCATCTTCGATGCGACATAGCCGAAGCTTCGCTTCGGCGTCTCTTAAGAACGGTCGCCGAAGGCGGCCTATGCTCCCCCGCAAGAGCGGGAGAGGTGAAGCGGGACGGCATCAGCGCGGAACCGACGGTGCCTGCTTCTCCTGCAGGAACTTTGGACCCACCGTGCGGATCGGCTTGTTCTCGGACGCGGAGGAGGCGTTCGCATCGGTTGGCGGCGCGGCGGCGTCGGGCGTGCTGGCTTGCGCGGGCGCGGCGGCGCCCTTCTTGGCGGGCGCGGATTTTTGCGGCTGCTGCGCGCGCTGCTGCATCTTCTTCGCGCTTTCTTCGGTGACGATGATGTCGCCCTGCTGCGCCGCCTCGGCCTTGTCGTCGATCGACTTCAGCGCGTCCGACCAGGTCTGGCCCGGCGCCTTGCAGGCGCAGGCCGGATTGAACTCGGTGCGGAACTTGAACGCGTTCGGCAGCGCGGTGTAGGGCTGGCCGTTGACCGAGACCGCCTGGTTGATGTCCTCGCCGGGATTGCGATAGGCGTAAAGCGCGGCGTCGGTCGCCGGGCACAGCGCCTTGCACGCCTTCTCGTCGTCGGCGAAGCGCGCCGGCGAGGTGGCAAACGAGATCGGGAAATAGCCGCCGTCGCAGGTGCGCACGCAGACCGTGCGGAAGGTGCCTGACGGCGATCCCATGTCAACGCCGGGCGGAGCGGCGGGGTTGTTGTTGCCGAACAGATTGTTCAGGAAACCGCCCGGTCCCGGCGCCGCCGCGGCGTTGGCATATTGCGGCCCGCAATTATTCTGCGCCAGCGCGATCAGGACGGAGCGGCGCTGGTTGTCGCGGTCCGCGCCACCGAATCCGCTGCCCGCGCGCAGCCGCTCGAGATTGTTGGTGATCTGATCGAGATTGGCGCGCATCTGCTGGATGCGGGTGTTGACCGGACCGCACTGCGCCGACTGGCCGCCGAACAGCGAGAAGAAACCGGAGCTCTCGCAGCCCATGCGCTTGGCCTGCATGGTGACGCGGTCAAGTTCGCCCTGCTGCTGGGCCTGGGCGTCCTGGTAGCGGCGGATCTGGTCGTCTTTCACCGGATCACCAGTGCCGCCGTGATCGATGGTGGCGAGCTGCGCTTCGAGCCGCGGGCAGACCGGATTGACCGAAGGCTGCGCGCTTTGCGGTGGAGGGCCGGGAGGCGGCGGTGGCTGCATGCCCGGCTGCATCTGCGCGAACGAGACCGAGCTCGCCAGCCAGCTGCAAAGCAGCGCGGCGCAGGCCAGCATTCGTCTGGAAGGAAAAGCGTTCAACGTTTCAGTGTCCGGCCAACAGGGAATCCGCGAGCCCTATCAGGCGCGGCCGCCTCCCATAGCTGCTTCCAGCGGCATCGTCACGTCGTTTCCGCGGCGCCGATGTGGCAGGAACCTTACCATTATCGCTGGCAGGTGATGGCGACGTATTCGTCGCACCCGCCATGCGGGCAATTGGCGCGGTCTTTCGGCACCGAGCCGGTAATTTCGTCGGGGTCGACGCGGCGGTAGGCGGAGGCCTGTGCAAAATCGCGTGATTGGCAATAGGAGCGGGCGGCGTGCGCGCCGCACCTCTCGCCCTTGGCCAGACACTGGTCGATGCCATAGGTGTCGGCGTGGTTGGGGATGATGAACACCCGCGTCTCGGCGGACGCTGCCGATGCAAGAACGACGAATCCACTGGCCAAAACCGCCTGGAAAAATCGCATGGTGCACCAATGAATGAGAGAAGCGCTCCCAAGCGATAAACCCAAATGATTAATAATGATTAACCAAGCAAAGGCCCGTGTGGCGGCCGAAAGCGGCTTTTTCGTGGGCCAACCGACCTTGACGCGGAGGCCCACCTTGCCGCATGGTGCGTTCCATGAACGGTTTCCTCGCCATTTGCAGCATTTGCGAGATTATTAGCTAGCGATTCGCTGGCTGAGGCCGTCTTTTCTCAACAAAATGAGATCACTGGACGCTCGGCTGGCAGGCACGGGTGATCCATGGATTTGCGCCTTTACGATACGCTGACGAGAGAAAAGCGGCCTTTTCTGCCGATCGATCCCGCGCGCGTGCGCATGTATGTCTGCGGACCGACGGTTTACGACTTCGCCCATATCGGCAACGGCCGCGCAGCGATCGTGTTCGACGTGCTGTTTCGCGTGCTGCGCCATCGCTACGGCGCGGAACATGTGACCTATGTCCGCAACATCACCGACGTCGACGACAAGATCAACATCCGCGCCGCGCGGGATTATCCCGGCGTGCCGCTGAACGAGGCGATCCGCAAGGTCACCGAGACGACCTATCAGCAATATCAGGACGACGTCACGGCGCTGGGCTGCTTGCCGCCGACGGTGCAGCCGCGCGCGACCGAACATATCCCTGAAATGCGGGCGCTGATCGAGAAGCTCGTCGACGATGGCTTTGCCTATGTCGCCGAAGACCATGTGCTGTTCTCGCCGCAGGCGATGAACGCGGTGGATTCGGTGATGCCGCGCTACGGCGCCTTGTCGAAGCGCTCGCTCGACGAGATGATCGCCGGCGCCCGCGTCGATGTGGCGCCCTACAAGCGCGACAACACCGATTTCGTGCTGTGGAAGCCGTCGAAACCGGGCGAGCCGTCCTGGCCGTCGCCGTCCGGCATCAAGGCCGAAGGGCGTCCGGGCTGGCACATCGAATGCTCGGCGATGGCCTGGAAGCATCTCGGCGAGAAATTCGACATCCATGGCGGCGGCATCGATCTGGTGTTCCCGCACCATGAGAACGAGCTCGCTCAGACCTGCTGCGCCTTCCATTCCGACCGCATGGCGAATGTCTGGATGCATAACGGCTTCCTCCAGTTCGAGAGCGAGAAGATGTCGAAGTCGCTCGGCAACTTCTTCACGATCCGCGAGATGCTGGCGGACTGGCCGGGCGAGGTGCTGCGTCTGAGCATGCTGAAGACGCATTACCGTTCGCCGCTCGACTGGACCCTGAAGAGCGCGGAAGAGAGCGCGAGGACGCTCGACGACTGGTATGCGATCGCAGCCGACGTCGACCCCGGTCCGCCTTCCGCGGCTGTGGTCGAGGCGCTGTATGACGACCTCAACACGGCGCAGACGATGGCGGCGTTGCACAGCCTGCGGAACGCGGCGTCAAGCAGCGAAGAGAGCCGCAAGGAGCTTGCCGGTTCGCTCAAGCTGCTCGGCTTCCTGTCCGAGAGCGCAGCGCAATGGGAAGGCCGCAGGCGAAAGGCGAGCGGTGTCGATGCGAGCCAGGTCGATGCGTTGATTGCGGAGCGCACCGCGGCCCGTGCACGCAAGGATTTCAAGGAATCCGACCGCATCCGCGATCAACTCGCTGCAATGGGGGTCGCCATCAAGGACTCCAAGGAAGGCACCACCTGGGAGATCGCGCGATGACGAAGCCCGACACGCCGTTTCCCAGGCACTGGCTCTATTACATCGCGCTGAAGTTACTGCTCATCGCCGGCGCGGTGGCGCTGGTGCTGAAGCTGTACGGGATGTGGTGACCGCCATGGCACAAGACTTGTCCACGCCAGCGCTGCGGCCGTTCCTTCCCGCAGACACGCCCGTGCTGGCTGCGATCTTCACCGCCGCGATCGAGGAGCTGACCGGCGACGACTACTCTAGCGAGCAGCAGGAAGCCTGGGCTTCCGTCGCCGACGACGAGGAGGAGTTCGGCAAGAAGCTCGCGGGCGAGCTGACCTTGATCGCGACCCTTGGGAATGCGCCGGTCGGTTTTGCCTCCCTGAAAGGCAAGGACCATATCGACATGCTCTATGTGCATCCGGGCGCGGCCGGGCAGGGCGTGGCCTCTAGCTTGCTCGACGCGCTGGAGAGGCTCGCCGGCGGCCGTGGCGCCAAAAGCCTCACGGTTGACGCCAGCGACAATGCGCAGGACTTCTTCAGGAAGCGCGGCTATGTCGCGAAGCAGCGCAACAGCGTCACCGTCAACGGCGAATGGCTCGCCAACACCACCATGCAGAAGACACTCGGAGTCCCGCAGTGAGCACGCAGCCCCTTCGTACGAGAGCGCGCCCCTCTCTCTTCTCCCTCCCCCCTTGCGGGGGAGGGTCGGGGGAGGGGGGTAGCCACAAACTCCCATCTCTCCCGGGGCACCCCCCTCCCGGCGTCACTGCGTGACGCCGACCTCCCCCGCAAGGGGGGAGGTGACAAGAACGGGCGGCGTTCATGAGCACGCAACACAAGGAGCGCCTCTATCTCTTCGATACCACGCTGCGCGATGGCGCGCAGACCAACGGCGTCGATTTCACGCTCGCCGACAAGCGGGTGATCGCCGGCATGCTGGATGATCTCGGCATCGACTATGTCGAGGGCGGCTATCCCGGCGCCAATCCGCTGGATACGGAATTCTTCGCGGAGAAGCCGAAGCTCCATCATGCACGCTTCACGGCGTTCGGCATGACGCGGCGGCCAGGGCGCTCGGTGTCCAACGATCCCGGCGTAGCCGGCCTGCTTGAAGCGAAAGCGGACGCGATCTGCTTTGTCGCCAAATCTTCCGCCTACCAGGTCCGCGTCGCGCTCGAGACCACCAACGAGGAGAATCTCGCCTCGATCCGCGACAGCGTGGCGGCGGCGAAGAAGGCCGGGCGCGAGGTGATGCTCGATTGCGAGCATTTCTTCGACGGCTACAAGGAGAACGCCGCCTTCGCGCTGGCCTGCGCGAAAGCCGCCTACGACTCCGGCGCGCGCTGGGTGGTGCTGTGCGATACCAATGGCGGCACCATGCCGCATGAGGTCGAAAGCATCGTCGCCGAGGTGACCAGGCACATCCCCGGCGATCACGTCGGCATTCACGCCCATAACGACACCGAGCAGGCCGTCGCCAACTCGCTGGCCGCGGTGCGGGCCGGCGCGCGGCAGATCCAGGGCACGCTGAACGGGCTCGGCGAACGCTGCGGCAACGCCAATCTCTGCTCGCTGATCCCGACGCTGAAGCTGAAGCGCGAGTTTGCCGATGGCTTCGAGATCGGCGTGTCGGATGCGAAGCTCGCGCACCTGATGAAGGTGTCGCGCACGCTCGACGACATGCTCAACCGCGCGCCGAACCGCCACGCGCCTTATGTCGGCGAGAGCGCTTTCGTCACCAAGACCGGCATCCATGCTTCCGCGGTGCTGAAGGACCCCCAGACCTATGAGCACGTCACGCCGGAAGCCGTCGGCAACCACCGCAAGGTGCTGGTCTCCGACCAGGCCGGCCGCTCCAACGTGATCGCCGAACTCGACCGCGCCGGCATTGCCTATGACAAGAAGGATCCGAAACTCGCGCGCCTGGTCGATGAGTTGAAGGAGCGCGAGGCGCAGGGCTTTGCCTATGAGTCCGCGAACGCCTCGTTCGACCTGCTGGCGCGGCGCACGCTCGGCAAGGTGCCGGAATATTTCCGGGTCGAGCAGTTCGACGTCAATGTCGAGCAGCGCTACAACGCCAATGGCCAGCGCGTCACCGTGGCGCTCGCGGTGGTGAAGGTCGACGTGGCCGGCGAGCACCTGATCTCGGCCGCCGAGGGCAACGGTCCGGTGAACGCGCTCGACGTGGCGCTGCGCAAGGACCTCGGCAAGTACCAGAAATATATCGAGGGGCTGAAGCTGATCGACTATCGCGTACGTATCCTCAACGGCGGCACCGAGGCCGTCACGCGCGTGCTGATCGAGAGCGAGGACGAGGCGGGCGAGCATTGGACCACGGTCGGCGTCTCCCCCAACATCATCGACGCCTCGTTCCAGGCGCTGATGGACTCGGTGATCTACAAGCTGGTGAAGTCGGGCGCGCCGGCGTGAGGGCCCTGCCATGATCGATCACGTCTCCGTCGGCGTCGCCGATCTCGATCGCGCCGCGCGCTTTTATGAGGCGACGCTGGCGACGCTCGGACTCTCGCGTCTGGTGACGCGGCCGGGAACGGTCGGCTTTGGCAAGGCCTATCCGGAATTCTGGATCAATTTGCGCAAGGCTATGGCGAAGATCCCGCACGAGAGCGGCACGCATATCTGCCTGCGCGCGAAGACCACGGCCGAGATCGACGCATTCCACGCGGCGGCGTTGCGCAGCGGCGGCACGTCCGACGGCGCGCCGGGCCTGCGCCCGCACGAACGCGTCAAATATTACGCGGCCTTCGTGCTCGATCCCGACGGCAACCGGATCGAGGCGGTGACGTTTCCGCAAGGCTAGAGCATGATCCGGAAAAGCGTGCAGCGGTTTTCCGAAAAGATCATGCTCAATCAAAAAGCTAAAGCGCGATGACGATTTAACCTAATCTCATCGCGCTTTAGGCCGAACGCGCGCGGCGCGTGGCGAGCTGCTCGCGCAGGAAATCGATCGCAAGCCGGACCTTGCCCGGCAGGAACGTGCGGTTCGGGTAGAGCGCGAAGGCCGCGGCGTCGAACGTCGTCGCGGTGACGGCGTGGCGGGGAAACAGGTCGAGCAGCCGGCCGCTCGCGATGTCTTCATCGATCAGCCAGTCGGCCAACAGCGCAGGACCAAGGCCGGACAGCGCGGCGTCGCGCAAGGCCAGCGCGTTCGAGATCAGGATGTCACCGGTGACAGGCACTTCGGTGATGGTGCCGGTTTTGTCGCGAAACAGCCAGCGTGAGCGAAATTCCGCCAATGTGAAGAGGAGGCAGGCGACGCCGGAGAGGTCGGCGGGCTTTCTGAGCTTCGGCGTCTTCTTCAGGTAGGCAGGGCTGGCGCAGACGCGGTAGCGGGTGTGAAAAAGCCGGGTGCCGACGACGTCGCCGCTGAGCTCGGGGCCGAGGCGGATGGCGAGGTCGATGCCTTCGCCGACCAGATCGAGATTGCTGTCGGTCAGGATCAGCTCCAGCTGCAGGTCGGGGAAACGCTTGCGGAATTTCGGCAGCAGCGGCACCAGGCAACGGTTTCCGAACGCCACCGACGCCGTCAGGCGAAGCCTTCCCTTCGGGCCAGCCCGCAGCGCGTTGGCTTCCTCCGCCGCGGCGTCCAGTTCCTGCAGCGCCGGCTCGACCTTGCGAACGTAGTGTTCGCCCGCCTCGGTGAGCGAAAGGTTGCGGGTGGTGCGCTGGAAGATCCGGAAACCCAGCTCCGCCTCGATCTGCGCGATGGTTCGCGAGACCGAGGACGGGTCGACGTCGTATTGGCGGGCGGCCCCGGCAAAGCTCGCGTGATGCACCACGTCGATCATCAATTTGAGGGATTTTGTATCCATTCGTGCAGAATACGCATGAGATTGATGGGGCGCCAGATGTTTTTGGCGCGGCCGGGCGCGCCTAGCCTGATCCGAAAGACAGGGTTCGCGAAGGAGAGTGTTGATGCCCCGACTGCTTCATATCGATTCCAGTGCGCGTCTCACGCAGATCGCCGTCGAGGCGACCACTGGCGATCCGGCCGCGTTGGCGGGACAGGTCGAGCAGGCCGGCACGCGCGCGGCAATGACGGCGGCGGCCTGATCATGAGCAAGGTTTCCGTTCTTGGTCTCGGCGCCATGGGTTCGCGGATGGCCAAGGCGCTGATCCGCGCCGGACATCAGGTCACGGTGTGGAACCGTAGCCCGGAACCGCGCGAGGCGCTGCGGGCGGAGAGCGTCCGCTTCGCTTCATCGCCGCGAGAGGCGGCCTGCGAGGCCGAGTTCGTCATCGCGATGGTGCGTGACGACGAGGCATCGCGCGCGGTCTGGCTGGATGCCGAGAACGGGGCGCTCGCGGCGATGAGGCATGGCGCCATTGCCATCGAAAGTTCGACGCTCTTGCCGGCCTTCGTGCGGGAGTTGGCAAGATCGGCGAGCGAGAGGCCGGGGGTTTCGTTCCTGGACGCCCCCGTCGCAGGCTCGCGGCCGCAGGCCGACGCAGGTCAGCTGATTTATCTCGTCGGCGGCGACGCAAAGGACGTGGCGCGGGCAAAGGACTTGCTGGGCGCGATGGGCGCCGCTGTCCACCATGCTGGCCCGGTCGGCGCAGGCATGGCGGTCAAGCTTGCCACCAATGCGTTGTTCGCGGTGCAGGTCGCCGCGCTCGCCGAGTTGCTCGCGGCACTGGCGAGGGCCGGGATCGATGTCGATCGGGCCGTCGACATCGTCGGAGCGATGCCGGTGTGTAGCCCTGCGGCGAAATCTGCCGCGGTCTCCATGCGCGAGAAATCCTTCGCGCCGATGTTCCCGGCAGAACTCGCCGAAAAGGATCTCGGCTACTTCCTCGGTCTCGCCGAGAGTGCGGACTCGACGGTGCCGTTGGCCGCGGCCGCGCGGGCCGTTCTGGCCACGGCGGTCGCGCGCGGCTTCGGCGCCGATCACCTGACCGGCGTGATACGCCTCTATCCGAAAGCGCCGCGGACTTGAGCCGCGGCATGCGCATCGCCTGCGTTGTCAAAGCACGCAGTGGAGGCATTAGGCCCGACGTTTAATCATCAATGAACAAGATACGAACAGGCGCCGCTTAGCATCTATGCAGATCGGCATTAGAGCGCCTTATTCCTTCAATCAGAACTTCTCATTTCTTGCAGGCTCCCCTCGCTGTTAGCGTTCTCGTCAAGTGAGATTGACGAGAACAGCGATCGCATTCTTTGCAAGGAGTTGGATATGCGCAGGGATACCGACAAGTCACGCAAGAGAAGCGTTACGAAAGGGCATCAGCCCTCTCGCCGGCAATTTTTGAAGGGTGCCGCAGTAGCCGCCGGATCGAGCGTGATCGGCGCTCCCGTGATATGGGCGCAGGACATCAAGGACATCGAGCTTCGCCATGTCGGCGTCTCCTACTCCGTGGTGAAGGCGATCGGCGACCAGGCCGCCAAGGATCTCGGCTTCAAGGTCACCATGCAGAACCTGGACACCTCGGCGGCGATCAATCGCTTCATCACCCAGCCGAACAGCGTGGATATCCCTGACCTCGAGGGCTGGCAGGCGAAACTCGCCGCCAAGCGCGGCGTGATCCAGGGCATCAACATCAAGAAGATCAAGGAATTCGACAATTTCCTGCCGATCTTCACCAAAGGCGAACTCGACGGCCAAAAGATTCCGCGTCAGGGCATCTCCCCCTATGAGGCGATGTATATCGAGAAAGCGGATTCGACCGATCTGCACGAAGGCGTCACCGATTGGGCGACCTTCCTCCCGCAAGTCTACAACGCCGACTCCATCGGCTACCGGCCCGATCTGGTCGATCATCCGGTGACCGAATGGAAGGATTTGCTCGATCCCAAATACAAGGGCAAGGCCGCGATCCTCGACGTGCCGGCGATCGGCATCATGGACGCGGCGCTCTGCTTCGAGAGCGCCGGCCTGATCAAGTACGGCAACAAGGGCAACATGACCACGAAGGAGATCGACTTCACGATCGAGAAGCTGATCGAGCTGAAGAAGTCCGGCCACTTCCGCGCGACGTGGACCACTTTCGACCAGTCGGTGCAGTTGATGGCGGCGGGCGAGGTCGTGATCCAGTCGATGTGGTCGCCTGCGGTCGCCGCCGTTCGCGTCAAGCAGATCCCTTGCGTCTATGCGCCCGTCAACAAGAAGGGCGACAAGGAAGGCTATCGCGGCTGGTGCAACGGCCTTGGCCTGATGAAGCATCTGAGCGGCAAGAAACTGGAGGCCGCCTACGAATACATCAACTGGTACTACACCGGCTGGCAGGGGGCCTTCGTCAGCCGCTACGGCTATTACAGCCCGGTGCCGTCGACCGCGAAGACGCAAATGACGCCGACCGAATGGGCGTTCTGGTACGAAGGCAAACCGGCTCCGGAAGAGATCAAGGATCCCTACGGCGTTCCGATGGAGAAGGCCGGTACCGTTCGCGACGGCGGCTCCTTCCTGGAGCGTGTCAAGAACATCTCGTGCTGGAACACGCTGATGGACGAGGCCGCCTACATGAACAAGCGCTGGAACGACTTCAAGGTCGCCTGATGCTTGCGTGACGAAACCTGAGACGCTTGCCGTCTCAGGTGTTTCATTCCGTGACTTGTCGTTCGGTGACTTGTTATTTGGTGACTTGGCGTTGTTGGATACGAAAAGCGGATGGAAAGCAAAGCCAAGGGAGGACGGAGCAACGCAGGTTGGCTGTTGATCCTTCCTCTCGTCCTCATTCTGGTGCCGTTCTTTGTCATACCCATCATCGGAGTGGTCGCGGCCAGCTTCGTGCAGAGCGACGGCTTCGGCGGCATCATTCCGAGCTTCACGCTCGACAATTACAAGAGCGTCTTTACTTCAGCGCTTACCTATCAGCTGTACTGGGCGACCCTGAAGTTCTCGGTGCTTGCCTGGTTCTTCTCGCTGCTGATCGGGTTTTGGGTCGCCTATTTCCTGGTGTTCCATGTGCGCAACCCGCTGCTCGCGCTCGGGCTCTTCCTGATCTGCACGGTGCCGTTCTGGACCTCGAATATCATCCGCATGATTTCGTGGATCCCGCTGCTCGGCAAGGAAGGCTTGATCAACAGCGCTCTGATCAAGACCCACATCATCGACCAGCCGCTCGACGTGCTGCTGTTCTCGAGCCTTGCCGTGGTGATCGCCTATGTTCATCAGCTGACGATCTTCATGATCGTGCCGATCTTCAATTCGATGGCCAGGATCGACAAGCGCACCATCGAGGCGGCGCGGGACGCCGGTGCCTCGCGGTTCGAGATCGTTCGCTTCATCGTGTTGCCGCTTTGCAAGACCGGCATTGCGCTTGGCTCGATCTTCGTGGTCTCGATCGTGATGGGCGACTTCTTCGTCGTGAAGGTGATGTCCGGCGGCGGCTCGGCGTCCGTGGTCGGGGCCTTCTATGAAGACATCGGCGTGCTGCAGTACCCGACCGCCGCGGCCAGCGCCACCATCCTTACCATTATCGTCTTGTTGCTCGTTGTGGCGATCCTGCGCACCGTCGACATACGCAAGGAGCTGACGCAGTGACGGAGCGTCCGCCCGCTGCTGCCGCCGCTGATCCCTTGCCGAAACGGCGCCGACGCCCGCTGGCGCCGAACCGGGGCGGCCGTCCCTGGACGTTCTACGTGCTGGCGACGTTGTTCACCCTTTATGTCGTCGCGCTCTATGGACCGATGGTCTGCATCTATATCCTGTCGTTCCAGGACGTTCGCGGCGGCCTGGTATTTCCGATGCGCGGAACGTCGCTGCACTGGTTCATCGATCTCTTCACCCAGGTGCGCACTGGTGACGTCAAGGGTGCGTTCAGCCGCTCGATCCGGCTGGCCGTGGTCGTGACCATCATCACCGTCGCGATCTCGTTCCTGTCGGGCCTCGCCTTCCGCAGGCGTTTCGCAGGCGACACCGTGGTGTTTTACCTGATGATCGGCAGCCTGGTCGCACCCGGCCTCGTGCTCGGCATTGGTGTCGGCCTGATCTGCAACGTGCTTGGCATCGAGGCCAGCTGGTATACGACGGCGCTCGGCGCGCAATTGTCCTGGACACTGCCGTTCGGCGTGCTGGTGATGTTCGCGGTAATGTCGCGGCTCAACAGCGCATGGGAAGAGGCGGCGCGGGACCTCGGCGCCAGCGCCTGGCAGACCACGTTTCTGGTGGTCGTCCCGATCCTGGCGCCGGGTCTGGTGGCGGTTGCCCTGTTCGGCTTCACGCTGTCCTATGACGAGTTCACCCGCACCCTGTTGACCGCAGGGTCGCTCAACACCCTTCCACTCGAAATCTGGAGCATGACGCTGAACGTCACTTCGCCGTCACTATACGCGCTGGGCACGGTGACGACCTTGATCTCGTTCGTCATCATCGGCGTTTGTCTCGGCACTATCGCGCGAATCCAGAAGCGGCGCGCGGCCGGTCCGGCGGCTCACTAGGGAATCAATTAAGGCGATGGCTGTCGAAAACGGAAGCATCGAGCTGGCGGGCATCGTCAAGAGCTATGACGGCGCCACCCGAGTTGTCGACGGCGTCAACCTCAGGATTCCCGATCGCGCCTATTGCTGCTTCCTGGGCCCGTCCGGCTGCGGCAAGACGACCATCCTGCGCATGATCGCCGGCCACGAAGATCCGACCCATGGCGAGATATTGATCGGCGGGCAGGACGTCGTCGGCCTTGCGCCGCTCGAGCGCCGCACCGCCATGATGTTCCAGTCCTATGCGCTATTTCCCCATCTGAGCGTCCGCGATAACATCGCCTTCGCCCTGCGCGTGCGCGGCATGGGCGCGCAGGAACGGCGCAAGGCCGCCGATGCCATGATCGAGAAGGTCAGGCTCACGGAATTGGCCGATCGACTGCCGGCGCAACTTTCGGGCGGTCAGCAGCAGCGCGTCGCATTGGCGCGCGCCGCTATCACCGGCCCGAAAGTACTGCTGCTGGACGAGCCGCTGTCGGCGCTCGATGAACAGCTCAGGGTGCAGATGCGGCAGGAGCTCAGCCGGATGCAACGCGACCTCGGAATCACCTTCATCCACGTCACGCACACCCAGCTCGAGGCGATCGCGATCGCCGACATCGTCGTGGTGATGGAAAAGGGCAAGATCAAGCAGGCCGGACCGGCGCGCGACGTCTATGACCGGCCGCAAGACCGCTATGTCGCCGAATTTCTCGGCGGCCAGAATGTGCTCACCGGCCGGATCGAGCGGATCGAGGGCGACAGCGCGATCATCGTGTCGCAGGAGATGCGCGATGTCGTGGTGCCGCTCGGCGTCCGCCGGACCGCATCGGTCGGGGACCGTGTGGATTTTGCGGTCCGCCGCGACGATGTCGATCTGGTGCGGCCCGAGGCTGGCGGCGGCAACGAACGCGCCAAGGTACCGAGCCGGGTTCGCGCCATCGAATATCAGGGCAACTTCGTCAAAGTCATCCTGGACCGGATCGGCGACGATGAATTGATCGCCTATGTCCCGGATCGCGTCTTCTATCGCGATCCCCTCTCGGTCGGTGACGTGGTGATCGCCGGAT
The DNA here is from genome assembly GCA_963847045.1 of uncultured Alphaproteobacteria bacterium. GTDB lineage: Bacteria > Pseudomonadota > Alphaproteobacteria > Rhizobiales > Xanthobacteraceae > Bradyrhizobium. Next base: position 16,168 of record CAWJYQ010000011.1, on the reverse strand, counting down.
GGGAAAAAGACAAGACCCGGATGCTCGCTTGAAACAGACGGCCGGTCGAGAGATGCAACAGGAGAAACGCGCATGAATATCGAGATGACGGTCAATGGGAAGAAAGTGGCGGCAGATACCCTGCCTTCGCTGCTGCTGTCCGATTTCCTCCGCGAGAACCTCAACCTCACCGGCACCCATGTCGGCTGCGACACCTCGCAATGCGGCGCCTGTGTCGTCCATGTCGACGGCGTCTCGATGAAGAGCTGCACGCTGCTGGCGGTCAGTGTCGACGGCAAGTCGGTCACGACCATCGAAGGCCTCGCCGATACCGCCGATGCCGATCTGCATCCGATGCAGCTCGCTTTCCACCACAATCACGGCCTCCAGTGCGGCTTCTGCACGCCCGGCATGATCATGAGCGCGGTCGATTTTGCCAGGCAGACGCCGAACCCCACGGAAGGCGACGTGCGGCACTGGCTCGAAGGCAACATCTGCCGCTGCACCGGATATCAGAACATCGTAGCAGCTGTGCTTGCCGGCGCCGCCGCCATGCAGAAACAGGCGGGAGGCTGATCATGAATATTCATACCGGCATTGGCGCCTCGATCCTTCGCAAGGAAGACCGCCGGTTCATCACCGGCAAGGGCAACTACGTCGCCGACATCAAGCGCCCGGGCATGGCGATGGGCGTATTCCTGCGTTCCCCGCATGCGCATGCGTTGATCAAGGGCATCGACATCAAGGCGGCGGCCGCGCTGCCCGGCGTCGCGGCAATCTACACCGGGGCGGATCTCGCCGCGGACAAGGTCGGCGGCCTGCCCTGTGCCTGGGGCGTCAGCAACGCCGACGGCACGCCGATGAAGGAGCCGCCGCGCTCGGCGATGGCGGTCGACAAGGTGCGATGCGTCGGCGACGCGGTGGCGTTCGTGGTCGCCGACACGCTCGAACAGGCGCGTGAAGCTGCCGGCTTGATCGAGGTCCAATATGAGGTTCTGCCGGCCGTGGTCGGCGTGCTTGATGCGATCCGCCCCGGCGCTGCCGCGGTGTTCGACGACATTCCCGACAACACCTGTTTCGACTGGGAGTGCGGCGACGCCAAGGCGACGGCCGCGGCGTTCAAGAATGCGGCGCACGTCGCCAGGATCAGCCTGGTGAACAATCGCCTGGTCGGAAACCCGACGGAGCCGCGCGCGGCGGTGGCGGAATATGACGCCGGCCGCGATCACTACACGATGTGGACCACCAGTCAGTTCCCGCATGTCGTGAAGGTGCTGATGGGCAACTTCGTGCTGAATATCCCGCAGCACAAGTTGCGCATCGTGGCGCCCGACGTCGGCGGCGGCTTTGGTGTGAAGCAGTTCCTGTACGCCGAGGAGATCATCACCACCTGGGCGGCGCGCAAGGTGGGGCGGCCGGTGAAATGGGTCAACGAACGCAGCGAGGGCTTCCTGTCCGACGCCCACGGGCGCGACCATGTCAGCGAAGCGGAACTGGCGCTGGACGAAACCGGCAAGTTCCTCGGCCTCAAGGTGCGCACCATCGCCAATATGGGCGGCTACCTGTCGACGTTCGGCCCGAACATCCCGACCAACCTCTACGGATTGCTGCTGGCCGGTGTCTACACCACGCCCGCGATCCATTGCGAAGTCAAAGGCGTGTTCACCAACACCGTACCGGTCGACGCCTATCGTGGCGCCGGCCGTCCCGAGGCGACCTTCCTGCTGGAGCGCCTCGTCGATGTCGCGGCCAGCGAGATGAAGATCGACAGGGCTGAAATCCGGCGCAAGAACATGATCGACGCGTCGCAATATCCCTACCAGACGCCGGTGGTCGTCAAGTACGACAGCGGCGATCCGAAAGCCTGCCTCGAAAAGGCGCTGGAGGTCTCCGACTGGCGCGGCTTTGCCAGGCGCAAGGCAGAATCAAAGTCGCGCGGCAAACTCCGCGGCATCGGTCTCTGCACCTATGTGGAGGCGTGCGGCCTGGCGCCGTCGCGCATCGTCCAGTCGCTCGGCGCCCGCGCCGGCATCTTCGAAAGCGCCACGGTGCGGGTCCACGTCACCGGCGATGTCACGGTGCTGATCGGAACGCACAATCACGGCCAGGGCCATGAGACGACGTTTGCGCAGATCGTGTCGGAAAAATTGTCCATTCCCGCCGACAAGATCGAGATCGTGTTCGGCGACACCGACCGCGTGCAGTTCGGACTGGGCACGTATGGCTCGCGATCACTCGCCGTCGGTGGTACCGCGCTGTCCAAGGCCACCGACAAGATCATCGCGAAGGGGACCAAGATCGCCGCGCACATGCTCGAGGCGGGCGAGGGTGACATCGTATTCGAGAATGGGTCGTTCTCCGTGCAAGGCACCGACCGGTCGAAATCGTTCGGCGACGTGGTCGGTGCGGCCTATGGCCTGGTGAATTTTCCGGTCGACGTGCTCGAACCGGGCATGGAAGCGCAGGCATTCTACGATCCGGTGAACTTTACTTTTCCCGGCGGCGCCCACATTGCCGAAGTCGAGATCGATCCGGATTGCGGTTCGGTCGATCTCGTTTCCTACGTCGCGGTGGACGACATCGGCACCGTGATCAACCCCATGATCGTTGCGGGGCAGTTGCAGGGGGGTATCGCGCAAGGGGTCGGCCAGGCCCTGTTCGAGAATTGCGTCTATGACGAGACATCCGGCCAGATGCTGTCGGCGTCATTCATGGACTATTGCATGCCGCGCGCCGACAACATGCCGAATATGAAGATCGTCACCCTGTCTACGCTGTGCACGCATACCAGCTTCGGCGTCAAAGGCTGCGGCGAGGTCGGTACCATCGGATCGCCCGCGACCGTCATCAATGCCGTGGTCGATGCGTTGTCGCATCTCGGCGTCAATCATGTCGACATGCCGGCAACGCCGAGCCGGATCTGGAGGATCATTCACAACAGCGCCAATCAACTGCGCGCAGCCGAATAGGACCGGGCGATGAAAGACTTTTCATACTACAGGCCATCCACGGTGTCCGAGGCTGTCGCCCTGCTGGCGGGTGGCGGCGAGAACCGGCCGCTGTCCGGGGGCATGACACTGCTGCCAACCATGAAGATGCGGCTGGCATCACCGGCCGCCATCGTCGATCTGACTGCACTGCCTGGTCTGAGCGCGATCACGGTCGGCGGCGGCAGCGTCACCATCGGCGCGATGACGACACATGCGATGGTCGCGGCTTCGGCTGAGGTCAAGGCAGCGATCCCCGCGCTGGCTGCGCTCGCCGGCCTGATCGGCGATCCCCAGGTCCGCCATCGTGGCACCATCGGAGGATCGATGGCCAACGCCGATCCTGCCGCGGACTATCCGGCAGCAGCGGTCGGCCTTGGAGCGACGATCGTTACGGATCGTCGCGAGATCGCCGCGGACTTTTTTTTCACGGCGATGTTTCAGACCGCGCTCGAGCCCGACGAGATCATCCTGGCCGTCCGCTTTCCGATTCCGGACGCGGCCGGTTATGCCAAGTTCAGGAGTCAGGCATCGCGTTTCGCGCTGGTCGGCGCCTTTGTGGCGCGTTTCGGCGGGAGCGTGCGCGTTGCGATTACCGGAGCAGCGCCGATGGTATTTCGGTCCAGGGACATCGAGGATGCGCTGGCGGCAAACTTTTCGCCCGAGGCGTTGTTGCGAATTTCAATTGCCCCGTCAGGGCTGAACTCCGACATCCATGCTGACAGCGAGTATCGCGCCCATCTGGTGGTAGTGATGGCCCGCCGCGCCGTGGAACAGGCCCTCGGGCATAAGTCATCTTGACGCAGCCGCCGTGCGACGCGTTGCCTAGCGAGGCGGCAACGGGCGACGGATATGCCGCTTTATTCGGCCGCCTCCGGAAGCGGAGGTCGCATCGAGTCGTTCGCCGTCTCGGCGGCGAACTCGAGACGGCTGGAATCAGAACCGAGATAGCTCTCGAGATAATTATAAAGCGCGTCGATGGCTGCGAGGTTGCGGCCGGCCGCTCGATAGAGCAGCAGATCGACCGGCGGTAACAGCGGAAACCCCTCATTCGCGCCGATTTCGCGCAAGCCCGGCGTCAGCGCGCTACGACCCAGCACGGTGACGGCCATGCCGGCAAGCGCAGCTGCCTGCAACCCGACGGCGCTGGCGCTCACACAAGTGATCTTCCAGTTGCGCCCGATCCGCTCCAGCTTGTCGATCGCATGCTCGCGATAGATGTTGCCGGCCGGCAGTACCGCCAGCGGTACCGGATCGACCCGATGCGCGTCGGAGTCGGTGCCGGCCATCCAGATCAACTGCTCCTGGCCGACGACTTTGCCGCCGGAGAAACCCTCCATCTTGGTGACGAGCGCGAGATCGATCTCTCCACGGCGGACAAGTCCAACCAGCGGTGTCGACAGTTCGCAGCGCAATTCGACCTGCACTTTTGGAAACGCCTTGCGAAAGCGGCTCAGAATCGCCGGCAGAACGAAGGCTGCGTAAAGATCCGGCGTGCCCAGGACCACGGTCCCCTCGACGTCCGGCGAGGCCAGCCGTTGCAGCATCTCGTCGTGAAGCCGGAGGATCGATTTTGCGTAGGACTGGACCAGATCACCGTCGTCGGTGAGAAGCTGGCGGCGCCCCTCATGGCGCAGCAGCGTCGTGTTGAGCAGTTCTTCCAGTCGTTGCAACTGTAGCGTGATCGCGGGCTGGGTTCGCCCAAGTTGACGTGCGGTAACGGTGATGCTGCCGGTCTGTACCACCGACACGAATGACCTCAGCATACGAATATCGAGGCTTATCAATGGCATATCCAAGCGCCTCCCTTATAGGAGGACAATGCAGTTCTTATGCCAGTGAATTAGCCGCGCCTTTATGCCGTGGCTTCCGCGGACCACGGCTCCTTCATCTTGGCAAAGTCCGCCCACGCATGGCGCAGGCGTCCCTCCGCGCCGACCATGGCGTGCGCCTGCCAGCCGGCGATCGCGGCGGCCGCAGTGCCGCCATCCGCCGAACTGGCCTTGAGGCCTGCGAGCAGTGAGGACGTCGTCGCCATGTCGTTGTAGGAGCCGAGCTCCTCCTGCAAATCGGCCAGCTTGTCAAAATAGCGGCGCGTGGATTTGCGCTGTCCGTACATCGGCAGCAGGAAATCGACGGCATAGCGCAGCTTCTTGATCGCTAACCTGAGCCGGTGCCGCTCTTCCGCCGAGAGCGACTTGAAGTGGCGACCGCGCTTGAGCGCCTTCATGTGCCGCGCCGACAGGATGGTGCCGGCAAAATTGATCGCGGGCTCGGCGAGCTGACCCAGACTTTCCGGCGCAACATCGCTGCGCCAGCCTCGCGCTTCGATCCACCCTCCGAGCTCGATCACGAAACGCGCGCAACGGTGGTCGGCCAGCACCGATCGTACCTGGTCATAGGCGGCCGAGCGGCATTCTTCCGCGACCTCGCCCAGACTGTCGAAGCCCGAGATCGAAGGGCAGCCCCTGGCGATGGTGGGCAACGTGCCCTTCTGGAAAATATCCCAGTCGCGCGCGGCCGAGAGGTTGCGCGCCAGCCAGCTTGCTTCCGACCGCAGCGCCTCGAGCTTGCTCAGCGAGCCCGCCGACCGCATCAGATCGAATGCCGAGCGCAGACGGCGCAGCGCGACGCGCATTTGATGAATCCCTTCGGGATCGCGGCCGTCTTCGGCGGCCGGCATCGACTCCAGGAGATGGTGCAGGCAGGCGCGCAGGATCGTCGCGAAGGCGTCGTCGAGAGGCGTGGACGGGTCGAGCCGAAGCTTGCGCGGCTTTCGCGTGCCAGGCGGCACGTCGGCCGCAAGGTCGAAGCCGCGCGCGGACTTGCTGCGGATGGAAGGGCGCAAAGGCCCATGCTCCAATAGCCGGAGCGCAAGCTCGTAGATCGCCGAGGCGCTGCCTGCCTTGAGCTCCAGCTCGATCTCGCTGACCGGCAACGATCGATCGCCCGCCTTCAGAACGCCCTGGTCGAACGCGACTTCCACCGTGCCCGACGGCAATTCGACCATGCGCTGGTGGCGGCGGATGTCGGCCACGAAGACCTGATCCAGCTGGTCGGCCTCGAGATCGCCGCGAATTTTCTCCGGGATGAACGGCATCGCGAGCGCGACATCGGGAGTCATGGAGGGCACGGCCGCCTCCCACTCACCGCGCCGGAGCGGATCGTCGCCGGCTTCCGTCTTCACCGTCTGCACGAATCGCGCGCCGGTCTGGCGAACCCGCAAGCTCAGGCGGTTGCGCCAAAGCGTCCGACTGGGCGTGTCGTAATAGGCGGACTTGAGGTGCTTTCGCGCGCCCTTGTTGCGCGCGTTGGTCTTGATGACGGGCGCGCTGTTGAAGTCCGCCAGCCGATCGGCGTCGACCAGAAGCTTGAGTTCGACTTCGCTTCCGCGCGGCGCGGCCGCGCCTGGCGCTTCCGATGCAGCTTCGTCGGTGTGGGGCTGGGTTTGCTGAACGCTTGGCTCGGCCGTACCCGTCTCCTGCAAGCGCGGCTCGGCCGCGGCTTGCATCGTGGCGGGATCGACGGAGTCTTCCGTTTCTTTCTTGTCCTGAGGGGCGGATTTGCCCTTGGGTCCCGTCGCAGCGAGCGCGCTCGCGCCGCCGGGTCGAATCGCAGCAGTTTCTGACATTGAAGGTAATATGACGCCTGGATGAATTTTCGTTAACGTAGCGCTGACTCGTTCCGAAAGAAAGTCACGATAAGATGCACTGCACAACGATCAGTGCAGTGTTCGCAGTCGCCGCAAATCGCGTGAGACGCATGCAAAAGATTGGCAAATCCAATGGGATGCCGCTCGAACGGAGGCCGGTGGCACGATCATCGACCTCACATCGACCTCACATGGCCAACGATCGAGCGCGACTTAAAGTCGCCGCGCGACTTCCGGCGCCATCTGCATCGCCTCTTCGGACACCAGCGCTGCCGCGGCGCGCAGGCGCGGCAGGATATCATCCACCCGTTCGGCCTTCAGCACTTCGACACCAAACCCCGGCCGGATGAACTGCGTCGCACGCATATGCGTGAGCAGGACCAGCAGCGGTTCCCAGAAGCCCTCGATATTGGCGAGCAGCACCGGGCGCGAATGCCGGCCGAGCTGTTGCCAGGTCATTTGTTCGACCAGTTCCTCCAGTGTGCCGACGCCGCCGGGCAGCGCCACGAACGCGTCCGAGCGCTCGAACATCAGCCGTTTGCGCTCGTGCATGTCGGGGGTGATGATCAGCTCCTGCACGCGGGTCAGCATCCGCTCCCGCGTATTCAGGAACTCGGGAATGATGCCGGTGACGGCGCCGCCATGATCGAGCACGCTGGTCGCGACCGCGCCCATCATGCCGGTCGATCCGCCGCCATAGACGAGGCGGATGCCGTTGTCGGCGAGGATTTTTCCGAACGCCGAGGCGGCTTCGAGGAAGCGGGGGTTGTTGCCGGGGCCGGAGCCGCAATAGACGCAGACAGTCTTGATTTTGCTCATAACAATCATGTGGCACTGCAGCGTAAACGGCGTCAAGCCGGTTCTGTTTCCCGGAAGCGGCTGATTCTACCCGCAAATAGCCCCGATTCGCGAAAGATTTGCGGCTCCCGAGGGTGCAACTGGCGGTTAAACGCTTTATATGAGCCGCGAAACCAGATGAAAAAAGCAGCAGCCACGTTCCAAGCCTTCAACCAGGCTCTCGACTGATGGCCCATCCTCACTCGTCCCCGCCTTCCGGCGCTTCGTCTTCCCAGGGGCCGGCTGACGGGCGGCCGGCCGACGAGCGGGCGACCCTGATCGGGACGCTGATCCACCTCTGGCCCTATATCTGGCCGAGCGACCGCGTCGACCTGAAGATGCGGGTCATGTGGTCGGTGGTGCTGCTGCTGATCGCCAAGCTCGCGACGCTGACGGTTCCCTTCACCTTCAAATGGGCCACCGACGCGCTCTCCGGGAAGGGCACCGCTCCCGTCGAGGCCTCGAACTGGACGCTGTGGCTGATCGCCTCGCCGCTGTTGATGATCGCGGGCTATGGGGCCCTGCGCGTGCTGATGGCGATCCTGACCCAATGGCGCGACGGCATCTTCGCCCGCGTGGCGATGCATGCGGTGCGCAAGCTCGCCCACATCACCTTCGTGCACATGCATGAATTGTCGCTGCGCTTTCACCTGGAGCGCAAGACCGGCGGGCTCACGCGCGTGCTCGAGCGCGGCCGCAACGGCATCGAGACCATCGTGCGCATGGTGATCCTGCAATTGATCCCGACCATCGTCGAGGTCGCGCTGCTGATGGGCGTGCTGTTCTGGGTGTTCGACTGGCGCTACGTGCTGGCGACCATGGCGATGGTCGTCGTCTTCATGTCGTTCACTTACTATGCCACCGAGTGGCGGATCGGCATCCGCCGCAAGATGAACGATTCTGACACCGACGCGAACACCAAGGCGATCGATTCACTTCTCAACTATGAAACCGTGAAATATTTCGGCTCGGAACAGCGCGAGGCCAGCCGCTACGACCGCTCGATGGAACGCTACGAGCAGGCGAGCGTGAAGACCTATACCTCGCTGGCGCTGCTCAACACCGGGCAGGCGGTGATCTTCACGGCCGGACTGACCGCGACCATGCTGATGTGCGCGATCGGCGTGCGAAGCGGCCGCAACACGGTCGGCGACTTCGTCATGATCAACGCCATGATGATCCAGCTCTATCAGCCGCTGAATTTCATGGGCATGGTCTATCGCGAGATCAAGCAGGCCGTCATCGACATCGAGAAGATGTTCGAGGTGCTGGCGCGCGAGCCCGAGATCGAGGATGTGCCCGGCGCGAAGCCGCTGCTGGTGACCGCGGGCCGGGTGCGCTTCGACGACGTGCGCTTTGCCTATGATCCGGAGCGGTCGATCCTCAAAGGCCTGAGCTTCGAGGTGCCGGCCGGCAAGACGGTCGCGATCGTCGGCCCCTCCGGCGCCGGCAAGTCGACGATCTCGCGGCTGTTGTTCCGCCTCTATGATGTCTCGAGCGGGTCGATCACGATCGACGGCCAGGATATCCGCGAGGTCACGCAATCCTCGCTGCGTGCCGCAATCGGCATGGTGCCGCAGGACACCGTGCTGTTCAACGACACCATCCGCTACAACATCCGCTACGGCCGCTGGGAAGCTGCTGACGCCGAGGTCGAGGAGGCCGCGCGGCTGGCGCAGATCGACGGCTTCATCCGGATGTCGCCGAAGGGCTATGAGACCCAGGTCGGCGAGCGCGGCCTGAAACTGTCGGGCGGCGAGAAGCAGCGGGTCGCGATCGCGCGCACCGTGTTGAAGGCGCCGCCGATCCTGGTGCTGGACGAGGCGACCTCGGCGCTCGACAGCCACACCGAGCACGAGATCCAGGAGGCCTTGGAGCGGGTCTCGCGCAACCGCACTTCGCTCGTGATCGCGCACCGGCTCTCCACCATCGTCGCGGCCGACGAGATCATCGTGCTGGACCAGGGCCGCATCGCCGAGCGCGGCACCCATGGCGAGCTTCTGGCGCAAAACGGCCTCTATGCCAGCATGTGGAACCGCCAGCGCGAGGCCGAAGAGGCACGCGAGCGGCTGGCGCTGGTCGACGACGACGTCGAGGCGCCCAACCGCCTGCCGCCGCCGGTCGACGAGGCGATCGCGAATGCGGCGGAGTGACTTTCGCGCGCCACGATTTTGAAATAAGGAGGTCCCGCGGCGCGCCACCTTTTCCCCATCGAGGGGCGAGGCGAGGGCGGACCCCGCAAGTTGGAAAAGAGCGTAACCCTAGATGTCCATTGCCAATTCCATCCGCGCGCAGATTCCGCCTGTTCATCCCGAGGGCTATCCCTTCATCGGCGGCTTTGCGCTCGCGAGCCTGATCCTGTTCTGGCTGTGGACGCCGCTGGGATGGATCGGAACCGTGCTCACCGTCTGGTGCGCGCTGTTCTTTCGCGATCCCGAGCGCGTCACGCCGGTGCGCGACGGCATCGTGGTGTCGCCGGCCGACGGCCGCGTCTCCATGATCACGCATGCGATCCCGCCGGCGGAACTCGGGCTCGGCGACAAGCCGCTGCCGCGCGTCTCGGTCTTCATGAGCGTGTTCAACTGCCATGTGAATCGCGCTCCCGTGGCGGGCCGCATCGACCGCATCGCCTACCGGCCCGGCGCCTTCGTCAATGCCGAGCTCGACAAGGCGAGCGAGGACAATGAGCGCAACTCGCTGGTGATCTCCACACCGCAGGGCCGCATCGGCGTGATCCAGATCGCAGGGCTGGTGGCGCGGCGCATCGTCTGCTTCGTGCGGGAAGGCCAGGCAATCGGCGCGGGCGAGCGGTTCGGGCTCATTCGCTTCGGCTCGCGCCTCGACGTCTATCTGCCGGACGGCACCAAGGCGCTCGTCGCCGAGGGCCAGACCGCGATCGCGGGCGAGACGATACTGGCCGATTTCGGACGGCCCGACGAAAGCTGGACCTTTCGAACGAATTAACCGCACTGCGTCATAGGCGGCTCTATCCCCTCATGGTGAGGAGGCGCTTTAGCGCCGTCTCGAACCATGAGGCCCAGATGGTGGCCTCATCCTTCGAGACGCTTGCTAACGCAAGCTCCTCGGGATGAGGGTTATGGCGCAGCAAATTAACCATTTGCACTGCGGCATTACGCGCGGCCGACCGATGGCGGAAGCGGGCCGCGCTTGCTATATCTAGCCCATGCAGTTTGAACGCCGATACCGTTACGCCGACCTGCGCCGCCCCCGGTTTCGCCCGATCCCGGTGCGGATGCTGGTGCCCAATTTCATCACGCTGCTCGCGATCTGCGCCGGCCTGACCGCGATCCGGCTCTCCACCGAGGGGCGGATGGAGCTCGCGGTCGCCGCGATCGTGTTCGCCGCCGTGCTCGACGGCCTCGACGGCCGCGTCGCGCGCATGATCAAGGGCCAGTCGAAATTCGGCGCCGAGCTCGACAGCCTCGCCGACTTCGTCAATTTCGGCGTAGCACCCGGTCTCATCCTGTATTTCTGGCAGCTGCATGAACTGCACGATGGCGGCTGGATCGCCGCGATGGTGTTTGCGATCTCCGGCGGCCTGCGGCTGGCGCGCTTCAACGCCTCGATGGACGATCCGAACAAGCCGCCGTTCGCCTCGAACTATTTCACCGGCGTGCCGGCGCCCGCCGGCGCCGTGACCGCGCTGCTGCCGATCTTTCTCGCCTTCCTCGGCGTGCCCCAACCGCCGGCCATGGTGACCGCGCTCTACACGCTGCTGATCGCGTTCCTGATGGTGTCGCGGCTGCCGGTCTACTCGGGCAAGAGCATCCGCATGCGCGTGCCGCCCGAGCTGGTGCTGCCGGTGTTCGTCTGCGTGATCTTCTTCATCGCGCTGTTGATCGGCTATCCCTGGCACATCCTCTCGGCGGGTTCGGTGCTGTATCTGTTGAGCCTGCCGCTGGGCTGGAAGCACTATCGCGACCAGAAGCGCGCCTACGAGGCCGCCAACGCGCCCCCTCCCGCCGCCGCGGGGCCTGCGCCGGCGCCGTCACTGACGTCGCCGGTGGTCGAGGCCCCAAAGGACGACCGGCCCGAGCGGCTGCATTGAGGCTCTCCGGAAGATCATGTGAAAGCTAAGAATTGAGAGTCCCTGGGGGGATTGAGCCAACTCGTCCGCCGTAGCTCAACGAGCGAAGGCGGAAGGAGCGCCGACGCTGCAGCAGCTCGATACCGCGAAGGGCGCGATGAACTGAGTGCGCTGTCACCGCAATTCAACGCCGAATTCGCCTGGTGCATTGATTCGACGGGCTCTTCACGGCTTCTCGACACTGGAAAAATTCACTTGATGCGCTATTATGTCCAGCCATGAGACGTGATGAGGTTATAGCCAAACTAAAGAGCGCCGAGCCCGCATTGCGCCAGTTCGGCGTGGCGGCGTTGTACCTGTTTGGGTCGCACGCGCGCGACGAGGCGCGGACGGATTCCGACGTCGACGTGTTCGTCGATCCCGCCTCGGATGACAGCTTCGGCTTCCTGAAGTACATGGATGCGTACGAAGCTATCCGCAAATCCATCGGCACAAATGTCGACCTCGGTTATTCCACCCGCAGTGGTCTTTCTCCCTATATCCGCGAACAAGTCGAACACGAGGCCGTCCGGATTTTTTGATGGCTGGCACCAAGAACCCGCAGATTCGGCTCCTTCACATACGCGATGAAATTGATGGGATGGCCTCGGCCATCCAAGGCGTGACATTCAAGTCCTACGGCAAAAGCTACGCGCTACGGGCGCTTCAGATTATCTCGGAAGCTGCGAAATCCTTGCCCGCCGGGCTTACCGGCAAATATCCGGATGCCCCATGGAGCGCCATCATCAGCCTCGGCAATATCCTGAGGCACGAGTACCAGCACGTAGATGACCGGCGGCTTTGGGAAATCGCCACGGTGCATCTGCCGCAATTGCGTACGGTAGTGACCCGAATGCTGGCCGATCTGGCGCAGTCGTGATGCTGCGTGGCGACTGCGCAAAGTGAACTTGATTGGCTCAATGGCATGGCGATTGGCTGTTTGCCGGCGCGGGCCATACGGCATGACGCCCAGAGCGGCTTATCGGCGCAATAGTGATCTCGTGGTGTTCGCAATTTGTTATCTTCCCGGACCGCTGAACCTTTCAATCGCCAGCACGCAAGGGCGGATTAGCGAAGCGTAATCCACCGCCAATGTAAAACGGAGCAATGCGCTTCGCGCCCCACTTTGCCAAAATCACTACACGCGTGATTTACGGACTACGGGCAGATTAATTCACAGTTTTTCAGGTGACGCCGACCACCTGTCGTCTGAAATCCGAAAAATCGCTGCGCCCAAAAACTAATTTTATGAGCCAATTCAAGCTGGTTGGCGTGATCCGACCCCATCGCCTAAAAATTTCTCTTCCGTTTTTCCGAAAACTGTGATTGTATGCGCGCATCCTGCTTCCACCAGGAGGGGCGTTTGGCCAATCGCCGCGGACGTGGGAAGCAGGATGCGGTGGACGTGTTGGCGGCGCAGGCGAGCGGCGTTGATGCGGACGAGCGAAGTCGTGTGGTCCTGATCCCCCGACGCTGGGATCTAGCCTGCAGGCGATGACTGCGGGCGACGGTGGCTAAAAAGCCCGGTACACCGAGGAGAGCACGTATAAGCCGTAAACCACTGCGCAGGGAAAGCCGGCGTTGCTCCGGTTCACCTGTGGTCCTACCCCCGTGCTTTTTTTGTTGCACGGGGCCCATGGGTGCAATCGGCACCCGGCTTTCCCTGCGCCCTCCTTATCCAGGGAGGGACAATGTCGATCCATCACTCGGGCATTTCATGCCGCGGGAATGCGAAGCTGTATCCTTTTCTAAGACCCTCATGGTGAGGAGGCGCGTTGGCGCCGTCTCCGGACGATGCTACGCATCGCCGGGAGAACCATGAGGCCCCGACGGTGGCCTCATCCTTCGAGACGCTTGCTCGCGCAAACTCCTCAGGATGAGGGGATGGAGCCGCTTTTGATGCAGCAGGATCAGGACACGGCGTGGACCCGCTCTTTGCCCCATCTGAAAGATATCAGCCATGAGTTGGGTTCGCGCCCAATCTCGGCTATAGGGCTTTCGCGATCAAAATCGTCTCAAAAATCTGGAGAAACGCCTGTGACCAACGCCGCGCCCGTACCCGCATCCGTCCTCGAAGCGCTGGCGCGCTACGACACGCCGACGATCTGCAATGCGATGGAGGTGATCGCGCCGGAGCGGCGGCTGATCGGCTATACCACCAAGCCGCTGGTCTGCCCGTTTCCCGATCTGCCGCCGATGGTCGGCTATGCCCGCACGGTCGCGATCCGCTCGGTGTTGAAAAGTGGCCTGCCGGCCGCCGAGCAGGCCAAGCGCCGCATCGAATATTACGAATATGTCGGCACCGGCTTCGGACCGCGCATCAGCGTGATCCAGGATATCGACGGCGCCGATGTCGGCTATGGCGCGTTCTGGGGCGAAGTGCAGAGCAATGTGCACAAGGCGCTCGGCTGTCTCGGCGTCGTCACCGACGGCTCGATCCGCGACATCCCGCAATGGGCGCCGGGTTTCCAGGCGCTGGCGGGCTCGATCGGCCCATCGCATGCCTGGGTGCACGCCGAAAGTTTTGGCGGCGAGGTCCGCGTCGCCGGCATGACCGTGAAGTCCGACGACCTCATCCATGCCGACCGCCATGGTGCGATCGTGATCCCCTACGATCTCGCGGCCAAACTGCCGGACGCCTGCGAGCTGTGCGGCCGGCGCGAGACGCCGATCCTGGAGATCGCGCGCTCCAAGGATTTTTCGCTGGAGAAGCTGAAGGACGCGCTGAAGAAGTCGGCGGAGATTCACTGAGGATTTCGCCATGAACATGAACGGCAAGACGGTTTTGATCACGGGTTCCACCGACGGCGTCGGCCGATATGTCGCGGGCGAACTGGCAAAGCAGGGCGCTCAGGTGCTGATCCATGGCCGCGACGCCGCGCGCGCCAAAACGCTGATCCACGAGATCAAGGCAAAGGGCCACACGGCGCCTCGCTTCTATCAGGCCGATCTGTCGTCGCTTGCGGGCGCGCGGCAGTTGGCGGAAGCGGTGAAAGCCGACCACAAAAAGCTCGACGTCTTTGTCAGCAATGCCGGGATCGGATCGCAGAACAGCGGCCCGCAGCGGCAGGAGAGCGCCGACGGTTTTGAGTTGCGCTTTGCCGTGAATTATCTCTCGGGCTTCCTGCTTGCCTATCTGCTGCTGCCGCTGATCAAGGCCGCCGCACCCGCGCGCATTGTCAATGTCGCTTCCCTCGGCCAGCACCCGATCGATTTCGATGATGTGATGATCACGAAGAATTATTCGGGCTCGCGCGCCTATTCGCAGAGCAAGCTGTCGCAGATCATGTTCACCATCGATCTCGCGAACGAGTTGAAGGGCGCTGGCGTCACCGTCAACTCGCTGCATCCGGCGACCTACATGAACACCACCATGGTGCGGGCCGGCGGCATCACGCCGATGTCGACGGTGGAGCAGGGCGGGGCGGCGATCCTGCATCTGGTCGAGGGCGACGACGTCGCTGGCAAAAGCGGGCTGTTCTTCAACGGCATGCACGAGATGAAGGCGAATGCGCAGGCCTATGATGAAGCCGCGCGCAAACGCCTGCGCGCGCTCAGCCTCAAGCTGACGGGCTTGTCGGCTTGATGTCTGCGCGAGATCATAAGGGTGTTGATCGCGCGGTCGCTGTGATGAGGGGAGCGCGTGGCCTTATTGGCGCGACAGCGTGACGTCCTGGCCGTCGCTGGTCTTGCCCTCGTAGCGGTCGGGGCCGACCGGCGAAAGCTGCGCCAGCGTCTCGGCCTTGTGGTCGCGGATGACGAGGCCGCCGGTGACGTAGGTCCATTTGCGGCTGGTGAAGAAATTGTAGGGACAGCCGCCGGCGGGCGCGATGGTGCCTTCGGTCGCGTCCGGCGGCGCGCCGAAATTCATCACGCAGGAGCCGCCGCCGGGCGATTTAAGCGTCCATTTGCCGGCGAGACCGGTCGGCGGCGCGACGCTGGGCGCGGCGTTCATCGCGGCGGTCTGGACCGCCGGACGGTCGATGCTCCAGCAGCCCGCAAGCAAGGCGGCGAGAAGCAAAATAGCGGGAGTTGCTGTACGAGATACCATAATCCGGAGCGGGTGCGAGTGTCGCTCACGGTTAGCAGAAAGAACCATTCATGTCAGGCCGGTGGCCCTGCTGTTCCGGTTCAATTCTTGGTACGCCTGGATCGCGCGCGCAGATACTTGAGCTGCATCTCGGGCAGAACAAGCGCGGCCTCGAGGACGCCGAACAGTGAGAGCATCAGGAGAACTTTGATTGTTTCGCCGGTCATTTCACTGCCTCCTCATCAGGGCTGCTCGATGCGCAATTTATTAACCAGGTCGATCGTTCTGAAAATTTCGGTTCTCTTCTTAGGGGAGAACCCCTACGTATTTCCCCGGAGGCAGCCGCGGTTGATCCTGGTCAAAGCGGATCGGACCGGCCTGGTGCCTGCTGATCGGGATTATTGGGTGCCGAAATGAGGCTGCGCATCGCCACGATTGCCGCAATGGGCGGAATTTTGCTGCTCTCGAACGCGACTGCCGGGGCGCTGGATGCCGCGGCACCGGACGAGGCGGCGTCCAGCGTGTCCGACCTCATGCTGGGCATCCAGCTGCGGCACATCAAGCTGTGGTTTGCAGGCAAATTGAAGAACTGGCCG
>CAWJYQ010000010.1:0-277813 GCA_963847045.1 uncultured Alphaproteobacteria bacterium | reverse complement strand
ACGTTACACGTCGAAGTGCCACGTTAGACTTGCAAGGTCAGCGAACCTCTCGTGGAACACGGAGTAGAGCAATTGGATCGTGGCGATACTTTCTTTCTGGTATTCGTTTTAGCCGTCGTTTTGACGATTGTGATCGCGTCGTGGCTGAGTAGACGCTCGCGGCTGAACTCAGTCCAAGAGACGCCGCCAATTCAATTTGCAAGAGTTGTTGCATACGCTGGGACGAGCGCTGGTGTCGGCATCGGGGGATTGATGCTGGTAATATTCTGCTTTGTGTCGTTCATGGAATATAACAGCGCCACTACCGTTTTTCAGCAAATCTCGGCATTGCTGCTCTGGATTGGAGGCAATACATTTTGTGGCATCTTCATAGTCGCCGGTATGATCGGTAGCCAAGCCAAGACGTACGTCGTCTATAGCGACCTTGCACAGCGCATGGAAACCAATATTGCACGGCTGGAAAAGTTACAGGAGCAGGCGGGTTCTATGAGCGCCATCGCTGACGCTATCAGTCCGAGTCTTCAAGTCAAGGCAGGAGATTTGCCTCAAGCGATCAAGCAGGAGCCTATTTAAAATTCAAACGCAGGAATTTCGAAACCGCAGAATCCTCGTTCCGTTTCTGAAAATCTCGTTGAGCGGGAGGAACAATCCATTCGTTACGCCCGCTTTCCCGCTCGACTATCGTGTTCCAGACGGTCGCAAGCCATTGCAGCTTTCTATAGTGCGCCGGTACATATATCGACGCATCTAATTTGGCTTGGATATTGTCGCGACAGTCTTTGCGGAAGACCTCGATCCGTTCATAAGGCGACTTTGGAAATTTGAACCAAGAAAAAATATCGACATACACCGGACCGTCCTCGGCATGGCGAAGGTCATGCCCTAGGTGCTCTTCCAATCCCAGCGGGCTTGGGTGTTGGTTGAAGTCTTGATGCGTGTTCTGATCGACAATTATTCGGGGAAAATCTGCAATGTTGTGCTCAAGGTCATAGGCCTTTAAGAACGCCGGACCGAAAACCGCATTATCAGAGTGATGAAGAAGACCTTTCGCAATTCCGCCACGGCATAAGAACCCGTTCGCTAGGAGGTCTACCGCGAACTGAGTGACCGTATAGAGTAGATAGTGAAGCCCTCTTGATGTTGCAGCCTCCGACAAAACAGTGCAATCGGAAAAGGACTGCGATTTGAACTTGTCGCCAATAACTTCGTGCGTGAGTTTTAGGTCTTCGTCAGACCAGTGCTCGCTGATCTTATTCATGATCTTCACAAGCTTTTCGGCCCCTGACTGTGAATGCGCCGACTGGCGGACGTGTTCGCTGAACCCCAGAATGTCGATGAACGCGACATATCGCTCGGAATAAACGTTCTCTGTGTCAGTAGTTTTCATCGCCAAAACAATTACCGAACCAACAAGTCAATTTTCCATAAACTTCTTGATGAGTTGCATGAACTCTTGCTCAGACCTGCACTGCGTTTCATCAACGGAGCAGATCCCAACTCCATAAGTCGCATACTCTCTATTTTCGTTGATATCGTACAATCGCATCAGCTTTAGGCTTTCGGACTTACCCTTATATTTCTCAAATGTGGTCGAGGTTTCCAAATAGAAGCATTTGTTCAAACGCTCGCTATAGTGGTTTTGATAGTTTGCAATTATCTGTCCATGTTCGGTGTTCTTTATGTTTCCGCCCCATTCGCTTTTAGAAGCTACAGCGGCTTGTTTTCCGCAACGCTCTTGCAGCATATAACGCTCCTGTATCAATTCAGCAGAAGCTTGGCTGGCGGCCATAACGAAAAGACTGGCGATCAACACACGTAATCTGGATTCCGAGAACCAAACACGGGTCAGCTCGCTATTCGCCATGCGGATTTTTCTCCTTATCGGCTCTAACTGCTCTTAGATATGAGCGACTAAAGCTGTTACCTTCGGCTGCCTTTTCCGCATAGAAATCCTCTTTGCCGTTCGGATAGGCCAACACGAAGTTCACCTCTCCAATTTCCTGGGCGAGCCTTATTAGACCGTCGACGTCGACGCCAATTTCAAACTCAACGCGCGGCCTATTACTAAAGGCCGTGAGTTGATCGGGATCGGCTATGTCCCACGCCCACAGGCCATGGGTGGTCTTGTGCCGACGATCTTCGCAATGGGCGATCTTGCCGGATAATTTTTCCAACTGGATTTTACGGTCGCCGTCTCGAAGCAGGCGAACTTCGTTCAGCCATGCCTAAGCGGCGAGTAAATGAAAGATTGAACGTATCCTGCTGCGGTTCAGCGCCACGCGCTTTCGCCATTTCGACTGTTTGATGTAACAAGTAGTGTTCGAGAATGGCCCAATGCGCCGTGACCCAACCAATGGCGGCAAGCTCCTCTTGATCCAAATCTGGACCAAGCTGATGAAGCTCTCCGTCGATAGAGATCGTGATCACAGTATTGCTGTAGAGTTTGTCTGGATCGTCCGCCATAGGTTTTATCCCCAACGGGCATATTGCCCGGATTTCAACCTGTGAAACAATAGGGAGATTGGGCGGGATTACTCAAGGTGTGCATCAGGGGGGCTTTGGAGCGTGAGCCCACGCCCGTCCAGGACCGCCGGGCCGCCATCCGGTCCTGTCTGGGTTCAACGAAATCAAGCATGATGGCTTCCGGCTGATGGTCCGACGGGAAGGCGCGCGGGTGCACTGCTACACCAAGGGCGGTTACGATTTGGGTCGAGGTTGTAGGGCCACATGGCGGTGGGGATACCGCTGATATCGGTTCCGGGGTCGCGCGTGGCCACGAGTTCGCCTATAATCTCCTAATCGGACTCCAGGCGTTCAGGTACCGTGTCATGTCCCTATTCTTATTTCTAAAGGTACCATCTGAAATCCGCTGACGGTCCGAGCGAGTTAGACCCCGCGCAAGCCAAGCTCGGCCCCGCCCCGTTACCCAGAGATAGGTCTGGTAAATTCGGGGTATGCCATGGATGCCATGGAGCACTTTTAGCCGCTTAGCCAAGTCCGCCGGTTTGATTATCAGATAATCGTAGGTGCGGCCGTGAAATCCCAGCAACACGAAAACCCAAAGGTCGGCCCTGGATCGTTCTAATTTGTCACGGTCCAAAGTGAACCATGTGCAGGACCTGAATTGCCGAAGAGCATCAGCGTCCATCTTCATGGTCGGCAGAAAATCGCGCGAGAACTTTACCTGCAGAGCCATCGATTTCTTACGCGTTCTGTTCGCAACTAATAGATCGATGCCCAAATCCTTGGTCGGCACCCACACGCTTTTGTCCTTGAAGTGCTTTTCGATATACTGGCCAACAAGGAACTCGCCGGCGTGCACTGTAAATATTGGTCGCAGCTCTTGCCCCCGCTCCTAGATGATCTCTGCAAGCGTATCACAGGCAAAGTGCAGATCAGCGTGGCTACCTGAACAACTCCATCACCCGCTCCATCGCCGGATGTTTCAGGTTCTTCACCTTGATTCAGTACTTCGATCGGCCAGCCTGATAAGGCCGGTCACGCCGCTTCGACACCAAGCCCTCCAGTCCCATGTTGCAGGCGGCGCGAAACAGGTCCGGCCCGATCTCTCCCTGCTCAAACGGCGCGACAAAGATGCCGTCCGGCCGTCGCGCCAATAGACGTGCAAGATTGGTTTTGCGCATTGACAAAGGCAACCGGCGCAGGTCGTCGCCGTCAAGCGCAAGGATGTCGAAGGCATAGAGTTGCACTTCATGATCATGCTTGCGGGAGTGCAGCGCATCGAAGTCGGCGACGCCATCGACACCCAGCACCACCGCCTCGCCATCGATGACGAATTGCTTGACCCGGTTCTTCAGCGCCGCCTCGACGATCCATGAATAGCGGCCGGACCAGTCGTAACCGCCTCTCGTGATCAGGCGCACGCGGTCGCCGTCGCGCTCCAGCCTTAGCCGGTAGCCGTCGTACTTGATCTCGTGGAGCCATTCCGGGGTGTCGGGTACGGTGGTCGATTTAGTGGGAAGGCAAAACTCAAACATGCTTTGAAAGACGGGTTGCCCTATTGGGAGATGCTGGAACTGCTTGCAAAATAGGCATTCGCAGCGAAGTTTGCGAATCCACAACGTCACATTTGACCATTAAAATCCCCAATTGGTAACCAGGGGGAATAGTTTCGGTGGGCTGGGGTTCGAGGACCAGTAGGGTTGTTGAGTATGTCTCTGCAGTTCCACCAAGCCGTCGAGAACATGGACGTATGGAGCGCGAGCAGCGCTGACATTTCGTTCGTCATCACATTTGCCAGTCCGACCGGTCACGGCTTCCACGGGCGTCATGGCTTTCTTGCATCGTGGCGACCGCTCTATTCGAGCACAGGCGCGATCAAGGTTATCGGCTCGCCGTTCAACAGCTTCGCGGATGCCGAAGGGGCCTGCAATGCAATACTTGGGGTGTTGGAGGGAAGCCAGCCGGTAGCGCTCCTCAAGCAAGCAACGCCGCACCGCTTTCGGTGAACTTGAGGTAGGTGCCGCTTCTCGTGCCGCGATAACCAAAGCCGAGCGCAATGGCGCGCTCGATCCCCAGGGCGGAAATCCTTCGCCTGTACCACCCGCCGCGAGAAACGGGCGTTGATGCGCTCGATATAGATGCGGCCATCCACCACCGCTTTGCACGCGGCGACATCGGGATCGGCGAAGGGGCTGCGCTCGACGAATTTCATGCTGCCGCTCTCAATACCGCTCATCACGATCTTGAGAGCATCCTGACGCTGGAATAGACAATAAATACTACGGTCGTCCCTTGCCCGGTGCCGCAATTTGCCCCACACGAACGGTAGTGAGAGAACTCAAATGGACAGGCATCTGGCTGGGGTCCATGGAGGATGGCATGGTCGACGGCATCGCGCGGGCGAACATAGAGCACTACAAAAAGCTACTGGCCACCGAGAAGGATGAGGCCAAACGGAAAGTGCTGTTGCAACGCTTGGCCGAGCAAGAACAAGAACTTGCAGCCGCTCTGAGCAAGAAAACAAACCGACGAAATAAGTATTGAGATCAGTCCTTCCACTCACGCCAATGCGTCGGGTGCACGTTAACCGGCTTCTTGGTTTCACGGTTTAGCCAGCCGAAAGGGTCGCGGCGACAAGGAAACACAAGCGAATGCGACCCGTCCGCGTCGAGAACGGCGAGTTCCAGATCGCGGTCGAACGGTGCTGTTATGACGGGCTGCCATTGCATAAGAAAAAACGGTACTCGCCAACAGCCAACGGCACTTGATCCGGATCAATATCCGGAAAATCGCCCGCGCGACCATCGCAACGGCGTGCCATCCCATAATCGGGAAGTGACGCTGTCAGAAGAATAAGCGCGCGGGTGAGCAAGTATTGCACAGGCAGCAATGCCGCGTACTCAAAAAAGGAGGCCAACAGTGGATAGTTTCCTCCATGAGCAAAAACCTTGAGCTTTTACAGCGGCACCTCGCCGAGTCTGACCCGACGAAATATCCGCAACGGCACAATGGCGCGGTCGCGATGAATGGAGTCGTGATGGCCAGATTCGCGATGATCATCCTGATACTCATGGTACCGCTTTCAGCAGCGGCCGAGTCTGGAGGCAATCCTTTAATTGGCCGTCAAACGGCGATGACCGTTTGCACCCCTTGCCACCAGATCGGGGAAGCCCGTTCAGACGGTGCACCCAGCTTCGTGGATATCGCCAACATGCCGTCGACCACGGCTCTTTCCTTGAAAGTGTTTCTTCAATCAAATCACAAGGGAATGCCTAATCTGATAATCTCTAACTCTGATACCGACGACCTGATCGCATATATTCTCAATCTCAAGCAACCGTCGGCTCCAAACCGACGATAATGAGACGCGTCCAAAAGCGCTGCGACAAACAGCTAATATGCCCGAACAGCCTCGGTGAACCGCACATAGGTAAGGGATGACGCTCGACGAACTTCATAGTCGCTCAGCCTGTGAAGCCCACCCTAAAGGGCCGTTCCTCAAGCTTGGGTAAAGCCACAAGCAGTAGCGCCATCTGAGAATAATGCTGGATCAATTGAACGAGGTTGCCTCGGTCTGCTTGAATCGATTTTTCAAGGCCGCCTTGACGATCCACGGGTAGCGGCTGGTCCAGTTGTAGCCGCCTCGTGTGATCAGGCGCATGCGGTCGCCGTCGCGCTCCAGCCGCAGCCGGTAGCCGTCGTACTTCACTTCGTGCAGCCAGTCGGGACCGTCAGGAACGCTGGCGGCTCTGGTGGGGAGGCAGAAATCGAAGGGCATGGTAACGGCGAAAAGATAGGTCCGGGCGGGCCGGATTTCGAGTCTAATAACGCAATAGGAAGGCCGCCTGTGCGTTCAGATCGTCCGGCCGTTATTCTGTGCGTGCACCGGGCGACCGGCAAAAACTCGATTTTTGAAAGCTGATCCCGCACCGCTAGATGCGTGTAGTCATAACCGCCGACGTCCGCTATCGGAGGCGAAGCGGAAAACATCTGCTCGCATGGAGTATTTCGCATTTTGACCCAGAGCGGTCATGGAGGCTCAGAGTCCGCCCTCGTGTTCCCTTTCGGCCTTCATTCGGCGAAGCGGCCCGGGACGGCAGGCTTAAAAGCCGGGGTCGCGGTCGTATCGACGGGTGCGGCAACCTCTATCGATTCGGTAGCAATTCCGTATTTCAGAAATTTTTCTGTAGGCATCCTGCCCCATCTGCAAAATGGCGATGTCTTTCCCTCTCTTACCTCGGTCCGGCATCCGGTCGGCGACGTGGCGCACGACAAATCCACCGTAGGAGCGGCGTTATGGTCAAGGACTTCGGCGTGTTGGCACGCGCAACCTCGATTGGTCCAAGGGCGGCAACGGGAGTCTCTGCAGATGCGGCTGATGGCATTCCTCGCTACGGCATTACGCGGCGGGGCGGCAATAACGATCGTCTATCGTCTCTATGGCGAGAGGTGATTTCCCTCGCCGGCGTTGCAAGGTCATTCTCCAAAGCATCGTCGTACCGAAACTTTCAGTGCCGTCACCGAGACGCGATGCCAGATTGAGAAGCCAGGAGGCTCGATATGCAAAGCAACGACGTAAACGCGGCCGCAGTGAATGGTAAAGAGGCCGCCTATTTCGGTGTGCCGTGGGAAGATGCCTACGGATACGCACAGGCGATCAAGGTTGGTGACGCGATCCATGTCTCCGGCCAGCTCAGCCACGACGAGAAGGGGAACCTGATCGCGCCTGCTTCTCTCGATGAATCCGGCAAGCCGGCCGAGTTCTCGATGATGGAACAGCAGATGCGGGCGACCTACGCCAATGCCGTTAAGCTTTTGGCGCGCTTCGGGGCAACGCTGGACAACGTCGTCGAGGAGACGCTCTATGTCCTCGATGTCGACGCCGCATTCGCCGCCGCGGGCAAGGTGCGCAAGGAGGCCTACGGCACGGCACGACCTCAGTGCGCCAGCAACCTGATCGGTGTACCGAGACTGGCCTTTCCTGAACAGCTCATCGAAATCACCTTCAACGCTATGCTGTCGGGAGCGGAAGCGAAGCCGCGGTGATAAATCCCCGATGTTTGGAGTTAACGAAATCATGACACAAGGACCTGGAACCGCGAGGGCAATGCCCGACATCCTGATCGAGCCGAAGGATTGCGCCTTGGTGCTGGTCGATCAGCAAGCCGGACTTGCTTTCGGCGTGGGATCGATCGATCGCCAAATGCTTCTGAACAACGTGATCGCTCTAGCGCGCACTGCCGCCGTTTTCGGCATGCCGATCGTGGCGTCCACGTCCGCCACCAAGGTCTACAGCGGTCCACTGATGCCCGCGATTCACGCCGCGATTCCCGAAGTGGTCGCGATCGACCGCCGCAACATGAACATGTGGGAGGACGACGCTGCGCGCGGCGCGATCGTGGCGACCGGACGGCGGAAGCTGATCTTTTCGGGGCTGTTGACGGAAGCGTGCGTGACTTTTCCGGTGCTCTCCGCTCGCGCGGCGGGGTATGAGGTACACGTCGTCGGCGACGCTTGCGGCGGGCTCACTCCGGTCAGTCACGATCTGGCGATGCGACGGATGGAAGCGGCGGGGGCGAAGCCGACGTCGTGGATTCAGGTCCTTCTGGAACTCCAGCGCGACTGGACCCGGCATGAGACCTATGACGGGGCGCGAGCGATCGTGGAGGCTCACGGCGGCGGATACGGTATCGGCCTGGCCTATGCACGGGATATGATCAAGCCCGCGTAAGAAACGCGCCGATTATCCATCGGAGTTGTTCGTGCGCCCCGGGCGCTGGCGCATGGGGCTAGGTTCCTGGCGTGGGAAATCGTACTGCGAATATTTCATCCTGAAAGCCACTTGAAAGGAACTCTACGATGACCGATGTCAATGCTAATGCTATCGACAGTAGTGTAGGTTCGCGGCTCCTGTTTTCATTGTTCATTGTGGTGCTGCTGTCGTTCGGTGCGTACGCCATTTTCGTCTCCGCTCCCGCGATACGGGCCAACACGAAAATCCAACTCGATCGCGAGATTGCAGCTGAAAACCTCGCATTCTGTGAAAAGTTCGGAATACGCGCTGACACCAGCGACTTTGGTGTGTGCAGCCAACAGCTCGCGATTGTTCGACAAAAGCAAGCCGACCGGGACAGTGCCGCAGCCGCAGGTCTTTCCTTGCTGTGAGCTTTCAGGAGGTTGTCCATTCGGACCTGACCGAGGAAGCTGAGGTTGCTGAAGCTTCAGATTCCGAGGGGAGAACCGAATGGACCCCCATAAGAATGAGCCTGCCGGAGGCTCATGCTGGACGGCTCTGGGCCACGGCGTGCAAGCCACATGGAGCCTTGTTTTACGATCCCCGCCGAGCAAGCCGCAGTGTTGTGATCAGGCGATGTCTCTCATTGGCACAAAGCGTCAATTTGCGCAGTGTAAGGCCACGTCCGGAGTTGGAGGTAAAGCCGACCTCCCGGTTGAACGTCCGGACTTCTCACTTTGACCCGTTGCGGAAGTGGTCGGCTTTAGGGCAGCACTCCCTAAGCCTTCGTATCATTCCCTGGCCCTTTGGATGGCCGGCGCATTACCTACGTTCAATTGAGCGACGGCGCTGGACCGAATGCGGCGGCGAGGTGGATCTTGCCTGGTCGAATCGCGCTCCGCCGGTAGACGCCTAAAATCCCGCAAGACCCTGGGGACTGTTGTAGGGAATCGGGTTTCGACCAATCTCCGTCAGTCGGCCGCTCGTCTTGTCGAGACGGTAGCTGACAAGCGCCGAGGCATTTCCAAAGATCTGGTAAAAGTACTGATCGTCGGGAGTCAGCCAGCTGTCGCTGGGTCCGCTGCTGACGAGCCCGTTCACGGCGCGGAAGGTACCGTCACCCGGTATCGCGTTGTTGGCCGGGTCCTGCAGAAGGCTCAATCGGCCTTCTACGAGCCGGTAGGTCGAGACCGTTCCGTAGCCGAAATTGGTCGCAAGCACGAGCGAGTTGTCGGAGGTTACCTGCAGCCAGCAAAGCTCAGACGGCTTCCCGAGCGAGGTGTCGATCGGGGTCAACGGACCATTGGTCACCCGACCCTCGCCATCAATGCGGCTCACTAGCACGCCGTCCCCTACCGCGACACCGTTCAGGAAGGTATCACGACTCCGCTTGAGGAAGGCTACGTAGAATGGCCCCCCGCCGCCGGCATCGGCAAACGAAGCCTCGTCGAGCGTGCCGTCGTCGCGCACCGGGAATATCACGAGCCCGTCTGGGTCGGAGGCGTTCGCCACGACCAGATTTGGTGACCCGTCCGGATTGGCCGCTGGACGAGCGTCGAAGAGGATGTCGACCAGCAGGAAGCGGCCGTCGGGCGACAGAACCGCTTGTGTCGACACCCGATCGGTCTTTTTCGCGGTGTTTACCGAATGACGCTCCGGGCGCAGCTTCAGCTTGCCGTTCTTAGCGACTGTGTAGGAGCGGAGGTGGTTGGGGCCGAAGGCATGGAGTACATATAGTGTTCGGCTTTGGGGGCGATAGACGAGCGACTTGGCCGTTCCGGAGCGCGCGGTTACGGGTTCGCCCGTCGATTGCCGATCGATCATAGTCAGATTGCCGTCTGGACTCACTCGGAAGCTCGTCACACTGTTGTCGCCGCCGTTCGTCGTGAACAGCAGGGTGTTGGATTCGGCTAGGATCACACTACCAGCGCCCTCGAATGCGTTGGGCGCGCTCTCCTGACCGCTGATCGGCTTGAAGACGCCCGAGCCAGCGCCCCCGGTAGGGATACTATCGCGTAATTCGAGTTGCCCATCCTCATTGCGACCGAAGTGCATAATGCGGTTCTGGGTCTCATTGGTCTGCATGTAGACATGACCTACGAGGTCCGAAGCTAGCGCGTCTACTGGGAGAGCCCCGAAGAGAAGCAGCACGAGCGCGATACAGATGAGAGGCGGGCGAGCCATATAATTCTCCTATGTTGGTGCATCCCCGGACGTAGATTCAATCCGAGGCGTCAGCCGGGAGGTGGCATGACGGGCAGTCGGTCTTGTAGTCGGTCGACGTCGTCTTCAAAGGATCGCCCACATCAACCCGGGACCAACCCAGCCATCACCCCACATTGCATATCGAGCCTCCTGGCTTCTCAATCTGGCATCGCGTCTCGGTGGCGACACTGAAAGTTTCGGTACGACGATGCTTTGGAGAATGACCTTGCAACGCCGGCGAGGGAAATCACCTCTCGCCATAGAGACGATAGACGATCGTTATTGCCGCCGCGCCAGGGACAATGACCGTCGTTGGAATAGACAGCGGTCACGGCTCCCGGTGCCGAGGGGCAATGGATGCACAGCGCCGAGAGCCGCCCGTCTGGTCTCGGGTGCCGAGACGGGAAAAACATTGCAGAGTGTGGAACCGCGACTATCGAGTTTTTACTTGCGAGATGACTGCGGCAACGGCACGCGCGTCGAGAGGTTTTGACGATCTGTGTTCGATAAAAAGCTGGCCGGTGACGAGCATCACCGCTGCAAAGACAACAACCAACGCCATTTGAAACAGATCCTCCATTTGTCCCAGCGCCTCCGCAATGCTTCGATCGTACAATGAGATTAGAGAGACCGCCGTTCCTCCAATTAGCGGGAAAAAGATGCAATTTCGTGGGAACTGGCAGCGCCATGGCCAGCGCGGTCATTTGTTCCACGGCAGGAAGAACTGATGCGCGCGAGCGCTGGCGATGGTCCGCATTACGCATGCGCGCGCCGATCCGCCCTGATAGAGTGCCGGACCGTTAGCTCGGCGAGCCTGTGTTGAGCAACTGGGACACCGCCGTAATTACTAATCGGTCACTAATTTAGAAGACAAATATCTTGCGACAAGTTGTCGATTTCAATATGATTTATTCATGAAGCGGGACGGACGAAAATTAGATCACAAGACCTTACAAGAAATTCGTCGGATGGCGGTTCAGCGCGTATGGAACGGCGAGAAACCGAGCGTCGTGATTGCCTCCTATGGGTTCAGTCGTCAGATCATCTACAAATGGTTGCGAGAGGCGCGAGGGAAAGGGCGCGGCTTGCGCGCGCTAATTTCACGAAAAGGAACGGGGCGCCCACGAACGCTCACGCCCAAGCAAGAGCAACAATTGTTTCGGTGGATCAACGGAAAGGATCCTCGTCAGCACGGCTTTGATTTCGGCATGTGGACGAGGTTGATCGTGCGCAAGCTGATTGCGGACAAATTCGAAGCTAATTTGGGTGTGACCGCTGTCGGAAAGTTACTTGCAAAATTAGGATTGACGCCGCAGAAGCCACTGAAGCGAGCTTACGAGCGAGATCCCGTTGCGATCGAAGCGTGGAAAACCGACGTCTATCCAGCCATTGCGAAACGGGCAAAAAAGCGAGGTGCCGAGATTTTTTTCTGGGATGAGTCCGGCTTTCGTTCCGAAGCCGTGCAAGGAAAGACTTGGGGTGTGAAAGGGCAGACCCCAATTATTTTTGTGCCCGGCACACGGCAATCCGTCTCGGCGGCTTCAGCCGTAAATGCCAAAGGCGGTTTCTGGTGCGCGACCTACAAGGGTGGAATGAACGCGGAGCTATTTATTGCACTGCTCAAGGCAATGATGTTTCGTCGTAAGAAGCCTGTGCTCCTAATTCTTGATAGTCTGCCTGCCCACAAAGCCAAGATCGTCAAAGATTACGTTGCGTCGACCGAAGGGAAGCTTGAATTTCACTTTCTGCCGGGCTACGCCCCCGAACTCAATCCGGATGAGATGGTGTGGAATTACATGAAGAGGACCGGGACGGCACGGAAGCCGCTTGCAAAAGGGGAATTGTTGCACAATCGGATCGACGTCGAGCTGCAACAAATTCAAGAGAACCGCGCTCTCGTTCGGTCTTTTTTTCGAGCAGAATCTCGTCTCCTATATTAGTGACTGATTAGTAATTGCGCTGGAGCAAACGGCTTGTTCCGCAGAATGCTGTTGGGCACGCCTTCCGACGCCCAATCGTCGGCGGCAGCGCCTGTTATGTAGACGATGGGGAATGCAGGATCGATTTGCCTGACCAAGCGCGCAATCTCCCAACCCTTCATCGGCCCCTTGAGGTTGATGTCGGTTACGAGCGCCGAATACTTGACCACGCCACTTTCGATCATCGCCACCGCTTCCTGACCGGAAGCGACCGTCGTCAAGTCGAAGCCGCCCTCCTTCAAGGCGTCATGAACGATTTCCTGCAATGGTTCATCGTCCTCGACTACGAGAACTACGGGGACGTTTCCCAATTCCCCCTCCGCCCAGCCTCAAACCCCGCCGGTCCCGTAGGGAACGCACTGGCGGACGAAATGTTCAAAAGTGAACATTCGAGGACCGTCGCACGATGGCGGCCCTCAGACGATGGCGACCCTCCCATGCACCGCATCGGTCGCAAGATATTGGTGTGGAGGTCGAGGGATGTCGATGCGAGGGGACGACCTCCCTCTCGCGGGGGACCTCGTCGGGGGACCCCTTTGGGGCTGGGGTCCTTTGATGGGCATAGGCGGATGGGGGGACCGCACGACCCTGAGATACGATCATATTTGCATTTTTGGTTTCCCAGATTGCGTTGCGGAGGCGACCTCCGTTTTATTTGAGCGGTGCTTCGCGCGCCGACCGCATGAGAAGCGCGATGTCGGCCTCCGAAATTGCGAAGCGGCTCGGATCGATCGGCGCGGCGAGCGGGGGTTCGATCAGCCGCCGCATGAGCCATTCGCGGAATTCCTGCCGCTCAAGGCGCAGCGCCGCCTTCAGGCCAGCTTGGAAAAACCGCTCGCGCTGCGCTGGGTTGAGCCGCGCCCAGCCCTGCATCGTGGCCTCGAACAGATCACGCGGCATCTCGCGACCTTTCAAAACGAGCATTGCGCAAATGAAACTCAAAAATCAAAAATTGCAAATATGCTGATCGTTGACGACCGGCGGCGCTGGGTGGAACAAATCCGGCGGCAGGCGGAGGCGATCAGACCGGCGGTGCGCGGTTTGAAAAGTCCGTCGCGGCGGACTTTTGCTTATCGATGGTTGCAGTTGCCGATTGAGACGCGCAGCCATCTGTCCGCCGCCGGAGCAGCGCGGGTGCCAATGCCGATGTTGGCGTTCACAACGGCGAGGTGAACTCCAGCAACGTGGTGCCTCCCACAGCGGCAATGTGGGAGACAGCAACGTGGTGCTGGCGCGTTGACGACCGGCGGCTCTGGTGAAACAAATTCGGCGAGGCGGGCATCGACGTACAGGCGCAGCATGAGGCGCATGGGAACATCGGGAAGCCTGATCTTCGTCGCGCTAGTCGTTCAGAGATGAGCACGCGGCAATAGCCATCCCATGATCTTCTCATGCGGATCGCGACGACTGCGGAGGAATGCTTTCTCGTTCTGCTGAGCGGCGGTCCTGGCGAATTCAGAAATCCCCTCCATAGACTGCCGTTTATCCTTCGGAAGCTTCGCCCATTGGCGAATGATCTTCCGGCGGGCTTCGCGTTGCTTTTCCCTTACGTCATGCATCGGTACGCTCCTTGAAGTGGATTGTTCCGGCTCGGCCTAGTATTATGCGATAATACCATAGTTATTATTTCGGCGCGCCGACATACGAACACCCTGTGTTCGCGCAAATGAAGCACGCCTTCAGCCTCGCAACGCCGTGAGTAGGCACCGGTGGCACCGGTCATCGGTAAAACAACCGCAACCTTTTTGGCCCCAATGTCGATACACACCCAACTCTCATAGGATCATAATCGCCACAGCCGGTAGGCGGCACGCCATCCACCGCAAGCCATAGCGGCTTGCCTCTCGAACGCGGCCCGGCGCATCCTCTCTCGCATGGGGACCAAATCACGCGAGACCATTTACGGCTCATCAGTGCGGGCGGCGGCAGAGCGTGCAGCGGAAGCGCAAGCAAGCCGACAAGCTCGCCGTCGAGGCGTGGAACAAACGCATGCTCGGCTTTCAGGGACCGGCGCAGCCATCGCCGACGCTGGGCGAAGCGATCAACGCGGGGTTTGGCTATCTCAGTTCTGGTCTTTGGGGCCGGACACCTGCAGAACGCCAAGCCGCTCGGCAAGGATGACAAGCTGAGCTAAGGACTGGACGTCCATTTTTTTCATGATCACTTGCCGATGCGCCTTGATCGTTCGCTCGGTGCTGCCAAGTTCGCGCGCGGCATGCTTGTTTGTTTTTCCCCGCACGATGATCTCAAATATCTGCCGCTGGCGCGGGGTCAGGTTCGATAGCCGGGCCCGAAGCGCTTCCAATACATCTTTCAACGCAAGTGCCTTCTCGTGTCGCGCTATCGCCTTTTCAAGCGCTTTCAGTAGCTCATCCGACCTAACAGGCTTAATGAAGAAGTTGTCTGCCTCCCGCCCTCATCGCCTTCACCGTGACGGTGATATCCATGTAGCCCGTTAGAAACACGATAGGCAGCGTCGAACCGAATTCGGTCAAACGGCTCTGTAGTTCCGGGCCGATCAAGCCAGGCATCCGGACGTCGAGAAGAATGCAGCCCGGACTGTTTTCGTCCGGGCGCTGATCCAGCAACTGCTGGGCCGATGCATAAGTGATGACCCGGTGCCCGGCCGCTTGCAATAGTTGCCTGATGGTTTTTCGAAGCGACGCGTCGTCATCCACGACATAAACGATGCCGGGCAATTGGCTCTCCTAGGAAGAAAGTGCTTGTTCTTGCTGTTGTTCTTTTCAGCGCTTTCTCACCAAGCATCATTGCCGGTCAGTCGCTCTTGAGGGAAATTAACGATGTCACCTTGCTAAGCGCAATTAAATTCGCAGCGGAGGATCACTCTCCTATAGTTTAAGGTGTCACTATCCGCCGCAAATGCTTTGCAAGTGCTCACCTAATTGCCGGACACGGGGCCATCCCAAGGCCATGCCGGTGATCCAGACGACCGACGAGGAGCAGGACGTTTGGATGCGCGCGCCGTGGGATGAAGCGAAGGCGCTGCAACGCCCGCTGGCGGACGACGCGCTCGGGATCGTGATGCGCGGGGCCGACAAGGAGGATCGTGCGGCGGCAGCATGATCACGTCCTCAGATGTGGATCGCGGCGCGCGGCGGCCTGCCGTGGGCGTGACGCCACTTGATGAGGACGGCTAACCATGCCAGCCATAACGCCATCTTCGACGGGTGGCGGGGGCAACCGAAAATGAACGTCAAGGCAATCGCGATAATCGTTCTGACGTTGCTGAGCTTTTCGGCTCCCATCATGGCGGCTGAACCGTACAGCGATGCCGCAGATGCAATGGATGCAAGCGACTACGCAACTGTTTTGCGGATTATGCATCCTCTTGCCGATCAAGGCGACGTCGCCGCTCAAACCAGTCTCGGTTATCTGTATGCTAATGGAAAGGGTGTGCTGCAAGACTTCACTGAAGCAGCCAAATGGTACCGCCTCGCTGCTGATCGTGGTGGAGCCGT
This sequence comes from uncultured Alphaproteobacteria bacterium, assembly GCA_963847045.1. Classification (GTDB taxonomy): domain Bacteria; phylum Pseudomonadota; class Alphaproteobacteria; order Rhizobiales; family Xanthobacteraceae; genus Bradyrhizobium. The sequence continues at coordinate 261,953 of CAWJYQ010000010.1, read as the reverse complement.
GGCTCAACTTGGTCTTGGTGACATGTACATGGAAGGCCAAGGTATGCCCCAAAACTATGTTGAGGCAGTCAAGTTGTACCGTCTCGCAGCAACTCAGGGTCTTGAGTGAACGAGGAAGCTCAAGTATTGCCGCGGGGCTTCTTAGCGCGGAAGAATGACTTTGAATTCGGTGAATTCGTCGGGCTGTGTATCGACCTCTATCAATCCGGCATGTTGCTTGACGACAATGTCATAGCTCAATGAGAGACCAAGACCGGTTCCCTCGCCGGGTGGTTTGGTCGTGAAGAACGGATTGAACATTTTTTCCCTCACTTCCGGAGGAATGCCACTGCCATTGTCGCAAATCGTGATCTCGACGTTGTTGCCGAGGTTCTTGGTCGCAACGGAAAGGGTAGGCTCGTACTCGCCAAACCCAAACTTCGCCTTACGCTTCGTAGCCGCATAGAAACCGTTTGAGATCAGGTTGAGAAGGGCTCGCGTCATCTCCTGCGGGAACAGATCGACTTCGCCGGTGGCCGGGTCGAAAGATCGTTCCAGCCTGATCTTGAACTCCTGATTCTCAGCCCGGGCACCGTGATACGCAAGATTGAGACTCTCATCGACCAGGGCGTTGAGACTGACGGGCCGGCGCTCGCCAGAACCCTCGCGGTAATGCAACAGCATGTTCTTGACGATCGAGTTGGCCCGTTTGCCGTGCTGGACCACCTTCTCGAGATTGCCTTTCAGCATATGGGTTAGCTCGCTGGTTTCTTCCCGCGTCTTGCTGTCGAGGGCCGCGGGCTTGAGCACATCATCCAGTTCGTCGATCAGTTCCGCTGACAGAGCCGAGAAATTATTGACGAAATTGAGCGGGTTCTTGATCTCATGCGCGATGCCGGCGGTGAGTTGGCCGAGTGCAGCCATTTTCTGTGCCTGGACTAGACTGGTCTGTGCCGTCTGCAAATCGCGCAACGCCGCCTCGGCCGCGTCTCGCGCTGTGCGAATCGCCTCCTCGGCATGCTTTCTCTCGGTGATGTCGCTGTAGATAAGCACGAAGCCGCCACCGGGCACCGGATTGCGGCGCACCTCGATGACCCGACCGTCTGGCCGCGTCCGTTCGAAGCGCATTTCGCGGCTGGTATCTTCGATGGTGCGGCTCAGTTGCGCTTCGAGATCGCTCGAGTACTCGCCGCGGTCAGCGAGATAACGGAAAAACTCGGCCCAACTCGGCCGCCCCGCGAGGAAGGCGTCCGGCAGCTCGAGCATCTCCTGGAAATTGCGGTTCCACGCGGTAAGCCGCGCGTCGGTGTCGAACATGACGACGCCATCGCCCATGTTGTCGAAGGTGACGCGAAGCTCGGCCTGGCGGTCGCGCAGCTCGTCGAACAGCCGCGCGTTCTCGATCGCGATCACCGCCTGATCGGCGAAACTGGTGGCCAGCTCGATCTCCTTGTCCGTGAAGGGTTCGACGCGCGTGCGGTTAATCGTAAATATGCCGATCAGTGCCTCCTCGCGCAGCAGCGGAATGCCGAGCAGCGTGCGGTAGCCGACGACCTTCTGTCCTTCCCGATAGGAGTATTCCGGGTCCTCCAAAACGTTGGGGACGTGGACCGCGCGACGCTCAAACGTCACACGGCCGCTCAGCGTGCCGCGGTCGGCCGTCACGGGATGAGTGAGCACGAATTCTCTTGCCTCCGCCGAAAGGCCGTGCGCTGCGACTAGGTGATATTTATCATCTCGCCGCCGGAACATCGTTGCCTGGTCGGCGTGGCAGAGGCGCGCCACCGTCTCCACCAGCGTGTCGAGAACCGTCTCGAGATCGAGGGAAGAGCGGCTGATGATCTTGAGTACGTCCGCGGTTGCGGTCTGCTGCTGAAGCGATTCGCGTAGTTCCTTCAGCAGTCGCGTATTCTCGATGGCGATGATAGCCTGCTTGGAGACGAAACGTCCGCGTCCCGAGCGCTTCCGCGTAGGCAAGGGGCACGTTGTAAAGCGCTACCCGCGTAGCGATGTCCCCTTCAAGCAGATGCATCGTGCCAAACTTGGCCCCGCAAACTCGCGTTGCGTTCTCCAGCAGGCTCTGAAACACCGGGTCCAGGTCGCCGGGTGTGCTGCTGATGACTTGAAGGACTTCGGACGTTGCGGTTTGCCGCTCCAGCGCTTCGGCCAATTCGCGCTCGAGGGTTGCAATTTGTTTCTTTAGATCGACATCCGCCGGCACACGTTTGGGCTTCGTTGGCACCTTGCGTCCCGTTGGACGTACCGCCTGCCTACGCTTCGCCATTTCGATGCGCTCCCGCCGGGGAAAGCTGAAATAACTCGAATATGGGCCCGAACTTACTTAATCTGGGGGCGGCCGTATAGTCGGGCGGACGACGGCGACTTCCGCATCTGGCACTTTTGTATGGACCGGCCGTGCGTTGCAAGCCGAATGTGATGATCTGGAGATGATTGGTCTTGCGCTTCTGTATCCGGCCCTTGAACGGAGCAGCATCGCTCCTGGCCACCATGGATATCCGCGCGCACCCGATCTCATTTTCGGAAAGGCCCTGGAAGGCCGCTAGTGCCACCAGATCACGGATGCGACGGCGAGACCGTTTCTCCATCTCCTCAATCCAACTCGCAGACCTCGGCAGGTGAACTGTCATTCCTCGTTGCGTCAGGATCAGCCTCGGACATCCCCTCGGCGGGTCCCGAACATGCTGATCTTACGCTACTCCCGGCTCCACGCGCGCATCGTAGCTGCGACCTTGCGCCAACACAGTCCAAGTGATCCGCGCCAGCTTATTGGCGAGTGCCGTTGCTAGAACGTTATGATGCAAGCGTTGCGCCGCAGCCGTGAGCCACAACCCAAAGTCATGCTTCGCCCAGTTTGCTGGTCTGAGCAGAATAACGCGGGCACCTTGCATGAAGAGCGTGCGCAGATAGCGGTTGCCACGTTTAGTGATGCGGCCAAGGATGGTACGATCACCCGTGGACATCTGAAACCAGGCCGAGCCACGCCGCAAAGTCGCGCCCTTTTGCAAAGGCAGTGCCGTTGCCGATCGCAGCCACCATTGCGCTTGCAATGATCGGGCCGACGCCCGGAACCGTCATCAACTGCCGGCAGTTCGCGTCGCCGCGCGCCAAGGCCTCGATCTCTTGCGTCACGTTTTCGATTCGCTCATCGAGATGCGACCAGTCGCCGATGAGGTCCTCAACAATTCTGACCATACGGGGCGACAATACGTCGGTACGTGTAGCCAAGAGGTCTGGAAGTTGAAGTCGCAGGAAGCGAAGCCCCTGACGTACCGCAATTCCATGCTCCAACAGAAAGCCGCGGATCTGATTGATCACGGCTGTTCGTTGGCCGACCAAGCGAGACCGCACCCGGTGCAGTGCTTGTAGATCAAGCTGATCGTCGGTCTTCACTGGAACGTAGCGTGTGGTCGGCCGCTGAACAGCCTCCGCGATCGCGTGGGCGTCTCTGAAGTCGTTCTTGTGGCCTTGCCGGAACGGTTTGGCATAAGCGGGCGGCACCTGCTTTACGTCATGGCCGAGCGCACTTAGCTCGCGAGCCACATAGTGCGTCGCCATGCCAGCCTCGATTCCGATCAGGCACCGCGGCACGTTGGCGAGCCGAGCTGTGATCCGACCGCGTGAAACCTTCTCCCGCAAAACGATCGCCCCCTTGTCGTCTAGGCCGATCAAATGCAGGGTGTTCTTGCCCGTATCGATGCCAATGGCGTGTGCGACTGTAGTGGCTGTCTTATGGGACATAGCGATGTGCTCCTCGTGCTTCTAAGCCCCCGCTCATTCTCTGAGCGGTTCGGGGCGGGAGCACGGCCGGTCCATCCCATTCTGAGACATTGGCCACGCCCAACCACAATACTCTGGATGCGGTTTCTGCCCTATCATGGTGCTCGTTTTACCAGCTAAGATGCCGTCTCTGCGGGGTGGGTCAGAATGCAGCGTCGCGATTTCATTGCGCTGCTCGGCGGCGCGGCGGCCCGTGGCCGGTCGCGGCCGACCTGAAGCCGGCGACGCGTGAGATTGACGGTCTCCTCTGGTCCAAATGGGGGCCAGCCCGGAAGGCCCGTTAGACACGGGGAGGTTTCGTGCAATTTCATCTGAACGGATTCGAGCCCGGCGACCCAGAGATTTCGGACCCGGCGCAGCGCTATGCCGCTTCAGGAGGTTCCGGCACTGTCCCAGACGAGGTTGACATCCTCATAGTCGGCTGCGGGCCCGCCGGTTTAACCTTGGCGGCCCAACTGTCCGCCTTTCCCGACATCAAGACCTGCATCGTTGAACAGAAGTCGGGTCCTCTGCTCCGCGGCCAGGCCGACGGCATCGCCTGCCGCACGATGGAGATGTTCGAGGCCTATGGTTTCAGCGAGCGTGTGCTTAAGGAAGCCTGTTGGATCAATGAGACGACATTCTGGAAGCCTGACGGCAAGCAGCGCGAGAACATCGTCCGCAGCGGACGGGTGCAAGACACCGAAGACGGGCTGTCGGAGTTTCCGCATGTCGTTCTGAATCAGGCGCGGGTGCACGATTTCTTCCTGGACGTCATGCGCAAATCGCCGGCACGGCTCGAGCCGCACTACGCGCGGCGCCTGCTCGATCTCCGGATCGACTCAGTGGCCACCGCCGGCGACAATGCTTATCCCTATCAAGTGACCGCCGGGCTCGAGCGCCTCGATCCTGCGCACGAGGGACAGATCGAGACGATCAAGGCTCGCTATGTGGTGGGCTGCGACGGGGCGCGCAGCACCGTGCGCAAGTGCATCGGACGCGCGCTGCGCGGAGACTCCGCCAATCACGCCTGGGGGGTGATGGATGTGCTGGCCGTCACCGACTTCCCGGATATTCGCTTCAAGTCGTTGATACAGTCCGCCAACGACGGCAGCATCCTCGTCATCCCGAGGGAAGGCGGCTATCTGGTTCGCCTGTATGTCGAGTTGGACAACCTCGACGTCGGCGAAAGAGTTTCAAATCGCAACATCACGGCCGACGATCTGATCGCGGCGGCGCGGCGCATCCTCAAGCCTCATACGCTCGAAGTGAAAGAGATTGCCTGGTGGTCGGTCTATGAGATCGGCCAGCGCCTTTGCGACAAGTTCGATGACGTGCCCGAAGAGGACATCGAGCGCTTGCCCCGCGTGTTCATTGCCGGCGACGCCTGCCACACGCACAGCCCGAAAGCAGGCCAGGGCATGAATGTCTCCATGCAGGATGGGTTCAATCTCGGTTGGAAGCTGGCTTCGGTCATACGGAAGCGGTGCGCACCTCGCCTCCTGCATACCTATTCGGCGGAACGTCAGGCCATCGCCAAGGACCTGATCGACTTCGATCGCGAGTGGGCCGAGATACTCGCTTCCTCAAAATCAACGACGGGTGGACAGGGCAAAGGGTCCGATCCAGCAGAGACGCAGAGGTATTTCGTCAGGCACGGGCGCTACACGGCGGGAACCGCGGCCCATTACCATCCCTCGATCATCACCGGCGAACCGACCCATCAGCATCTGGCCGAGGGGCTGGCGGCTGGCATGCGCTTTCATTCCGCGCCGGTTATCCGTCTGGCGGACGCCAAGCCGGTTCACCTCGGCCACGCGGTCAAGGCGGATGGCCGCTGGCGCATCTTCGCCTTTGCCGGAGCGAAGGATCCCGCCGCGCCCAACTCCGGCATCCGAGCCCTATGCGACTTTCTTGCTGGAGCACGGGAGTCTCCTGTGAGGAAATACACCCCGACGGGCGAGGACATCGACTCGGTGATCGATGTCCGTGCGATTTTCCAGCAAGGTCATCGCGAGCTCGCCCTCGAGGCCATGCCGTCCTTTCTTCTGCCCCGGAAGGGACGTTACGGACTTTGCGATTACGAAAAAATGTTTTGCCCCGATCTAGAAAGCGGCAACGACATCTTCACCATGCGTAGCATCGATCGCGAAGGGGGTTGCATGGTGGTCGTGCGGCCAGATCAATACGTCGCGCACGTTCTTCCGCTCGATGGCTATGAGCAGCTCGCGGCATTCTTCGATGGTTTCATGACGGCACCGCACTGAACGCCGCGCGCAATTTGTATCAGCACCGGACCATCGTAAGAGTTTTGGCCGACGCTGCAGCGATAGCGCCGACGAAGCGTACGACTACGCGATTGAACAGGTCGAGCTGGCGCTCGCGCAACATTGCTGAGCTACGCGGCCATCAATCGTTTACGTGATGTCCGCAACTGGCACTTTTGAGACATATCGGTGCGATCGGATTATGTCAGATGTTCGCGGAAGACCGGAAATGACCGGCGACTGGGCAAACCGTCGCGAATGACCCAAGGCGGAAATGCAGCGTCCGCCTCCGGCGCTTTAAGCGTTCCCCAATCGTCTTTTGAACAAGGTCCAATTGAGCTGGATCAATTTCGCCCCTCCAGTAAGGCTATACTTTTTATGCCTGAGGTGGAGGTCGATCAATGTCCGAAACCAAGGGAATTCCTTTCGATGCGCCGCTCTACCGGCTGGACGATGAGCGTGGCACCGACTTGATCAATTGCCAATCGGTAACGGCGGTATTCACCATTGAGAGCGACATCAAACGACTATTGCCGAAGGGGTTGGTTCCGGCCGCCGATCTGCCAATCGGCGTTGTCGTTGTCGCCCGTTATGGGTTGAGTAATTTTGGACCGTTTCTGGAGCAATATTCGGGAATTCAAGTTCGTGATCCCAATGGCGAGACCGGCTACTATATCCCTTACATCTATGTAACCAATGATGCGGCTATGGCATCGGGCCGTGAGCATCTTGGTGCTCCAAAAAAGCTGGCCCATATAAAGCTGGTTCGCGAAGGTGATTTAATCCAAGGGACGTTGGAGCGTCCCGCTGGCAAGCGCCTACTAACCCTAACTGCTCAGCCAAACACACGAATAAGCGCGACTATGCGGCAAATGCTGCCAACACGCAGCAATGCTTATGCAGTTCGGCACTTGCCGCCCATCGGGGAACCCGGGAAAGGCGGTGTGACGCAACTCGTCAAATGGCGCTCAGAGCGAACATTCAGGCGAGACCAGTGGGGCGAGGAAATAATTTTCAGTGGTCCTGTTTCTTTGACTTACGACTCGCCCTCCGTAATCGATCCCGTACACAATCTAGCGATTGGCCAAATCATGCTCGGTGTATACGAGGAATTCGACACCAAGCTCCAAGCACTGGACCTCCTTTCAGGCACCTGATCGACTTTGCAAGAGGGCGGCTTGGCCAATTGCCTTGTAAGAACGTCCGCCGCCGATTTGATTGTGTTCGCTCGGGGCTCGTCCGCCTTTGTGCAGATGCTATGGGGCAAGCGGCGAGACAGCTGTAAAATCGTCGCTTCGATCAACTTGCAATTGACGGAGCTCCGAATGCAGAAACCCCACGACAACAGTAAAGCCAGTCCCGCCGCCTTCATGCAGGATAACACACTGATCGCGGTCATTGAACTCGGTCTATCAAGCTGGCTGGTCGCCGGGCTGATACCTGGTGTTAGCCGGGAACCGCTGAAGAAATTGGAGCCGAACCCGGAAGACCTGCTGAAACTGCTGCATGGCTGGCGGGACGAAGCAATTAAGGCCGGAAGGCCGATCACCCGAATTGCCGTGGCGTACGAGACTGGGCGCGATAGCTTCTGGCTGGCTCGCTGGCTGCGGGAACGCGGCATAGATGCGCATGTCATCCACGCCACCAGCGTGGCCGTATCCCGCGAACATCGGCGAGCTAAGACGGATCGGCTCGATACGGCGATGTTGAAGCGCGGCTTCCTTGGTTGGCTACGTGGTGAGCGTGGCCATTGCACCGTGGCGATTGTCCCGACCATGGAGGAAGAGGATGCCAAACGCCCGCATCGTGAGCGCGAGGGATTGGTCCATGAACAAACCCGTGTGGTCAATCGCATGAAATCAGCCTTGATCCAGTTTGGCGTCCGCAACTTCAATCCCAAGCTACGCAAGGCAAGGGCGAAGCTGGAAACTGTTCGCACACCAGAGGGCAAGTCCTTGCCGCCCAACACGATCGCCGCCCTTCGACGGGACATGGAGCGGTTGAAGATCATCAAGGAACAAATCAAGGCAATCGAGCAGACCCGGCTGCAGCAGTTTGAACAAAAGCCGGAGGCTCTTGCGAACAGGATGGTTTATCTGCTGGTACGGATTTACGGGCTTGGTTGGGAGACGGCCGATCTTTTGGTGCATGAGCTTCTGTCCCGAACATTACGCGACCGCAAAGCTGTAGCCCGTTATGCCGGATTGACCGGCTCACCGGATGAAAGCGGTTCGAAGCGACGAGAAAAGGGCCTTTCCCGCTCGGGCAACGCGCGGGTACGTAAAATCATGATCCAGCTGGCCTGGCGCATGGTGAAGTTCCAGCCCGACAGTGCTCTGGTACAATGGTTCAAACAACGCACCGAGAATGCAAAGGGATCACGCAAGCCGATGATTGTAGCGCTTGCCCGCAAGCTCATCATTGCCCTGTGGCGCTATGCGAATGACGGCGTCATACCGGAAGGCTTCAGGCTGCATTCAGCGGCGTAATCGGCAACAGGAAGGAAGAAGAAATTTTGGCACCTCGGCGCGCATAGCGACGAAACGGCCAAAAAACGATCCGAGGTAGCGGCAGCCCGCCGTCCCCCCATGGTTTCTGCACCGGGAAAAAGAATGGGCTGCTGCTGCTTCGGAGCCTCGCCTTCGATGCGCATAGTTGCATCATGGTTCGGATCCAACGGATCCACCGTATATAAGGATGTGGCGGTCGGTTTTTTTCAACCATCGTCAACTTGAAGCGGGCTCCGCCTCGTGTCGCTTTGTTGTCTTTAGGTCAAGTGATCGGCCGCCGCCGCCTGACTCGTGGGGGTCGATCGGCGTCGGCCGATCACCACCAATCGCCAATACGAATGGCACGAAAAAAGGAAGCACCATGAAATTAGCACTTGACTTCAAACGTCCCATATAAGGTTTTCGGATGCCGGGATGCCGGGATGCCGGGATGCCGGGATGCCGGGATGCCGGATGCCGGGATGCCGGGATGCCGGGATGGCGGGACTATGCACGCGCTCCAGTGGCCGGCGTCCGAAAAGCGCCAAGGCACGAAATCGCGGGATGTGGGCGGCAGCAGTGCCGCGGGTGCTATGGGGATTTCGCCACGAGCTCAGGTGCGCCTGCGATGACGCGAAGCGGCAGCGAGACCCGTTTTGCCACGTAGGCGGAACGTAGGTTGAAGCACGATCGAGCAGCGGGCGTTTTGAGCGACGAAATTTTGTGTCTTTTGGTTGTGATTGCGCAAAAATCCGGCGTGGCGAGGCAAGCGGCGGCGCTGTCGGGCAAGAGCCAACACGGGCGGTGAGTGTTGCCGTGTGTGTCGAGGACTGGCATCGGCATCATGAGGTGTCGATCTTGATCTTTGGCGAAACCGGCGAGGGACGGTGCTTCGGCTGTTGCCCGCGCAAGAAGGTCTCGATGATGCGCAGGCGGCCGCCGCAGCAGGGACAAGGATGCTCTGGCGCTTCTGGCTCTTCGGGCTTGGCGTTGACAGCCTTGATGGCATCGATCGGGATGGGTGGCACTGCAAGCAGTTCGCGGATGCGTGCGATATTCTTGACGCGGGTTTGGCTCGTGAGCCAACCGTAATAACGGATCCGGTGGAAGCCTTGCGGCAAGACATGCATCAGGAAGCGCCGGATGAACTCGTGGGTATCGAGCGTCATCAGCTTGTATCGCTCGGGACCTTCGATGCGGTAGTCCTTCCACTTGAAGGTGACGTCGTTGTCGTCGAGCGCGACCAAGCGCCGGTTGGAGATGGCGATGCGGTGGGTGTAGCGCGCGAGATAGCGCAACACTTCCTCGGGGCCACCGAACGGCCGTTTGCTGTAGACGACCCATTCGCTGTTGCGCAGCGGAGCCAAATAGGCGGCAAAGGCTGGTGCATTGGTCAGGGCAACGTGCTTGCCGAAGAACTGTAGCTGTCGGGCGCGGTGAGCGGCATCAAGCCTCTCCAGGACCAGCCTGCGGAACAGGCGCGAGAGCACGCGCACGGGCAGGAAGAAGTTGGGTCGGCAGGCAACCCAGCGCTCGCGCTCAAGCGAGATGCCGCCGCCCGGCACGATCATATGGACATGCGGGTGGTGGGTGAGCGCCGAGCCCCAGGTGTGGAGGACGGAGAGGACGCCGATGCGGGCGCCCAGGTGCTTGGGATTGGCCGCGATGCCGATCATGGTCTCGGCCGAGGCCTTGAACAGGATGTCGTAGATCACGGCCTTGTTCTGGTAGGCAATGTCGGCGATTTGGGCCGGCATCGAGAACACGACGTGGAAGTAAGGCACCGGCAATAGCTCGGCCTCGCGCTCGGCGAGCCATTCCCTTGCCGCCGTTCCCTGGCATTTGGGGCAATGCCGGTTGCGGCAGGAGTTGTAGGCGATCTGCGTATAGGCGCACTTCTCGTTCTCGCAGCGCGCGACATGACCGCCGAGCGCTGCCGTGCGGCAGTTCTCGATCGCCGACATCACCTTGAGTTGGCCGAGGCTCAGATAGCCGGCATTGGCTTGGCGCCATGCCGGTCCATGGCCGCGGAAGATATCCGCGACCTCCAATACTGGGCGGGACATGGCCGCGGGCGGCTATGCCGGCAGCCGGTCTTTCCTGTTCTTCCTGGGCTTCTTGCGAGGCAACGACAGCAGGTCGAGTGGGCTCTCGATGGCAGCGATCATGCCGGTGGCAACGCGCGTGTAGCGCGCCGTGGTGTCCAATTTGTCGTGCCCCAACAACGCTTGGATGATGCGGATGTCGGTTCCGCGTTCCAGCAGGTGGGTGGCGAAGCTGTGCCGCAGCGCGTGCAGCGTCACGCCCTTCCTGATCCCGGCCGCATCGGCCGCCTCATGAAACAGGCGGTTGAGCTGGCGGGTGGTCATGGGCTTGCCGGCCCTGGTGCCAGGAAACAGCCAGCGTTCCGGCACAGGCGTTTGCGCATCGTGACGCGATGGGCGCGCCTTCCACCATTGGCGCAGAAGATCGAGCGTCTCGGACGACAGCATGACATTGCGGTCCTTGCGGCCCTTGGACTGCTCGATGCGAATGATCTTCTGCGCACTGTCGATATGTTTGACCTTCAGCCGGACCACCTCGCCGGCGCGCAACCCGCAGCCATAGCCAAGACTGAGCAGAAGGCGAGCCTTGAGGCTGCTGGCGACGGCCAGCAGGCGCTTCGTCTCATCCGTACTCATCACCAGCGGAATCTTCTGAGGCTCGCGGAGGTGATAGATCTCGGCCGCAAGGTCCAATCGGCGCAGCGTCACGCGGAACAAGAACCGCAACCCGGTCATGATGCGGTTGCGGTTGCAGATGCTCGCGCCCGTCTCGGCCAAGTGCAGCTGGAAACGGCGGATATCCTCAAGTGTGGCCGTGTCTGGGGAGCGCTTGAGAAACGCAGCGAACCGCTTGCAGCTGCTGATGTGGCCCCCCTGCGTGCCCGCGCACAGCTTGCGCGCGTTCATGTCCTCGATCATGCGCTGGCGAAGCGGACTGCTAGTATCGGTCATAGACGACTCCTGTCTGGGATGAGGTGGATCACACCTCGATCTTCAAGACAGGGCGCCACGCCCGCCACCGACGATCTCTCCTCTGGAGACAGTGCTCGCGGTTAGGCCGCCCGCCTCAGCGGGTTATCGCGCAGCGATTTAGTGCGTTGGCACAAAGCCGAAATGGCCAGTGTCAGCCGGGATGTCCGCTTCCAAGGGTAATTCAGACATCGCTAACGTCATAGGCGTCGCGGATTTATGATTCACGCCCTAGACGATCGATTCCATGAAACCTGCATCAAGGAACCAATGGGTTGATGGCGGATTCCTTGTTTTGCGGTTGGCGAAACGAGGAGCGGCATCATGGCAGGATGGCGGCGAGTAATCGAATTGGCAATGACCTGCGAAGAGATTGAAAGATTGACGGCTCTTTCGCGGTCGCGAACCGAGCCGGCGAGCCGGGTATCGCGGGCGCAGATGCTGCTGGCCTATCGCGAGAATCCTTCGTTCTGTGCGGTGGGGCAAAGAGTTGGGGTTCACCATCAAACGGTTCAGCGCTGCGTGGAGCGGGCGCTGGGCTATGGGCCGCTGGCGGCGATCGAGGATCGGCCACGGCCGGGCAAAGAACCGGTCATCACGCCGGAGGCCAAAGCCTGGTTGGTGTCGCTGGCGTGCGACAAGGCCAAGGAGCACGGCTATCCGCATGAGTTGTGGACGACGCGGCTTTTGGCCCGTCACGCACGCGAGCACGGCCCGACGGCCGGGCACCAATGTCTCGCCAGGCTGGTTCAAGGCACGGTGTGCAAGATCCTCGGCCAGGAGGAAATCAAGCCGCACAAGGTGCGCTACTATCTGGAACGTCGCGATGCCGAGTTCGAGCAGAAGATGGCCGAGGTTCTGTGCGTTTATCGCGAGGTCCAGCTTCTGAAGAGAGCCGCCGCCAAGTCGCGCAAAGCCATCAAGCGAGTGGCGATCGTTTCCTACGACGAAAAGCCGGGAATCCAGGCCATCGCAACGACAGCACCCGATTTGCCGCCCAAGCCCGGCGTCCACGCGACCTTCGCGCGGGATTACGAGTACAAACGTCATGGCACGCTGAGCCTGTTGGCCGGAATCGACCTGCTTACCGGGAAGGTCCATGCGCTCGTCAGAGACCGCCACCGCAGCCGGGAGTTCATCGAATTCCTCAAGTGTCTCGACGCCGCTTATCCGGCCAGCACCGCGATCAAGCTGATCCTCGATAATCATTCCGCGCACATATCGAGAGAAACAAGAGCCTGGCTCGACGCTCGACCGCCTGGACGCTTCGAGTTTACCTTCACGCCCAAGCATGGTTCGTGGCTCAATCTCATCGAGGGCTTCTTCTCCAAATTCGCGCGGTCGGTCCTGCGCCACATCCGGGTCACCTCAAAACACGAACTCAAAGAGCGCATTATGGCCGGCATCGACGACGTAAATCGCCACCCCGTCATCCACACTTGGTCATACAAACTCGCCGACGCCGCCTGATATGATTCGAACCAAGGAAACGCTGACCTAGGTAGTGTGGACACTAGCGCATCCACAGGATGATTGCAGCGAGAGTGACGACGGCAAGGTAATTTCGGGCTGTCTTTTCGAAGCGGGTTGCGACGCGGCGGAATTGCTTGAGTTTTGAGAAGCAGCACTCCACGAGATAGCGCTGGGCATAGAGATGCTTGTCGAGCGGATGTTTGAGAGCCCGTGACGGGTTGTTGGGAATGACGGCAAGCGCTCCCTTGGCGGCGATGGCTTCGCGCAAATGGTCAGCGTCATAGGCTGTATCAGCCATGACGACCTCGGCAGGTAAGCCTTCCAGCAAAGCAGCCGCTTGTGGTGCATCGCCCTTCTGACCTGCGGTCAGCGTGAACCGCACGGGACATCCCAAGCCTCGAACAGCCATATGAATCTTGGTGCTCAGGCCACAGCGCGAGCGGCCGATCGCCTGATCTTCAGACCCCCTTTTTTGGCACCGGCAGCGTGCTGGTGGGCTCGGACGATAGTGGAGTTGACGATCAGATATTCGAAGTCCGGATCATCAGACATCGCCTCGAATATCCGCCACCAGACCCCCTTCAGGCTCCAACGACTGAAGCGACGGAATACACTGTTCCAGTCCCCAAACGCTTCCGGCAGATCACGCCAGGGGGAGCCTGTACGCACGATCCAAAGCACGCCTTCCACGAACATCCGGTTGTCGCGCCCAGTCGAGCCTTTCTGGTCAGGCCGACCTATGATCAGAGGCGCTATCCGCTCCCACGCCGCGTCGTTCAGAACCAACCGTTCCATCACACCCAAGACTGCCTCCCCAAAAGAAGTCTTGAATCTGATTTGCTTCTAAAAGGGAATCCCTAGAGTCCACACTACCTAGTTCGGCATACTCTGATGGAGCACCCCGCTTGCTGCGCTCTACATTTTTACTCATCTTGCAAGACCGCGATGGGCAGGCGACCAGTGAAGCCGAGGACTCCCGGTCGAAGCGCTACATCGAGGAACACGGCACCGCTGCTGGGAAGTGGACATCTTGCCGCCAGCGATCATCGAGCGCGACATCGGCATCCATATCGAGGGTTGGCTGAACCGGAAGCTCTGGGACCGCCGCGAGGCCGAGATCGAAACGCCCGGTGCGATGCCTGCTCTGTCAGCGGGCGGTGGCTACCATCGAGGAGGCGGACGGCTGCGACGCTTGCGTGAGGCAATGGCAAGCGGAGTTATGGCGGCGGTTTGCGGATGCGATCATGCGCGGCATCGAGCCGGAGCAGAATCGCACGACGATGCACTGATGACGGACCGTGCGCGGTCGTGGCTGGTCGTCGTCGCGGTCGCGCTGGCGATGCCGCTGGCATGATTCGGGGCTGGCCGGCGGAGACGGTCCACGGCAGGCCGGCCCATTACCTAAGCAAGGTTCAGTCGGTTGACCAACGGATGCGCCTTGGAATGCGGTGTCGGCTTTCGCCAACTGCGGACGTGACGTCGCACACGTCCGAGGCAGCTATGTGCCACAAGCCGAAGCGAAACCGGGCCGAAGTGAAGGAGAATCAGAGCGAATGTGTAGAATGGACATGTAGAGTGACGATGTACGGGCGAACGGATGGCGCGTTATAGCGTCAGATTGGAACGACGAATGGTGTGGACTAAGACCAGTGACGGTTCGATCCTCGATCAAAACGGCAAGGTCATCTTTTTCAGCACCCGACGTTTCATCGACGACATCTGCAGCGGGAACTGCTGCTTCATGCGGAGCAAAGCCCGAGGAAAGGCCGTTCAACGACGAGCATGTTTTCCCGGAACGGCTACTCCGGCCAGCCGATGTGCCTCATTGGCGATGACAACGATGTTCCGCCTATTAGACAGCACCGGGTAGGCAATCTCGCCGGCGGCGGGGAGAATTTCTGAATAGTAGTGAAGATCACGCCGCCGAACGCGCGGATGCCGTGGCTTGATCGTTGATCGGCAAAGTGAATTGCATGGTGATGCCTGGCCCGGCGTTCGGGGTGGCCCATATGCGTCCCCCGTGAGCTTCGACAATCGAACGGCAGATCGACAGCCCCATGCCCATGCCGCCGGGCTTGGTGGTGTAGAATGAGTTGAACAGGCGTTCAAAACTCTCCGGGTTCAGTCCCAGGCCAGAATCCTGCACGGAGACGAGCACTCTGCCCGATGCATCTTTCCCAGTGCCGATCAGCAACCTGCGCGACCCTTCGCTGACACCGCTCATCGCTTGGACGGCGTTGATGATCAAGTTAAGGATCACTTGCTGCAGTTGGACTTGATCTCCTTGAATGAGCGGCAAGCCCTCCGCGAGTTGCGTCTGCACCGAGACATTGGTTTTCATCACTTCGCCACGGGTCAGGGCAATGACCTCAGCGATCGCTTCGTTGACCTCCAAGGCATCCTTCCGCGGGGGCTCCTTCTTGATGAGGGTACGGATGCGGCCGATGATCTCGGCCGCACGCATTCCGTCATCGACGGCGCGATCAAGCGCCTGCCGGGCCTTGTCCAGATTTGGCGGCTGGGCACCCAGCCAGCGCGAGGCCGCCCCGGCATTGTTCATTCCCGCCCCGAGCGGCTGCATGACTTCATGTGTAATCGAGGCCGCCAGCTCTCCCATGGCGGTGACCCGTTGGATGTGGGCAAGATCCGCCTGCGTCTGACGCAAGGCCTCGTCGGCGCGCTTGCGCTTGAGCACGGAGGCGAACAGGGCGGCCAGATCGGCGAGCACGAAACCGGCGATCGCCACCGCCAGGGGGGTCCGATCGAGGGTCGTGACCTCCTGGGCGACCTCCGTCGTGGCGGGAGCGGTACAGATGGCCGCCCGCATCCCGGTGTAGTGCATGCCGGAAATGGCGAAGCCCAGGACGATGGCGGCGGCGAGCTTCTGCCCAGGGTCCGTGGTTCCGAACGCCAGCCACAGCGCCGCCGTCGCCGCGCCGATCGCGACGATCACGGAGAGCGCGACCCACAGGGGGTCGTAGCTCAATTCGACGGGCCCCCGCATGGCCGCCATGCCGGTGTAGTGCATGGCGAGGATGCCGAACCCCATGAAGACGCCGCTGAGGACGAGGCGGGGGCGGGATACGCCGCCCGGGCGACTGATGAAGTAGAAGCTGCCGCTCGTGCCCAGGATCGCCAGCACGAGGGAAAGGACAGTCAAGCCGACATCGTAGGACACCGGCATCGGCAGCTCGAAGGCGAGCATGGCGACGAAGTGCATCGACCATATGCCGGCTCCCATGGTGAGCGCGGCCCCCGCCAGCCAGATGCGGTGCGTGGGTCCTTGGGCCAGCGCCACGCGTCCGCCGAGATCCAGGGCCGTATAAGACGCGAAGCCAGCGACCAGGATGGACAGGACAACGAGAGACGGATCGTATGTCGGGGTAATTACCATCGGGATCGTCCCCATTTCGGAGCAGAGACGACAGATGCCAGCTCCTACCATTGCGCCACGCAAGGGCAGTTGTTAGTATGATGGGGCAAGGACTCGATTCCCGCAAGGGCGACGATAGTTCGGCAGCGAGGCTGTCACAAGCGAGGCGCGCTATCTGCACGGTCGGCGGAGGCACCGGTTCGATGGGCCACCACCAGCCGCCAGAACCCCGCGCAGCCGTGGCTGGACGCCCGAAGCCGGCGTTTGGGTGGCGATCGGCTGTGCTCGTATCATGAATGCGCGCACCTCGTCTGTCGGATGGCAGTCGTTCATCGCTCCGGCTCCTCATGCCGGGAACGGCGGCGAACGTAGCCGCAGGCCGTCGATGCGACGCAGGATCTTGGCGAAAAGGACCCGCGGCACTGCCACCTCGGCCGGTGCAGACATATCATTGGCAGTTGAAGACGATTGCGCCGCCCCTGCGATCACGCAGGCCCTGATCCGGGTCGCTCTGTGGCTCGCCACCGGCGCAAAGACGTCTAGGCCGGTCACCGAGAAGCGGCGTGCCAATTCGAGGGGGAGCAAAGCTAATGCTCACTTTCGAGTCCGCCGACATGACTCTGCGTGTAGAGCTCACTGCGATCAACCAGTATTGGCTGCACTACCGTTTTCTGCGGAACTGGGGTCTGCTCGCTGCGCAGGCCCCTGTTCAGGAATTCAATGACCTTTGGGTCGCCCTGCATGATGCCTCCGCATGTTAACCTGTTTAGTTTAGAACTATTCTGAACCGGATCATAGCCGGTATGGGTCCGCTTCAGTTGGCATTTGAAGGAGGCTGCCGAGCGACGTGATCGTGCAGGCTCTGCTATACTTCGGGCATGATCGGGCGAACGGCAGCATCGAAGACCGGCACGGGGATCGTCGTTTGGTTCGACTCCAAGCATAGCTACGGCTTCATTAAACCAGACGACGGTGGTCCTGATCTGTTCGTGCGCCCCTCTGTTAGACCAGCGGCTTTTGACACGGGGGAGCGCGTTGAATACACGCTTGTGACATCAGGCCCGGCCAGGACCGAGGCTTTTATCCGGATCAAGCGATAGATACTGAATCTAAGCTCGCGTGATCAAGGACATGGAATCCAGGCAAACGGATCGGGAAACCTCGGAACCTTTCCCGCTCAGATGCCCGATCGAATGTCGGTTGAGGGTCAAACCCCGACTTCCTCCTTGGGGGCCGCACGTCCGCTTCCGCCGAGTGCAGACATTGGTCCGGGAGGGCAGTCCGTTGGTCAAGCTGCGCAATTCTGCTTAGTTTCGGGCGAAGAATGCACCCGAAATCGCCGGTTTGGCTGTGTGGGTGAGTGTGTGGGTAAACCGCGCGGCCTTTGAGGAAGTGCCTGTGTCACAGGCGCTTCTTGCATAAAGGTGGCGGATGCGGTGGAAGCCTTTGGGCAGCACGTGGATGAGGAAGCGGCGGATGAACTCGTCTGTGGCAAGCGTCATGCGCTTGTATCGATCGTGGCCGTCGATGCGGTAGTCCTTCCATTTGAAGGTGACGCCCTGCTGGTCGACGGCGATCAAGCGGCTGTTGGCGATGGCAACGCGGTGGGTGTAACGCGACAGATAGGTCAGCACCGCCTCAGGTCCGCCGAACGGCCGCTTTGAGTAGACGACCCACCCGGCCTTGCGCAGCGGCGCCAGACAGGCCGCGAAGGATTGCGCATCGGCGAGATCGGTGTGGTCGCCGAAGAAGCTGAGGCGGCCGGCCGCGTGGGCTGTGGAGAGCGCCTTGAGGAACAGCCGGCGGAACAGGCGGGAGAGCACGCGCACGGGGAGGAAGAATCCTTGCCGGCAGGACACCCAGCGCTGGCCGTCGGGTGAGATGCCGCCACCCGGTACGATCATGTGCACATGCGGGTGATGGGTGAGTGCCGAGCCCCAGCTATGCAGGACGGAGGTGACGCCGATACGGGCGCCCAGATGCCTGGGGTCGGCCGCGATCGTCAGCACCGTCTCGGCCGAGACCTTGAACAGCAGATCGTAGACCACGGCCTTGTTCTGGTTGGCGATGTCGGCGATCGGCCCCGGCAGCGTGAACACCACGTGATAGTACGGCACCGGCAACAGCTCGGCCTCGCGCGCGGCGAGCCATTCCTTCGCGGCGGCTCCCTGGCACTTCGGGCAGTGCCGGTTACGGCAGGAGTTGTAGGCAATGGTCGTATAGGCGCAGTCCGCGCAGCGCGCGACATGGCCGCCGAGGGCTGCCGCGCGGCAGCTCTCGATCGCCGACATCACCTTCAACTGCTCAAGGCTCACATGGCCGGCGTTGGCTCTGCGCCATGCCGGGCCATGGTCGCGGAAGATATCCGCAACCTCCAAAGCCGGGCGCGACACGCGCGCCGCGTCAGCCGGGCGGCCGGATCTCCTTGAGCTTGAGCGCGATGTGCTCCAGCGGGCTCATGACCTCGCTGATCGTCTTGGTGGCGACGCGGGTATAGAGCGCCGTGGTGTCCAATTTGTCGTGCCCCAGCAGTCATGATTTATAATGCACCTCGGCTAACTCATTGAAAGTCAAAGACCTGCTGCGTGGCATCCGGTGTTAGCGGAGGCTTCTGACGCTTTCCGCGGGCGAAGCCTGCCAGGTCCTCAGCTCTGATTACCCAAGGCGCGCCCGCGCAAGCTTGTCGGCCTTTGATGTCGCCGCGGCGGAGCATGCGCAACGCGGTCATGTTGCAGACGCCGATGAGTTTTGCTGCTGCTTCGAGCGTAATCTCGCCGCGCTCCGCCCACTCGCCATCGCGGAAGACGGCGATGTCGTGGTGATTGCGGAAGCCGCGCACGCGCTCTTGCGTCCAGGCATTGCCGTGCCCGGTCTCGACGCCGGTGCGATTGAGCAGGCGCGCAATCTGCCGATCAGGCATCAGCCGCGCCAGCTCACGCACGAGTGCGATCGTGTCGTCGGGGATGCGTGGATTGTGCCGGCCGGCTGCATTCAGTCGCTGTTTGACTTGCAGTTGGGTATGGTCGCCGCCTTGCCAGTGCAGGACCGCATGGATGATTGCGCCATCCCTGCGCACGACGATCTCCGTGAGCGCCGCGCGAAGGATACGCTTGCGCGTTGCGGCGGTTGCAGCGGGATGCAACCAGGCGCGCTCCAGATCAGCACCGAGCGCCACCAATTGCTGACGCTCTGGCTCGCCGAGCGGCGGCAGACGACGCGCAATCAGGGCGGCGATCTCTCCTTCAAGCTTTGCGACAGCCTGCAATGCCTCGTTCCAGCGGCGCTCCAGCTCGCCGGCGACCAGTCGGTTTGCCGGATCGACGGCGTCGTACTGTCGGCGCGCGTGCGAAGCTTCGTAGCGCGCCTGTTGCAGCGACAGCTCCAGCTGGCGCTCGGCCGCGCTCGTCGTGCTCGATTGCGCCTCGATTGCTTTGAGTGCGGCCTCGATGCCAAGCGGCTTCAGGACGCGCAGGACCTCGCTACTGATCGCCGTATCGATGCTCAAGCCGCTGATCGAAATGCAGCGCGCGGCACCGTGGTTCGTACGAGCACCGCAGCAATTGTAGCGGCCGATCTTGCCGCTGTAGTGCACATGGAGCTTGCGGCCGCAGTGGCCGCATCGCAGCAGTCCGGGCAGCAGCAGCTCGCCTTTACGAGCTGCTCCGCGAGCGAGTGCGCTGCTCATGCCGGTCGCATTGTTGGCGATTACCTCGAGGTTGCGCTCGAACTCGTCCCAGGTGATATAGGCCGTGTGGTGATCCTTGATCAAGACATCCCATTCGGCCATGGGCTTTTGCACACCACGCCGGATATGCTTGCGCCCACCTTTGACACTCACACGGCTCGTCGTGCGCCCGAACGCGTAGGCACCTGCATAGATCGGATTGGTCAGAATGTTGTGCACGATGTTGTAGGCCGGCAGTCGCCACACGACGCCATGCGCCTCGCCTTGGCGCGACTTGACAGGCAGCTCGATGCCTTCCTCTCTTAGCCAGATGTGCACCTGTCGTGCACTTTGCAGCTCGGCGAACTTGGTGAAGACCAGCTGCAGGGCGTCCTGCACACGTTTGTCTGGATTCTTCTCTATGCGATCGCGACCGATCTTCACATAGCCGGCGGCGACACCGAGGACCAGCGCGCCGCGGCGCGCCTTCTGCTTCAGCGCTTCCTGCGAGCGCTGGCGGAACATCGAGAGTTCAAGCTCGCTCATCGTGCCCTTCATGCCAAGCAGCAGCCGATCGTTGGGATGGCGAGGATCGTAGATTCCGTCCTCGTCGACGATGAGCGTGCCGACCAATCCACAGAACTCGATCAGCGTATGCCAGTCGCGGCCATTGCGGGCAAGACGCGACGCCTCGATCGCAAGCACAGCGCCGACACGGCCCTCGCAGATCGTCGCGAGCAGCCGCTCGAAGCCGGGACGCGCGATGCCGCCACCGGAGCGACCGAGGTCGTCGTCGATGACATCGATGTTGCTCCAGCCAAGCTGCTTGGCGCGATCGACGAGGCCGTATTGGCGCCGTCGGCTCTCATGATTATGCGCGAGCTGGTCTGCTGTCGATTGCCGGATGTAGACGCAGGCGCTGCGGGCGAGATGCTCAGTCGTGATCTTGGTCATCGCCGCTTCCTCCGCTTGCCGCTTTTGCCAGCGCCGCCGCGATCTCGCGCAGCAGCACCTCGATGACCGTCGCGAGCAAGCTCTTTTGAGCTGCACGCAGTTCGACGCACAGTGGCTCGGCCTCGAACAGGCTTGGCTGGAGATTCTCGGATCTCTGCGTCATTCTCTGGTCGCTCCGTTTTTGATTCGGACGCCAGAAAGCCTAGAAGCGCATCGACCTCGTTGCGCAGGGAGCGAAGAACATTGAGGGGAAAACGCGGCTCAACGCCGATCTCGAATCGGGACGCAGCCTCCTCAGTCATCCACGCCGGAAGGCAGGCAAAGGTGCCGTCAAGTTGGTGCACAACGAGAAACGCGGCGCCGCCTCGCTCAAGCCGCCGCCTAACGCCTACCGTCTCGCCGAAGCGAGGATGAAATCGGTAAGTGATGCGTGCTTCAGCCTGTTGTTCGCGGGCAGTATGTCGCCCTTCCGAGCAGGACCTGGATGACGCGGACATCAATGTTCTGCTCGAGCAAGTGGGTGGCAAAGCTGTGCCGCAAGGTGTGCAGTGCGACGCGCTTGTCGATCCGGCCCTTTGGGCTGCGGCATGACAGGCGCGATTGAGCTGGCGTGTCGTCATCGGCTGCACGCGGTCGCGCCCTGGAAACAGCCAGCCTTGCGGTCGTTCCGCTCTCCACCAGGCGCGCAGCAGTTCGAGCAGATGCGGAGACAGCATTACGTAACGGTCTTTGCGACCTTTGCCTTGTTCGACGCGGATCACCATGCGTTTGCTGTCGATGTCGCCGACCTTCAGCGAGGTCACCTCGGCGGCGCGCAGACCCGCGCCATAAGCCACGCTCAGCGCTGCCTTGTATTTGAGCCCCGGCGCTGCATCCAGCAGCCGCGCCACCTCCTCCGGACTGAGCACGACCGGCAGCTTGCGGGGCTCGTGGATGAACGTCGTATGCTCGATAATGTCGGAGCGCCTGAGCGTGATCCTGAAGAAGAACCGCAACGCAGCCACGGCGTGATTGACAATGGGGATGTGCGCGCCGTTCGCCGCCAGATGCAGCTGAAAGCGTCGGACGTCCTCGAAGCTCGCCGTGTCGGGCGATCGGCCGAGGAACGCAGCAAAATCCTTGATGGTGCGGATGTAGCCTTGTTGGGTCTTCGGCGCTAACCAAACCTGCTAAGCCCCCGCCTATGGCGGGGCGAAAACAGGGAGTTTTACAGCTGCGGGAATGAAGTGATGAAGTCTCCTTGAGGAACCGCCAAGAACCCTCAAGGAGACCGCAAGATGCCGAAATTTCTCGGCCACAAATTCTGGGCGCGCAGATACTTGCCACCACCGTTGGTTGGGATGAGGAAGTGATCCGAGCCTACATCAGAAACCAAGAACTGGCCGACCAGCAATTGAATCAGCTTGAGCTGAAGATCTCAAATCCAATCAATCATCATAACATCCCTTAAAACCGCCTTTGGCGGTTCCCAATCAAACCTCCAGCTTTGCTGGAGGTTATTGGCTTGCGGATCGTCATGTCTTCGATCATGCGCCGCCGCAATGGGCTCATGGCCTCGTCGGTCATGGGGATGCTCCTGTCTTGAGTGAAGGTTGCTAACCCCTCATCTCAAGACAGGACGTCCCGTTGCGCTATCGTGTTGGCTGGGTCGCCGGCCGCAGCAAGCTACCGCGCGAGCGGTTTAGTCCTGTGGCACTTAGCGAACTTCCATCCGGTCCTCACCGAGGTCTGTTACCGAAGGCACAGCGGACGTCGAGCTAGCGTTGTCTAATTATCTACTCGCACTGGCGAAGGAGTGCCTTGGGCGATCAAGCGCCGAATGATAACCTATGGAGCTTTGGTTGAAAGCACCCCATCTTGGTTCGAGAGTTGCCGCCATGCGTGTTGTCGCGCTCGAAGAGCATTTCACGGTCCCAGATCTCGTCCAGTGCATTGATCCGAACGCAATCAGCCGGCGCGGCTTTCGGTCGAGAAAACCGCCCGCCGGCAGCCCCAACGCAGTCGAACTCCTTCCCGAGATTAGCGAGCGGCGCCTACAGTCCATGGATGAGGCCGGCATCACGGTGCAAGTGCTCTCCAACAGCGGTCCCGGCCCCGATCTCGTGCCCGGCCCCGACGGTGTCGGGATCGCGCGGGCGATGAACGACCATTTGGCGGCAGCCATCGCCCGTCACCCCGACCGTTTTGCGGGGTTCGCCGTACTGCCAATGCAGAGCCCGGATGCCGCGGTCGCCGAGTTCGTGCGTGTGG
Organism: uncultured Alphaproteobacteria bacterium; assembly: GCA_963847045.1. Taxonomy (GTDB): domain Bacteria; phylum Pseudomonadota; class Alphaproteobacteria; order Rhizobiales; family Xanthobacteraceae; genus Bradyrhizobium. Next base: position 238,713 of record CAWJYQ010000010.1, on the reverse strand, counting down.
TTAGGGACCTTGGCTTTGTCGGCGCGCTCGTCAACGGCACGACCGAGGGCCGCTTCCTCGATCACCCGAGCTATGATGGTCTGCTCGCGGCGGCCGTGGAGCTCGACGTACCGATCTATGTCCATCCTCACCTTGCGCCCGAAGCCGTTCGACAAGCCTATTTTGCTGATCTCCTACCCGGGCACCAGCCGCGTGCTCGAAAGCGCCGGATGGGGCTGGCATTCGGAGACGGCGATTCACGTATTGCGCCTAGCAGGCTGCTGAAAAAGTCGTTTTGCGATCCTGTTCGAGTGTGATTCTGTGCATAGGCTTGATTCCTTTGATTTGAGGAACGCGATGCGCGGTGAAGATCAGCGATCGGAAGGCTTTTTCAGCTACGTCCGTTTGGACACACGCATCCCGGCCGATCATCCGCTGCGCGCAATCCGGGCGCTGGCCGACGAGGCGCTGAGCGGACTGTCGCGCAAGTTCGATAGGCTCTACTCGCGCGACGGCCGACCGTCGATCCCGCCGGAGCGGCTGTTGCGGGCGCTGCTGCTGCAGGCGTTCTACACGGTGCGCTCGGAGCGGCAGTTGATGGAGCAACTCGACTACAATCTGTTGTTCCGCTGGTTCGTCGGGCTCTCGGCGGATGATCAGGTGTGGGATGCGACGGTATTCTGCAAGAACCGGGATCGGCTGCTCGCCGGCGACATCGCGGCCAAGTTCTTTGACAGCGTGCTGAACCTGCCTCAGGTCCGCACATTGCTCTCCAGTGAGCACTTCTCGGTTGACGGCACCCTGATCGAGGCCTGGGCCAGCATGAAGAGCTTCGTGCCGAAGGACGATCCGCCGTCGGGGAAAGATCAGGGCGGCGGCGGACGCAACGCAGAGCGCGACTTCCATGGCGAGAAGCGCAAGAACGACACGCATTCTTCGACCACCGACCCTGACGCCCGCTTGTTCCGCAAAGGCGCCGGGAAGGAGGCCAAGCTCTGCCACATGGGGCATCTGATGACCGAGAACCGCAACGGTCTCATCGTCGATGCACGGTTGACCGAGGCCAACGGCACGGCGGAGCGCGCAACCGCGCTCGCCATGATCAAGGACAATGCCAAACCCGGCAGCACCGTGGGCGGCGACAAGAACTACGACACCGCCGACTTTGTCGCCGGCTGCCGCAAACGCGGCTGCACGCCGCACGTCTCGCAGAACAATGCCAACCGCCGCTCCGCGATCGACGCGCGCACGACCCGCCATCCCGGCTATCGCATCAGCACCATCAAGCGTAAGCGGATCGAAGAACCCTTCGGCTGGATGAAGACCGTTGGCGGTCTGCGCAAGACCCGGCATCGTGGCCGCGGCCTGGTGGAGTGGTTCTTCGTCCTGACTGCTGCCGCCTACAATCTCGTTCGCATCCCCAAGCTCCTGGCAGCAACGGGATAAGTCTGCCTGGAGTGTCGCAAATGCGACAAAACCGCAACCAATGCCGCCTCTGCAGCGCGCATCGCGACCCATCACTCCGCCCGTTCGCCGCGCAAACATCAAAAAATCGCTCTCAGAACCCGGTTTTTCCGCAGCCTGCTAGGTCAGCGTTTCCTTGGTTCGAATCATATCAGGCGGCGTCGGCGAGTTTGTATGACCAAGTGTGGATGACGGGGTGGCGATTTACGTCGTCGATGCCGGCCATAATGCGCTCTTTGAGTTCGTGTTTTGAGGTGACCCGGATGTGGCGCAGGACCGACCGCGCGAATTTGGAGAAGAAGCCCTCGATGAGATTGAGCCACGAACCATGCTTGGGCGTGAAGGTAAACTCGAAGCGTCCAGGCGGTCGAGCGTCGAGCCAGGCTCTTGTTTCTCTCGATATGTGCGCGGAATGATTATCGAGGATCAGCTTGATCGCGGTGCTGGCCGGATAAGCGGCGTCGAGACACTTGAGGAATTCGATGAACTCCCGGCTGCGGTGGCGGTCTCTGACGAGCGCATGGACCTTCCCGGTAAGCAGGTCGATTCCGGCCAACAGGCTCAGCGTGCCATGACGTTTGTACTCGTAATCCCGCGCGAAGGTCGCGTGGACGCCGGGCTTGGGCGGCAAATCGGGTGCTGTCGTTGCGATGGCCTGGATTCCCGGCTTTTCGTCGTAGGAAACGATCGCCACTCGCTTGATGGCTTTGCGCGACTTGGCGGCGGCTCTCTTCAGAAGCTGGACCTCGCGATAAACGCACAGAACCTCGGCCATCTTCTGCTCGAACTCGGCATCGCGACGTTCCAGATAGTAGCGCACCTTGTGCGGCTTGATTTCCTCCTGGCCGAGGATCTTGCACACCGTGCCTTGAACCAGCCTGGCGAGACATTGGTGCCCGGCCGTCGGGCCGTGCTCGCGTGCGTGACGGGCCAAAAGCCGCGTCGTCCACAACTCATGCGGATAGCCGTGCTCCTTGGCCTTGTCGCACGCCAGCGACACCAACCAGGCTTTGGCCTCCGGCGTGATGACCGGTTCTTTGCCCGGCCGTGGCCGATCCTCGATCGCCGCCAGCGGCCCATAGCCCAGCGCCCGCTCCACGCAGCGCTGAACCGTTTGATGGTGAACCCCAACTCTTTGCCCCACCGCACAGAACGAAGGATTCTCGCGATAGGCCAGCAGCATCTGCGCCCGCGATACCCGGCTCGCCGGCTCGGTTCGCGACCGCGAAAGAGCCGTCAATCTTTCAATCTCTTCGCAGGTCATTGCCAATTCGATTACTCGCCGCCATCCTGCCATGATGCCGCTCCTCGTTTCGCCAACCGCAAAACAAGGAATCCGCCATCAACCCATTGGTTCCTTGATGCAGGTTTCATGGAATCGATCGTCTAGTGCTTTCCGGCGCGCTCGATCGGCATCCGCGATTGAAGCTCATCATCGGGCACATGGGCGAAATGCTGCCAATGATGTTGGCACGTGCCGATGACGTGTTCGCTCTCGACATCGAGCATCTGCAGCGACCAATCAGCCGCACCATCCTCGACCAGGTCTGGCTCACGACGAGCGGGATGTTTAGCGAGCCGCCATTCATTGCGGCGCTGCTGACGTTTGGCATCGACCGCATCATGTTTTCGGTCGATTATCCCTATTCCCCAACGCGAAGGGTCGTGCCTTCCTCGACCGCCTTCCGCTCGCCCCGGCCGACCTGAAGAAGTTCAAACACGGTAATGCGGACGCTCTTCTGAAGTTAAACGAAGGGGAATGACGCAACGCTCCACGTCGGCTAGCCGCCGAGACGCCTCCACCCCTAGCCCGGATATCTCACCCAAATAGGCGCATCGGGACGCCAAATCAGCGAAAGTAGTTGTGCAGCAACATCTTTCGAGCAATTCGAGGAGCGCCCCGATGCGGACAGAGTGTAGCGCGGATTTGTTTGGATTTGCAGCTGTTGAAGGACGCGAAGTTGTGGGCGGATTCGACGGTGGGGCGATCACCTCGGATGCTGGAGCGCTGCTTCTCGGGGCGGCAGATCGTGCGATCAAGCTGACGGAGCGGTTTGCCGCGTGCTTCCACGACACACGCCGCCAACATCTGATCGAGCATGAGGTCGTAACCTTGCTGACGCAGCGGGTGTTTGGGATCGCGCTTGGCTATGAGGACCTCAATGACCACGACGAGTTGCGCCACGACCCGATGATGGCGGTGCTGGCGGGCAAGCTGGCAGCCAGACGCGAGGACTGCGCGCCGGTTGCCGGCAAGTCGACGCTGAACCGGCTGGAACTGAGCCGGTTGCAGCCGACGCGCTATCATCGGATCAGTCACAATCCGATTGCCATCAAGCGGCTCCTGGTCGAGCTGTTCGTGGACGCGCATGAGCGCCCACCGCAACAGATCATCCTCGATCTCGATGCGACCGACGATCCGGTGCACGGGGAGCAGGAGGGACGCTTCTTCCACGGCTATTACGACTGCTACTGCTACCTGCCGCTCTACGTGTTCTGCGGACGCCACCTGTTGGCGGCCAAGCTGCGGCCGGCGAGCATGGACGCGGCGGCGGGAGCGGCGCAGGAGGTGGCGCGTATCGTCGCGCAAATTCGCCGCCGCTGGCCGCACGTGCGCATTCTCGTTCGCGCCGACAGCGGGTTTGCGCGGGAGGAACTGATGGCTTGGTGCGAAGCGAGCGGCGTGGACTTCTTGTTGGGCTTGCAGAAGAACGACCGCCTGATTGCCGAGATCGCAAGCGAGATCGTCCAGGCCGAGGCGAAGAGCCGGCGGACCGGCAAGCCGGCGCGGTACTTCAAGGACTTCCGGTGGACGACGCGCCGCAGTTGGAGCCGCGAGCGCCGCGTTGTCGGCAAGGCCGAGTTCACCGAGGACGAAGCCAACCCGCGCTTCGTCGTGACCTCACTCAAGCGAGCCGAATGCAAGCCCAAATATCTTTACGAAAAACTCTACTGCGCTCGCGGCGATATGGAGAACCGGATCAAGGAGTGCCAGCTCGATCTTTATGCCGATCGCACCTCGACCGCCACGATGCGCGCCAACCAGCTGCGTCTGTGGTTGGCATCGTTCGCCTACGTCCTACTCTGCGCCGTGCGCCGGATCGGACTGCATCACACGCCGTTTGCCAACGCGAGCTGCGGCACCATCCGTCTCAAGCTGCTTAAGATCGGCGCGCTCGTGCGCGTCAGCGTCCGCCGCATCAAGATCGCGATGGCATCGAGCTGTCCGGCGGCAGAGGTCTGGGGCTGCGCGGCCGTCCGTCTCGCCGCCGCCAGCGCTCGCGGCTCGCCCGCCTGACACGCGCCGCCGCAGCGCGGAACAACTGCGGCATTATCCCAGGCCCACTGAGACCAGTCCTTCGCTGCCCCCCGCAGCCCAGCAAAATCCCAGGCTCCGCTCGCGTCCCCCGGACGCAACGAGCCTGCACATCCCCAAAAAGCCGACTTGCCACCGCGCAAAGCGCCCCGATAGTGCAAAGATAGTGTGAGATATCCGGGCTAGGCGACTTGTCGCGGGACGATTAGATTGGAGACGTGCATCCGCAACGAGATTCGCGTATGCACGCAGCCCTAGGCAAAGCTCCCAGCATCTGGGTGAGCTTATCGAAGGAACTCTCGCCATCAGCCTTAGTGGTCGCGATTCAACGACGGGGCCAAAGTGGGCCGATCTAGCAAAGCGCACGTCGCCAGCAGGGCAACAAAGCGAAAGAAATCTTCATCGCGGATAACGATCTCTTCTTCATCCCCCTTGGGCATGATGGCTCTCCATTTGCTGGCGCAATGGAGGAAGGCTGGCCGCAGCGGCATTGTCTTTCTGTCTGAAAACGAAAATAGAGCCGAGCGACTAGGTGCCGTCATTCATGCCCTCGATCCCTCGTGCGATGTGCTTGTTTTCCCGAGACTAAATACTCTGCCGTTCGACCAGTTGGAACCATCACGCGAAACCGCGGGTAGACGAAGTTCGGTCTTGAGGCGTCTCGCTAGGCCAAAGAAGCCGATACTGCTCGTGTCCACGGCAGAGGCCGTGATGGAGCGCTTGCCCATGTCGGCGAGCTGGTCTCGCGCAAGCTTTGGTTTGAAGGTGGGCTCCGCGTTTTCCCAACGGGATCTTCGTGCGCGGCTCGAAGCCCTCGGATACGACCTCGATGACGAGCCGGATTATCCAGGTGGCGTGCTGTTTCACGGAAACACGTTCGAGATCTTTCCGGCAGGTGCACTCGGTCCTTTCAGAATAGAACATTCCGGGCAGGTGATACGTCGGATTGCCGCGTTCGACCCGATAGGACAGGAGGTTCTTTCCGAAGTGAAGGAGCTCCTTGTTGATCCCATGTCGGAGCGGCTTGCATTCGGCGGGAAACGTGGAAAACGGTCGAATTTATTCGACTATTGTGAGCGATCCAAGTGGATCGCGGATGCCGGGGTTCCCGCGCACGCCGACAGCTGGCTGAGCACGATCGAGGAGGCGGCCGGTCGCACAGAAACAGAGCGCGAATACCTTGGGAGACGAGACTGGAAACACCGAAGCAAGCGTATGAAGGTGTTGTCCCATAAGGCTGCTTTCCGTCCTACGCCGGACTTTTCGAAGGTCGCATCGCCGAGGAAGGAGCTGCGTGCATTCGTCGATGAGACGCGAGGCGCCGGCTCGCGCCTGGTATTTGTTGCGGCGCAGGAGGAGGACCTGCGCGCTATGGAGCGGATGAGCGGGGTCAAGGCGGAGCGCTTTTCTGACTGGAGCGAGGTAACGGCCGAACGCAACCGAGAAGCGGCGCTTCTGGCCGACTTCGATGCGGGTTTTGTCGTGCCGGGCCGGAAACCTCTTGTCGTCGTGACTGCTTCCGACGTGCTCGGCAGCAGAGCTCATCATCCGCAGCCGATGGCCAGAGCTTGGAATGCGGCTTTCGACTACACTGATGTGCCGGAGTTAGGCTCCGTAATCGTTCATCTGCGGCGGGGACTGGCCTTGCTCGACGGATTACAGTCGGTGGCAACCGGAGACGTGTCGTCGCGCGAAATGATCCGGCTCGTATTTGCGGGAGAAGATGCCGTTCTGGTTCCACCCGCTGACCTCGCCCTGATCTGGCCTTACGCATCGGAGCTTGGCGAGCTGACCCTGGACAAAGCGGATGGAAGTACATGGTGGGCTCGACGTACGGAGGCCGAGCAAGAAATTCAAATCGCCGGCAAGCAACTCTCCAAACACATCAGCCAGCGACGCCGCCGGCGGGCGCCGAAACTTGTACCTCCGGGCTCCATCTATGAGAGGTTCGTCGCGCGTTTTCCGTATTTCACGACGGTTGACCAAGCGAAGGCCGTTCGGGACGTCCTAGATGATCTTGCGTCCGGCCACCCCATGGAAAGGGTCATTTGCGGCGACGTCGGGTTCGGCAAGACTGAGGTGGCATTGCGAGCGGCAGCCGCCCTCGTGCTGTCAGGGAAACAGGTGGCGATTGCCGTGCCTACGACCGTCTTGGCAAGACAGCATGTCGCGACTTTCCGTAAACGTTTCGGTCCGTTCGGTATCGAAGTGGGAAGCTTGTCGAGAACCGCTTCGGCCTCGGAGGCAAAGGAGGCGAAGGAAGGGCTGAAGAGCGGAAGATTGAAAGTTGTGGTCGGAACGCAAGCTCTCGCCTCGAAGGATGTGAAGTTCGCCGACCTCGGTTTGGTGATCATCGACGAGGAACAGCATTTTGGGGCGGCTGAGAAGGCGAAGCTTTCAGAGCTGGCCAAGGGTATCCATGCTCTTTGGATGAGCGCCACGCCGATTCCGCGGACGCTCGCGGCAGGTCTCGCGGGCTTTAGGGATCTCAGCGTCATTGCCTCGCCGCCCGTTCAACGACTTCCGGTGGTCACGAAGGTCGCTCCGCTTTCGGATGCAGCTATTGCCACTGCATTATTGCGCGAGCAAAGGCGCCATGGACAAAGCTTCTTGGTCTGTCCGCGTATTCAGGATCTCGACCCGATGTTGGCGCGAGTGCAATCGGTGGCCCCGGATCTCCGCATCGTGTGTCTTCATGGGAAGTTGCCCGTCGATGAAATAGACGACCGAATGATGAGCTTCGTCGAAGGCGCGGCGGACGTTCTGCTGGCGACCAACATCGTGGAGAGCGGTCTCGATATCCCGCGTGCGAACACTATTGTGGTCTGTTGGCCCGAAAGGTTCGGCCTTGCGCAACTCCATCAACTCAGAGGAAGGGTGGGGCGCGGTGGAATACGTGCGTTTGCTTATTTGTTGACCAATTCAGGGGCGGAGCGATCCGAGAAGCGGCTCGCCGTTCTGGAGGAATTCAGCAGACCTGGCGCGGGTTTTGCCATCAGTGTACGGGACTTGGATGTGAGAGGAGCGGGGGACCTGCTTTCGGAGCGCCAGTCGGGCCATGTGCAGGTGTTCGGACCGGTGCTCTACAGCCACCTTCTGAAATTGGCCTCAGAGAAAGCGGACGACAGAACAGCCGACCTGTGGGTGCCTGACGTGAATCTGCCTGCCGCGGACATGTTGCCGGCAAGCTATGTGCAATCGGAGGCGGTTCGGCTGGAAATCTACGCCCGCGCCGCCAGGTGCCGAAGCGAAGAGGAACTGAACGACCTGGAGGAGGAGACCTCCCGTCGCTTCGGCAAATTGCCGCCGGCGGCCTGCGATTTCTTTGCCGCAGCAAGGCTCAGAATCAATTGCAGGCTAAGAGGAATTGTAAGACTCGATGTCGGATCTGAGGCGGTAGCCGCAACCCTGCTACCAGGAAGACTGCTGAAATCAAGGGGGCGATCGCTGCAACGCGACGGCGACCGGGTCGTCTATCTCAGCAAGGGTCGCGAGGGACCACTCAGAAAAGTCGAAGAGTTCCTCGACCTTCTGGACGAGTGATTGCGGCGACGGCTAATCATTTAACATGAGGGACAACTGCTCATCTTGATCTGGCCGCCACTCGCTAAATCCGAAAACGGAGATTCCGAGCAGGCGTATCGCCGACGACGCGAAGCAGTAGCGACGAACAAATGAGTATGGATCCAAACCAGCGTGTTTCGAGTGTAAGGCATATGCACCCCCGGCTTAGACTAATTCGGATTGTGTCCGCTACCGGACGGACAGAAACCAAAACCTGTCGTTGAATTTTTTCGTTCCTTAAAGCGTCGGGAGGGAAGCGCTATGGAGCGTCGCCGTATGACGCGGGACTATCGGACGTACATCATAGGATCGGACGGTAACGTCAAAGATCGCCACGAGTTTTGGGCTGAAGACGACGAAAAAGCCAACGATCGTGCCGAGGTCACGACACAGAACTATGGCACCGAGATTAAAAGATCGCGGAAAAGGCGCCTCAGTTGGCGGCCACTTTTCCCGCCCACGACACGCTGTAACCGATCCACCCGAGCACGGGCGATTCTCGCGTCATTGTGTAAATGGCGATATACCTCCAGCGAGCGAATCACTGTAAGTTGTGATCGCCGTCCTGCACGGCTACTCCCTAAACTTGGTCCGTCGCATAGGGCGGGCCTTTTTTGCGGCCAGGTCACTGACCTGGAGCGCAGCTATGTTGAGAGACGGCTCATTGAAGAAGAAGCAGCCATGCGGTCGCTCTCAAAATCGACGTTTCCCCTTACTTTTCCCATGACTTCGAGGCCGCCATCCCTCACAGCTCCCGCAGAATGACAGGCATGAGAGACCAAGCGTGACGGTCGATCTAGACGACGACCGCAAGCTGCTTTGCAAACTCATTGCGCAAGGTGGTCGCAAATATACCGCCGGCAATACGAGCGGCTGGTCCAACTTGGGTGGCTCATGGCGACATCGCCCAACGTCAGCGATGTTTTGTATGAGGTCACGGACAAGGGGCGGCAAGACGCCAGTTGATGGCCGCCAGACGCCGCGACGACGTGTTGGCTCTGGTGCGTTATTTCGGGCCGGGGCAGCGGAGTAGCGGGCGGCGAGAAGGCGCATCCACGGGGTTGCGGCGCGGAGACGGCAACGCGGCCCAGCTCAATGTTGCTTGGCGGCGTTGCCTTCTTCCAGGCCGGAAACCGCAATCCTCCGGTATGAACACCGTCATCTGAACTGCACAGGACTGTCTGTGCACCTTTGCACACAGGGACTTAGGACTCCCCGCTGCAATTGTTGTTAGCGGTTGACCGGCATCGAAATGGTAATAGGGGGCGAGATCGAGTTCAGGACGTAGTAGTACGTCCCCACAACGGTCAAGACTGTCGCGATTGCCGAGCCCACAATGAAAAGAACGGTCTCACGCCTCATCACCGGACACCGTAAGAACCCTATCCGCTCGGGCAAGTATCCTATTTCCGGGGCCGGTCGCCATGTTTGAAAAGAGCCGCGATCCAGAGGGCGTGTCCAAAAAGAACAAAAGATTGGCTCGCAATAGCAAGCACGCACCGGGATTGCGTATTAAAGATCGCTCCTTCGTAACGGGTCCTTGGCTCGACACCTAGTAAGGCCTCACGGCCTCTAGCCTCGGTCCATCCACCCGGTAGAGTCGCCCCGCCGTCCCGTCGGCGGGGGTTTTTGCTTTTGCGCTCACCAGGCGAAGGCATTCGCGAAGGAAGGCCCGCGATGAAACTCACGGATATTGAAATCCCGCCCGAAGTGGCGCGGCTTTTTGTCAGAGACATGTGCGCGCCTTCTTCGCTGAAAAAAACAAGATCAAAGCTAACGAGATCGCAGGGCGCCAGCTCTACGCGCTCAAGCAGTATTATCCGGGCAAGCTACGGCTCAGTGACGTGAAAGAGATGTTCCTGCAGATGAGGGATCAGGCATGAACTGCCTGCTCAGGTTTGGCCCTAGTCGAACGCAACTCCCATCCGGTAGTCTCTCTTCCAGACGATACGGCACCGGAGTTTCAGCCCATCATCTGGCATGAGCAAGTTGAAGGCTTTTGCAATCGGAATGACGGTGACGGCGTCGCGAAACTCAATCGCCGCGCCGGTAGTGGAAAGGTCGCGAACCGTACACGGATATTTGTCGCCGCCGTACTCAGCGATGGCCGGCTTATCAACTTTGAAACGACGGGCAATCCTAGTTTCGACCGTCAAACGGCCCAGCTCGTGCCCCGGAGCTGAGGCCGTCCACAGGCACACAGCGGAGACAAAGCCCCTGTGCAATCCCCCAATTCAACGAAAGAATGATTACCGTCATCCTAATCTGCCGTAGGATGCCCTTATGAGAGATCGGCCATGACCGGCTGGATTACGCCAATACCAGCAAGCAGGTTGGCGACAAGGAATCCTTGAAGTTCTTTCGAGAATGCTGGTTTGCCGAGCACGATCCGGAGTGGCTTACTCAGGACAATCAGAACACTCGTGCCCCTGTAGCGCTGCCGAGCAGGGCTGGTATGCCGACCCCTTCAGCGAGAATCTGATACGATGCAATCTGCGGTATTTCAGTACGCATCAATTGTCAATTGGGGACACCTTGTCGGGGCTTGTGCATGTAGTCGATGACGATGCCGCGTTCCGAACGGCGATTGAGCGTCGTCTGAAGCAGGCCGGTTACGAGGTCGCGACCTATCCGTCGGCGCAGCATTTGCTGGATCGCTTGCCGAGCGAAACTGAAGTCGGCTGCATCCTCCTCGATGTACGGATACCGGATCTGAACGGAACAGAACTCCAAGATCGCTTGCGTGAGCTCGGATCAACCTTACCCATCATTTTTCTCACCGGCTATCCCGACATCCGGCTCACTGTGCAAACTATCAGAGCGGGCGCCGAGGATTTCTTGATTAAGCCCGTGTCGTCAGACTTGCTCCTTCAAGCTATCGAACGGGCTGTAGCGCGTCATAAAATGTCGCGTGACCGGAAGCCATGCTGGACATGGGTCGCGTTCAAATCGCTAGATTGACGCCGCGCGAGAAAGAAGTCTTCGTACTCATCGTTCGCGGCCAGACCAACAAGCATGTCGCCAGATCGCTGGGTTGCGCGGAGCGCACGATCAAGGCTCACCGCCAGCGGGTGATGGAAAAAATGCAAGTCCGAACCTTGGCGGAGCTTGTCTCCCTTGCTGAGCGGACCGGAGTTTTGGGTCCTGTGTCGGCTTGACCGATGATTTACTTTATTAACCCAGGCGTAAACCAATGACTTGTCGAGGTTCTTCGCTAGCCGAATCGGGGGAATATTTTTCCGATCAGGCGGGTGTTTGCCGGTGATATTTTTATTGGAACGCCGCTCGGTGACGGCCTCGCCCTGAACTCGGCCCGCAGTCGACAAATGGACCGGGTCGCTGGATGATGCGCTTGGCCCATCGAGCCATCCGCCGGCTGGTCGAGATCGGGCTGAAGGGGAAATGAACATGAAGGCGTTTGTCGGATTAGCCGCTCTTCTCTTCGCCACGAGTACATTTGCTCAGAGCGCGCAGCCGAAGGGATTGGCCAAGGCGCCGGCGCTAGCAAAGCCGCGGGCACCCATCGGCTGCAAGCTCGTTGGAACGGTAAGGGGGACCAAACTTTGGGCCGGAGACTGCACGGACGCCGCGGGCCTTAGAGGCGCCCAACCCACGGCCGAAACCACCTCGCCCCCGCTACCCGAGCAAGCCGGAGCCGCAATTCCACCCGATCAAAAGCAATAGAGCTGGCCAAAGTCTCAGGGGCGGCTTTCGCGCGCCTCAAGGCTGCGGTAGGCTGCACATGCGGAGGAATGGGGGGACGTTCCAATGAGCGACGCAACCAAGTTTCGGCGAGAGCTGAGCGACCTAGCGGATGCACTCGGCGATGCATGTGAAGGCCTGGGATCGGCCATACAAAGAAGCGTTCCGGCCGGCGCAAACACCTCCGGTGAAGGCAAGCTGCTACGCATGGTCGAAGAGCTGAAGCGGCTCGCCAAGATGCTCGCTTCGCTGAACGAAGGTTCGAGCACCATACATTGAGTAGCCCGCCGCCTTTCCGCGCCCCAACTTATTGATAATTTGCGCACCTCGACGGCCCGCGGAATCATGGGGGACATGCCCAGCCTAACTCGCCGCCGCTCCAACGATAGTCCGCAAGATAGCTGGCGCATCTTTTATGGCGATGTGCCGGTCGGCTGGATCGGCATTCGATCGGGGGTGCCAGTCGGCGTTGCTCGATGGGGCTAGCGTTGCGGATTCTATCCTGGCATGGAGCCGGGACAGCATCGCGACGGATCGGCCGCTACATTCAAAGGGGCGCGGGCAGCTTTTCTCTTCGCGTGGCGCCAGGTGCTGCAGTCTCTCGGTAAAGCGAACTTCGAGGCCTACCGACGCGAGCATGCATTCCAAAAATGGCGGCACCGCATGTGGAGTGAAGGCCTGAAGATGCCGACCCAACTCGCCAGCGGACGGTCAAAGTGTTTCTGTGGCGCCGCGATCAATCTCGAAAACACCGAGCAGCACGTCTGCAAAAAGCACATGGACCTGAAATGAAGTTTGTCGACACCCGCCCCCTCACCGTTCCCGACGTCGCCGCCCGCAAGCTCGTCGAGCTCGCCAAGGCGGTCGAGCCTTACTTCGACAACCGCATTCTGATCGAGAAGATCAACGGGCCCTTCCTGTATGAACTGAGAGGCACGCCCGCGGAGTACAAAGCCGGGCTGGATCGCGCGATCGAGAAGGGATGGCTGGTGCTGCATGAGATCGGTACTTTCGTACGCTTCACCCAGGCCGGCGCGGACCTGTTCGCGCGTAGGAACAATCGCAACGCTCTAGGACTTGGATCCCTGCACGGCTGGTACCCCCCGGCCGTGCCTGCTGATGGGCCCCAGGCCTGGAGAGGTCGCTCGCGCCCCTCCTGGGCTTGGGGTCTTTCAGATTCGCGAACCCGGGCTTGAGCGCCTATCTTCGCCCCATGCCCAAGCCGATAGAACTGCCTCCCGCCGTCGCACGCCGCTTTGTCGAAGACATGCGCACCTACTTCGCTGAGAAGAACGCCATCAAGCGTGACGAGATCGCCGGTAGGCAGATGCACGTGCTCAGGGAATATCAAGGCCCGTAGGAAAAGCCGGTTCGCATTCCCGACATCATGGAGATGTTCCCGCGAATGAGAGATGATCCATGACTGTCTGGATCTACGTCGACACGCGCAAGCAGGTTGGCGACGTCGACCACCTGAAGGTCTTCGCCACTGAGGATGCTCCGAACGAGTGGTTCGTCGAGCGCGTCCGCGTTTGAGAATGAGGTTACAAGCTAGGTCGCTATGCACGAGCGCGCCGACTTTCTGGTCGCGCGCCTGGTTGGCAAAGTCGCTGAGCTACCCGTTCTCGCCCGTAGAATTACGGGAGCCGGCTTTGACGGTCTTCGCAATCTCCGAATTGCCATGATGCGACCCTACCGCATCTGAAGAGGGGACTTTCAGATGCGGTCAACATTCAACGTCAGAATTACTCTTGGCGTCATAGTGGCGCTTGCAGTAGCAACAGCTGTCCTGCACTCGCTTGTCTTTCTGAGCATCCAGCCTGCGAGCCTATCAGCGGCGATGCCCTCAGCTTTCGGCGCAAGCCAAGGCCTCAATTCCGCGCTGCAGAAGCGGTGATCATCGGGGAAAACTCGCCTCCAAACCCTTCACTTTCATGACGCGCCGCATCCACCATTGCTGAGGCGGAGGATCCCCACATGAGACCTCGCGATCTAGCAGATCGAATGTCGAGAGCGACCGCATTGACCACGATCACGTTACCGATAGCGGAAGCACGCACCAAAGCCCGCGAAATCATTAGTCGCGTTTCGAGGGATGGCAACATCCTTGTGATTGAGAACTGGCACCTGGTCTCTGGAGATCGGATTGAATTCACTGTCCGAAACCTAAGAAGGTCAGATTAAACACAGAGCAAGCCAACGACGGCCTACCTAATCAAACGGAATGGGTGGAGGTTGGTTGTCGAGGATCCTCTCCCAACATGGCCAGCGGATTCGTGTGGGCATCAGGCAGGCTTCGCCTCACCGACGTGAAAGAGATGTTTCCTGCAGATGAGGGGTCAGCCGCCATTCGGTTAGCGGCCGCCGCGACGTTGCGTCACTGTTGCCAAACAAGCCCACGAGGGATTGGATAAGCCACCCGAGGGGGCTTCCGATGAAACCGTCTGGACTACGTCGTGAAGCTACCCCGTTATGGCGCTTGCGCTGATGGTCTTAGCTGCTGGCGCTTACCTTACCGGCTACGTCGTACTTGAAGACATTCTGGCGTACTTCGCACGGTAGCTAGCGCGCTCGCTGTGGCGTTATCGGCTTTGATCGTTTTTGGTCTGCAAGTTGCTCTTGGCCCTCCGGGCGTAGCCATTCGCAATCGGGCGGCTATGCCCCTATAATTGCTCCATGGCGCGCAAACCAATAGAACTGCCACCCGAGGTCGCTCGGTGCTTCCTGGAAGACATGCGCGCCTACTTCGCCGAGAAGAATCTCATTAAGCGCGACGAGATCGCCGGCAGGCAGATGCACGTGCTCAGGGAATATCAGGCGCCCCGGGAAATGCCGGTTCGCATCCCCGATATCATGGAAATGTTTCGGCAGATGAGAGACGAGCTATGACCGACGCCTTCGACCGCTTCTGGCAATGGGCGGCAAGCGCGAATTGGCGTCCGGCCGATCGGATCAATTTCCGACGACTTCTATTCCTTGCCTCGAACTCGAACTGGCCATTGCGGCAGAAAAAATGTTCGGCGACGGCGCTCGAACCGGAGATCACTGACACAGCGCCAAGCATATGCCGCCGCGGAAAAGCGCTTGGCGTTGCGCCGCAGCTTGCTCGCGCTGCCGTAACCCAAAAGGCGACGCGACCAACCCAAACTTACGTACCCAGGCAGCATCTCCGATGGCAAAGGAGAGGCGCTACTGCCGAGCACCAGGCAAACGGCACCGTCCGAGAGAACCTGCCTCGGCCGTGAACCCATCAATCTGCCGGGCAGACGGATTGTTAGCTTTAGCGCGCGGGCGCGGTGGCGGGAGCGCCCTTTTTCACAGGGCCCGGCGGCTTTGCCGCGGCCGCCTGTGCCGGCAGATATTTCGCGATGATGCCGGGATCGACCTGGGCCATCGCGGTATCCGGCAATCGCGACTAGGTCTCATCCTTGCCGAACAGCGAAATGCCGAGATAGCCGCGCATCGTGAGCGACTGACCGTCCGGGCTCAGCGTCATCTTGGCATGATAGATCTTGCCGTCGCGCGGATCGAGCACGTTGCCGTCCTCATATTTCAACCCGTCGCGCTTCATATCCCTGATGAAGGATATTCTGAGCACCGGCGCATTCTTGCGGTCGTCGGTGCATTTTGAGCAAACGTGGCGGGCATTGGGATCTGCGCCAGGGAGCGGGAACGTCTTGGCGATCACGCCCTCGAAAGTTCCGTTGTGGTCGATCACGAGAAACCACGCCCTCGGCTTGCCATCCTCGACCTTCTGCCATAGGCCCGCGGCCGAGGGGTCCGCCGCCTGCGCCGAAAACACAAGCGCAACACCCATCGCAAGAGCGGTCGCGAGCGGCAACGTCAGTCGCAATCTGGATAGCGCATTCCGCATCGGCATCACATGAACAATTCTCAAAAACGAATGGCCGCAGACTACGGCCATTTCGAGGATGGTTCGAGTGCCCGGATTTCGTGCAACGGCACCTCTGGTGCCGCGCAGGTCATATTTCGGTTGGAATCAGTTGACTCCAAGCTTCTTCTGCAGACTCGACGACCAAGTCGTGTACTGAAACACCAGCCGCTTGTCGGGATAGACGTAACGATGCGCCTTCTGAGCCATCAGCGCGCCTTCGTGGAAGCCGCACTAGAGTCCGTTATGCCTCGATAGCGACCAAATTCCGCAACGCAGCGAAATGACGTAAGGCGACATTACACGATCTGCTTGGCTCTCCATCATTCCGTAATAGATTTTGCCGTAAAATTATCGCCAAGCCCGCAGCTTTCGCAGTAATCGTTGCCGGCCTTGTTCTCGCTACCGCACCGCGCGCATTGCATAACCAGCCCCTCGAGTTGCAGAGCCCGCCGATGTAACATGCCGCGGAGCATAGCTCGGAATGGAGCACAATTCCATCGAAGCGCCCGCGCAATACGGATCCGAAATTGCCTTCGAGTGAGCCAAATCCAAGAACGCCTACAATTCGCGAGGCCACCTATTGTCCCAGAGGCGCCGGTTGACTCACCGCGCCTCCGTATGGAATTGCTCGAACAGCAGTCGCAGGTTCAACGTCGGCCCCTCGCTCCCATCGGACATCAAGGGCGTCGCCTGATAGCGCTCCAAATCGACCTGCCAGCGCTGGATGGCCGGGCCCGCAGGACCGGTAGGACCGCGCTCACCGCGCGGACCTTGCTGACCCCGTTTTCCCGGCGTCGACAGCAACTGCCAACCTTCACCGGGCAATCGCCAGGATCACCACGCCGCGCAATGAAGCAGCCGCCGTTGAGCGCGACGACGTCGAGTGCTCGATAGCTCTCCCCAGCCTTGAACGTGCCGCGCACGTTGACCGAGCAACCATCGCGTCCGTCCTTACCGTCTACGCCGGCGTGCGCAATGCAGATCCAGTCTTCATGTGGCGGCTCGCGGGCGGTGTCGCATTGGGCCTGATAGGCGGAACCGCGATGCGTGACAAAGTCGCCGCGGTAGTGCACCGCGTCCTCGACATACCCGTACACCCGTTCAATCTTTCCGGGCGGACCGGGTGGCCCGGGCTCCCCCGCGGTCCGTCAGCCGGTTCACGAATTTGCGCGAGGCGATCCTCAATCATTCCTTCCATCGTGTTACGGAACTCGGCGGCGTCGGCCCGCAGCTCGGCGATAGCCGCTAAGCTCTCTCCGCCTTTATCGCTCGCAGTTGCTGTTGCCAGTCTTTAGAGGTCACGGCCAATATTCCCTTTTAGATTGTACATCGGCAAACTGCGTCTTGAGTTGGTAAGGGCGCAGGAGCGGGAGTGGGCAAATGGCTGAGGAATCAACAGCGGCAATTTTGCAGGATAAGCTCACTGAATACGGACTGGTTCGCACACTATCACGTCACGACATTAGCCCGGAGCTGGTTCGCATGCTTTCGGTAGACGAAGCCGCACGGTTGCTACAGAGGGGTATACTGTATCCGGGCTCCACTCCTAAGACGGCCAAAAAGGTGAAAATGGCCAAGAAGGCCAAAAAAGCTCGCTTAGATGCACCTCGAAAAGTTGGCCGTGCCGGTGTGCGTCAAGTCCAACCGAACTACTGGAAACGGGTCAAACGAGAGCTTCACATCCTGATCTGCACAAACGATAGAAAGTACGAGACGCTTCGCAGGTATATCGGAAAGGAAAGCAAGACGACCCAAGTAGCCTTGGTTTCGACCATCTCGGCGAGCATCGGCGCGTACCTTGGAATGGCGGCAACCGTGGTCGGCCCGTTTGTCACGCTCGGACTGATGGCTTTATTGCAGGTCGGAACGAATGCCTGGTGCGCGGGGCGATCCATATAGCTGCACCAGCCGCCAACGGCCGCACGGCGGACGGACCCTCGAGGCCGAGGCGATGCCGCCGGCGTCGCCAGCGGGGCAGGCTACAGCCGTTTTTCGCGGCCGGGTGGCCCGACGCGCCGGCGGCGCGGCCGAACGCATCCACGGGCTTCCCTGCGGCCGGGACACTGTGTGGACACCGTCGGGTCCCCGCCGCGATAACCGCCTGAAATCACACCGCAATCCACAGGATTGTCCGACCCTGTGAACGCCCTACAAGGGCTCGCCGCCGGCCTTCACCGATCTGCTCGCAGGCCGCGTCGACCTGTTCTTCGATTCGATTGCGGCTGGCCTGCCCTACATCCAATCGGGGCAGGCGAAGGGCATTGCCGTGCTGTCATCGAAGCGCAGTGCGCTTGCACCTGAGGTGCCCACCATGTCGGAGGCGGGCGTTACAGGCCTCGACGTCGATTCCTGGCTCGGCATCTTTGCACCTGCGAAAACGCCGCCGGAGATCATAGCGAAGCTGCGCGCTGATATCCGCGCCTCGCTGCCCGACCTCAAGGAGCGGTTCGAGACGAGCGGCGGCGAAGCATGGGACCTGCCGAACGACAAGCTCGACGGCTTCGTCGCTTCCGAACATGCCCACTGGACGAGGGTGATCCGCGAGGCCGGCATCAAGCTGGATTAGGTCGTGCCGACGCGACGATGGCGACGCGCCTGTCGGCTTGACCCGATCACTTCACCCGCTCGATCAGCTCCATCGCGCCGGCGGGTGCGCGGATCTTGCCTTCGTGGATCACATAGGCGAACACGTCGCGCGGCGCGTTCTTCGGCCTGGTCTTGTCGACCCGCGGCAGGTCGTCGGGCTCGCCGCCATCGGCCCAGAGCTGCAGCCGCTTGGCCCAGGCATCGAGCTGTTTTGGCGGGTAGCAGGTCTTGATGCTGTCATCGCCCTTTTGCAGCCGGGCATAGACGAAGTCGGCGGCGACATCTGATATCGCCGGATATTGGCCGTGCTCGGCAAACACGACCGGCGTCTCGAACTGGCGCAGCAGCGCGACAAAGGCGGGCGTGCAGAAACTGTCGTGACGGACTTCGACGACATGGCGCAGCTTGCGTCCGTCGATCTCGCGCGGCAGCAGCTCCAGGAATTTGCCGAAATCCGCCTCGTCGAATTTTTTCGTCGGTGCGAATTGCCAGAGCACGGGGCCGAGCCGGTTGCCGAGCTCGAGCACGCCGGTATTGTAGAAGTGCTTGATGGAGTCGCCGGCTTCCGCGAGCACGCGGCGGTTGGTGGTGAAGCGCGGGCCCTTCAGCGAGAACACAAAACCGTCGGGCACCTCGCGCGCCCATTTGCGAAAGCTCTCCGGCTTCTGCGAGCCGTAATAGGTGCCGTTGATCTCGATCGAAGTCAGCTTCGAGGCCGCGTATGACAGCTCCTTCGCTTGCGCGAGCTTCTCCGGGTAAAACACCCCGCGCCAGGGCGCAAAGGTCCAGCCGCCGACGCCGATATAGATGTGACCTGATTTCTTCGAAGCGGAGGAGGGTGATTTCGTCACGCGGCAATCTCTTTTCCGAAAGCGGAACGCTTGTCGGAAGGGAGACTAGCGCATGATCCGGAAAAGTGTGTAGCGGTTTTCCGAAAAGATCATGCGCAAACAAAAGCTAAGGCGCGATGATTTCATCCTGAAATCATCGTGCTTTAGTCAAATCGCGCGCGATTGGCCAGTTGGCCTCAGGCGGGGATCCATCATCGATAGACGTGGTGCCGGCGGTGATGGCGCACGATGACCGCGCCCGGTACGGCCGCTGCGTAGGGGCCGCGATAAGCCGCGGACGGTCCATAGCCGCCGCGATAGAGCGGATTGCCAGGTCCATAGTTGGTGCAATTGGCGTTCGGATAGTACTGGGCGCAATAGCCGGGGTCTTCGACCACCGCCTGAGCGTGCGCCTGTCCCGCGAATGCTGCGGCCAGCAAAGCCGTGGTCACCACCGCATATCTGATCATGACTGGTCTCCTAGATGCTCCCCTGCAAAGGTAGAACACCACATTTTCGGCTCCGTTCCTCTCACATGTTAGCCAAAACCTGTAATGGACTTAACCCGGTCTCGTGTTCGGGCGAGGGTACGCAAAAAAGGAGAACGCGATGCGGATAATTCTGGCTTTGGCGCTGGCGCTTGTAGCCACCTCTGCATGGGCCGACGAGATCGAGGACGCCCACCGGCTGGCGCTGCAGGGGCGCGATTCCTACTGGAATTGCCTGGCGCGCGAATATTCGCGTAATGGAACCAAGGGCATGACGGCCAAGGATTTCACGGCCGATATCGAGGCCATATGTCCCTCCGAGCGGCAGAATTTCCGGGTGACGCTGATCGACTATCTCTCGATGCAATATCCCAACGCGGAGTCCGGCTCCCATCTCTCCACCGCCAACCGGGCGATCGAGCTGGCGCAAAAGGACATCATCACCGCCTTCATCAGGCACAAGGCCGCGAACTAGGCGGCCGATGCTGAGGCGGCTCGAGCTTGCGGACATGGACGGAGCCGCGCGCGTCCACCGCGCCGCCTTCGACCGGGCGCTCCCGACATTGGCCGGCCTGCATACGCCGGAGCAGGACCGCTGGTTTTTCCGCGAGCGCGTCTTTGCCGTCTGCGAGGTGTGGGGCGCTTTCGATGGTGCCATGACCGGGATGATCGCATTCCGGAAAGACTGGATCGATCAGTTGTATGTGCTGCCGGATGCGCAAGGGCACGGCACCGGCACGTCGTTGCTGCAACTCGCCAAAGCTAGGTTCGGTCTCTTGCAGCTCTGGACCTTCCAGCGCAACGCCAATGCGCGACGCTTCTATGAAGCGCGCGGCTTCCGGCAGGTCGGCGAGAGCGATGGTTCGCGCAACGAGGAAAAGGAGCCGGACGCGCTCTACCTCTGGACGCGATGAGCCGAATTTGCCGGGAACCGCTTGCCTATTCCCGCGACCCGCCGTTCCATGATATCCACATCGCTCGGGGCACCGATGAAGGAAGTACCAGTATGACGTCGCACTCGCTCGCCAATGTCCTGGGCTGGATCGTGCTGGTGGTCGTATTGGGGGCCGCGGTGTTCTATGGGCCGCTTGGCCAGTTCGGCAAGCCGAAGCCGGCGGTCGTGCAGCCCGCACAGCCCGCACCAGTGGCGCCGGCCGTGAAGGGACCCGTGATCAAGGAAGTCCCGAACTAGCCTCGCACCAACCCTTGCGGAACATGGTGGGCGTTCCTATGTAGGTTTTGGCGGCGATGTCGATGCCCTAAGGCTCCGTCGCCTAGAGACGACCACGCAATAGCAAGGCAGCGCCGGATGTACGCGCGCCTGTTGTTCGTGGTCGTTGGCATTTTTAAGCCCTTTTTGATCCTAACATCCCTTTTGACGCGTTTTCCGCTGTATTCGCCAGCTTTTCCCGAACTCCGCCTTGGCATGGCCTGAGGGCGCGGATATACGCTTGCCCATGAACGAAGCGATCCGACAAGGCTCCGAAAACGCCCAGCAAGCCATTGGTTTGCCTGACCTTTCGGTGGTCGTCCCGACCTTTAATGAACGCGACAATGTCGCCCGGCTTTACCGCAAGCTGGAAGCGACGCTCAAGGGCATCGCCTGGGAGGTCATTTTCGTCGACGACAATTCGCCCGACAAGACCTGGGAGGTCGTGCGCGATCTTGCGCAGCACGACAGCCGCGTCCGCTGCGTGAGGAGGATCGGACGGCGCGGCCTGTCCGGCGCCTGCATCGAGGGCATCCTCGCCTCCAGCGCGCCCTTTGCCGCGGTCATGGACGCCGATCTGCAGCACGACGAAACGCGGCTGCCGAAAATGCTGTCGCTGTTGCAAAGCGGGCAGGCGGAGCTCGTGGTCGGCAGCCGCTATGTCGAGGGCGGCAGCGCCGACAGTTTTGACAAGCAGCGCGCCGGCTTCAGCGCCTTTGCGACCTCGATCGCCAGGCGCGTGCTGGGCGTCGCCGTCGCCGATCCCATGAGCGGCTTCTTCATGATCCGCCGCGACCGTTTCGAGCAACTGGCGCCAAAACTTTCCACGCAGGGCTTCAAGATTTTGCTCGACATCGTTGCGACCGCGCATGGTGAGCTGAAGACGGTCGAAGTCCCCTTCAATTTCGGCACGCGGCTGCATGGCGAGAGCAAGCTCGATTCCATGGTGGCGCTGGATTTCCTCGGGCTGGTGCTGGCGAAATTCACCAACGACGTGATCTCGCTCCGCTTCCTGCTGTTCGCGATGGTTGGCGGCACCGGGCTCTTCGTACACCTGGGCACCTTGTTCGTCGCGCTGACGCTGCTCCATTGGCCGTTCGCGGAAGCGCAGGCGGCCGGCGCCCTCGTTGCCATGACCACCAACTTCATCCTCAACAACTTCCTGACCTATCGCGACCAGCGGCTGAAGGGCTTTGCCATCCTGCGCGGCCTGCTTGCGTTCTATCTCGTCTGCAGCGTCGGCCTGTTCGCAAATGTCGGCGTCGCCTTCTCGGTCTATGACCAGGAGCCGATCTGGTGGCTCGCGGGCGCGGCCGGCGCCTTGATGGGCGTGGTCTGGAACTACGCGATGTCCGGACTGTTTGTCTGGCGCAAGCGCTGAAGTTTCGATGAGCCCCGCCGATAACAGGCTCACACGTAATACTTCCCTGATCATCCTGGCGCTGGTGGCGTTGCGGCTGGTTGCGGCTGCCTGGACGCCGCTGACTTTCGACGAAGCCTATTACTGGATGTGGTCGAAACATCTGGCGGGCGGTTATTACGATCACCCGCCGATGGTGGCGCTGGTGATCCGCGCCGGCACGCTGATTGCCGGCGACACCGAGCTCGGCGTGCGGCTGGTGTCGATCCTGCTCGCGATACCGATGAGCCTTGCGGTCTATCGCAGCGCCGCCATCCTGTTCGGAGGCCAGCGGGTCGCGGCGACCGCGGCGATCTTGCTCAACATCACGCTGATGACGGCGGTCGGCACACTGATCGTGACGCCGGACGCGCCGTCGCTGGTGGCCGCGAGCTTTGTGCTGTTCTTCCTTGCGAAAGTGCTGGAGACCGGACAAGGGGCGTGGTGGCTCGCGGTCGGCGCCGCGGTCGGCTGTGCGCTGCTATCAAAATACACCGCGCTGTTCTTCGGCCCGGCGATCCTGATCTGGCTTCTGGTGGTGCCAAAGCAGCGGCGCTGGCTGGCTTCGCCCTGGCCTTACCTCGGCGCGATCGTGGCGTTTGCGATCTTCGCACCCGTCATCGTCTGGAACGCCGAACATCAATGGGTGTCGTTCATCAAGCAGATCAGCGGGCGCGCCAGGATCGAAGACTTTCGCCCCGCCTTCATCGGCGAGCTGATCCCGACGCAGGTCGCGTTCGCAACGCCGTTCGTCTTCATCCTCGGCGCGATGGGGCTGCATGCGCTGGCCCACCGCAAGGCCGGCCCAATGTCGGCGCGGGTCCTGATCGACGTGATGTTCTGGACCATCACCGCCTATTTCGTCTGGCATTCGCTGCATGCCCGCGTCGAAGCCAACTGGTTCGCGCCGGTCTATCCGGCATTTGCGATTGCCGCGGCGGTCGCCGCGCATCTCGTGCAGTGGGAGCCGCGTTCGCAGCGCCTGGCCGATTTCTGTCGACGCTGGGCTGGGCCAGTCGGTGTCGTCATGTTCGTGCTGTTGATCGTGCAGGCCAACACCGGCGTGCTCTCCGGCTACCGCCGTGATGCCACCGTCCGCAGCGTCGGCGTCGGCTGGCGCGAACTCGCCGATCAGATCGAAGCGGTGAGGAAGCGCGTCGGTGCGACTTGCGTGCTCGCGCCGGATTACGGCACCACCGGCTGGCTCACCTTTTATCTGCCGCCCGGCACCTGCGTCGCGCAGCAGAGCCAGCGCATCCGCTGGGTCAACATGGCCGAGCCTGATGCGGCGCAACTCAAGGGGCCGCTGCTCTATGTCGACGAGGTCAAACCGCGGGCGCAGCTTTTCCTGAAAGACCGCTTTGGGCGGATCGAGGAACTAGCCGAACTCACGCGCAAGCGCGGACCGCTGGTGATCGAAACCTATACGCTCACCTTGCTCGCCGATCCCACAGGCGACGTGTTCGACCGCACACCGCCGCCGGAATTGCTCAAGTAAATTTCACGCCGTGGCGCGTCCGGCCGGCTGCGTCGCGGGCATGATCTCGGGAAGCGTCTTGTCGCTGGAATGGATGACGAGCAAGTTGATCCCGGCCTCGATCAGCACATAACCGCGCGCCTCCAGCCATTGCCGCAGCTGTCCGGCGTCGGCCTTGATCTTTTCGATCAGCATGATCGGGCGGCAGCGCTCGATGGTCTCTGCGGCACCTTCGAGCGCCTCCATCTCCATGCCCTCGACGTCGATCTTGATCAGGTCGGTGCGCGGCAGGTTGAACTCGTCCAGCATCAGTCTGCGGACGTTGACGGTGTTCTGATAGTCGATCTGCTGGCCGATGAACTCGTTGCCGGCGCGCTGGCGCAGCTCCAGGCTGCCGAAGCTCGAGGGCACGAAATAGTTGGGACTCGGGATCTGCATGACCCCGCTATCCGACGAAACCGCGGCATTGACCGCGACGGCGTTGAAGCAGTTGTTGATCGCGATGTTGCCCGCGAGCGCATAATAGATGCGCTCCTGGGCTTCGATCGAGAGCACCGATCCCCAGTTCGTCATCATCTTCGCCCACTCGATGGTGTGCACGCCGATATTGGCGCCGCAGTCGATGCCGAGCACGCCGTCGCCGTAATGCTTGCGGCGAAGCTGGAGCATGTCGAGCGCGAGCTGAACCTCGCGGGGATCGAAGGACGAGGTCTCCAGGATCTGGAAGCCGACACCATAGCCTCTGGTCTGATCGACCATCCGGTAGTCGAACCGGTTGACGATCATGGTGCCGTGATTGGATGAAGCAAGGACAAAGGCGAGCTTGCGCCCCACGCTCTGCATCTAGGTCTCCTGAAGGCTCGGGATGGCGAGGGACTGACTACGAATTGCTTGGGTCGAGCTTACTGCGAGTTGGAGGCAGGAACCATGCCGCTCGTCCGATTCGGCATCGGTTCGCCGAATGTCCCGCGTTTTCCCGGAACACTACGGTGATCTGTGCCGAAATGAGACCACATTTTCTGGCCATTTCCGCCTGCCTTACATCCGCCCGAACTTAATTCGCATTTAACGAAAAGTCGCCTTAATGACGCTCCGCCCTTCTGCGAGACGCAGCGCCGCACATCATGTTTGGCGCGGCTTCAAGAGGAAAAATTGGGTTCGTCCTGGGCGCGAGTGGATGAGTAGTATTGAGTAAGCGTAGCGTTGCGTCAGTCGCGGGGCGGGTCCGCAGGAAGTCGTCCGGGAAGTCCGTATCCAACCGTCTGGTTGGCGGGGCTGCGATCGCGTGTGTCGTGATCGGCTGCGGCTGGACCGTCTATCGCAACATCATCGCCGCGAGCGTTTATCCGACGCTGGGAACCGCGGGCTATGACGAGCCTGTCGTCAGGCAGCCCCCGCTCGCCTCGCGCACCACCGAGCAGGCCGTCAACGATGCCTTCGCCGCGCTGCCGGAACCGCCGCCGGTGATCGCAAAGCCGGCCACCGTCGCAGCGATCTCGCCGGATATGTTTAACGAACGGTTTGCAGCCTCCGCGCCGCAGAGCGTCGCCTCGAACGCGGCCAGTGGCGCGCCGCCCGCCGAAGC
Source organism: uncultured Alphaproteobacteria bacterium (assembly GCA_963847045.1). Lineage (GTDB taxonomy): Bacteria > Pseudomonadota > Alphaproteobacteria > Rhizobiales > Xanthobacteraceae > Bradyrhizobium. The sequence goes on along the minus strand of CAWJYQ010000010.1, from coordinate 213,218 downwards.
CCCGAAGCTCGCCGAAGCGCCGAAGAGCGTTGCCGCGCCGAAACTCGCCGAGGCGAAGCCTGTCGAAACGCCAAAGCCTCAGGATACGAAGGCGAAGCCAGCGCAGGCCGCGCAGCAGGTCGCGCTGAACGTACCGCCACCGGCGCCCGCGCCATCGAAGTCGGGCCTCTCGGTTCGCGACATGGCCGAGCGCGCCAAGGCTGCAGTGATGTCGATCACCACGAGCGACAGGAGCAGCATGGTCGAGAAACTGTGGGGCAAGTCCGCCTCGCAGGGTTCGCTGCTCTCCTACGCCTCGGCTGACGCCAGCGTCACCGGCAGCATTGGCCATGTCGAGCAGAATCCGATGATGGGCGGCCAGGCGCCGTATGACCGCGACACCGCGGTCTACGACATCACCGCGCACACCGTGTATCTGCCCGACGGCACCAAGCTCGAGGCGCATTCCGGGCTCGGCTCCAATCTCGACGATCCGCGTTCGGCTCGCGTTCGCATGCGCGGCGTGACGCCGCCGCACATCTATGAACTGAAGCCGCGCGAGACGCTGTTCCATGGCGTGCCGGCGCTGCGGCTGACGCCGATCGGCGGCGAGGACGCGATCTACGGCCGCGACGGCCTGCTCGCGCACACCTTCATGCTGGGTGCGAACGGCGATTCCAACGGCTGCGTGTCGTTCCGCGACTACTATGCCTTCCTCGACGCCTACCGCAACAAGGGCATCCGCAAGCTCGCGGTGCTGGCGAAGATCGATTGAGCCAGCGCATGATCCGGAAAAAGCCTGCCCCGCACTTGATGCGGGGTGTGTAGCGGTTTTCCGAAAAGATCATGCGCAAACATCAGGCGCGCATCTTCTTCCACAATTCCATCTCCTGGTCGATTGCGGCCCTCACTTGCGGCCGCGCCTGCATGCGCGTGAGATAATCGACCAGTGACGGCCAGTTGGCGACGTCGACGCCGCCGCGTCGGAGCAGCAGCAGCGACCAGGCGAGATAGGCGTCGGCGACGGTGAAGCTGTCGCCGACGAGGTAATGCCTGTCGGCGAGATGCACGGCCGCCACCGACACGCTCCGGCCGATCCGCTCGCGCGCGGCGGCCTTTGCGGCATCGTCCTTGTACCAGAAGGTTGGAAACAGAAACGCCTTGTGGATCTCGGTGCCGACAAAGGAGAGCCACTCCTGTAGGCGGTAGCGGTCCGCATCATCAGGCGGTGGCGCGAGCTGAAGCTCCGGCTTGAGGTCGGCGATATATTGCAGCACTGCGGCGTTCTCCGTCAGCCGCTCGCCGTTCTCCTTCACCAGCACCGGCACGGCGCCCTTGGCCGAGACCGCCCAGAAGTCGCTGCCGTCCTCGACGACCTTCTTGTCCCAGATATTCACCAGGGTGTAGCGCGCCTCGAGACCGGCTTCCATCAGCGCGATCCGGCTCGCGAGCGAACAGGCCATCGGATAGAAATAGAGCTGCAACATCATCTTCCCCGGTTGTTGGCCCGCGAGGATAGGCGAGGGCAGGCCTGCTTCCACGCAGGGATATTGCAGCCGTCGGCTGCAATATTGCAGGTCCCCCGCGCGGCGTGATAATCTCAGGCATGAACTGGGATGATCTGCGCATCGTCGCCGCGATCCGCGACGAGGGCACATTTGCCGGCGCCAGCACGCGGCTGCGCATCGACGAGACCACCGTCGGTCGAAGGCTGCGGCGAATCGAGCAGACGCTGGGCGTGCGCCTGTTCGAGGCCGCTGATGGGCTGCGCAAGCCGACCGCGCAATGCGAGCGCGTGCTCGCACATGTAGCGGCGATGGCTGGTCACGTCGCTGACATCGCGCGCGTCGGCGAGGGCCTGCCGGGACTGACCGGCCGCTTCCGCATCGCCGTCACCAATGCGGTGGCGGAAGAGATCCTGTCGCCGCGCGTGGCCGGACTGCTTGCGAAGCATCCGGGGCTGTCGCTGCAATTCCTCACTTCCAGCGAGAACGTCAAGTTCTCGCGCTGGCAGGCCGATTTCGCGGTGCGCCTGAAGAAGCCGGACAAGGGTGATTTTACGATTTCAAAGCTCGGCGAGCTGCGCCTCTATCTGATCGAACCCGCAGGCCGCGGTGAGACCGAGGCGATCGTGTGCGCCTATCCCGATGAGCTCGGCCCCATCCCGGAGACGCAATTCCTCAAAGCGCGGGGCTTGCAGGAGCGTGCGCGTTTTGTCGCCGACAATATCCGCGTGATCCGCACGCTGATCGAGAGCCGCCAGGCGATCGGCGTGCTGCCCGAATATCTCTGCCGCGAACTCCTGGCCGATCATCGCCTGCGCGCCACGCTGCTGCCGCGTCACCGCGACGTCTGGCTCCTGGTGCAGAACCATCTGAAACGCGACGCCGCCGCGCGCCTGGTGATCGATTGGCTCCGCGACTGCTTCCAGGAATTTGTCAAGGCGTAGGCGCGGGCGCGATCACACGCTAGATTGCGCCCATGCCCCAGCCCGATTTCCAGCCGACATTGACAGGTCCCACCGTCCTCGTCCGCCCGATCGCCGCCGATGACTGGGCCGAACTCTATGCCGCCGGCTCCGATCCGAAGATCTGGGAGGTGCATCCCGTCCCCGATCGCTACACCGAAGCGAAATTCCGCCAATTTTTCGACGACGCCGTCACGTCGAAGATGGCTTTCACTTTTGTCGATCGCGCCTCCGGCCGCCTGATCGGCTCGAGCCGTTATTATGGCTATGAGCCGGACAAGAGCGAGGTCGAGATCGGCTGGACCTTTCTCGCGCGCTCGCATTGGGGCGGCGCCACCAACCGCGAGGTCAAGCGGCTCATGCTCGATCACGCGTTCGGCTTCGTCGACACCGTGATCTTCTGGGTCGGCGAAACCAACTGGCGTTCGCAGGGCGCGATGACCAAGATCGGCGGGATCAAGCGCGAAGGGCTGTTCACGCGCGAACTCTCCGGCGACCGGCCGTACTTTATTTTTGATATCACAAAAGCCCGCTATGAAGCAGGCGGCCGCGCCCTGGTGGCCTGAACCGTTTCCCATCCGGAGCCTGTCATGACACAGACGGAAGATGCCGGCGCCGCTTCGCCGCTTGCCACCATCTGGCTCAGCCCGCGACAGACCATCGAGCGGATCGTGGCGAGGCGGCCCACCTATCTGGTCTTGCCGCTCGCGATGCTCGGGATGGTCGCCGGCCTCTATACCCAACTGGCCGGCGCAGGCCTCGCGGGCCAGCTGGCCGATTGGCGGCTGGCCCTCGGCCTTGTCGTCGGAGGCGCCGTCTTCGGCCTCGTCTGGCTCTACCCGTCGGCGCTGATCCTGAGCTGGATCGGCAGGCTCTTGGGAGGCGAGGCCAGCGCGCGTCAGTTGCGTGCGGTGACCGCCTGGAGCACGATGCCGGCGATTCTCGGCGGCCTTGTGACCCTCATCCTCCTCCTCGTGGTGAAGACCGCAGGCGGCAACGCCATCGTCGAGAACGGGCTGCCGTGGCTCGCCATCGCCTTCGGCCTGTGGACGGCCATCGTCTTCATGCTGATGCTGGGCCGCGTCGAGCGTTTCGGATTCTTGCGGACGGTTTTTGCCTATCTCTTGAACTCGATCTTGCTGGCGTTCCTGATCGCGATGAGCGTTCGCACCTTGCTTTTCCAGCCGTTCAACATTCCGGCGTCATCGATGGTCCCGACGCTGCTCGTGGGCGATTACGTCTTTGTCTCGAAATACACCTACGGCTACAGCCGGTTTTCGCTGCCGTTCTCTCCGCCGCTGCTTTCCGGACGGATCTTCGCCTCCGAACCGAAGCGCGGCGATATCGTCGTGTTTCGTCTGCCCAAGGACGAGCGGACCGACTACGTCAAGCGCGTGGTGGGACTGCCCGGCGAGCACATCCAGATGAAGCAGGGGCAACTCTATATCGACGACAAGCCGGTGACGCGCGAGCGCCTTCCCGATTATCGCGGCGATGCCTGCGGAACGGATTCGACCGGCAGGGTCAAGCGCTGGCGCGAGACGCTGCCGAACGGCGCAAGCCATGAGACGCTCGACTGCGTCGACAACGGCTTCCTCGACAACACCCAGGTTTTCACCGTGCCGGCAGGTCAATACTTCATGCTCGGCGACAACCGCGACAACTCGACCGACAGCCGCATGCTGTCGCAGTTCGGCTACATCCCCTTGGAAAACCTGATCGGCCGCGTCGAGGTGATCTTCTTCTCCCGCGAGGCGGGGGAGAACGGCGCGCCGCCGGTGGTGCGGACGGAGCGGATCGGGACGATGGTGCGGTAGGGCGGCGCCGCGCGGTCATTGGACCGCATTGCGCGAAACGACGCGCTCTGAGTTTCGGATTCACATCTCAAACAGCTATTCGGTGTCATCGCCCGACTTGCCGCCTTCGCTAAAGCTTCGGCGGGCCCAAGACCGTAGGCCGCGTCGAAGCCTTGGCGTAGACGGGATCGGGCGATCCAGTATTCCAGAGACAGTAGTGCTCACGCGAGACGTCTCTGGAATACTGGATGCCCCGCTTGCCGCCTCCGCTAAAGCTTCGGCGCGCCCCGAGACCGCAAGCCTCGTCGAAGCCTTGGCGGAGACGGGAACCGGGGCATGACAATGGAGGGGATGTGACTTCAGCATTCCCGCGGCGCGTTTGCGTCCGAGTGATGCATCATCGTTGTCCCTCGAAATCAGGAGGGCGCAGGGAATGCCGGGTGATGGCCTCACCCATGGCCCGCCTGCAACAAGAAAAGCAGGCGGCAGTCACCACAGGTTCAGCCGGATCAACCGGCACTCCCTGCGCAATGGCTTAGCGGCTTATACGAGCTCTCCCGGTGTCCGGGCTTGATAGCCACCGTCCCCCCGGGCTCTTGACCCGGGGGTTGATCCCAGCGTCGGGAGATCAGGACCACACGATTTCGCCGTCCGCGTCGGCGCCGTACGTCGGCATGCGCCAACACGTCCATCGCATCCCGCTACCCACGTTTCGTGACGATCTAGAAGCGCCCCTCCTGGGCACGGGACGGTGCAGCATATAGACTGATTTGCATTTCTGGAAAAGCGAAATATTTTTCGTGGGCATGCTTGACGCGAATTCGGAAAATCAGCACGTCGAGGCTGGGCAAGAACTCGGCATTTTCGGCGATTGATGTAGGATTTGGCGTATGACGAATTGCACGTTCAAGACCGGTGAGAGCCGTGAACAAGCCAGCCTGCTTCCCGCTCGGATCGAGGACTATGTCGGGCCAGACAATCCGGTCCGGGCGATCGAGAGCTTCGTTAACGGCTTGGACCTTGCTGAGCTTGGTTTCAGTCATGCTGAACGCGGGGCCGAAGAAGTGGGCCAGCCGCCGTACGATCCGGCCGATCTGCTGAAGCTTTACCTCTACGGATACATCAACCAGATCAGGTCGTCGCGCCGGCTGGAGCGGGAAGTCGGCCGCAATCTGGACCTGATCTGGCTGCTCAAGAACCTGAGGCCGGGTTATCGAACGATCGCGAACTTCCGCAAGGAGAACTGGAAGGCCTTGAAGGCAACGAACCGCGAGTTCGTGTTGCTGGCCCGGGAACTCGACCTTGTCGGCGGAGCCATTGTTGCGATCGACGGCTCGTTCTTTCATGGCGACGCCAGCAAGGCTTCCATCTTCACGCGCAAGAGGCTGGCCGAACAGATCGTGAAGCTGGACAAGGAGATCGAAGCCTACGGCAAGTCCCTTGCGGACAACGACGCTGCGGAAGCCAAGGACAAAAGCAAGGATCGAAGCGACGGCAGCGGCGATGGCGGTGATGTGGGTGCGAGGATGGCCGAGCTGTTGGCCAGGCGTTCTCGCGCAAAATCCGACCTGGACCGGTTGGAGGCGGACGGCGAGACCCAGTTGTCCCTGACCGACCCTGACGCCCGGCTTCTGGTCAAGAATGGTCAGGGGATTGCAGGCTACAACGTGCAGTCCGTTGTCGACGAGAAGTACAAGCTGATTGTCGCAAGCGAGGTGGTGAACGACAGCAGCGATGTCGGTCAGCTCCATGCGATGGCAAAGGCGGCCAAGGAGGCCTTCGACGCCAAGGCGCTGCAGGTGCTTGCCGATGAAGGCTATTACAGCAGTCTCGAGCTGAAGGCCTGTGAGGATGATGGCATCACTGCCTATGTGCCAGTGCCCAAGAGCAGCGGGCAACCCGAGAAGAAAGGTCGCTTCAGCCTCAAGGACTTCAGCTATGACAGCGTAGCTGACGCCTACCATTGTCCTGCCGGCCAATTACTGGACCGGACGAAGGGACGCTGGGAGAATACCAGTGGCCGGATCGAGATCCGTTATGCGGGCCGCAAGGCGATTTGCGGGACGTGCCTGCTAAAGACCCGTTGTCTCTCTCCGAAGGCCATCACGCGGACCATCCGTCGCTGGGAACATGAAGACGTTCTCGAACGCCATCGCGCGCGTATGCAAGGCGCAGACGAGTTGATGCGCCGCCGATCAGGGATCGTCGAGCATCCCTTTGGCACGCTCAAATGCCGCGCCGGCTATCGGCACTTCCTGGTCCGTGGTTTCAACAAGGTTCGCGGCGAGTGGAGTTCTGATGGCGCTTTGCTACAATTTCACCCGCGTGCTCAACATCCTCGGCTTCGAGCGCTTCATGGCCAGCATTGCAAAGGCACTGGCTCGCCTACAACGCGCTCTCAAGGCTGTCTCGAGCCGCATTCCGGCAGCTCTGAGCGCATTTTGCCGGTCAATCGCGCCTCAATTCGCTATCCGCCGAATTTGTCCCGTCTTTATCGCCTAAGCGCAAATTCTTGCCCAGCCACGTCGGGCAAATCAGTTGGTGTAACGGATTGAAATGTCGATCGTTCTGACCGTCCTCTCCATCCGTCTTGCGCGGAACGATCTGTTATAAGAAAAATCTCTATCCTCTCGTCATTCCGGGGCGCGACGAAGTCGCGAGCCCGGAATCCATAACCACCGCTGTCTGAGATGGCCTACTACGTCTATCTGCTTGCGAGCAAGAAACACGGCACGCTCTATCTCGGCGTGACGAACGACATCGTGCGGCGCGTTTACGAGCATCGAACCAACGCGGTGAGCGGGTTCACGTCACGATACGATGTACACAAACTCGTCTGGTTTGAAATCTATGACGACGCTATCACCGCGATCACCCGAGAGAAGGAATTGAAGAAATGGCGGCGGGATTGGAAGATACGGCTGATCGAGGAGCAGAACCTGGAATGGGTTGATCTCTATCCGGGGATATCTAACTGAGGACTATGGTTATGGATTCCGGGCTCGCGACTTCGTCGCGCCCCGGAATGACGATGGGGAGGGACATTGCCTCAAACAAAAACCCCGGCATCGCTGCCGGGGTTTTGCATTTCGTGTCTTCGCTTGAGCGATCGGATCAGAAATCCATGCCGCCCATGCCGCCGCCCGGAGGCATGCCGCCGCCACCGCCGGTGTTCTTCTTCGGCAGTTCGGCGATCATCGCTTCGGTGGTGATCAGGAGCGCGGCCACCGAGGCTGCGTTCTGGATCGCCGCACGCACGACCTTGGTCGGGTCGATGATGCCCTTGGTGACGAGGTTGCCGTACTCGCCGGTCTGGCTGTCGAAGCCGTAGGCGTACTGGTCCTTCTCGAGGATCTTGCCGACGATGACGGAGCCGTCCTCGCCCGCGTTGATCGCGATCTGGCGAGCGGGCCAGGACAGCGCCTTGCGCACGATCTCGACGCCGGTCTTCTGGTCGTCGTTCTTGGTGCGGATGCCCTTGAGAGACTCGGAAGCACGGAGCAGGGCGACGCCGCCGCCCGGAACGATGCCTTCCTCGACGGCCGCGCGGGTCGCATGCATCGCGTCATCAACGCGATCCTTGCGCTCCTTCACCTCGACCTCGGTCGCGCCGCCGACGCGGATCACCGCGACGCCGCCCGCGAGCTTGGCCAGACGCTCCTGCAGCTTCTCACGGTCGTAGTCCGAGGTGGTCTCCTCGATCTGCGCCTTGATCTGCTGCACACGCGCCTCGATGTCGGCCTTCTTGCCGGCGCCGTTGACGATGGTGGTGTTCTCCTTGTCGATCATCACCTTCTTGGCGCGGCCGAGCATCGAGAGGTTGACGTTCTCGAGCTTGATGCCGAGGTCTTCCGAGATCGCCTGGCCGCCGGTCAGGATCGCGATGTCCTGCAGCATGGCCTTGCGGCGGTCGCCGAAGCCCGGCGCCTTGACGGCGGCGACCTTCAGGCCACCGCGCAGACGGTTCACCACCAGCGTGGCCAGAGCCTCGCCTTCGACGTCTTCCGCGACGATGACCAGCGGCTTGCCGGTCTGCACCACGGCTTCCAGCAGCGGCAGCAGCTCGTTCAGCGAGGAGAGCTTCTTCTCGTTGATGAGGATGTAGGCGTCATCCATCTCGACGCGCATCTTGTCGGCGTTGGTGACGAAGTAGGGCGAGATGTAGCCGCGATCGAACTGCATGCCCTCGACGACGTCGAGCTCGGTTTCCAGCGACTTGGCTTCCTCGACCGTGATCACGCCCTCATTGCCGACCTTCTTCATGGCGTCGGCGAGGAACTTGCCGATCTCGGCGTCGCCGTTGGCGGAGATGGTGCCGACCTGGGCGATCTCCTCGTTCGAGGTGACCTTCTTGGAGTTCTTGACGAGGTCCGCAACCACGGCTTCGACCGCGAGGTCGATACCGCGCTTCAGATCCATCGGGTTCATGCCGGCGGCAACCGACTTGGCGCCTTCACGGACGATCGCGGCCGCGAGCACGGTCGCGGTGGTGGTGCCGTCGCCGGCCGCATCCGCGGACTTGGAGGCGACTTCGCGCACCATCTGCGCGCCCATGTTCTCGAACTTGTCGTCGAGCTCGATCTCCTTGGCGACGGTGACGCCGTCCTTGGTGACACGGGGAGCGCCGAACGACTTGTCGAGCACCACGTTGCGGCCCTTGGGGCCGAGCGTGACCTTGACGGCGTTGTTGAGGATGTCGACACCGCGCAGCATGCGATCGCGCGCGTCGACGCCGAATTTGACTTCCTTGGCTGACATTATTGGTTTCCCTGAGTTGATCTTGATCCCCTCATCCTGAGGAGCGGACGTGTCCGCGTCTCGAAGGATGAGGCCGAACTGTCTCACCCTTCGAGATGCCGGCTTCGCCGGCTCCTCAGGGTGAGGGCTGGCTTTGGTTTAGGCGGCCTTCTTCTTGGAGGCGGGAGCGTCGGTGAGAACGCCCATGATGTCGCTCTCCTTCATGATCAACAGCTCCTGGCCGTCGATCTTGACCTCGGTGCCCGACCACTTGCCGAACAGCACGCGGTCGCCGACCTGGATGTCGATCGGGATCAGCTTGCCGCTCTCGTCGCGGCCACCCGGGCCGACGGCGATGACTTCGCCCTGCGAGGGCTTTTCCTTGGCCGTGTCGGGAATGATGATGCCGCCTGCGGTCTTCTCTTCGGCGTCGATCCTCTTAACCACGACGCGGTCGTGAAGCGGACGGAATTTCATGCAGTCCTCCTAAGTTCTTGCAACTGTTTGAGAGTTTTCGAGTGTTAGCAGTCTCTGCCGGCGAGTGCCAGCCCGAGTGAAGGTGATTTAAGGCAGAGTTTGGATGCGGGCAAGGGCTTCTAGCAGAAAAATTGGCAGTCAAATGGCGGTCCTGCCAAATCTTAGCAGGGATCGTTAACGTGCCGAATGAGCCCCGGAGCCCATATTAGCACGTGCGGTAAGCTGCTGCTAATGCGCGAATTTTCAACAACTCGTTAACCATTTGAGCTTGTGATGGTGGGGTTGCGTGCGTCACAATTCTCTCATGTGAGCGCATCTTTAGCCGGGGTGGCTCCGGCAGGTAGCCACGTTCGCGGGTGCGCTCCTTAAATGGAGGTTCGCATGGTTTCGCGGGTTGGGGTTTCCGAAGACTTCCGGAAACTCGCGCTGGGATACGGGCTGACGACGGCTGAGATCCTCTACCGGATGCCGGATCATCCCTCGCTGCTGCAGACCTATGTCTGGCAGAACTACGATCTGTTTCCGAAATTCCCGGCGCTGCAGGATTTCCTGCACTTCTGGCAAACGAGGCTGGAAGGCCCGCTCTATTCGGTCCGCGTCGCGCACTCCAAGCTGATCAAGCCCGCCGAACTGCGCGCCGTCGACGGCGTGTTCCGGCTGCATTGATTCGCGAATCGGTAGGGTGGGCAAAGCGAAGCGTGCCCACCGATTGACGAGAAAATTTACCGGCCCTTGGTGGGCACGGCGCAAGAGCGCCTTTGCCCACCCTACGAAGCTGCACTTGTGATAGGCTTTGCTCTCCGAATGCAAAGGGAGAGCACCATGGCCAAGAAAAATTCGACGCGGAAAGCGAAGAAGACGGCCGCGCGCGCCGCCGCGAAATCTGCCGCGCAGAAGAAATCGCCGGCACGCAAACCTGCCGCCGCCAAGCCGAGCGCGCGCAAGAAGCTGAAGAGCAAGGGCAGGGCGCCAGCCCCCGTGAAGTCCGCGCGGCCAAAACAGCGCGTCGCGATCAGCCATCACCGAGAAGAGGATTTCAAGGCCGACGGGCTGCGCGCCTACGCGCAATACCGCGACCTCGGCATTGCCGATGCGACCCATGGCCTGGCGCGGGCGCATGTGATCCGGCTGATCGGGCCGTGCAATCCGGTCGAGGTTTCGAAGCTGCATCTCCATCACGTCGATTTCCAGATGGTCTATGTGCTCAAGGGCTGGGTGAAGACCTACATGGATGGTGTCGGCGAGACGACGTTCCAGATCGGCAGCTCCTGGACCCAGCCGCCGAAGATCAAGCACCTGATCATGGATTATTCCGACGACGTGGAGCTCCTGGAAGTGATCCTGCCGGCGGATTTCGAGACGAAAGAGCTGACGGCTTAAAACTCCGTCATTCCGGGGCTCGCCGCTTCGCAGCGCCCCGGAATGACGTTAACGAGGCAGCCTAACTTCGGCGGTTTTGGAGTTTCAGGAATTCGATGTACGGATTTCCTTCCGATCAATTTTGGATATTCCTGACCGATTTGCGCGAACCCGAAGATAATTCCCTGCGACTGATGGTTGCCGAAGCGAAGACCCTGCAGGCGGTAGAGCACCCCCTATTTCCTGGCAGTTCGACGAGGCCGATAGTGGTCACCGCCGATTCCCGACGTTTCGAATTTGAGTGGAGGGACTATGTCGCGTATCTGGTTCGCAACGAGTCATTTGCGTTGCCCGAAAAAGGCCAGCCAACCGGCATATTCCTTGAAAGAGAATCTTCTGCTTATCTCAGATTTCTCGAAGAGACGACGTTTGCGACGTCCGTCATTGAAAAACCCATGAGGCATTGGGTCGTTAATTGCCTCAATCACTGTATCGATATTGCGTCCTTTAGCGAGCCGACAATTCGTGAAATATCGGTCGATGCCAATGAGAGCGACACCCCGCTCAATGCGAATTACTAATCGGTCACTAATTTAGAAGACAAATATCTTGCGACAAGTTGTCGATTTCAATATGATTTATTCATGAAGCGGGACGGACGAAAATTAGATCACAAGACCTTACAAGAAATTCGTCGGATGGCGGTTCAGCGCGTATGGAACGGCGAGAAACCGAGCGTCGTGATTGCCTCCTATGGGTTCAGTCGTCAGATCATCTACAAATGGTTGCGAGAGGCGCGAGGGAAAGGGCGCGGCTTGCGCGCGCTAATTTCACGAAAAGGAACGGGGCGCCCACGAACGCTCACGCCCAAGCAAGAGCAACAATTGTTTCGGTGGATCAACGGAAAGGATCCTCGTCAGCACGGCTTTGATTTCGGCATGTGGACGAGGTTGATCGTGCGCAAGCTGATTGCGGACAAGTTCGAAGCTAATTTGGGTGTGACCGCTGTCGGAAAGTTACTTGCAAAATTAGGATTGACGCCGCAGAAGCCACTGAAGCGAGCTTACGAGCGAGATCCCGTTGCGATCGAAGCGTGGAAAACCGACGTCTATCCAGCCATTGCGAAACGGGCAAAAAAGCGAGGTGCCGAGATTTTTTTCTGGGATAAGTTCGGCTTTCGTTCCGAAGCCGTGCAAGGAAAGACTTGGGGTGTGAAAGGGCAGACCCCAATTATTTTTGTGCCCGGCACACGACAATCCGTCTCGGCGGCTTCAGCCGTAAATGCCAAAGGCGGTTTCTGGTGCGCGACCTACAAGGGTGGAATGAACGCGGAGCTATTTATTGCACTGCTCAAGGCAATGATGTTTCGTCGTAAGAAGCCTGTGCTCCTAATTCTTGATAGTCTGCCTGCCCACAAAGCCAAGATCGTCAAAGATTACGTTGCGTCGACCGAAGGGAAGCTTGAATTTCACTTTCTGCCGGGCTACGCCCCCGAACTCAATCCGGATGAGATGGTGTGGAATTACATGAAGAGGACCGGGACGGCACGGAAGCCGCTTGCAAAAGGGGAATCGTTGCACAATCGGATCGACGTCGAGCTGCAACAAATTCAAGAGAACCGCGCTCTCGTTCGGTCTTTTTTTCGAGCAGAATCTGTCTCCTATATTAGTGACTGATTAGTAAGTTCGCGGAAGCAAACAGACGGGCTCCGAGTTCTCGGACCTACGTCAGCACCCCCACGATCGCCCCCATCAAACACGTCGTCAGCGTGCCTGAGACGATCGACTTCACGCCCAGCGCATTGATCTCGTCGCGCCGCGTCGGCGCCATGGTGCCGAGGCCGCCGATCATGATGCCGAGACTGGCAAAATTGGCGAAGCCGCACATCGCATAGAGCATGATCAGTTTCGAGCGCGGATCGAGCGTGTCGGGCGCGAGTTTTGACAGATCGACATAGGCGATCAGCTCGTTCAGCACGGTCTTGGTTCCCATCAGGCTGCCCGCGGTCACGGCTTGCGACCACGGCAGGCCCATCAGCCAACACACCGGCGCCATCACGTAACCAAGCATCCGCTGCAGCGTGATCTTTGCGCCGCCGATCTCCGGCAACAGCCCGATGATCGAATTGGCGAGATAGACCAGCGCCACCAGCACGATCAGCATCGCGATGATGTTGAGCAGCAGCTCGAGCCCGGCCGAGGTGCCTTTCACGATGGCATCCATGGTGCCGGAGATCTGCATGTCAGGATCATCCAGCGCGCCGCCGGTGTGCTGATCTTTGGTTTCAGGCACCATGATCAGGCTGATCAGGATCGCGGCTGGCGCGCCGAGCACCGACGCAATGACAAAATGCGCGGCGGCGTCGGGGATCAAGGGCGCAAGGAGTGTGGCGTAAAGCACCAGCACGGTGCCGGCGATGCCCGCCATGCCGCCGGTCATCACCAGAAACAATTCGCTGCGCGTCATCTGCGCCAGATAGGGCCGCACGAACAGCGGCGCCTCCACCATGCCGAGGAAGATGTTGGCGGCGGTCGACAGCCCGACCGCGCCGCCGACGCCGAGTGTGCGTTCGAGCAGCCAGGCCATGCCGCGCACGATCGGCGGCAGCACGCGCCAATAAAACAGCAGCGTCGTCAGCACGCTCATGACCAGCACGATCGGCAGCGCCTGGAACGCCAGGATGAAATCCGCGCCCGGCGCCTTGAGGTCGAACGGCAGCGCGCCGCCGCCGACATAGCCGAACACGAAGGAGGTGCCGGCACGCGAGGCGGCCGCGATGGCGCCGACGGCGTCGTTGATGGCGGAGAACGCGTGCGCGACCAGTGGCAGCTTGATCAGGATCACCGCGGTCGCAAGCGTTGCGACCAGCCCGGTCGCCGCCTGCTTGAGTGAGACCGCGCCGCGGTTCTCACTGAGCGCCCAGGCGATCGCGAGCAGCGCGATGATGCCGAATGCCGATTGCAGCTGCAGCATGAGTCCCCCGACGGTCGCCCCAATATGGCAGCCGCGGCGTTGCAAGCGCAATGCCACGATGTTGGGATGGCCGTTGACAACGTCTCCCTCGTCGGCCACCGATCACGCATGTCCTCCCTCGCTTCCGCAGGCGCCGGCACGCTGCTCAGACAGCCTTCCTTCATCTTCTTCCTGTTGTCGCGGAGCCTGTCGCGCTTCTCGAGCCAGATCGGCGCGGTCGCGATCGGCTGGCAGATCTATGATCTGACCGGCAGCGCCTTCGCCCTCGGCATGGTCGGGCTGGTGCAGTTTCTCCCGACCGCGCTTTTGGTATTCGTCGCGGGCCACGCCGCCGACCGCTTCGAGCGCAAGCGCGTGGTGCAGGTCTGTCAGGTCGCGGAAGCCGCAACCGCGCTGTTTCTGGCGTGGGGCTCGTTTGGCGGCTGGCTCAACCAGGTCCATATCTTCATCGCGACCTTCGTGCTGGGCACGGCTGGCGCCTTCGAAAGCCCGGCGACCGCGGCGCTGCTGCCGCTGATCGCCCCGCAGGGATCGCTGCAGCGCGCCACCGCGCTGTCGAGCGGCGCGACTCAGGTTGCGACCATCACCGGGCCGGCGCTCGGCGGGTTTGCTTTTGCGATCGCGCCGGGCTTGCCCTATGCGATCATGCTCGCGTTCTGGATGCTGGGTATGCTGTTCACCGGCGCGATCGGGGTCGCCCAGGCCGCGCCGTCGAAAGACCCGGCCGCAGCGGACGACGTCTTCGCCGGCGTCCGCTTCATCCGCAATAATCCCGCGATCCTCGGCACCATCTCGCTCGATCTGTTCGCCGTGCTGTTCGGCGGCGTGGTGGCGCTGCTGCCGATCTATGCCCGCGATATCCTCGAGGCCGGGCCGCTCGGCCTCGGCGTGCTGCGCGCCTCGCCCGCGGTCGGCGCGCTGTTGATGACCATGCTGCTGACGCGTCGTCCCATCGATCGCCGCGTTGGCATGCGCATGTTCCAGGCGGTGATCGTGTTCGGAGTTGCGACGGTGGTGTTCGCGCTGTCGCACTGGATGTGGCTGTCGGTAGTGGCGCTCGCGGTGCTCGGCGCGGCCGACACCGTCAGCGTGGTGATCCGCTTCTCGCTGGTGCAGCTGCGCACGCCCGACGCGATGCGCGGCCGCGTCGGCGCGGTGAACTTCCTCTTCATCAACGCCTCCAACCAGCTTGGCCAGTTCCAGAACGGCGTGACCGCGGCGCTGCTCGGCGCCATGCCGGCCGCCGTGCTCGGCGGCGTCGCCACGATCGCGATTGCGCTGATCTGGATGAAGCTGTTCCCGGCGCTGCGCGACGTCGAGCGGCTGGAGTAGCGTTGGCTTATTGTTTGCGCATGCTCCTTTTCGGAAAACCGCTACACACTTTTCCGGATCATGCGCTAGCCTGGATTTCCATGGAAGCGGAATCCGCTAACGCGCGATGGGCTTACCGATTCATTTGACTCAAGAATTTGGCTTAGGGCGTTAGCCTACATGGTGCGCTGATAGCGCAATTTTTCGGTGTTACTTTGCCAATCGCTCCGATACGGAGCGAAGTGACAATTCCAGATTAGGCCGAGGAAACCACTGTCCTGCAGGAGTTTCTGCACAACACTGCCCATTGCGGTGCAGTTTGTTGTTGACACCAGATCTGGCATATATGATTGTGCATATGTGGCTATCAGCGCACCATATAGCCTAACGGATTGTCGCCGCTTCTTCGCCAGGCCGGCGACGGCGCGGCAGCGCCAATACGAGGCCTTGCGCGCCTTCTATGTGGATCAGCTGCCATCAGCCGAGGTGGCGCGGCGCTTCGGCTATTCGGCCGGCGCCTTCCGCGTGCTGTGCCACGCCTTTCGCCACGGCGATCTGCAGGAGTTCTTTTCCGCCACCCGACCGGGCCGGCGCGATCATCCCAAGAAGAGCCCCGCTCATGACCAGATCATCGCGCTGCGCAAGCGTAACTATTCGGTCTACGAGATCAGCCAGGCGCTCAAGGAGCAGGGAACGCCGTTGAGCGCCACGGCGGTGCGCGAGGTGCTCGCCGCGGAGGGCTTTGCGCCTTTACCGCGCCGGCTCGACGAGGAACGTCCCACCCGCATCGGTCCGCAGGTGCAAGCGGTCGCCAATGTCAACGATTTTGTCCTCACCCCGCGCGAATTCACCACACGAATGGGCGGGCTGTTCTTATTCATTCCCGATCTGGTGCAGCTCGAAAGCGACGCATTGGCACAGGCCGCTAAGCTACCCGGCTCGCGCATGATCCCGGCCGCCCATGCGCTGCGCGCTTCGCTCGCGCTCAAACTGTGGGCGATCGAACGCAAGAGCCACATCATGGCCTTGGTCGCCGACGAGGGGCTCGCCTTGTTCTGCGGGCTCAATGCCATGCCGAAGAAAAGCTTCTTGTCGGAATATTCTTCGCGCATTACCCCGCAGAAGGTTGCTCACCTGCTGGCGCGATGGCACGCGCAGGTCTCTGCAGACCTCTTCACGGGGGCCTCCCTCAATCTCGACTTCCACTCGGTGCCGTACTTCGGTGAGCATCCGCTCGTTGAATCGCACTATTTATCCAAGCGAAGTCGTCGCCAACCCAGTATCCTGGTCTTCTTGGCTCAAGATGCCGACACCCAAGTGTTCTGCTATGCCAACGCCGACCTTCGCAAGGGCGAGGAAGCCGACGAGATCTTCCGCTTCGTTGACTTTTGGAAGCGCCAGCACGGCAAGGCGCCGCAACACCTCGTCTTCGACTCCAAGCTGACCACCTACGCGGGGCTCGACCGGCTCGATGCCGCCGGCATCACCTTCCTCACCCTGCGTCGCCGCTCCCCCGCACTGCTCGCCGAAATCGCCAGCCTGTCGCCGTCAGCCTGGCGCACCGTCGAACTCGACGTCCCCCATCGCAAGTACCGCAATCCGCGCTTCTACGAGCAGAAGGCACGTCCACTTCAGCGCATCTACCGCCAGTTCTTCATTGCCGACCTCGGTCACGATGAGCCAACCATCCTGCTCACCAACGACGCACACGCGACCGCCAAATCCCTCATTACACGTTACGCCAAACGCATGCTGATCGAGAATGCGCTGGCCGATGCGGTGCGCTTCTTCCATATCGACGCGCTGTCCTCTTCCGTCGGCCTCAAGGTCGACTTCGATATGGCCCTTCTCGTCATTGCGTCAGGCCTTTATCGCCTCATGGCTAGGCGCATGCGCGGCTACAATGACGCGCAGGCACGCCAAATCTTCCGCGATCTTATCGACATGCCGGCCGACGTCGCCATCACCAACGACGAAATTACGCTGCGCTTTCATCGCCGAGCCCATCTCCCCATCGTCCTCGCCTCAGGACTCTTCAACAAACCCATCAAAGTGCCCTGGTGGGACGGGCGCGCCCTTCGACTCCTGCAGTAGCCTTCGCCATCCAATTGTTAGGTCAATTCCGTTCCGTGGAAATCCAGGCTAGCCCCGTCCCACGAACGGCATCTTCGATGCCATCACCGTCATGAACAGCACGTTGGCGTCGAGCGGCAGCGTCGCCATGTAGGCAACCGCATCGCCGACCGCTTTGGCGTCCATGCGCGGCTCCGGCATCTTGCGGCCGTCGGGCTGCAGCACGCCGTCGACCATGCGGTCGGTCATGGGCGTGGCCGCATTGCCGATGTCGATCTGGCCGACCGCGATGTCATACATGCGGCCGTCGAGATTGGTGGCCTTGGTGAGGCCGGTGATGGCGTGCTTGGTCGAGGTATAGGCGGAGGAGAATGGCCGCGGCGCATGCGCTGATATCGAGCCGTTGTTGATGATGCGGCCGCCGCGCGGCTTCTGGTCCTTCATGATGCGGAAGGCGTGCTGCGTGCACAAAAACGGCCCGGTGAGGTTGGTGTTCACCACCGCCTGCCACTGCTGCAGCGTGAGGTCCTCGAAATTCACGGGAGGGGCGCCCATGCCGGCATTGTTGAAGAGCACGTCGAGCCGGCCGTAGGTGTCCTGCACCTTCTTGAACAATGCGGCAATCAACTCCGGGCTGGTCATGTCGGATGTCACCGGCAGGCTCTTGCCGACATTGTCGCCGAGCTTTTGCGTCTCCTCCAGCATCTCCTTGCGGCGGCCGGCGAGCACCACGGTGAAGCCGGCCCGCATCAACGCGAGCGACGCCGCGCGTCCGACACCAGTGCCGGCGCCGGTCACCACGGCGATCTTGTTGGTTGCTTCGGTCATTGCTTCCTCACCTTCTTGCTTTCTTTGCTTACTTTTTTGCTTCTGCTTCGGATTTATAGGGTGGACGTGGAATGTTCTGGTGCGCCGCGCGCAGCGCCGCCGACCAGCGCGAGCGCAGGTCGTGGAAATAGGGCTCGCCGGCCTCGATGCGGTGGTTGAGATCGGCTTCGTAGGTGTCGGAGCGCACCACCAGCACGTCGATCGGAAGTCCCACGCCGAGATTGGAGCGCATGGTCGAATCCATCGAGATCAGGCCGGTCTTCAGCGCCTCGTAGAGCTCGACGTCGTAATGCATGGCGCGGTCGAGAACGGGCTTGCCGTATTTGTGCTCGCCGATCTGCAAATAGGGCGTATCGGTGGTGCATTCGATGAAATTGCCGGCGGTGTAGACCATGAACAGCCGCATCCGCGCGCCCTTGATCTGGCCGCCGAACAGGAACGAGACGTCGAAAGAGACATCTTCCGACTTCAGCGCGGGCCCCTCGGTCGCATGCACCGCGCGGATGGCGCGGCCGATGCGCTGCGCTGCCTGGAACATGGTCGGCGAGTTCATCAACGTCTCGATGTCGCCAGTCGTGGGGTCCTCGAGGCCCTCGGTCAGGGTGGAGAGCACGGACTGGCTGATGGCGAGATTGCCGGCGCTTGCGATCGCCATGATGCGCTCGCCCGGCTTGGAGAAAATATGGAGCTTGCGGAAGGTCGAGACGTTGTCGAGGCCGGCATTGGTGCGGGTATCGGCAATCATCACCAGGCCGTCCCGGACCAGAATCCCGCAACAATAGGTCATTTCCGCTTGCCCCAACGCTTCCCTAACCGCGCGGAAAATTACTAGCCAATTTCGGTGCGGGGTCCAACCCCAATTCCCGTATGGCGCGACCCTATGATTCCCGGTTCGGAGAGCCTCCGACGAGGAATGCGTCGTCAACCGGCACGCCAAGGGCAGTAACCAGCCGGTTGGTCTCGGCGGCCATGCCGACGATGGCAAGCATCTCGCGGTATTCGGCCTCGCTCATGCCCTTCGCGCGAGCGCTCGCGGTGTGCGAATGGATGCAGTAGCTGCATCCGTGCGCCACCGACACCGCGACGTAGAGCATTTCCTTGATCTTCGGATCGAGCGCTCCCGGCGCCATCACCTCCTTGATGCTTTCCCAGGTGCGGCGCAGGGTTTTTGGATCGTGCGCCAGCGCCCGCCAGAAATTGTTGACGAAGTCCGATTGCCGTGTCTTGCGAATGTCGGCGAAAACGGTGCGCGCTTCGGGCGAGAGTTCTTCGTCGGAGAGCAGATTTACCGTCGCCATGGCTTTACCCCGGGTTGTTGCTACGCCCGGAGTTATAGCACGGCCGGCCGGCCGCCATGATTGCGGGAGGAGCGGTCTTATGCTCGACTGTCGGCCACAAGAACAAAATTCCGGGAGTCGAAATGCCAGGGAAACTTGTCGTATCCACCGTTCTGTTGACCGCGATCCTGTCGGCCGCAACTCCCGCGCTGGCACAAAGGCGCGGCGGCACGCTTCGGCTCTATCACAACGACACGCCGCCTTCGACCTCGCTGCTCGAGGAATTGACCATCGCCTCGGTGACGCCGTTCGCGGCGATCTTCAACAACCTCGTGGTGTTCGATCCGGCCAAGCCGCACGAAAGTCTTGATACGGTAATCGGCGACCTCGCCGAAAGCTGGTGGTGGGACGCGACCAACACGAAATTGACCTTCAAGCTGCACCAGGGCGTCAAGTGGCATGACGGTCAGCCGTTCACGGCAAAGGATGTGCAATGCACCTGGCGGATGCTGATCGGCAAGGGCGACAACGCCGACTTCCACCGCAACCCGCGAAAAGTCTGGTACACGAAGCTGCAGGACGTCTCGATCAACGGCGACTATGAGGCGACCTTCGAGCTCTCAGAACCGCAACCAAGCCTGCCGGTGCTGCTCGCGAGCGCCTTCTCGCCGGTCTATCCCTGCCATGTGCCGCAGCAGGTGATGCGCACCAAACCCGTCGGCACCGGTCCCTTCAAGCTGGTCGAGTTCAGGCGCGGCGACACCTTCCGCCTGGCGCGCAATCCCGACTACTTCAGGAAGGACCGGCCCTATCTCGATGAAATCGTGTTCCGAGTGGTCGACAATCGCGCCACGCGCATGCTGGCGTTCGCAACCGGCGAGTTCGATATCACCTTTCCGTCCGACGTGACGGTGGCGCTGATGAAGGACATCAGGGCACGCGCACCGAATGCGGTCTGCGAGATGGTGCCGTCGGGCGTACAGGTCAATCTGATGGTGAACCGCGCCAATCCGCCGTTCGACAATCCCGACATCCGCCGCGCCATGTCGCTCGCGCTCGACCGCAAGCCGTTCAACACCATCCTGATGGAGGGGCGGGGGCTGATCGGCGGCGCCATGCTGCCACAGCCCGTCGGCGAATGGGGCATGGCGCCCGAGGTGGTGTCGAAGTTGACCGGGTATAATCCGGAGACCGACAGGAACATCGCGGATGCGCAGGCAATCATGCAGAAGCTCGGCTACAGCGATGCGAAGCAGCTCGCCATCAAGATCCAGACGCGAAACCTGCCGACCTATCGCGATCCGGCCGTGATCGTCACCGACCAGCTCAGGAAGATCTACATCAACGCCGAACTCGACATCCTCGACACGCCGCGCTGGTACGCGCGGCTTGCGAAAAAGGACTACACCATCGGGGTGAACGTCACCGGCGTGTCGGTCGACGATCCCGACGGCAACATCGTCGAGAATTATTCCTGCAATTCCGAGCGCAACTACACCCAATATTGCAACGCCGAGGTCGACAAACTGCTCGCCGCGCAATCGCGCGAGCTCGACAAGGAGAAGCGCAAGGACATCGTCTGGCAGATCGAGCGCCTGCTCGCCGAAGACGCCGCGCGCCCGAGCATTGTCTGGTCGACCGCGGCCAATTGCTGGCAGCCTTATGTGAAGGGATTTCGGCCGCACGACAACAGCCAGTACAACAATCTGCGGTTCGAGGATGTGTGGCTGGACAAATAAACAAATAATCAGTGTCATTCCGGGGCGCCGCCAACCGCGAAGCGGCCGACCGAAGGGGGTATCGTGAACGCTTCCACATCTTCGATCTTCCTGTCCTCCGACGGAGACGGTTACGAATTGCAAATGGGCCGCTGGAGCCGCCGGCTCGCGCCCTTACTGATCGATTTCGCCGGCATAGATGCCGCAGATCGCGTGCTCGATGTTGGGTGCGGCACCGGCAGCCTTAGCTTTTGTCTCGCCCGCAACCCCGCGATTGGTGGCGTGGATGGTATTGATCTGTCCGAGCCTTATATCGCCTATGCAAAGCGAGCCAATAGTGACCCACGGCTAAACTTCCACGTCGGTGATGCCTGCGCGTTGCCCTTCACAGATGCACATTTCAGTCATTCGCTTTCGATGCTGGTGCTGCAGTTCATTCCCGATTCCAACGCTGCAATACGTGAGATGCGCCGCGTGACCCGGCCGGGCGGAATGGTGGCGGCCGCGACATGGGATACACGCGGCGGGTTTGTCGCCTTTCGGGTCGTCTTCGACATCGCGGCGATGCTAGATCCACGCGGCAGCGATCGGCGCGCGCGGGCCTACACAAGGCCGCTGAGCCGACCGGGAGATCTGGAGCGGGCCTGGCGCGAAGCCGGGTTGATCGATGTGGTGCAGGATATGCGCACCATCCGCATGGACTTCACGTCGTTTGCGGATTTCTGGGCGCCGTCTGAAGGCAGGGATGGACCGGGTGCGGATTATGTCCGCACGCTCGATGACGAGGCGAAGTCAAAGCTTCGGGAAGCGGTTCGGCTGGCTTATCTCGACGGCGAGGCAGATGGCCCGCGCTCCTACGCCGCAACCGCCTGGGTGGTGAGAGGTAAAGTGCCAGGTTAGGACTGCGATTGCCACTGCGACTGGCCGGGCCGGCCGGCCTGGTCGACCCTGACCGACACCGTCAGCGTCTCCGCGCCGCCGCCATAGCGGGTGCCGCGCACGGGTGCTGCGCCGAGATAGTCGAGGCCGATGGCGACGCGGGCATGCGCCTCGGTGGTGCAGATGCAGTTCGCCGGGTCGAAGCCGACCCAGCCGAGATCGCCGACATAGGCTTCCGCCCAGGCATGACCGGCCGCCTGGTTGACGGTGCCGTCCGAGCGCAGGAAATGCCCGGAGACGAAGCGCGCCGGCACGCCGCCGGAGCGCGCGCAGGCGATGAAGATGTGCGCGTAGTCCTGGCACACCCCGCGCTTGCCGGCGAAGGCTTCGATGGCCGAGGTGCCGCTGTTGGTCGGATCCTCGTCGAAGGTCATGTGCTCGTTGACCTGGGTCATCAGCGAATGCAGGAAGCCGAGCGCATCGGCCTCCGATTCCGCGCGCAGCTCGCGGGCAAAATTCTCCATCGCCGGATTGACCGAGGTCAGCGAGGTCTGGCGCAGGAACAGGCTCGGCGGAAAGCGCTCGTCGGTGCCGCGCAGCACGCCGCCGGTGTCGTGGGTCTCGATCAGGCCGCCGACGGTGATGGTGAGGTCCGCGATGGTGCCGTGCGTCATCACATGGGTGACATTGCCGAAGGCGTCCTCATGCATGTCGAGGCGCGAGTTTGTCGAGACGTCGATCTGCCATTCGGCGACATACTGGCCGTCATGGCTGCCCGGCGTCAGCCGCAGGATCTGGATGACGCCGGTCGCCGGCGGCTCATAGTGATAGGTCGTGGTGTGGGAAATTCGCAGGCGCATGGCGGACCGACGCGGAGCTAGAGGTGAGCGAGAGCTTTTTAGGTCGTCATGGCCGGGCTTGACCCGGCCATCCATCCCAACATTGAAGATTCAATCGAAGATCGATGGATGCCCGGGTCAAGCCCGGGCATGACGACCTTTTTACGAGGGTCGGCACCTTTCCATCAAATCAAATATTGCTTGGTGACGATTTCGCCGAGCCGCGAATTATCCGCGATGAATTCCTGGATGAATTCGTGCACGCCGTGCTGGAAGATGTCGTTCATGTTCGAGTGCTCGAGCCGGTTGCGGATGCCGCGGGCATGGCGCTGCGAGGGACCCTGGCGGCCATAGGCGACGCCGATCTGGTCGAGGTTGCGCACGAGGTTGCCGTAGCAGCTCGCAAGCGAACGCGGCAGCGAGTCGTTGAGGATCAAGAGGTCCGCGATCAGCCAGGGTTTCAGCGTCTCCCGATAGACCCAGTGATAGGCGGTCAGCGCCGAGACCGAGCGCAGGATCGAACTCCACTGGTAGAAATCGAGCGGGCCGCCGACATGCTCCTCTTCCGGCAGCAGCACGTGATATTTGACGTCGAGGATGCGCGCGGTGTTGTCGGCGCGTTCCAGATGCACGCCAAGCCGCGAGAACCAATAGGCGTCGTTGCGCAGCATGGTGCGGTAGGCCGAGCCGTCGAAGCGGAGCGAGGTCTCCTGCACGAAGCGCAGGAAGCGCGCCAGCTCCTCGCGGCTGGAGGTGCCCTTGCTCCAGACTTCCTGCAATTCCAGCCAGGCGCCGTTGATGGTGTCCCACATCTCGCTGGTCAGCGCGGTGCGCACCGAGCGCGAATTGAGCCGCGCGGCCTCGATGCAGTTCTTGATCGAGGAGGGGTTTCCCGGCGCGAAGGAGAGATATTCGACGACGTTCTGCTCGTTGGCTTCCTCATAGGCCTCGAAAAAATTCTCGCTCACGCCGGCGGTGAGCAGCGCCGATTCCCATTCATTGGTCTTGCCGATATAGGCGGCCGGCAGCGCCGTGACGCGCAACGTCGCGTCGATCGTGCGCGCGATATACTCGGCCCGCTCGACATAGCGGGCCAGCCAATAGAGGTTTTCGGCGGTGCGCGACAGCATGTGGTGGTTTACTCGAGCGTTGGCATTGAACCTCCCCCTGAAAGGGGGAGGTCGGCGTACCCGGATCGGCGCTCGGCGCCGTCCGGGCATAAACTCCGCGCCGGGTGGGGGTCTTCTCTCCGTTCGGAGTATGTGGCCGACCCCCACCCCAACCCTCCCCCTTTCAGGGGGAGGGGGCGCTCCGAGCGAATGGCTAGATCGATCTCACTCATCCAGAATCCAGGTGTCCTTGGTGCCGCCGCCCTGGCTCGAATTGACCACGAGCGAGCCTTCCTTCAGCGCCACGCGGGTCAAGCCGCCCGGCACGATGGTGGTGCGCTTGCTGCCGGTCAGCACGAAGGGCCGCAAATCGACATGGCGCGGGGCGAGGCCGGTGGCGGTGCAGGTCGGGCAGGTCGAGAGCGCCAGCGTCGGCTGCGCGATAAAGCCTTCCGGCTCGCGCTTGAGCTTGTCGCGGAACGCCTCGATGGTGGCCTTGGTGGCGGCCGGGCCGATCAGCATGCCGTAGCCGCCGGAGCCGTGCACTTCCTTCACCACGAGATCGGCGAGATTGTCGAGCACGTAGGAAAGGTCCTTCGGCTCGCGGCAGCGCCAGGTCTGGACGTTCTTCAGGATCGGCTCCTCGCCGAGATAGAATTTCACGACATCAGGCATGTAGGAATAGATCGCCTTGTCGTCGGCGATGCCGGTGCCGACCGCATTCGCCAGCGTGATGTTGCCGGCGGCGTAGGCCGACATCAGCCCGGGCACGCCGAGCGCGGAATCCGGGCGAAAGGTGAGGGGATCGAGGAAGTCGTCGTCGACGCGGCGGTAGATCACGTCGACCCGCTTCAACCCTTCGGTGGTGCGCATGAACACCTCGTCGTTCTTGACGATGAGGTCGCGGCCCTCGACGAGCTCGATGCCGAGCTTGTCGGCGAGGAAGGAGTGCTCGTAATAGGCGGAGTTGTAGACGCCGGGCGTCATCAGCGCGACGGTGGGCTCGGCGGAAGCGGAAAGCGGCGCCACCGAGCGGAGCGCGGCCAAGAGCTCGTCCGGATAGCGCTCCACGGGTGCCACGCGGTGGCGGGCGAACAAATCCGGAAACAGCCGCATCATGATTTCGCGGTTTTCCAGCATGTAGGAGACGCCGGAGGGCGTGCGCGCATTGTCCTCCAGCACGATGAAATCCTTGTCGTCGACCCGGATGACGTCGATGCCGGCGATGTGGACATAGACGTCGTGCGGCACGTCCTGGCCGTTCATCTCGGGGCGGAATACCGGGTTCTGGAAGATCAGGTCCTCGGGGATGACCTCGGCACGGAGGATGTCGCGGCCGTGATAGATATCCCTCAGGAACATGTTCAGGGCCTTGACGCGCTGGCGCAGTCCCTTTTCCAGCAGCATCCATTCCTTGGCCGAGAGGATGCGGGGGATCACGTCGAAGGGGATCAGCCGTTCCTGGGCCTCGGCGTCGCCATAGACGGCGAAGGTGATGCCGATCCGCCGGAACAGGAGCTCGGCTTCCTGGCGGCGATATTCGAGGGCGTCCGGTGGCGTCTCCTTGAGCCAGCGGGAGAGCTCAGAATAGGCCGCGCGGAGGTCGCCCCCGGGACCGTTCATCTCATCAAACGCAGCGGCCATCGAACCCGAATGTTTGTTGGGGCCAGCACAACAGTGCATGACTTGACGGGGTGGTAGCAAGGCCCGGGCCAGCGCGATATGCAGGGGGAAACGGCATTTGGTATGGACGGCGGCGCCTCTGCCTGAAAAAATAGCTTCGAGGTGCTTATTTCGGCAGCAAAGCCCCGTGACTTCAAGAGGTTGCCCCGGCAAGTTCGAACGAGGCCGCAGGGGAAAGCGGGGAAGGTCTTTAGGGAGTTGGCATGAGCGAGATCGTCACCGCGGGGATATTGGTGATCGGCGACGAGATCCTGTCCGGGCGGACCAAAGACAAGAACATCGGCTTTATCGCGGAATACCTCACCAATATCGGGATCGACCTGAAGGAGGTGCGGGTGGTCGCCGACGAGGAGGCCGACATCATCGCGGCGCTGGACGCGCTACGTTCCCGCTATACCTACGTCTTTACCACCGGCGGCATCGGGCCGACCCATGACGACATCACCGCCGACAGCGTGGCCAAGGCGTTCGGCGTCGGCATCGACCACCATCCGGAGGTGGTGGCGCGCTTCAAGGAACGCTTCAAGAATCCGGGCGAGCTCAATGAGGCGCGGCTGCGCATGGCGCGCATCCCCGACGGCGCCGAGCTGATCCAGAGCGCCACCATCATGGCGCCCGGCTTCAAGATCGGCAATGTCATCGTGATGGCCGGCGTGCCCTCGATCATGCAGGCGATGATGGACATCGTCTCGCCCAAGCTGAAATCGGGCGTCAAGATGCTCTCCGACACCGTGCGCGCCAATTCGCGCGAAGGCGATATCGGCGGACCCTTGCGCGAGATCGCCAACGCCCATCCCGACACCATCATCGGCAGCTACCCCTTCCTCGACGAGAACGGCAAGCCGAATACCAATCTCGTGGTGCGCTCGCGCGATCCGGACAAGCTCAACGCCGCGATGAACGCGGTAAAGGAGATGCTGACCGGATTGAACGTGACGATGCGCTAACGACTGACGCGAAGAACAGACGGGAACGATATGGAAAAGAGTGCGGACCTGATTGCGCAGGAGCGGGCTGGGAAGGCGTTTCCGGTCTCCTGGGACCAGTTTCACCGGGATTGCCGGGCGCTGACCTGGCGGCTCAACGAGGTCGGGCCGTTCCACGCGGTGATTGCCATTACCCGCGGTGGCCTGGTGCCGGCGGCAATCGTGGCGCGCGAGTTAGGGGTGCGCATCATCGATACCGTCTGTATCGCAAGCTACGACCACGACAAGCAGGGCGACCTGAAGGTGTTGAAAAGCATTTCGGCCGATACGGCGGCGCTCGGCGGCGGCACCGGCAAGGGGCTTTTGATCGTCGACGACCTCGTCGATACCGGCAAGACCGGCCGGCTGGTGCGCGCGATGATGCCGGATGCGCATTTCGCCACCGTCTACGCCAAGCCCAAGGGCCGGCCGCTGGTCGACACTTTCATCACCGAGGTGTCGCAGGACACCTGGATCTTCTTTCCCTGGGACACCGCGCTGTCCTTTGCCCCGCCGCTCCGCGACGGCGCGGCTTAGAAGTCACCTCGCCCCGCTCTTGCGGGGAGAGGTCGACTTGCGAAGCAAGTCGGGTGAGGGGACTCTCCGGGAGTCCGTTTCTCACCGTGTTTGTGGATGCAGCCCCTCACCCCGCCCTCTCCCCGCGAAGGGCGGGGAGAGGGAGAAGAAACGCCATGCCCCTGCAAAACCGCGTCACACCAACCGGCGAAATCATTGCCACCTCACACCGCGGCCTGTTCGTCGGCAACCGCGGCATCATCCATGATCCCGCCACCAGAACGCTCCTGAAAAAGCGCTGGTCGACGCCGGCCTGGCTGACCTGCCTGCTCGAATTCCGCGGGCGGCGGCGCAGGGTGATGGCGAGGCGAAGCTGGACCGAGCTGTTCTTCCTCGACGAAGCCACCGCCTTCGCGGCGGGCCACCGCCCGTGCTTCTACTGCCGGCGCGACGACGCCAATCGTTTTCGCGCGGCGTGGGAAGAGGGCAACGGCGTGAAGGACGTGCTCGCGCCCGGGATGGACGAAGTGCTGCACCGGGAGCGTTTCGCCAGCGGCGGGAAGCTGCATCTGCTGCCGATGGAGATCGAAAAGCTGCCTGATGGTACGATGGTGCTGGACGGCGACGACAGTTTTCTGGTGGCGCGAGGCAGGGCGTTAAAATGGTCGACGGCCGGTTACACGCGGGCTCAGCGCTCCCTTGAAAACGCCAAGCTGCTGACGCCGCCCTCGACCGTGCGTGCGTTCATCGCGGGCTATCGCCCGGTGCTGCATCCAAGCGCCGGCTCGCTCCCGTAGCCCGCGTGAGCGATAGCGACACGCGGGACCGTCCCGCATGGCGCTTCGCTTATGCGGGCTACGATTGATCACTTCATCGGCTGGCCGTTCTCGTCGACGCTCCTGCGGGAGTCGCGCAAGGTCCATTCCTTAATGATCTGGCGGCACTTTTGCAGCTCGGTGGTCTCAGGCGCGGCAGCCGTCGTCGGCGCCGGCCCCGCGCGTTCGACCATCGCCTTGCAGGCGTTGAGCCGGTCGCGCTCGCCGGACACCGCTTGCGCGGCACTTGCAAGCAGCGCCGCAGCCGTCAACGCAAGAAAGAACTTCATGCGAGCTTCTGCCGCGCAAGTTTTGCGCCGGCGCCGAGCGCCATCAGCTTGGCCTCCGCGATCTCGCGACGCATCGGCGCCATGCCGCAATTGGTCGTGGCGACGATGTTGGCCTTCGGCACGAATTTGGCGACGTCCTCGATCACCTTGACCACGTCTTCGGCGGTCTCGACCTCATCGCTCGCGACATCGATCACGCCGGCCTGCACCACCTTGTTCGGCAGCGCCGCCAGCAATTCCAGCGGCACCCTGGAATTGCGGCACTCGATCGCGACCTGCTGGATCGCGCTCTTGTCGATCGACGGGAAGGTTTCCTCATATTGCCGCCATTCGCCGCCCAGCGTCTGCTTCCAGTCGGTGTTGGCCTTGATGCCGTAGCCGTAGCAGATGTGCACGGCGGTGGTGCAGAACAGCCCTTCGGCGGCGCGCTCCAGCGCCTTGATGCCCCAGTCGCGGACCTGGTCCATGTAGACGTTGAAGGCGGGCTCGTCGAACTGGATGACGTCGACGCCGTCGGCCTGCAGGGCCTTTGCTTCCTGGTTCAGGAGCTCGGCAAAGGCAAAAGCCATCTTGACGCGATCGCCGTAATATTTGTCCGCGATAGTGTCGATGATGGTCATCGGGCCGGGCAAAGTGAACTTCACTTTCCTCGTGGTGTGGGTGCGGGCGACGCGGGCTTCATCCGCATGCACGCGGCCCTTCAATTGCAGCGGCGCGACGACTTGCGGCACCATCGCCTTGTAGCGGTCCTTGCGGATTCCCATCTCGACCTTGTGAGCGAAATCGATGCCCTCGATCTTCTCCAGGAAGCCGTGCACGAAATGCTGCCGCGCCTGCTCGCCCTCGGTGACGATGTCGATGCCGGAATCTTCCTGCAGCTTGAGCGCGAGCAACGTGGCGTCGCGCTTGGCCCGCGCCAGCTCGGCGCCTTGGGATTTCCAGGGCGCCCACAGCACATTGGGCTCGGCCAGCCATTCGGGCTTCGGCAGCGAGCCTGCGATGGTCGTTGGAAACAGCATGCAAGCCTCCCGGTAGGTGCTATTTGATTGAGCGCCTGTCTGCCATGTCTTATGCTTTAGGTACAGAACAACAAAAGTCTTTGTGACCGGGAATAGGGAAGCATGATCGACCTCTATTACGCGCCGACGCCGAACGGCTGGAAAGTCTCCATCATGCTGGAGGAACTCGGGCTCCCCTATCAGGTCATTCCCGTCAACATCCGCGCCGGCGAACAGTTTCGCCCCGAGTATCTCACGATCAGCCCCAACAACCGGATTCCGGCGATCATCGACCATGAGCCGGCCGATGGCGGCGAGCCGTTCTCGGCGTTCGAGACCGGCGCCATTCTGATCTATCTCGCCGAGAAGACCGGGCGCTTCCTGCCGAAAGACATGCGTGGGCGGTCGCGCGTCATCCAATGGGTGATGTGGCAGATGGGAGGCCTGGGGCCGATGCTGGGCCAGCACGGCCATTTCGCGCTCTATGCGGCGGAGAAGATTCCCTACGCCATCGAGCGCTACCGCGACGAGGCGGCGCGGCTCTATGGCGTGCTCGATCGCCAGTTGGCCAAGACCGGCGCCCACGTCGCCGGCGACTATTCGATCGCCGACATTGCCTGTTTCCCCTGGACCATGACTCACAAGGCGCAGGGCTTTACACTCGACGATTATCCGAACGTGAAGCGCTGGTATGCCGAGGTTCGCGCCCGGCCCCAGGTGCAGGCGGGACTGGCGATCGGCAAGTTCGTGAAGGAGCCGTTCGACGAGGAGGCAAGGAAGAACATGTTCGGGGCGAGGGCGAAGGAACTGGTCAATAAGCAATGAAACTGTTGCCCCTCATGGTGAGGAGGCGCTTGCGCCGTCTCGAACCATGAGGCCAAGATGGTGCCGCGCAGCCCACCCTTCGAGACGCGCGCGATGCGCGCTCCTCAGGGTGAGGACCGAACAAAAAAGGAAACGCCATGATCGAGTTTTTCTTCGACTGCTCCAGCCCCTGGACCTATCTCGCCTTCCACAACATCCAGCCGCTCGCCAAGGCGTTCGGCGAGGAGATTATCTGGCGGCCGATCCTGGTCGGCGGCATCTTCAATTCCATCAACCCCAGCGTCTACGCGTCGCGGGAAAATCCGGTGCCGGCGAAACTCGCCTACCAGAAAAAGGACATGGCGGACTGGGCGCGCTCGGCGGGGCTCACCATCAAGATGCGGCCGACGGTATTCCCGGTGAACAGCGTCAAGGCGATGCGCGGCTGCATTTTCCTGGGCAAGGACATGGTGCCGTTCGCGCGGTCCGTGTTCGAGATCTATTGGGGCGAGGACCACGATATCTCGCAGGATGCGGTGCTGGCGGAAGTCTGCCAGCGCGTCGGCGTCGATCCGCAAAAATTCTTTGCCGGCATCGCTCAGCAATCCATCAAGGACCAGCTCAAGGCCAACACCGATGAAGTGATGGCGCGCGGCGGGTTCGGCTCGCCGACCATCTTCATCGACAAGACCGACATGTATTTCGGCAATGACCGGTTGCCGCTGGTGCGCGAGGCCTTAGCGCGGCGCAAGGAGCGGGCGGCCTGATGCCGAAGGCGGTGGTCTGCCGCGAGCTCGGCCCGCCCGGACGGCTGCGGCTGGAAAGCTTTGCCTCAAAGCCGCTGGTGCCGGGGCAGGTGCGGGTCGCGATCCGCGCGGCCGGGATCAATTTCCCCGACATTCTGATGGCGGCGGGCGAATACCAGCTCAAGCCCGAGCTGCCGTTCACGCCCGGCGTGGAAGCGGCCGGCGATGTGATTGAAGTGAACGGCCCGGAGGGCGTTGCCGTCGGCGACCGGGTCATCGTCAAGATGCGACATGGCGCCTATTGCGATGAGGCCGTCGTGGCGGCCTCGCAGCTCACGCCGCTGCCCTCGACCTTCGATTATGCCGAAGGCGCGACCTTCCTTGCCGCGCATGGCACCGCCTATCACGGGCTATTCGATCGCGGGCGGGTGCAGCCTGGCGAAGTGCTGCTGGTGCACGGCGCAGGCGGCGGCGTGGGCCTCGCCGCCGTTGAGATGGGCAAACTGCTGGGTGCCACCGTGATCGCGGCGGCGTCATCGGAAGAAAAGCTCGCCGTGGCGAAGGCGAGGGGCGCCGACCATCTCGTGCTCTATAGCCGCGAGCCGTTCCGCGATGCCGTGAAACGCATCACCGACGGTCGCGGCGCCGATGTGGTCTACGATCCCGTGGGCGGGCCAATCTTCGAAGAGAGCATGCGTTGCATCGCCTGGGGCGCGCGGCTGCTCGTCATCGGCTTCACCGGCGGCATCGGGCTGGCGCGCACCAATCTGCTGCTGATCAAGGGCGCGAGCGTGCTCGGCGTCCGCGCCGGCGAGGCGGTGCGCAGGAATCCGGCGCTGGGCGAGGTGCGGATCAGGCAATTGCTGGAATGGGCGGAGCAGGGGAAAATCCGGCCCAACGTCTCGCATCGCCTGCCGCTGGAACATTATGCGCAGGCGATGCAGCTGCTGGTCGACCGCAAGGCGATCGGACGGGTGGCGTTGATGATGTAGTTGAACCCGTCATTGCGAGCCAACGGGTCCGCGCAAAGCGCGGCCCGATGACAGGCTCCGCGAAGCAATCCATCTCTCCGCGAAAACAAAGAATGGATTGCTTCGTCGCTTCGCTCCTCGCAATGACGGCTTGGTCACTTGTACTCCCGCTCGTCCCACCACGGGAAATAATCGGGCATGTCGCTCGACACCTTGTCCTTGAACTGCGCCGGGCGCTTTTCCAGGAACGACACCACGCCCTCTTTCACGTCATCCGATCTGCCGCGCGCGTAGATGCCGCGGCTGTCGACCTTGTGGGCCTCCATCGGATCGTCGGCGCCCATCATGCGCCACATCATCTGGCGGATCAGCGCCACCGACACCGGCGCGGTTTTCGCGGCGATCTCCTTTGCGAGCGCGCGTGCCGCAGGCAGGAGTTGATCCGGCGGCACCACCTTGCTGACGAGCCGGCCGGCGAGCGCCTCGGACGCCGGAAAGACGCGGCCGGTGTAGCACCACTCCAGCGCCTGCGAGATGCCGACGAGGCGCGGCAGGAACCAGCTCGAGGCGGCTTCCGGTACGATGCCGCGCTGGGAGAACACGAAGCCGAACCGCGCCGCCTCGCTCGCGATGCGGATATCCATCGCAAGCTGCATGGTGACGCCGATGCCGACCGCAGGGCCATTCACCGCGGCGATCACGGGTTTCAGGCACTTGAAGATGCGCAGCGTCACCTGGCCGCCGCCGTCGCGCACTTGGGGATCACTGTAGTCGACCTTACCATTGGGAAGGCGTTTGACCGGCCCGCGCCGTGCGTCGCGGTCAAAAGTGTCGGCGCCGGAGGAAAGATCGGCGCCGGCGCAGAAGCCGCGGCCGGCGCCGGTGACGATGATGGTGCGGATGTTGTCGTCCTTGTCGGCCGCGTCGAAGGCCTCGATCATCTCCCGCTGCATGGTGCCGGTGAAGGCGTTGAGCTTGTCGGGGCGATTCAGGGTAAGGGTGAGGATCTGGTCCTCGACCTCGTATTTGATGGTCTCGTAGGCCATGGGGGATTCCTTCCTGGGATTTTTTCTTGGCCGTCATTCCGGGGCTCGCGAAGCGAGAACCCGGAATCTCGAGATTCCGGGTCCGGCGCTTGCGTGCCGTCCCGGAATGACGCTGCGCGTCACTTCTTCGGCGGGCTCGGCCACGGCTTCTGCGCGCCGCGCAGGCCTTCAAAGGTCTTGGCCATCGCAAGCACGCCGAGATCGTCAAAACGCCGGCCGACGATCTGAACGCCGATCGGGAAGCCCTGCGAGTCATAGCCGCCATTGATCGACACGGCGGGATTCTCCGACATGTTCCACGGCACGGTGTAGCCGATGTGCTCGAACGGCTTGTCCGGATCGTTGATCGGTGCCGCCAGCTCGGCGTTGAACTTGACCACCGGCGATACCGGCGAAATGACATAGTCGAGGTCGCAGAACAGCTTTGCGGCGGCGGCGCGGATCGCCATGGTGACGTTGAAGCCCCTGATCACGTCGACGCCCGACAGCTTCGCGCCTTTCTCCGCCCATTGATGGATGTAGGGCAGGGCCTTGGCCTGCTCGGCCGGCGGCAGCGCTGAAAGATCGTTCCACATCCGCGCCCGCCAGAAATTATCGAGCCCGTCGAGCATCTCGCGGGTCAGAATGCCGTCGACCTCGGTGACGACGGCGCCTGCGGATTCGAAAGCCTTGGCTGCCTTCACCGCGGTCTCGCGCACCGGCTTTTCCAGCGCCTGTCCGACGCCAAGATCGAGCATCAGGCCCAGCCGCAGCTTGCGCGGGGATTTTTCCAGCGCCTTCCAGTGGATGTCGCTCGGCGGCAGGCTCATGCCGTCGCGGCGATCGGGCTTGGACAGCACGCTCATCATCAGCGCGGCGTCGTCGACGGTGCGGGTCATTGGCCCTGCGACGCGGCCGACATAAGGCGGGTCGATCGGGATGCGACCAAGACTCGGCTTGAGCGCGACCAGGCCGCACCAGCACGCCGGCAGCCGCACCGAGCCGCCGATATCGGTGCCGAGATGCAAGGGGCCATAGCCGGCCGCACCCGCGGCGCCAGCGCCCGCGCTCGATCCGCCGGGATTCTTGCTGAGGTCCCAGGGATTGCGGGTGAGGGGGTGGAAGCTCGAAAGCCCCGACGACAGCATGCCGTAATCCGGCATGGTGGTCTTGGAGAAGATCACGGCGCCCGCCTCGCGCAGCCGGGCGGCCGGCGGCGCATCCTTCGCTGCGGGCACCAGCGGCACGCTGGCCGCGCCGAGCGGCGACGGCTGGTCCCTGGTGGCGATATTTTCCTTGATCGTAACCGGCACGCCGTCGAGCGCGCCGGCAGGCTCGCCGTTCTGCCAGCGGTCGGTGGATAGCTTCGCCACCTTCCGCGCGCCGTCGGGATCATAGAGATAGAGCGCCTTGATGTGCGGCTCCCATTTCCTGACATGGGAAATCACGTCCTCCAGCACTTCCGAGGGCGAGAATTGCTTGGCCCTGTAGCCCGCGATCAGGTCGGTGGCGGAAAGGTCATGCAGCGAGGTGACCGCTTCTTGCGACGCTGTTTTATGCATGGGAACCTACCGGCATGCGGGTTTCGATGATGCGCGCGAACATGCTGGCTCCAACAGGCAAAATCTTGTCGTCCAGCACATAGCCCGGGTTGTGCACGGGCACCGAGCCGTCGTGGCCCACCCAGAAATAGGCGCCGGGAATCGTCTGCATCATGTCGGCAAAGTCCTCGCTGCCCATCTTCGGCTGCGAGCGCGTCAGCACCTTGGCCGGATCGACCACGGTGCGCGCGACCTGCTCGATCACGCGCGACTGTTCCTCCTGATTAACCAGCACACTGAAGGTGTCGCGGATGTCGCATTCGATCTCGACCTGATAGGCGGCGGCCATGCCGGCGCAGATCGTGCGGAAGCGCTCGCGGATCAGCGCGCGTACTTCGTCAGAGAAAGCGCGCACCGTGCCGCACAGCCAGGCTTCGCCGGGAATGACGTTGTAGGCGGAGCCGGAATGGATCTGTGTGATCGAGACCACCGCTGCCTGCAGCGGATCGACGTTGCGGCTGACGATAGTCTGCAGCGCCTGTCCGAGCGTCATCGCGATCACGACGGCATCCTTGGAGCGCTCCGGCATCGCGCCATGCGCGCCATAGCCATGGATCTTGATGTCGAAGAAATCCGCGCCGGCCATTGCCGGTCCCGGCAGGATCGCGATCTCGCCGTGATTCAAGTCCGGCGCGTTGTGCAGGCCATAGACCTCGTCGCAGGGAAATTTCTGGAACAGCCCGTCCTTGATCATGGCGCGGGCGCCGCCGAGGCCTTCTTCGGCCGGCTGGAAGATGAAGTGCACGGTGCCGTCGAAGTTCCGCGTCTCGGCGAGATAGCGCGCGGTGCCGAGCAGCATGGTGGTGTGGCCGTCATGGCCGCAGCCGTGGAAGCGGCCGGGAATGGTCGAGCGCCATTTCAAATTGGTGTTTTCTTCCATCGGCAACGCGTCCATGTCGGCGCGCAACCCGATGCGCTTGCCGCTGGCGCCCTTGCCCTTGAGCACGCCGACCACGCCGGTGCCGCCGAGCCCGCGATGCACCTCGATGCCCCATTGCGTGAGCTTGTCGGCGACGATGCCTGATGTGCGCACCTCCTCGAACCCGATCTCGGGATGGGCGTGCAGGTCGCGCCTGATCGCGGTGAGTTCGTCGGCAAAAGCCTGGATGCGGTCGATGGTGGGCATGTCTCTCTATCCGGTTGAGCGTGATTTGGTTGCGGGTTCGAATGCCGGGCCGTTCGGCTTGATACGGATGCCGGGACGGAGCCGGGTCCAGGGCAGGCTTGCGGTGTCGGCCGGCATCGCCCCGGGCGCGGCGCAGATCAGGAGCTGATCTGCGATCGGCTCGAAGTCGGCACGGAAATGCACCGAGCTCTTGTTGACGAGGATCTTCTGCTCGGTCGGCTCGATGCCGACATAGCGGTACATTGCCTGGTCCGCGAGCTGCGCCTTGTGCGAGGCGACGACGACGCGGACATCGCCGATACGCAAACAAGCCGACAGACCCATCGTCATCTGACGGCCACCATAATAGGGCCCGGGCGCGATGAAATTGCCATCGGACAGTTTCTCGACGACGAACGTCTCCTTGTACGGCGCATCGCCTGGGATGCCGGACTTGCCGCCGAGCGCGAGTGTCACGGTCGCGCCTATACCCGCCGCATGCGCGGCCTTGGCCGATTCCGGATCGTAGATCACGCCGGTTGCGGCGCGTTGCGCGCCGTTGCGCACCAGCGCGCGCAGCATGCCGGTCGTGTCGGAATCACCGCCGGCGCCGGGATTGTCCTGGGTGTCGGCGATGATGACCGGCTTGTTCGCGGTTTTCGCAAGCTGCATCGCAAGCTGCACGCCCTCATCGGGCGAAAAGATCTTGCCGTCGAAATCGTCCTCGTGGCCTTCGATGATTTCGGCAATCTTATCCGCCGCCGCATCGGCATCGGCCTGCGTCCTGCCGTAGGCGAACACACTTGCCCCGCAGTCGGCGAAATCCGCGGCCGGAAATCCCGGCGCAAAGGACAGGGTCGGTACCGCGTCGTTCTGAAGCGCGGCGAGCCCTTCGTAAATGCCTTTCGTCGGCTGGTCGTTCGTGCATTGCCAGCTGATCGGGATCAGGAACGGCAATTGCCGGAAGGCCTTTGCGAAACGCAGCTTCGTCTTCAACAGCAATGCGAGATGCCCCGCGCAGGCGCGCCCCGTATCGGCCATGTCGACATGCGGATAGGTGCGGTAGGCGATCAGCGCGTCGGCATGCTCGACCATTTCGGGTGTGACATTGGCGTGCAGGTCGAGGCTCACGACCAGCGGCAGGTCCTTGCCGATGATGTGGCGCACGCGGGCGAGCAGCTCGCCTTCGCCGTCGTCAAAATGCTCGGTCACCATGGCGCCGTGGAGATCGAGGTAGACGCCGTCGATCGGCCCCGCCGCCGCGATGCCGTCGAGCATCACCTTGGCGATCCGCTCATAGGCGTCACGCGTCACATGCGCCGATGGCGTGGCGGCCGCGAAGATGGTCGGCACCAGCTCCCAGCCCTCGGGCTCGGCTGCGTCGATGAAGCCGGCCAGTCCGACATTCACCTTTCGAATGAGTTTTGGAATGTCCGCGCCCAGCACCATCCTCGGCCAGCCGCCGCCATGCACGAAGGCGTCATAGGTCGCCTTGCTCGGCGCAAAGGTATTGGTCTCGTGCAGGAAGCCGCCGACGGCAATGCGGGTCATCGATACGCTCTCGACAAATCATCCGAAGGCGCGACGTTAGCCCTGCGTCAACGCAAAGCGCAAGCTGTCAAGCAATGCGGCTTTGCATGGGCTGTCGTCATTGGGAAGGTGTGCGACAAATTCTCTGTCATTGCGGGGCGCGCCCTCTTGGGCGCGAGCCCGGAATCCACACTCACGATGGTGGTTACGGATTCCGGGCTCGGCCCTTCGGGCCGCCCCGGAATGACGAAGCCTCTGTTTCACTCGGCCGCAGTCGCGGCAACGGGGCGGAAATTCGCAAAATCCCAGCCGCGGCCGGGCGCCGCATCGAGCAGCGTGCGGGTGTAGGCCTGTTGCGGATGGGTCAGCACTTCTGCCGCCGGTCCCTGTTCGACGATGCGGCCATGCTGCATCACGGCAACATCGTCGCAAATCTGCGCGGCGACGCGTAAGTCGTGAGTAATGAAGAGGAGTGCAATGCCGAGCCGCTGCTGGATTTCGTCGAGCAGTTCCAGCACCTGCGCCTGCACGGAGACGTCGAGCGCCGAGACCGCTTCGTCCGCGACCAGCACATCGGGGTCGAGCGCTAACGCGCGCGCAATCGCGATGCGCTGGCGCTGGCCGCCCGAGAACTGATGCGGATAGCGCGAGATCGCGTCGGGCGGCAGGTCGACGAGTTCCAGCAGCTCGCGCGCCTTGGCGAGCGCCTCCGCGCGCGGCATGCCGTAATTGATCGGACCCTCGGCAATGCTCTCGCCGACGGTGACGCGCGGATTGAGCGAGCGATAGGGGTCCTGGAAGATGATCTGGATGCGCTTGCGATGCGGCTGCAGCAAGCGGCGTGAAAGGTGTGAGATTTCGCGGCCCACCAGGCGGATGCCGCCGGAGGTCGGATCGATCAGCCGCACGATGCAGCGCGCGACGGTGGACTTGCCGGAGCCGCTCTCGCCGACGATGCCGAGGGTACGGCCCTTGCGCAAGGTGAGGGTGACGTTGTCGGCGGCGGCGACCTCGCGCGCTTTGCCAAACAGCGAGCGCTCGCGATAGACCTTTCCGAGTTCGTTCGCTTCCAGCACGATCGGCTCTTTCGTCTCCGGACGCGGCCCGCGCGGCACCAGACTCGGCACCGACGAGAGCAGGTTGCGCGTGTATTCCATCGCGGGCTGCCGCAGGATGGTATCGAGCGAACCGGTCTCGACCAGCCGGCCGTTGCGCATGACAGCGACGCGATCGGCGATCTCGGCGACCACGCCCATGTCGTGGGTGATGAACAGCACCGCGGTGCCGTGATCGCGCTGCAGGTCGCGGATCAGGGTCAGGATCTGCTTCTGCGTGGTGACGTCGAGCGCGGTGGTCGGCTCGTCCGCGATGAGCAGCTTTGGCTCCAGCACCAGCGCCATCGCGATCATGATGCGCTGGCGCTGGCCGCCGGAGAGGCGATGGGGGTAGGAGGCGAAGATGCGCTCGACCTGCGGCAGGCGTACCTGTTCCATCATGTCGAGGATGCGCTTCTTCCTGGCGCGGGCATCGAGCGAGGTATGCGCGCGCAAGACCTCGTCGATCTGGCGGCCGACCGGCACCACCGGATTGAGCGCGGTCATCGGCTCCTGGAAGATCATGGCCATGCGCGTTGCGCGCAATTGCCTCAAGCGGCGGTCGCTCGCGGTGAGCAGCTCCTCTCCGACGAGTTTCACGCTGCCGCAGATTGGCGCGAGCGCATTCTTCTGCAACAGGCCCATCACGGTGAGCGAGGTCACCGATTTGCCGGAGCCGCTTTCGCCGACCAGGCACAGCGTCTCGCGCTCGCTGACCTGCAGCGATACGCCGTCGATGATACGCGGCGCGTTTGCGTCGCGGCCGAGGCTTACGACGAGGTCGTTGATGTCGAGGACGGGATCAGCCATCCAAACCTCCGTCGTCATTCCGGGGCGCCGCCAACGGGTCCGTGCGAACGCGCGGCCCGATGACAGGCTCCGCGGCGAGCCCGGAATCCATAACCCCCGACCGTGGTTATGGATTCCGGGCCTGCGCCTTTCGGCGCATCCCGGAATGACGAATGCTGAGAGTGTTGTCCCATCATTTCCCCTCCCGCTGCTTCATGCGGGGGTCGAGCGCGTCGCGCGCGGCATCGCCGATCAGGTTGACGCTCAGGATGGCGATCGACAGCAACAGCCCCGGCCAGAAGATCAGCGACGGCTTCACCTGGAAGAAGGCGCGCCCCTCCGCCATGATGTTGCCCCAGGTTGGCGTCTCCGGCGAGATGCCGGCGCCAAGGAAGGACAGGATCGCTTCGGTCAGAATCGCGGACGCGCAGAAATTCGTGCCCTGCACGATCAGCGGCGCAATCGTGTTCGGCAACAGATGCCGCCACATGATCTTCGGCAGGCCGGAGCCGACGGAAATTGCGGCTTCGACATAAGGCTCCTCGCGCGCGGACAGCACGACCGAACGCACCAGCCGTGCCACGCGCGGAATTTCGGGAATGGTGATCGCGATCAGCACGGTGGCGACGCTGGCGCCCGACAGCGACACCACGGCGATCGCGAGCAGGATCGCGGGGATCGCCATCACGCCATCCATGATCCGCATCAGGATCGCGTCGACCCATCTGAAGAAGCCGGAGAACAGGCCGATCACCAGCCCGCACGCGATCGAGACCACGGTGGCGCCGAAGCCGATCAGCAGCGAGATGCGTCCGCCATAGATGATGCGCGACAGCACGTCGCGGCCATAGGCGTCGGTGCCGAGCGGGAATTGCTCGCTGGAAGGTTTCAGCCGCTGCGCCGGCACCAGCTGCATCGGATCATGCGGCGCGATCCAGGGTGCGAGAATGGCCATCACGATGATCAGGAGCAGGCAGAGACTGGCAACCGCGATGATCGGGCTCGACGTGAGGAAGCCGAACCGCGGCCGCAGCGGCGAGGCGATCGGAATTGACGGTTCGGGGAGGGTCTCGATCGCCATCAGTACCGGGCCTCAATAACGAATTCTGGGATCAAGGAGTGTGTAGGCGACGTCGATCAGGAGATTGACGGTGACATAGAGCAGCGAGGTCAACAGGATCATCGCCTGGATCACGGGATAATCGCGCGCCAGCACGGCATCGACGGTGAGGCGGCCGATGCCGGGGATGTTGAACACGCTCTCGGTGACGACGACGCCGGAAATCAACAGCGCAAAGCCGGTGCCGATCACGGTGATGACGGGCACGGCGGCATTGCGCAGCGCATGGCGGAACAGCACCGCGATCTCGCCGATGCCCTTCGCGCGCGCCGTGCGGACGTAATCCTCGCCGAGCACGTCCAGCATCGAGGCGCGCGTCATGCGCGCGATCAGCGCGACATAGATGAAGGACAGTGTCAGGGTCGGCAGGATGATGCGCTCGAAGAATGGTCCGAAGCCTGATGTGATGCTCTTGAAGCCTTGCACCGGCAGCCAGTGCAAGTTGATGGCGAAGACCTGGATCAGGACATAGCCGATCACGAACACCGGCACGGAGAAGCCGAGCACGGACAGTCCCATCACGAAGCGGTCGATCCAGGTGCCTTGCTTCCAGGCCGCGATCACGCCGAGCGGCACGGCGACCGCCACCGCTAGGATGATGGTCGCAAGCGCGATCGATATCGAGGGCTCGACGCGCTGGCCGATCATTTTCAGGACCGGCACATTGGAGATCAGGGAGACGCCGAGGTCGCCATGCAGCAGCTTGTTGATCCAGGTGAAGAACTGGATATAGAGCGGCTCGTTGAGGCCGAGCGAGGCGCGGATGCGTTCGAGCTGCGCCGGGCTCGCATTGTCGCCGGCGAGCACGGCGGCGGGATCGCCGGGCGTCAGCCGCAGCAGCAGGAACACGACCAGCGCCACCACGCCCATGACGGGGATGGCGGCCAGCACGCGGCGAAGCAGATATCCGAGCATGTTGCTGTCTTACGCCTCTACACCGCTCTTAGAATTGCCCACGCGACTGTGAATGCCTTTGCAGGTCCTTCGCAATCCGCCATTTTGCGGATTTTCACCCATTTATGACGCCGCGTTAGCTGCAATCCCCGTGCCATCGGGGACGCTAACGTGGCGCGTAATTCTCGCCGATCGACATCGCGCAGATGCGCGACAGCTGCACATAGGGCAGGCCCGTCTCCTCGGCCCAGGCGTTGAATTGTGCCTGCACCTTGGCGAGATCGCCCTTGGACTTCACTTCCGCCGCAATGTCGAGCCCGGCATCGCGCAGGCAGGCCACCACGTCCTGCGAGGTGACGAAGCCGTCCCAGCCGATGAAGCGCAGGAACATCTGTCCCGTGTTGCCGCCGAGCCGGCTGCCGCGCTTGTTGAGCAGATTGAGCAGGCCGATCTCGTCGGAGGAGGGCCACTTCGCCAGGAACTTTCCAAAACTGCCATGCTCCTTCGCGATCTCCTGCACGAAGGCGGCGTTTTCGCGCACCGAATTGATCTTGGCGCCATTGCGCACGATGGCTGTGTCGGACAGCTTCTCATGCCAGAAATCGTC
This sequence comes from uncultured Alphaproteobacteria bacterium, assembly GCA_963847045.1. Taxonomy (GTDB): domain Bacteria; phylum Pseudomonadota; class Alphaproteobacteria; order Rhizobiales; family Xanthobacteraceae; genus Bradyrhizobium. The sequence goes on along the minus strand of CAWJYQ010000010.1, from coordinate 171,843 downwards.
GGGCTGAAAGGTCAGTTTCGCAGGCTTGAACCCAAGGAAGGCTTTTTCAAAACCCGGCCATTTTGACTCGATCACGCTCCAGGCGAAGCCCGCGGAAAACACCCGCTTGGTCATTTCGGAAAGGATGCGGTCGTCCGGGATTTTCTCCAGTGCCTTCGCGCTGGGCTTGGCCGGCAGCAGTTTTTTCAAGCCGCCAGGCCCGCCCTTGCGCTTCTCGGCGCGGGCCAGAATGGTCTTGAACGGGATGGTCCTGGCTTTGGCCATCGCAAGCCTTATTCCAGCGTCGCCAAAAGTCCCGCCATCAGCCGGCCACGTTCCGCAAGGCTCTCGACAACGATGTGCTCATTGAGCGCATGCGGATCGGCGCCGCGCGGGCCCAAACCGTCCAGCGTCGGGATGCCCATCGCGCCGGTGAAATTCGCGTCCGATCCGCCGCCGGCCGAGCCATGCGGCAGCTCCATGCCGAGCTGTTTCGCAATATCCTTCGCCTTCTCATACAGCGCCATGGTGCCGGCATTGGGCTCCCACACCGGCCGCGTGACGCCGCGCGTCACGGTGAAGGTGACATCGTTGGAGGTCCCCGACAGCGCCAGCATCCGCTGCACGCCGCGGTCGAGATCGGCCTGGCGCTTGGCCATGCTCAGCGCTTCGCCGGTGCAGGTGGTGGCAACGCAATTGACCCATTGGCCGCCATGCACGATGCCGACCGAATAGGTGCAATCCTCCGTGGTCATGCCGTCGATCTCGATGATCCGGCGCGCCATCTCGCGGATCGCGGAACGGCCGGAGGAGAGGTTGGCGCCGGCATGGCTCGGCTTGCCGGTGGCTTCCAGGTTGAAGCGCGCGATCGCATAGCGTCCGGTGACGACGCCGTTATTGGCGCGGCCGGGCTCGGGCACCAGCACATATTTGTTGCGCGCAGCTTCCGCTTCGATGAGGTCTCGGACCGAGGGCGTGCCTACCTCTTCGTCCGGGGTGAACAGCACGGTAATCGGCAAGGGCGTGGTGAAGGAGGCGCGCGCCAGCTGCCGGATCGCTTCCAGCGTCAGATAGCTGCCGCCCTTCATGTCGTAGACGCCAGGGCCCCAGCATTTGTCGCCCTCGCGGAAAAACGGCAGCTTCTTCAGCGTACCGACGGGATGGACGGTGTCGAAATGTCCGGCAATCAGGATGCCTGGCTCGCCCTGCCTGGGATGCGGGAAGCGCGCCCGGACACAACCGGCAAAGCCCTGCCGGCCTGCAATGCGCTCGATGCTGGCGCCCATGATCGCCATGTCGCGCGCGGCGATATCGAGCATGCGCTCGACCGCGGGCGCATCCCAGGTCGGGCTCTCGCATTCGACCCAGGTGCGCAAGCCGGCCAGCATGGCTTCGGTATCGAAGGGAAGGTTGGCGGGGTTCATGGGAATTCTCTCGCACTTTCAAACAGACGGTTGGCAGGTGCTTACGAGAATGATCCGCGAGGCATTTGTAAAGGGCAACCTGTCGCGTAACGAGGCATGCGCCAAATCACGATTGACGCAGATAGCGCTTGATGCAAGTCTCGAATATCAAGAGTTTACAGCGTGTTAGTCCGCCTAAAGAACGGACGAAATGCACACGCGATCATCGGCCTTTGACCAGTTTCGTATCAGGAGACCAACGAATGTGCCATATCTCGCGCCGGAAACTCCCCGGATTAGCGTTGAGCCTCACCCTGTCGGCATTCGCATTGTCGACCGCACTCTCGTCGCAGGCGCTCGCGGCGGGCAAGACGATCTCCGCGGTGATGCACTCCGACCTGCGCATCCTCGATCCCGTGATGACCACGGCCTACATCCAGCGTGACTTCGGCTACATGGTCTGGGACACGCTGCTTGCGACTGATTCAAACTTCAAGATTTCAGCCGCAGATGGCAGACTGGAAAATCTCCGACGACAAGCTGACCTACACCTTCACGCTGCGCGACGGCCTCAAGTGGCATGACGGCGCACCGGTGACAGCGGAGGACTGCGTCGCCTCGCTGAAGCGCTGGGGCAAGATCGACGGCATGGGCCAGCGGCTGATGGAGAACACGGCGAGCATCGAGGCGGCCGATCCCAAGACCATCGTGCTCAAGCTGAAGCAGCCCTATGGCCTGGTGCTGGAGACGCTTGGCAAGCCATCGTCGGTGGTGCCGTTCATGATGCCGAAGCGGCTCGCGGAAACGCCGCCCGGCCAGCAGATTCCCGAGCAGATCGGCTCCGGCCCGTTCAAGTTCGTGAAGTCCGAGTTCCAGCCCGGCGTGAAGGCCGTATTCGAGAAGAATCCCGACTATGTGCCCCGCAAGGAGCCGGCGAGCTGGACCTCCGGCGGCAAGGTCGTGAAGGTCGACCGCGTCGAATGGATCACCATGCCGGACGCGCAGACCGCGGCGAATGCGCTGCAGTCCGGCGACATCGACTTCATCGAGAACCCGCCGTTCGAATTGCTGCCGGTGATGGAGGCCAATCCGGACCTGAAGATCGAGGCGCTGAACAAATTCGGCTTCGTGACGATGGGCCGGATGAATTTCCTGCTGCCGCCCTTCGATAACGTCAAGGTGCGGCGCGCCGCGCTCTTGGCGATGAACCAGAAGGACGTGCTCGACGCGCTGATCGGCGAACCCAAATATTACAAGGTTTGCGGCGCGGTATTCGTCTGCGACACGCCGCTGGCGAGCGATGTCGGCGTCGGCGATATCACCAAGGGCGGCAATCTGGCCGAAGCCAAGAAGGAATTGGCGGCCTCGGGTTACGACGGCACGCCCATCGTGATCATGGCACCCGGCGACGTCGTCACCTTGAAGGCGCAGCCGATCGTGGCGGCGCAGCAGCTTCGCAACGCCGGCTTCAAGGTCGACCTGCAGGCCACCGACTGGCAGACGGTGGTGAGCCGCCGCACCAGCCAGAAGCCTGTCAGCGAAGGTGGCTGGAACATGTTCTTCACCAACTGGGCCGCGGCCGACGTGATGAATCCGGTCGTCAACTATTCGATCGGCGGCAAGGGCAAGAATGGCGGCTGGTTCGGCTGGTCGGAAGACGCCAAGATGGAGCAGATCCGCGACGCGTTTGCGCACGCGACCTCGCCCGAAGAGCAGAAGAAGCTGGCCGCCGAAGCGCAGAAGGAACTCTATGACCAGGTGATCTACATCCCGCTCGGCCAGTATCTCGCGCCGAGCGCCTGGCGGAAGTCGCTGACCGGCGTGCTCGACGGTCCGGCCACGCCGATCTTCTGGAACATCGAGAAGAGCGAGTAGCGGGCAAGCGCGCTATCGCCGTCATTGCGAGGAGCGTAAGCGACGAAGATTCCATGGGGAGTGGATAGCGACCAAGTCTGAGGCCAGACTGAGGTTGCGAAACCACTCAACCTGGAGACGACAATGTTGCTCGATCATCGTTCCGACGGACCGGCCGCTATCCGCACACAGTTTGGCGCAATTTTTGTGTCGTTGGAACTGAGCCGTTCGAATTGGCTGATCACCTCGCTTTCGCCAGGCAAGGGCGAGAAGATGTCCCGGCATAGCGTCACGGCCGGCGATGTTGCCGGGTTGAGAAAGCTGTTTGCGGACTTCAGGCGCAAGGCGGAGGCCAGGACCGGCCAGGGCTATCCGATCATCACGATCCATGAGGCGGGGCTGGACGGGTTCTGGCTGCACCGCGTTCTGCAACAGGACGGCATTGAGAGCCACGTGGTCGATCCGGCCTCGATCGCGACGCCGCGGCGGCGCAGGCGCGCCAAAACGGACCGGCTCGACGGCGAGACGCTGCTGCGGGCGCTTCTCGCCCACAAACGCGGCGAGCCACGGGTCTGTGCGATGGTGGTCGCGCCCTCGCCCGAGGAAGAGGATCGCCGGAGGCTTTGCCGCGAACGGCGGGCATTGATCGAGGAGCGCATCACGCATGTGAACCGGATCAAGGGTCTTCTGTTCGCGCAGGGCATCTCCGATTACGCCCCGCTGCGGCGCGACCGGCGGGCGCGGCTTGAGGCGTTGCGCACCGGAGATGGACGGGAGCTGCCTTCGCATCTGAAGGCGCAAATCGGCCGCGAGCTCGATCGGATCGAATTGCTTCTGAAGCAGATCAAGTCGGTCGAGGCCGCGCAGGAAGCTCTGCTGGCGGCGGCGAGAAAGCCTGCAAGCGAACAAGCCGCGCCGGACCCGGTCACGATGCTGCTCGCCTTGAAGGGAATGGGCGCCAACTTCGCCGCCGTTCTCTGGTCGGAGGCGTTCTATCGGAGCTTCGCCAACCGCCGCCAGGTCGCCGCCTATGCGGGCCTTGCGGCAACGCCCTGGCAAAGCGGAGGCATCCGGCACGAGCAGGGCGTGTCGAAGGCCGGCAATCCAAGGCTGCGGACCACGATGATCCAGCTCGCCTGGCTCTGGATACGTCACCAGCCGCAGTCGGCCCTGACGCACTGGTTCAAGGAGCGAAGCCCGCAAGGCCGCAAGCGCGCGATCGTGGCACTGGCGCGCAAGCTTCTCGTGGCCTTGTGGAAGTATGTCACCCAGGGCGTCGTCATCGAGGGGGCCGTGATGAAGCCAGCCGCCTGATCCTGGACCGCACCGAGCGGCGTGCTTCGCCGCCCGCGCGCGACGAAAGAACCATAACCCATCTGCCGAGGCCCGATCAGCCTCGGAAGATCCGGGTGGATGAGCCGATGGATTGCATGGCTTCAAACGCCGCAACGAAGAATGGCCTTGTCCTCTCGAGCCTGCCCGCCGCAAGCGGAATCCTGGTGCGGTCGCCTCGCGCGACGACCGAATGTGAGTTTGATCTGGCAAGCAACCCAGATCGCCGAACCGGCTCGAACCTTGGATCGCAAATGCGAGGATTGCAGATGCCCTGACAGAACCGCCAACACAAGGAGCCCCTGTCGTGCCCGACGGACCAAGCATGATGACGTGCTTGCTCAACTCAAGGCCAAGCCGCTGCGCGGCGGCCCTAAAGGGCCGGCCTTGACTTGATCTGCGCGCGCCATCCTGCACAGCCCGCGGTCGGGACGAAGAGGTGGCCGCTGCAGTCGAACAAAAAGGTGACTACCCATCCTTGACACACACATTCCCCATGTGAGCAATCCAGAGTTTTTACGCCGATGGCTGGATTGCTTCGCGGAGTGTATCATCGGGCGCGCGTTCGCGCGACCCGTTGGCTCGCAATGACGCCTCTCACTGAGAGATCGCCATGCCCATCGATCTGATCCTGCGCGGCGGACGGGTGATCGACCCGTCCCAGAAACTCGACGGGGTGAGGGACGTCGCCTTCTCCGCCGGCAAGGTCGCGCAGGTCGGCACCGATCTGAAGGCGGATGTCGGCACCGACGTGCGCGATGTGTCGGGCCACATCGTCACGCCGGGCCTGATCGATCTGCACACCCACGTCTACTGGGGCGGCACTTCACTCGGCATCGACGCGGAAGAATTTTGCCGCATCTCCGGCGTCACCACCGCGGTCGATACCGGCAGCGCCGGCCCCGGCAATTTCGCCGGCTTCCGCAAGCATGTGATCGAGCCGAGCCAGGTCCGCATTCTTGCCTATCTGCATGTCTCGCATGCCGGCATCTTCGGCTTCTCGAACCGCGTGATGGTGGGCGAGAGCGAGGAATTGCGGCTGATGGATCCGATCAGCGCCGCCGAGGTCGCCGATGCCAATCGCGACCTCATCGTCGGCATCAAGGTGCGGGTGGGCCTGCACGCCTCGGGCACATCGGGGATCGTGCCGCTCGACATTGCGCTGGAAGTCGCAGAGCAAGTCGGCATGCCGTTGATGGCGCATATCGACCATCCGCCGCCGAGCTATGAGGAGGTGGTCGCGCGGCTCCGTCCAGGCGACATCCTCACCCACGCCTTCCGGCCGTTTCCCAACAGCGCGGCCACCGCGCAGGGCACGGTGAAAGCAAGCGTGCTGGAGGCGCGCGAGCGCGGCGTGCTGTTCGACATCGGCCACGGCAAGGGCTCGTTCGCGTTCAAGACCGCCCGCGCGCTGCTTGCCAACGGCTTCTATCCCGACACGATCTCCTCCGACGTTCACGCGCTCTGCATCAACGGCCCGGCCTTCGACCAGGTGACGACCATGTCCAAATTCCTCTGCATGGGCATGCCGCTCCCGGACGTGATCGCGCGATCTACGGTGAACGCCGCGATGGCGCTGCGGCGCCCCGAGCTCGGCAGCCTGAAGCCGGGCAGCGTCGGGGACGCCACGATCATCCAGATCAAAGAAGGCCAATTCGATTATGTCGACGTGGTCGGCGAGCATCTGATAGGCGATCGCAAGATCGCCTCCGAGGGCGTCGTCATCGCCGGCCGCTGGTGGCACCCGAAGTAACATTTCCTTGTGATGCAGTACTACTATTCAGGAATTCAATTAAGGATTGTAAACCAGATCACCATTGATTTCCGGATGTTCGGCTAAGGGATGATCGCCGCGACCTGCGGCTATGTCAGGAGGATTTCCATGGCTGTGCATCACCTCGATCCAAATCCGACAAAAAGAAAGAGTCATTTCGCGAAAAACAGGCGTCCGTTTCTCGAACCGATTTCGGACGCGAAAAACAATCCGCACTTCGAAAAGCCGCCGACTACCAACAATATGAACCTCACGCTTCCGTTGCGTGTGGTCATTCCGGAGGAGGCGGCTGCGGTCGCGAAGGCGGGAAAACTCGTCTTTCACGTCATCGGCGATTTCGGTGGGATCCATGGCGATGATGTTCAGGGGGCGGTCGCCGAAGCGATGGAGCATCAGATCGAATTGGCGGCGGACGCCGACAAAGCCTCATTCCTCTATCACGTCGGAGACGTCGTCTATTTCAACGGGCAGAGCGAGCTGTACGGGGCGCAATTCTATGAGCCCTACCAGTACTATCCCGCTCCGATTTTCGCCATCCCTGGCAATCACGACGGTGATACCCGCGTTCGCGCCGGCGATGAGCCCGACGCCGAACCGTCGCTGTTCGGCTTCACCGAAAACTTCTGCGCTCCCCAGCCGCATCAAATCAGCGCCTATCGCGCCACGATGACCCAGCCTTACGTCTATTGGACGCTGGACGCGCCGCTCGTCACCATCATTGGGCTCTATTCCAACGTAGAAGGCACGCTCGACGCGCGCGGCACGTTCGAGCAGCAGCGCTGGCTGGAGCAGCAGCTTGCCAGCGCGAAAAAGGACCGCTTTCTGATCATCGCCGTCCACCATCCTCCCTATTCGCTGGACAAGACCCACGGTGGTTATCTCGACATCGTGGTCGGGCTCGACCAGGCAATGCAGAGCACCGGCGTCATTCCGCACGCCGTGCTGTCAGGGCACGTTCACAACATGCAGCGATTCACGCGGCGCCACGAGGGTCGGGAAATACCGTACGTGATTGACGGCCGCGGCGGGTACGCCAACACGGACCGTCTCGCTCACAAGCTTCAGAAGGATCCCGCCACGGGCCAATACCCCACCGCGCCAGTGAAGGCGGAATTGACAAAGGACGAGAATCTCGATCTCGAGCTCGTATATTACGATCAGGACAACGCCGGCTTCCTGCGGGTGACCGTCACGGCGGAGGAATTGACCATCAACTCGTTCAGCGTCCCGTTCGAAGGCGCGTTCGAAGACACCGTCCGCGACAGCGTCACGGTGATGCGAGACGGCCGTCTCAAACTGCCCCCGGCACAGGGGCATGGGCGCGGCCGCGGGCGACAACACTAACCCGAACACGGAGGCCCCACGGTTCAAGCCATGAAGCGCCGCCGCTCTCAGCCGCGGCGCTTCTTGTTTTGCGTCCTGTACCCACTGGCTTGACTCGGCGTAAGCCATGACTTACCGTTAGTCATGGCTTACGGAATGGCATTGGCGGTCCTGGCGGACCCGACGCGGCGGCAGGTGTTCGAGCGGCTGCGCGGCGGACCGCGGCCAGTCAACATGATTGCTCATGGTTTGCCGGTGTCGCGGCCGGCGGTGTCGCAGCATCTGAAGGTGCTGAAGGATGCGGGCCTGGTCGAAGAGCGCAGCGAGGGCGTGCGGCGGATCTACTCGTTGCGGCGCGAGGGACTGATGGAACTGCGCGAATGGCTGGACAGTTTCTGGGGCGACGCGCTGGATGCGTTCAAGCTGGAGGCTGAACGATCCTACAGACTGAAAAAGAGGGACAAATGAACGAGGCCGTCACCATCGCGCCCGTGCGCAAGAGCGTTCACGTCAGGGTGCCGATCGAACATGCCTTCGAGACCTTCACCTCCGGGCTCACCCGCTGGTGGCCGCACGATCACGGCATCGGCAAGAAGCCGATCCAGAAAGTCCTGATGGAGCCTCGGCTCGGCGGCCGCTGGATCGAGATCGCCGAGGATGGGACGCAGACCAGCGCCGCCACCATCATCCTGTGGGAACCGCCGCATCGCTTTGTGATGGTGTGGCAGGTCAATGCGCTGTGGAAGCCTGATCTGGCCATGAAATCCGAAGTCGACGTGCGCTTTACGGCCGACGGGCCGGAGGCGACCCATGTCGAACTCGTGCACCACAAGTTCGAGACCATGGGTGCGGAAGCGGGCGCGTCGATGCGTCGGGATGTCGATGGCGGCTGGCCGGGCCTGATGCAGCGCTTCGTCGAGGAAGCCGAGCGCAGCAAACACTAGCGCATGATCCGCAAAAGTGTGCAGCGGTTTTCCGAAAAGGAACATGCGCAAATAAACAGGTTTCAACGAAGTGTAAGGGGAGATCATCATGTCGGAATTCATCGTTCACTCGATTCCGGGCAGCCCGTTCGGCCGTTCGGTGCTGGCCATGCTGGAAGAGAAGAAGGCGCCGTATCAGCTGGCGCCGGTCGCGCCCGGCTCGATGAAGACGCCAGAATATCTTGCACTGCATCCGTTCGGCCGCGTGCCGGTGCTCGTGCACAACGGCTTCAAGCTCTACGAGACCCAGGCGATCCTGCGCTATCTCGATCGCGTGCTGCCGCAGCCTCCGCTCACTCCTTCGGACGTGAAGCGCGCCGCGCGCATGGACCAGGCGATGAACGTCAACGACTGGTACCTGTTTCACGGCGTCGGCAATGTCATCATCTTCCATCGCGTGATCGCCCCGCAGGTGCTGGGTTTGGCCCCGGACGAGGAGGCAATCAAGGCGGAGATGCCCAAGGCGCATGCGGTGTTCGACGAGCTCGCGAACCTGCTCGGCGAGCAGCCTTACTTTGCCGGTGACCAGCTCTCCCTTGCCGACCTCCTGCTGGCGCCGGCGGTCGAGTTCTTCACCTTGATCCCGGAATGGACTGTGCTTGGCGCGCCGCATGCCAATCTGGCTTCCTGGATGAAGCGCATGCAGGAGCGGCAGAGCCTGAAGTCGACCACCTGGGAGCGTGTCACGGAGCTGGCGAAGGCGGCGTAAGGCTGCGCGGTTCACACCGGATGCACCCGCACGTGCTCCAAAATCAATTCGCTGACGCGCGCGGGCGCCTGGTCGGCGGCGAAATGACCGACGCCGGGCAACACCTCGAAGCGATAGGGCGCGGCGATGAAGTCGACCGTGCCTTCGGCGGCGACGCGGCCGACGGTATCGTCGGCATCGCCCCAGATGAACAGCGTCGGCGCGCGGATCGGGCCGAGCGGACCGCGGATCGCGCCGCGTGCGCGATACCAGGCAAGGGCTGCTTCCATCGCCGCCTTGTTGCCGAGCACCGAGAGATGCGTCTCCATCGCCGATGGGGGCACGCCGTTGGCGGCCCAGCGATCCCTGAGCCATTTGCAATCGTCTGACAGCACGACATCGGCGGCATCAGGTTCGAGGAAGGCCTTGTGATGCCTTGAGCGATGCGCCTGGTCGCCGTCGGCCATCGCGAGCGCGCGGTTGAAGGAGTTGGGATGCGGCCGCGACAGGATCGTGAGCGAGGCGATCCGCTCGGGATGGCGATCGGCCAGCGCCCAGGCGATGCTGCCGCCCCAATCATGGCCCGCCAGATGGAAGCGCTGGTCGCCATAGCCCGACGCCGCCAGGATCGCCATCGCATCGTCGATCAGGCGCTCGATGTGATAGCTCGGATGATCGCTGGGATCGGGCCGTGCGGTCGGCGAATAGCCGCGCTGGCTCGGCGCGACGGCGCGATAGCCCATGTCGGCAAGGGAAGCGACCTGCGCGTGCCAGCAATGCATCGATTCCGCAAACCCGTGCAGCAGCAGCACCAGCGGCGCGCCTTGCTGGCCGGCGACCAGCGCATCGAAGGTGAGGTGGGGGGCGATGGTGATTTGTGTGAGGGGCATGCCGGCGATCCCTGGATGTCTGCTCTTGGATGGGCCCCCGGGTCGCGAAAGATGCTGGTGCGGGCGGTGGGACTCGAACCCACACGACGTTGCCATCGAGGGATTTTAAGTCCCTTGCGTCTACCAGTTCCGCCACGTCCGCTTTTTCTCAATAGATCAAATACTTAGCTCGTTTTCCGGCCAAGTGGAACGAGGTTATTATGGACGGAAAAGCGCAACCCTTCCTTAAAGCGCAGCCCGGCCAAAGCAAAGCCTCAATCCGGACAAGAGCGCCTGCTTTAGCCAATCTCAATCTTGTGGGACTAGCAACGCCTTATGATCGCAGCCGCATCCGTCGTGAGAGCCTTGCCGGGCGCAGCCATGCCGCACGCAGCCGTGGCCGCTGCGCTCCTGGCGCTCGGCCTTGCGCTGTCGGGCTGTGCCGAGATGAGCGACAGTGCGATGACCCAGGCCTTCGCCGATCCGGCGAGATACGAGCTCTACGACTGCAAACAGCTGGAGACGGAGCGCAAGGCGCTGGCCATCCGGGCGGCGGAGTTGCAGGGGCTGATGGCGAAGGCCGAGACCGGTGTTGCCGGTCCGGTGGTCGCCGAACTCGCCTACCGCAACGACTATGTCGCGGTGCGCGGCCAGATGCGATTTGCCGACGAGGCCTGGCGCAAGAACAGATGCCGCGAGACGCCGCCGGGTGCCGCGGCCGTACAGGCCGGGCCGACGCGCCCCGACATCAAGCCGGCGCCGCCCTCCAGGGCCGGCCGTGCGGTCTATTAGGGCGCGGACTCCCTGCCAGCGCTGCTGTTGGATCGGCGTCATCGTCGCCTCGTATCGATTTCGCTTCAGGAGTGCCGGCCGAGGACGTGATAGCGTGGCACTCAAATACACAAGCCGGGCCAGCCAGCGAACCTGATCCGGTTTGGGGTGACCGCCAATGAACGATTGGATCCGCTGGTTCCCAGGGATCGACACGCTGCGTCGATACGAGAAGGCGTCGCTTCCGCACGATGTCTTCGCCGGCCTGGTCCTCGCGACGATGCTGGTCCCTGTTGGAATTGCCTATGCCACGGCATCGGGCCTGCCCGGCATCTACGGCTTGTACGCGACGATCGTGCCACTCCTGGTCTACGCGCTGTTCGGCCCAAGCCGCATCCTCGTCCTGGGACCGGATTCGTCTCTGGCACCGGTTATCCTAGGCGTCATCGTGCCGTTGTCTGCGAGCGAGCCCCATCGCGCCGCGGCCATAGCCGGCATGATGGCAATCGTTTCCGGGGCAATATGTATCCTGGCTGGTATTGCGCGCCTGGGCTTCGTGACCGAGCTTCTCTCCAAACCGATCCGCTACGGCTACATGAACGGCATTGCGTTGACCGTGCTGATCAGCCAGCTGCCAAAGCTGTTCGGCTTCTCCATCGAGAGCAAGGGGCCTTTGCGGAGCCTGTGGGCGATCGGCGGCGCAATCGTTGAGGGAAGGACAAACTGGATCGCATTTGCGATCGGGCTCGCAGCGTTGCTGGTGATCCTGTCGCTCCGCAACAACAGGCGCGTGCCGGGTATTCTGATTGCGGTCGTGGGCGCAACGGTCACCGCCGCTGCGCTGGATCTCGAGGTTCGTTATGGCCTGAAGATTTTGGGGTCCCTTCCGCGGGGGCTGCCGGGCTTCGCCGTGCCGTGGATCGACTTCGACGATATCGTTCCAGTGGTCACCGGTGGCTGCGCGGTCGCGCTGGTGTCCTTTGCCGACACCAGCGTGCTGTCGCGCGCCTACGCCGCACGATTGGACGCCCGGGTTGATCCCAACCAGGAGATGGTGGGGCTCGGCGCCGCCAATCTCGCGGCCGGGCTCTTTCAGGGTTTCCCGATCAGCAGCAGCAGTTCGCGCACACCGGTGGCGGAAGCGGCCGGCGCCCGCACCCAGCTCACCTGTGTTGTCGGCGCGCTCGCCATCGCCTTTCTGCTCCTGGTCGCGCCGAACCTTCTGCGGACCGTACCCGACACCGCGCTGGCCGCCGTCGTCATCGCCGCCGCGATCGGTCTGATCGAAATTGCCGATCTCAAACGAATTTATCGCATCCAGCGCTGGGAGTTCTGGCTTTCGATCGTCTGCCTCGTCGGTGTGGCAGTGCTCGGAGCGATTCCCGGAATTGGCCTTGCCATTGCCCTCGCCATCGCCGAGTTCCTGTGGGACGGCTGGCGCCCGCACTCCGCCGTGCTGGGTCGCGCGGACGGCGTCAAAGGCTATCATGACATCACGAGATATCCGGATGCACGCCGCATCCCCGGGCTGGTTCTGTTCCGATGGGACGCGCCCCTGTTCTTCGCCAATGCTGAATTCTTCAGGGAACGGGTTCTCGATGCGGTGACGAAGTCGCCGACGCCCGTACGCTGGCTGGTCGTCGCGGCGGAGCCGGTCACGAGCGTCGACGTCACCGCCTGCGACACGGTCGCCGAACTGGACGAGACGTTGCACGCGCAGGGTATCGAGCTCTGCTTTGCCGAGCTCAAGGATCCCGTAAAGGACAAGCTGAAGAGATTCGGGTTGTTCGGGCAGCTTGGCGAGAGTTACTTCTTTCCGACCCTCGGCGCGGCCGTTTCTCGTTACCTGGAACTGAATGATGTGGAGTGGGAGGATTGGGAGGACCGGGTAAGGCCTCGGGAGGGGACGGGCACGAATATCCGCGCGAATTGAATTCGACAGTTAGCGCGTCTTTTCGAATGCCTCACACCCGCCAGCGGTAGATCCAGTCCTGCCGCGCCAGCATCCGGCGCGGGCCCAGGGCTTTGATGGCGAGATCGCGCGCCAGCGCCATCGGACCCGCCATATGATAGATGCCTCCCTGCTTGCGCGCGGTCCGCTGCACCCGCGACACGCGCGAGCGGCGCAGCCGCGCATAGCGCTTCAGCGCGGCCGTGACCTGCGCCGCCGTCTCGAGCGGCGCCTCGCTCAACACCTTCGCCAGCACCGCGGCGTCCTCGATCGCCATGCCGGCACCCTGGGCCGCAAAGGGCAGCATCGCATGCGCGGCGTCGCCGAGCAGTGCTATCGTGCCGCTGGTCCATTCGCCGCCTTCGGGCAAGGTGAACAGCGCCCATTTGCGCCAGCCATCGACCGCGCCAAGCATCATCCGCGCAGGCGCCGGCCAGCGCGACGCATCGAACGCGTTTCGTAACTCCATGCCATCGCCCGGCGCGCTCCAGCCCGGCCGGTTCCAGGTGCCCGGCACGATCGCCACCACATTGATCTGGCGCGCGCCCGAAATCGGATAGGCGACGAGATGCGCGCCCGGTCCCATCCAGAGCTGCACGCGCCGCGCGGTATATTCGCGCGGCAATTGCGTGGCATCGAGTGTGCCGCGCCAGGCGATCAGCCCGGAGAATTGCGGGGTGACGTCCGGGAACAAATGATGGCGGACGCTCGACCAGATGCCGTCGGCGCCGATCAGGGCGAGTGCCAGATCGTGCTGCCGCATGTTGCCGCTGCGCGAGACCACGGTCAGGCCCTTGGCATGCGAGGTCACGTCGTCGAACTGAGAACCGAGTTGGAGCTCAATGTCGGGATGATGGTTGACGGCGGCCGCAAGCGCCGTTTGCAGGTCGGCGCGATGCACCACCCAATAGGGCGCGCCGGCAGCCGAGCTTGCGGCTTCGCCGAGTGGCAGGCGCGCGATCTCGCCGCTCGCGCGTGCGCTCATGATGCTGATTGCCTCCGGCACCACCGCGCGCGAGCCGAGCCGCTCCTTGATGCCAAGGCCGACAAGCACGTGACTGGCATTGGGGGAAAGCTGCAGGCCGGCGCCGGCCTCTTCCAGCCGCTCGGCCTTCTCCAGCACCACGACGCGGAAGCCGCGCGCGGCCAGCGCAAGCGATGCCGTCAATCCTCCGATCCCGGCACCGGCGATGAAGATGGTGCGTGACGCCGCCACTAGTGCATGATCCGGAAAAAGCCTGCCCCGCACTTGATACGGGGTGTGCAGCGGTTTCCTCTCGCGACAAACGCGGAACGCGTTTGCGCGGAGATCATGCGCCAACAATAACCTGAGGCGCGATGAAGATTCATCCTAAAATCATCGCGCTTTAGCGTGAGGTCAGGCGACGTCCTTCAACACGCATTCCGGAGGGCGAGCCTCGCCGGCGGCAAGGTCGGCGGCAAAGCGATACAGCGTCGAGCAATAGGGGCAGATGATCTCGTTGTCGTTGCCGAGGTCGAGAAAGACATGGGGATGGTCGAACGGCGGGTTGGCGCCGACACACATGAACTCGTGCGAGCCGATCTCGATGACGGGAACGCCGGCATCGTTGTGGAAGTGCGGAACGACGTTATCGGCCATCGATATTTCCTTCAGTTGCAAATGGAAGCGAGCGCAATCAACACAAGCGGACGCGAAATGTCGCGCACCATACCGGCGGTTTCCGTTGATTCCCATAGCCCCGGAGCCACCATTTGCCCGTATAAATTCGACACAATCGTGTCGTCTGAGAAGCCCTTCTTTCGTCGGGGACGTTGTGTCTTAAATTCGGCACACTATCTCAGGGCGAGTGGGAACTTTCGAATGATGCGACGGATCAGCACGGCTTTGGCAGGCATGGCGGTGAGCTGTGCGGTGTATGCGGCAATATGGCCGCATGCGCGCGAGGCCGGCAGTCTGCTTGCCGCCCAGGATGATCCGGCCGCGCTTGCGGACGCGCAGCTCAATTCTGCTCTGCGAAATAACCAGAAAATAGTCGCCGAAAATATCGAGCAGGCGCTCGCCAAGGGCGATGCCGATCTTGCGAGCAGCTTTGTCGAGCTGGCGCGCGAGAAAAATGTTCCGCTGGCGGACGAGATGTCGCGCAAGGTTGCGGACGCCGTCAGGCAAGAGAACTCGACGTCGCATTTCGCCAAGCGCTTTGCGACCGGACTGGTCACCGGCAATGCCGATGACGTCGCGAGCCTGTCCGGCACGGTGACCGGAGATCTCTTCGTGATCGGCGATGTCAGGGATGTCGTGCGCGAGGGCAAGCATCTGGCGATGGGCGAGGAGACCGATCGCCTGGTGCTGGGGCTTGCGACCGCCGGCCTTGCCGTGACGGCCGCAACCTATTTCTCGGTCGGCGGCGCTTTGCCGGTGCGCGGCGGCCTCTCGCTGGTGAAGGATGCGCGCAAGGTCGGCCGGCTTGGCGAGGGGCTCGCCGCATGGGCCGGCCGCTCGGCGCGCGAGGTTGTCGATACGCCGGCGCTGGAACAGGCGGTCGCCTCGAGTTCGGTGCTGCGGCCGGGCGATAGCGTGAGCGCGATCAAGGCGGCGTTCCGCGCCGAGAAGGCCGGTGGGCTGGTGCGCCTCGCCAAGGACGTCGGGCGCATCACCGAGAAGTCCGGCACGCGCGGCGCGCTGGATACGCTGAAGATCGCCGAAGGTCCGAAGGATGTCGCCCGCGCCGCAAAGCTGGCCGAGGCCAAGGGCAACCAGACCCGTGCGATCCTGAAAATTCTCGGCCGCGGCGCGCTGCTGCTTGCGACCGGCATGTTCGATCTTGCGCTCTGGCTGTTTGGTGCGCTGTTTGCGGTGTTCAGCGTCTTGTGCTCGATCAAGTCCACCACCGAGCGGGCCACCCAGGCCTGGCTCGATCACAAGAAGGCGCGGCGGCTGCGCCGGCAGATGGCGGCCGCCAAGGATGCTGTCAGGGCTGCTGCCAAGGATGCTGCAGAGGCTCAAACCGCCGTAGCGACGGCAGCCGCGTAAGGCTAGCGTAAGCTTTCGGCCACCGATCTTCTCCCCAAGTACAGAAACCAAGTACGGAAATGCCAATGCCGAGCTTCCATCACGGCGATGTCGAAATTGCCTATCTCGACGAAGGCGAGGGCGATCCGATCGTGCTGGTGCACGGCTTTGCCTCGACCAAGAACGTGAACTGGGTCTATCCGACCTGGGTCTCGGAACTGAGGAAAGGCGGCCGCCGCGTCGTCGCGCTCGACAATCGCGGTCATGGCGATTCCGCGAAGCTCTATGACCCTGCGCAATACTCCATTCCGATCATGGCCGGCGACGTCGTCGCGCTGATGGATCATCTCCAGATCGCGCGCGCTGACGTCATGGGTTATTCGCTGGGCGGACGCCTGGCCGCCTGGCTCGGACTGAACGCGCCGGAACGGCTGCGCTCGGCGATCCTCGGCGGCATCGGCATTGCCATGACCGAAGGCGGCGGCCCCGGCGAGAATGTCGCGCTGGCGCTGGAAGCGCCGTCGCTCGACGACGTCACCGATCCCGTGGGGCGGACGTTTCGGGCTTTCGCGGACCAAACCCGCTCCGATCGCCTCGCGCTCGCCGCGTGCCTGCGCGGGTCGCGCGGCCTGATGACGGAAGCGGAGGCGGCCGGCATCTCCGTGCCGGTGCTGATCGCGGTCGGCACCACCGACGAAGTGGCGGGCTCGGCGCAGGCGCTCGGTCAAATCATTCCGGGGTCGGAAGTGCTGGATATTCCGGGCCGCGACCACATGCGGGCGGTCGGCGACAAAGTCTACAAATCGGGCGTCGCGGATTTCCTCTCACGTCGGAAGTGAGGCGTCGTCGACTTCTACCTGGTCGTCGCCGAAGAATCTCAGTGCTGCGAGCAGCGCGGTGAAGGTGGCGATCCACGCCAGCCGCGCGCCATAGCGATCATGCGGTCCCGAGATCACGCCGCAGATCGCCGCATTGCCGAGCAGGGCGAAACAGACGGTCGCCGCGAGCAGCGCGAGATCGTCGAACCTGCGGCGCCACAAAGCGTGCGCGAATATTCCGACCACAGCCAGCATCGATGCGAACGCCACGGGAACATGGACCAGGTTTACCGCAGCGAAATTGATGTCGCCATGCTGCTGATGCGCCGCCCTCATCGCTCGTGCCTGCGCGGGAATGTATCGCTCGATGATTCCGTAGGTGTGAGTGATCACGTTGATAGTGCCTTCGCCGGTCGCGACGTGGCCCATTTGCTCCGCAGTCGCCGTGAGCGCGGCCTCTGCCTGCCAGGCCGGATATGCCTTCAGCGACTGCACGACGATGTAGCCCATCTCGTCACCCAGACCCTCGAAACGGCCGAGCGTGTTGAACACACTGTTGCCCCACAGGAAGTCGTCGCCCGTCGGCGGCAGTTGATTGCGATAGGGACAGAGTTTCAGTTTCTCCTGCGCGCAGTGGTCGTTGAGATATCGGGCGACGATGCCGTCCTGCAGCATGCGGCCGAAGGCGACGCCGGTGCCGCCCGGCGTCCAGGCCAATTGGCCCGAGAGCGCAAAATTGGCTGCGAGCAGCATCACCGCGCCGAGGACGATCGTCAGGCTGCCCTGGATCAGGCCGGGCCATGCGATGCGTTTGCGCAGGAAGGGCTTGGCGAGGAAGCCAAGCACGCAAAGGCCGAACAGCACCCCCAGCGTGGCGCTGTGGATCGCGGCAGAAAACGCCGTGAAAAGGAACAGCAAGAGCTTTTCCAGAGCCGAAATCCTGCCGCCGTGCACGATGAGGATGAAAAGCGCCAGCACCGAAAGACCGGCAAAAATATCTGTCAGCAGGAGGCTCGCAAGCCAGGGCAGTGCCGTGGTCAGGATCAGCAAGAGGCTGATGGCCAGGAGCCGGAACGGCTGGGCGAGGTTGAGCACGCGCAAGGCCAGCTGCAGGATCCAGAGCGTGGCCAGCGCCTGCGCGCCGAGATTGATCCAGAAATCCGAATCCTCGCCGAAATGCAGATAGAGGCCGAACACGGTGGAGCGGCTCGGCACCAGATAGCCTTCGTACCAGCGCGCCAGATAGCCGCCGGTGTCCCACTGCAGCAGCGGATAGCCGTTCCACAGCGCCGGCGCCATCAGGAAAAGGGGGATCAGGATGGCGGCGATCCAGACCGAAATCGTGTCGGCCGGCCGCGCGCTCAGAACCTTTGTCTTGATGTCGTTCCCGCCCATGTGCCGGGTCCACATGCGCAGATGTGCGGCGGCGCTGAAATGCTCCAATAGTTGGAACTGCGGCGGCTTGATTTCCGCCAAATCTTGCTGCGCCAAACCCTCATGGTGAGGAGGCGCGTTAGCGCCGTCTCGAACCATGGGGGCCTCATCCTTCGAGACGCTTGCTAACGCAAGCTCCTCAGGATGAGGTGGAAGAGCCGCTTGCGACGTAGTAGGACTAACCCGCGGCTAACCAAGGCTCGCGTCGTAGAATGATTTTCTTTCACCCAATCCATGAAATGCGCTCATGGATGCCCGGGAAACGCTTGATTTCCAGCGATTCTTTCCCACGTGTCGGTTCGGGTGCCTTTCACCTTCCACAGGGGGCGCCGTTAGGACTCTGTATTTTGGCCATGTTATAGAATGGCTGATAATCATGCGGGAGCGACCCATGGCGATGCATCAGATCAATCCGCAGGGCAAAGTCGCGGCACTCGATCCCATCTGGGATCGCATCCGTACCGAAGCGGAAGACATCGTGCGTCGCGAGCCCGAGCTTGCGACTTTCATCTATTCGACGGTCCTGCATCACGATCGCCTGGAAGACTCGGTGGTGCATCGTCTCGCCGACCGGCTCGATCATTCCGCGATGTCCGGCGACCTGATCCGCCAGACCTATGACGAGGCGCTGCGCGACCAGCCCGATCTCGGCAACATCTTCCGCGCCGATCTCGTCGCCGTGTACGACCGCGATCCCGCGACCTCGCGCTTCATCGATCCCTTGCTCTACTTCAAGGGCTTTCATGCGCTGCAGACCCATCGTCTCGCGCACTGGCTCTATCTGGAGGGCCGCAAGGACTTTGCCTATTATTTGCAGAGCCGTTCGTCGGCGGTGTTCCAGACCGACATCAATCCGAACGCGAAGATCGGCCGCGGCATCTTCCTCGACCACGCCACCGGTTTCGTCTGCGGCGAGACCGCCGTGATCGAGGACGACGTCTCCATCCTCCATGGCGTGACGCTCGGCGGCACGGGCAAGGAGAATGAGGACCGTCATCCGAAGATCCGCCATGGCGTGCTGATCGGGGCGGGCGCAAAAATCCTCGGCAATATCGAGATCGGTCATTGCGCGCGCATTGCAGCGGGCTCCGTGGTGGTCAAGCCGGTGCCGCACAATGTCACGGTCGCCGGTGTGCCGGCCAAGATCGTCGGCGAAGCCGGCTGCGCCGAGCCGTCGCGCACCATGGACCAGATGATCTCGGCGATCGGGCTCTAAGCCTCCTCTCACGCTCGATTCCTGTGCGATGGGAACAGCGGTTCCGCATCAGCGGGGCCGCGGCCTGGTTTAGAAACCGCATTGAAATCATGCATTTGCGCGCACTTCGCCGGCGCCGCCTGGGCAGTTTGAGAGATTATAAAGTGTGGGACGGACCACTAGCGGTCCGCGCCGTCTCGTCCTAAAACCCGCCCGAATTGGAAAGAGCGCATTGGAGACCGCCGTGGACGTTCAAGAAGTCAGGAAGCTCGACGCCTATCTCAAGCGCGTGTTCGGCAATCCCAAGATCCGCGTGGTGCCGCGGCCGAAGAAGGATGACTCCGCCGAGGTCTATATCGGCGAGGAGTTCATCGGCGTGCTCTTCGTCGACGACGAAGACGACGACCGCTCGTTCCAGTTCCAGATGGCGATCCTCGAGGACGATCTGGTCGAGTAGGGCTGTTGCGTAGCCCGCATGAGCGCGAGCGACATGCGGGTCGTGCGCAGAGTCCCCGGATGTCGCGGAGTTTATCATCGGGCCGCGCCTTGCCCGGACCCGTTGGCTCATCCGGGTTACCGATCTAGTCACTTCGTCCCGTGCAGCTGCAGCGCCAGCCGGTCCATGCTGGCTGCGACATCCTGCCATTGCGCGAGCCAACTGCGTGGAAAGCGGAAGGTGAGATCGGCGCCGTCGATGCGGCGCTCGCTCAGGCACATCCCGGGTGTCGACGCATCGCGCGTGCAGCGCGCCGTGAGCGCGGGCGTGTTGGCGAAGTAAAGCTCCTCGCCGCCATAGGGCGTCTCGGCGCGGAAGGCGCGCATGGCGAGGCCGTCCGGCCCCGCGGTCGAGGCCGGCTCGAGATAGCGCGGATAGATCGAGCGCACGCGCATGTCCGGCGCGAGCGAGTCGTGATGCGCCGAGATCGACAGGAAGATGCGGTCGATCGGCTGCGTCATCTCCTCGACCACCTCATCGGCGCTGACATGCTTCTGCGCTTCCGGCGGCTGCAGCGAGGGATAGCTGAAACTGAGGTCGACGCGCTCCTGCGGCCCGGAGTGACGCTGGATCTTCATGCGGATCGCCGACGCCGGGACGTTGAACAGTGTGCCGCCGACGCTGACCGGCAGCCGTTCCGGGCCGTTCGAGCCAACGATGCCCCAGGTCGGCCATAGTAAATAGGCGACCAGCGCGACGGCGCCGGCAGTCATCGCGACCGCCAGCGCGATCGGCAGCAAATGGCCGGCGCGCAGCCAGTCGCGCGCGCCAAGGCTCGGGAGCGAAAACGCCGTCATTGAGCGGGATATCTGTGAGAATTGGCGAATCATCGCGGGCAATATGCCATGCGCGGGCGGGTTCCCTTAAGCGTTTCCCGCTGGAGGCGAGGTCGCAAGCCATGCACGCGCCGCACGCGGGCCCTTGCCGATTAACCTTTCCTTAAGGATGATGTGGCGGCGGGCCCCCGATTTTGCCAAAGATAAGGGCGCGCGGTTGGTTGGGTTGCGGGGGAGTACCGATGTCGCCGGATACGTTGAATTCGCTGTTCTCCCTGTGCATCGGTTTTGCGCTCGCAGGCGCACTCGCGAGCGGCTACCAGGCTTTCGCCGAACGTCCCGCGGGCTTCGGGCTGCTGCAGGAAGGCGTGACGCCGCAGCGCTTCGCGGCGGTGCCGTTCCTGGTATTCGCAGCACCCTTCATCATCATGCGCAACACGCTGCGCGGCATCCAGATCGAACGCCGCCGCTTCCAATTCGTGATGATGGCGACCGTGATCGCGGGCTTCTGGAGTTTGATGTCCGGCACCTTCTTCGTGATGACGCTGCGGCTCGCCGGCCTACTGGCCTAAGCGTTTTGGCTGTGCCAAGGTTTCCCGCGCAAAGGAGACCTTGATGGCGATCTACGAACTGGACGGGCAGGGGCCCGATCTTCCCGCTGACGGCAACTACTTCATCGCCGACACCGCAACCGTCATCGGCAAGGTACGATTGAAGCAAGGCGCCAGCGTCTGGTTCGGCGCGGTGCTGCGCGGCGACAACGAATGGATCGAGATCGGCGAGGGCTCGAATGTGCAGGACGGCTCAACCTGCCACACCGATGCCGGCTTTCCGCTCACGATCGGAAAGAACTGCACCATCGGTCACAACGCCATCCTGCATGGTTGCACGGTCGAGGACGGCGCGCTGATCGGCATGGGCGCGATCGTGTTGAACGGCGCGAGGATCGGCCGGGGCAGCGTCGTCGGTGCCGGTTCCGTGGTCACGGGAGGCAAGCAGTTCCCGGAATACTCACTGATCATCGGTTCGCCGGCGCGGGTGATCCGTACGCTTGATCCTGAGCAGGTTCAGACCCTCGACGCGGAATCCTACCAGCGAAACGGTCCGCGCTTCAAAAAGGGCCTGAAAAGGATCGGCTAGCGCATGATCCGGTAAAGCCTGTAGCGGCTCCTCCCGCGGCCGGGATCGCGGTCCTCAGATCATCTTCTCTTGCCGCATGTTCCTGACCTCGTCGGGCGAGCAGCCGAGCCACTCGCCATAGATCGCCTCGCAATCCGCGCCGAGAATCGGGGCGCATTTCAACGGGACCTTGGTATCCGACATCCGCAGCGGCCAACCCGCCACGATGACAGGCCCGCGAACCGGATGCTCGATCGTTTGCATCATCCCGCGCTTGTGCAGATCCGGGTCGTGCAGGAGTTCGAGCGTGGTGAGAACGGCGCCGCAGGGAACGCCGGCGCCGGCGATGATCCGGGTTACTTCCTGCTTGGTGCGCTTCGACGACCATTCGGTGATGGCCGCATCCACGGCCTCCCGGTTCTGGGCGCGGATGCCGCCGTCGGCCATGCGCGGATCGTTGAGCAGGTCCTCTCGGCCAATCGCTTTCACCAAGCGGCGCCAATGGTCCTCGTTGCCCCGCGACGCAAAGATGTAGCACCAGTCGTCAAGCCCCCCGGGCGAGCATTTGTAGAGGCCACCCGGCGCGGTCCCGAACACCGTGTTGCCGCCACGCGGCAACTGGTCCTCACGGGCGGCCTGGCGGCTCATCGGCGTGCGGCAATAGTTCAGCATCGCGTCGCGCATGGCGATCTGGATGTGCTGGCCGCGGCCGGTCGCCATGCGCTGGTAGAGAGCAGCGAGGATGCCCATGGCGCAAAGCATGCCGGTGCCGGTATCGCCGACGGTCGAGCCTGGCCGGACCGGCGGCTCGTCGGGAAAGCCGTTCACCCCCATGGTGCCGCCCATTGCCTGGGCGATCATGTCGAAGGCCAGGTAGTTCGCGTGCTCGCTTTCCGGCGCGAAGCCCTTGACCTGGGCGAAGATCAATCGCGGATTGATCGCGCTCAGCCGTGGATAGTCGAAGCCAAGTCGCGCGAAAGTGCCGGGCGCCATGTTCTCAACCAGGACGTCGGCCTTGGCGATCATCCGCGTCAGCAGCGCCTTGCCTCCGTCGCTCTTGAGATTGCAGGTGACGCTGCGCTTGTTGAGATTGTAGTAGATGAAATAGGTGGAGTTGGCGTCGGGGCGTTCGCTCAATCCCCAGCGCCCCGGCTCGCCGCGATTGGGTTCCTCCACCTTGACGACGTCAGCTCCGAACCAGGCCAGCGCCTCGGTGCATGACGGTCCCGCCTCGAACTGGGTGAGGTCGAGCACCTTGATTCCCTTGAGCGCCGGCTGGGTCCCAGCCGTGAGCTCCGGATGCATTACCTGTTCCTGCATGGCGACCCTCCCAATATGGAGCCGCGCCGCCAATCGCCGCGCCCCCTTGATGTGTCACTCGATCAGCTATGCCAGGCGAACTCCTGCGCCTTGCGGGCCGAGCCCTGCGAGATCACGACGTTGACCAGGGCGGGACCGCGGAAGTTCATCGCCTCGTCGAGGGCAGCGCGCAGGTCCTTCGGGTCCTCGACCAGCAAACCCTTGCCGCCGAAAGCCTCCATCACCCGGTCATAGCGCGCGCCATAGATCAGCGCGTTGGGCTTCAGATTGAACATCGGGTCGTCCGGGATCTGCGGCATGCCGGCACCGATGCCGCCATTGTTCAGGACGACGATCTTGGCCGCGAGGTTGTAGCGGACCAGCGTCTCCATCTCCATGCCGGAAAAGCCGATCGCCGAGTTGCCCGAGAGGTGGATGACCGGCCGGTCGGGATGCGCCACGCAGGCGGCGATGACCTGGCCAAGGCCGACGCCCATCGTGCCGTAGGTGCCGGCGTTCAGGCAGGAACGGGCATTGAAGCTCGGCAATTGCGTGAGGCCGATATCCATGGTGCCGGCGCCCTCGGCGCTCAGGATCGCGTTCCGCGGCATCCAGGCGGCGACGTCGCGCAGCGCGCGGTAGTAGCCGGCCGGCGCAGAATTGTCATCGATCTGCGGCCGGATCTGCGCCGCATTATCGGTGGTCTTCTTGGCAATCGCCTGCCGCCACGGCGAGTCCTTGGCATGGAACCACTGGCGATTGTCGAGCGCCTTGTTGAGCTGGCTGACGATGGCCTTGCCGTCACCGACCAGCGCCACTTCCGTCGCCTTGTTGTGGCCGATCTCCTCGGGCGCGATGTCGAGCTGGATGATCTTGACGTCCTTCGCATAGCGCGGCGGTTGGCCGAAATGAAAGATCCAATTGAACCGCGCGCCCATCAGGAAGATGACGTCGGCCTGTTGCAGCGCCAGCGTGCGCGCCGCGCCGGCCGACAGAGGATGGTCGTCCGGCATCACGCCCTTGCCCATCGGCGAGCGCACGAACGGCAGTTGCGTGCGCTCAATGAAGGCGCGGACCTCGTCCTCGGCGCGCGACCACGCCATGCCCTTGCCGAGGAGGACGAGCGGCCGCTCGGCCCTCTCAAGCAGGTTCAGCGCCGCCTCGACGTTCTCGGTCGGCGCCACCATACGCGGCGGTTCGCCCACACTTTCGACCTCAACGACTTTATCGAGGTCGCATTTGCCCCTGATGATGTCGTCGGGCATGTCGAGATAGGTGGCGCCGGGGCGACCATAGATCGCGTGCCGGGTTGCCATCTCGACATAGTAGGGAATGCGATGCACGCTCTCGATGCCGTGCGCGAACTTGCAGAACGGAGAGGCGATCAGCACCTGCCGCTCTTCCTGAAACGCGCCCATGCCGCCGCGATAAGTCTCCGAGGCGCCGCCGATCAGGATCATGGGCCAGCAATTCTGCTGGGCATTGGCGAGACCCGCGAGTTCGTGCACCACGCCAGGGCCGGTGACGGTAAGGCAGGCGCCGGGGCGGCCGGTGAGATAGCCGTAGGCCCCTGCCGCATAGGCGGCGCTCTGTTCGTTGCGCATCCCGAGATAGGCGACGCCTTCCTTCTGCGCCGCCACGGCGATCGCGGTGACAGGAAACCCGACGATCCCGAACAGATGATCGATGCCCTGCTGCTTGAGGCTCCTCGCGATCAGGGTAGCGCCGTCCACCTCGCTCATGTTTCCCCCCTTGCGATTTATTTTATCTTTGGTCGTGAGATTATGCATAGATGGCAGGGTCGCGAAAGTGCCCTACGTTCAGCCGAGCCATGCGTTCGGGCGCTGTGGCTCAGAGCCGAGCAACGCGACGCCGCGCACGAGCCGACAGGGCAATCAGCCGAGCACTTTGCCGCCGAATGTGCGGCATATCCCCACACAGTGCGGCCGCCGCGGCAGAAGCCGATGATGCCGACCCGAGATGTCTCAACGCTGGCGTGTTTACGAATGTTGGAACCAAAGGACTACCAGGGCCTGGACTTATGAATGTTGCAGGCCATGTCCGCTTTTGGGCTAAAAGCTGAGCATTTGCGCTCAGCCTGATCCTTTCCGCTTTTGACCTTTTCTGCGACATCGATGACCGCGAGTTTCCGACCCCTTCCAAAGGATGTGCCCCGTCGCTAGGATCAACCACCCTGAGCCTGAGGTGCGAGCATGAGGCGCCGGGACGCTATCGTCTGGATGGTCAGCGCGGTCGCATGGCCCTTCATCGCACCCGGAGCTCGGAGCGCCGGCTCGCCGGCCCAGATTGGCTGGCTCAAGATTCAAGGTCCTCACCACACCCCTGATCAGCTGAAAGCGTTTCGCGAAGGCATGGCGGCGCTCGACCAGATCGAGGGGCGCGACTACGTGCTGGTCGAGCGCTACGGCGAAGGCAAGGAGACACGACTGCCGGATCTCGCGGCGGAGCTTATCGGCCTCGACGTCCGCCTGGTCTTGGCGACTAGTCAGCCTTCGGTCGCGGCGGCCGCGCGCGTCACCAAGACGGTGCCGATCATCGGACGCCTTAACGACGACCCGATTGCCAACGGCATGGCCAAGTCGCTGGCCCGACCAGGTGGCAACATTTCCGGTGTCTACAGTCTCGCCGAGGAATTGATCCCGAAACGGCTGTCGCTGCTCAGGGAGGTCGTGCCATCGGCGCTGCGCGTCGGAGTGTTGTTGCGCGACGATTGGCCGAATGCGAAACGGACCTGGCAGACTGGGGAGGCGGCGGCGAAGCAGCTAGGACTTGAACTCGTCGCCTTGAATGCCCGCTCAGCCGGCGATCTTGCCGCCGCCCTCAGCGAGGCAAGTGCGATACATCTCGACGGCATTATCACGTTCCGCAATCCGACGGTCGTGACCAATCTTGAACTGATCGCTGAACAATGCCGCAAGCTCCGGCTGCCCGCTATATTCGACGCCCGCGAATATGTGGATGCCGGTGGCCTGATGTCCTACGGGCCGAACATCGACGCAATTTATCGTCAACTCGCGCGCTTTGCGGTGAAGCTGCTCAACGGTACACCGGCCGGCGAGATACCGATTGAGGAGCCGACCAAATTCGAATTGATAATCAATCGCCGTACCGCCGATGCAATCGGAATTCGACTATCACCGGACCTTTTGGCGAGCGCAGATCAGGTGATCGAATAGATCGGCGCATGTCGCCTGGTGGCGCTTTTGCGAAGTGGCGGCCAATGCGACGTCGAGCTTGATCGGCATTTTCAAAAGCCAATCCGCGCCTACTCAACTCAGGCACTAAACAGGCTCTGACCGGCGTGGGTCAATCTCCACGACGGCCAGCATGAGTCGTTGGCATGAGTTGTTCACACGCTAGTCGGATGCTGACAGTGCCTGATACGTCAGATAACGAATCTCGTGGCGATAGAAAGGACCAACCGGAAGGGGAACCTTTTCGGATTCTCCAGCCGTGGTCGAGAGGTTCGACTATCCGCTTCTCAATGCACCAGCAGAACCTTGATGCAAGTCGGTCCAGCGACAGTGACGCCGCGGATGATGCTGCGGTGCAAACTCCGCTGCTCAACTAGCACGCCGCGTCAGCGAAGAATCCGCTGAGGAACGCCGCCGCTTCGTCGGAGATGCCGACGATCTTGTTGGTCGCCTGGCGATAGAATTTGAAGTTGAGCTCGGTTTCGGGCCGGCCGTCATTCCAGCTGCCGAAGCGCTTGAGTTCACTGCGCCCGAGCCGCCGCTCCGCAAGCGCGGTGCGTTTGATGACGAGGCTCACCCGCGGCGTCTGCCTGGCGATGCCGCGTTTCTTCGCGACCGCTTCAGTGGAAGTGACGACGCCGCGGGCGATGAGGCCTTGCCCGCCCTCGTTCTCGCTCGCGAACAGGAAGATGGTGTCGCCTCTGGCGATCTGCTTGCCGCCATACATGGTCTTTTGCGC
This sequence comes from uncultured Alphaproteobacteria bacterium, assembly GCA_963847045.1. Lineage (GTDB taxonomy): Bacteria > Pseudomonadota > Alphaproteobacteria > Rhizobiales > Xanthobacteraceae > Bradyrhizobium. The sequence goes on along the minus strand of CAWJYQ010000010.1, from coordinate 144,833 downwards.
GGTGAAGGCGAAGGTCTTCGCGCTGGGATCGCCGATCTCGGCCTTGATGGCGAACGCCATGCCTGTCTCTTACTCGCGCTGTTTTTTTCGCTTCGACAGCGGGATCACCTTGGCGCTACCACCGTCCTGACGCGCGCTCTTGCGCAGCGCGTCCTTCAGGTCGATCGGGATGCCGTGCTTCTTCAGGAGATCGGCGAAGGCTTCGTCCGCCAGTTCCTGGAACGTCGCCATCCGGTCGCGCGCCAATTGCGTCAGCTTGGCGGCGGTGTCATCGTCGAAGGCGATCAATTTGCGCATGGCGGACCTCCCTTCCAATCAGCGCCGGGAACCTGGCCCCGCGCCGCACCGCTGGATCATAAAGGGAGTTTTGCCGATGACCAGAATGTGGGGAATGGGCTTGATCGCCGCGGGTGCTAACGCGTGATCCGATACATGAACGATGCATAAATAACGGGTCGCGGAGAATTGAGCCGAGCGATCCGGCCGTAGCCGCAAAGGCGTCCTAGACTTCTCTGCGATCGTGCCGCTCAAAGTCATCGGCGATCGGAGGAGGGACAGTGTCATGTTGCGCAAGATCATGATCGCGTTATTGGCAACGGCCGCGCTGAGCACGCTGGCTCCCAGCGCCGCTTCGGCGCGAGGCGGCGGCGGAGGCGGCGGCCACGGCGGCTTCGGTGGCGGCGGCTTTCATGGCGGCATGGGAGGTGGCGGCTTTCATGGCGGAATGGGAGGTGGCGGCTGGCACGGCGGCATGGGAGGCGGCTGGCACGGCGGCGGCATGGCGATCCGCGCGGCCCCGATGGGCGGCGCCGCCTTTCGCACCGCCGCGATTGGCGGGCCGCACTTCGCGCCGGGCTTCCACCATGGCTTCCATGGTTTCCATCACGGCTTCCACCGCCGCGTCTTCGTTGCGGGTGTAGGTTTTATCGGGCCGTATTATGACGATTACTACGGCTATCCAGACGACGCTTATTACGACAACGGCTATGTCGAGGGCGGCTGCACGCTCGTGCGGCAGCGCGTGTTGACGTCGTATGGCTGGCGTTTGCGCACTGTGCAAGTTTGCCAGTGATGTCGTGAAAGGAAGCGCTTGCGCGCGGGATCAAGTCCGCGCGCCAGCCAAAAGAGATGGCAATTCACCAGCCTGCGAGGAGCGGCGAATAAAATCTTTCGGGAGGGGAATAAAAGAAACAAGGCCGTCGACGCAGTATACCGTCAACGACCTTGCCAGCCCCGGAAATTGAAATCGGCTCACGCCTTCCGGTGAACTGCAGCATGCCCCGGATTCTCCCGGGCAAATGTGAGGTAGTTCACAAACGGCACACGAAAATTAGCGGGTGGCGGAGGGCTGCCGGCGGCAGCTGGGCAGGCGCGACGGGCTTTGAGCCGCCGTCGCGCTTTAAGGTGTTGTTGATACGGGATATTTCAGGGAAGACCGTCGATGCGGGCCTGCGGACAGAGGCTAGCTGTGTTTCGCTCGCCTCTGGGCCGTTCTGACCGTGTGGTGCGCCCGGGTCCGGACCGAGCGGTTGCGCGTGGAGGGCGCCGGCGAGGGATCCGAGGGCTGGGCGCTGGCGAAGGACTGCCGCAGGCCGTCGATCGCTTCCGTCAGGCCCGTGACCTGCTCGGACAGCCGCTTGGTGTCGGCCTGCTGGGCGGCGAGCAGGCGGCGGACGGTCGAGAGCTGGTCCTGCACCACCTGCAGCTGGTCGATCGATTCCTGCTGGGTTTGCTCGAGCCCCTTGGTCTTTTCGACCAGCTGCTCGGAGGCCTGCGCGGTGCGTGCCTGCAGCGCGCGGGCCGCGACCGCGCGGTCGGTTTCGGGAGAGGTGCCGGTATAGACCCGCCAGAGCGCGATCGAGGTGACACCGGCAAGCACGAGGCAAAGGGCGGCGGCGGTGAGCGCGATCGGCTGGGCGCCGATGCGGGCCCGGTTATTGTCGGCGCGGTTGTTGGTCGGAAGGGCTTCGCGGGCGATTGGGATCATCGGCTGTGCAAGGTCCAAATGAAGAAAAAGGATGTCTCGGATGCCGCCGGCGCCGGCGGTTCAGGCAAACGCGAAGCAAACTGACGCGTAGAAAATCCGGGCCTTCGAAAGCGCGGCTTGGTGCCGACGCAGGGCTGTAATTATCTGGCAATGAATCTGACAAAAACGAGGCTGGCAAGCCCGAAAAGCGGGATCTTCCAGAGCTATTCGCGTTCGGGCCTATGGCTGTTGCATCGCACCATTCGCGCGGGGCGGCGCTTCGGCACTATCACACCTTAGCGTGGATGATGACCCTGCTGACCGGCGCAGCTGGCGCGATCCTGGCGAGCGCGTGCGTTGGAGCCGAGGATAGGGTGACGTTGTCGAGCTATTCGGAAGCTCGCACCAGGTTGGCGCGCCTGAAGGCAAAAGGCGAAACCGGCGATTTGGGGGAGCCAACTTGAGGCAATACTGGTGCTGTTGATGCCTCAAGCGTTTCCAGATTGACGAGTTTGGCCGTCTCGCCGATTGCCACCCGCCTATGGAGAGGCCGCCAATCGATCTTGTCGGTCGCTTCCAAAAAGGCCGCCAGAAGGCGGTGGTCCTTTTGCAGGCCCTCGATCACCGCGCTCATATCGTCGCGAGTCTTCATGACGTGATGGTGTACCGCACGTGGTTAAGGCGCAGTAAAATCCCATAAAGATCAGAGCGAGTGCTGGCCAAAAAGGTGCGGCCAGCTCTTGGGGGAGAGCTGGCCGCGCGCGAACCGGTCTGGGACGGGGAGGGGTGGGGATGTGACCGGGTCGCGGGTTCGATAAGTCCTGTTATTGGCGTGAGCTGGCGGTTGCGACCGCCGGGCGGTTGTCGCCGAGCGAGACCCAGACGTTGGGATCGCTCTGCGATTGGCGCTTGACGAAGCGGTAGCCGGTGTCTGCCCAGGCCAGGACGCTTTCGTTCTGGTTGTCGAGCACGAACTCGCCCTTGTCGGACTTCACGGTCAGCACCGCGTGGCCTTCGCCCTTCTTGTCGCGCACGACCGTGATCAGCAGCGCCTCGCGCGGCCAGCCCGCATCGATCAGCATCTTGCGCTTCATCAGCACGTAATCCTCGCAGTCGCCGTAGCCGTCGGTCGGCAGCGACCATTTCTCGATCACGCCCCAATGATCCATGTCGGTCATCGGCTTGACGCTCTCGTTGACCCAGCGGTTGACCTTGTTGAGATCGCGCCACGCTGTCTGCGACATCACGATATCTCTTGGCTGCGTCGCAGTGCCCCGGCACTCCTCCGGAATGTCGGCGCAAAACTCGACCCAGCCGATCGGTGCACGCGTGGTTTCTCCAAGGCTCGCATAAAGCATTCGATCGTCGCCGGCCTGCGCCGGCGCATGCATCCCCAGCAAGATGGCGACAACCGCCAACTCCCGTCCCTTGAGCTTGAACATCGTGGCCCCCGTTTTTCTTGTTGGGACCACGTTTCGCACAAAGATTTTGCGCCGCCGCTAAGCGCGCCAAGTAGATTTGAAGCGAATGAAAGTAAAAGTCGCGGACAGATCGATTTATACTTGAGCCTTATTCGACTAAAATTTGAAATGACTGCAATTGATTCAAATTTTACCGATTAAGAACTTGGGCCGCGTGGTTGCGCGGTTTACGGCTGAAACAGCGCGCGGCATTAACCGGCTTTCGTGAACCGCTGCCGTGGCGCGTGGGATGTCGTAAGGGCGAAACCGGGCCTTCCGCCTGGCAAAGGGCTGGAGGCGGCGGCTTCCGGCATTAACCGGCCGCTAACCCTGTCTTTGCGCTGCCGGAAAATGCGAGGTCTTTGGCTCGCAAAGTCCTGGGCTCGCGGATAGGCCGCCGGCCACAGCGATGGGGGACGAATGGTCTGTCCGGGGCCCGCGGAGGAATGGCGGTCCGGCGAGGTTAACGCGAGGTAACGGCTTCCTCGAGCGTGTCGACGTTCTGCTCGTGGATGAACTCGATGGCGAAGCCTTCTTCGAGGTTGCGCACCACGCGCGACTGCACGACGCCGAGCATGACCAGCGACTTCAGCGGCGGCCGGTGCTCGGCCGCAATTGCCGCGCCGGAAAGAGAAAGGTCGATGATGCGGCAGGTCATCTTGGTGCCGTCCTCGAGCGTCAGCATCGCGATCGGGTTGCGCGGGATGATGCGGTCGTGACGGCGGTCTTCCGGCAGATTGAGGATGTCGCGGTTGGCGAGCCAGGTGAGCTGGGCGGCGAGCTTGTCGCGCTTGCGCGCGGTGGCGCCGATGGTCATGGCAAAGCCGTTGTCGATGATGCGGGTGATCTTGCCCTCGACGCGGCCGATATGGTCGAGATAGGCAATGACGCGGTCGCCGACATTGCCGATGCCGGGCGCGAGCAGCGCCAAGCCGCCCGGCGACATATTGATAATCTGGCAGGGAAATTCGCGGCGGTCGGGCAACATATAGCGGCCGAGCAGGTGCACCCTGACGCGCTGGAAGCGCCGGCGCTCCTCGGCGGCCGGAAGTATAGATTTTTTATGCGCGAAGCTCATCTCGCTACCCGACGGCCGGCCAAACGGCGTCGCAAAACCCTACGTCCAGCAGGGTTAATGGAGGGTTAGCAAGGTCGTAGACGGGGCTCGGCGAGGCTATGGCGGCTTCGGAACGGTCGCCAGCGCGTCCAGCGCGCCCCAATGGTCGGCTGCGACATAGGCGGCGACGAGACCGAGATAGACCGGCCAGATCGCCCAGGAGGCGGCGGCCCGGATGAAGCAATAAAGGAAATGGCCAACGCCGTTCCAGGCGCCGGCCTCGAACGTGTTGGCGAGCCTGTATTCGCCATCGCGTATCGCGCCTACGATGCGCTTGTAGAGATCGCGGTATGCGGTCTCATTCGCGAGATACATCGTGTCGATGAACCCGAACACTGTGACCGGCACCAGCGCAATCGTCACCAGGGTGGGATTGTGTGTCGCGCCTGCAAGGCTGAGCAGCGCGGCGAGGATCGACAGGCACCAGGTCTTGCAGGACGCGCTGTTGTTGGCGAGGCGGTTGATGATGCCCTGAAGCAGATTGATGTGGGCGATCGCGGCCGGATTGTCCGCGGGGTAGAAGTCCGAAGCCTTGGGATCTCCGGCCATCGCGTTTTCTCCGTGTCCTTTTTCGAGTTAAATCAACAAACGGATCAACAACCAAAGAGCGATCGAAACTGATCCTACAACAGCTTTGTGCCGGATGTTTGAACTCTCTTGGCGATGATCCGCCACTAGTCAGCCGTCGTCACCCGCGCAGCCGCAATCCGGTTGAACACCACCAGCAACAGCGGGCACGCCAGCAGCACCAGCGCGCCGAAGTCGAAGGCGGCGGCGGCACTTCCGGTCCATTTGGCGGCGGCGCCGCCGATGATCGGGCCGAGCATCATGGTGGCGTAAAAGAGGGTGTAGAACACGCCCATGCCGATCGCGCGGGTGGCGGGCTGCAGCACGCGCGCGGGCAGGCTCATCATGGGACCGGCGGGCTGGCCGCTGACGAGCCCGAGCGCGATGACGGTCGCGATCACAGCGCCGGTGTGCGCCAGGCACAGCATCAGGCCCGCAAACACGATCGCGCCCGCGACCAGCACGCCCTGCGGCCGCTTCAGCCGGTCGGCGACAAAGCCGCCAAAGGGCACGCTGAACACGGCGATCCACAGCACGATGGAGATCACGGAGCCTGCCTGCGCAATGGTCCAGCCGCGTTCGACCAGCATGGTCGGGCCGAAGGAGAAGATTACGGCAAAGCCCACATTGAACAGGCCCCAGATCAGGCCCGCGACCATCACCGCCATCAGCGTCTTGATATCGAGGCGCGCGGCGGAGGCAGCAGTCGCGGCTTCGCCCGGCGGCGGCCTATAGAGCAGGGCGAGCAAAATCCCGATCACCATCAGCGCGGCGACGGAGAGATAGACGGCGTTGACCCCATAACCGGTGCCGATCGAGGGCAGCGTCAACAGCGACAGCGCGATTCCGGCGGGCCAGGAATTGACAAAGATCGCCATCGCGGTCGCGATCTCTTTGCCTGCGAACCAGTCGGTGATCATCTTGGTCAGTTGCACGCTGAGCAGCACGCCGCCCGCACCGGCGACGAGGCGGCCGGCGACCTGCCAGCTCCAGCTTTCGCCGAGCGCCATCGCCACGCTGCCGAGCAGCATCAGCGCCAGCGCCGCGAGCGTGGCGCGCTTGTCGCCGAACCGTCTTCCGATTGCGCCACCAGGCAGCGCCAGCGCCACGCCCGGCGTGAAATAGAGCCCGATCAGGAAGCCGATTTCGGCGAGCCCGACGCCGTATTGCGTCTGGAGCAGCGGCGCGACCGCGGCGACGCTCTGGAACTGGAACGCCATGGTGAGGCGCACCATGAACAGCGTCGCAAGCATGCCCCAGCGATTGCGCAACGTCTCGTCCCCCGAAATTTTGCGGGCCAAGGTGAGGCGTGCGCGCAAAGCTGTCAACGGCCGCAGGACTACTCCTACCGCCGCAAACGCGGGCTCTATCCCCTCATCCTGAGGAGCTTGCGTCAGCAAGCGTCTCGAAGGATAAGGCCACCGTCGGAGGCCTCATGGTTCTCCCGGCGATGCGAAGCATCGTCCGGAGACGGCGCTAACGCGCCTCCTTACCATGAGGTTTTGACACGGTAGGATTACCGCTGCGAGCCGAGGATATCGTAGGGCTTGATGGAGCGGACATTGTAGGCGCCGAGCGCGCTTTCGATACGGTCTTCCCAGGCCGGATAGGGAAAGCCCGTTCGGAGCAGCGTTCCCTGGCGCACGGTTGCGAGAATTTCGGATGTCGTCCGGATTGGCACTGCTCTTGCGAGCGGCGCAAAACGGCCCGCCTTGGCTTCGTCATCGTCGACAAGCGTGTCCACCGCGGCGGCAAGCCCGGTGAAATTGAGGAAATTGAGCTGAGGGTGCGCGGCGCCGATCGCAATGATGGGGTGGGAACTCGCCAGCACGATGGATCTCAGCCGCTCGGAAAAAGCATCCCAGCGCGCCTGAAATCCCTCCACGGCCTCGAAGCCGGCCTCATCTTCGCTTGCAGTGGGCACGGCGGAGACGTTTGCGGACGCAGGCACCGACCAGCACACGAGATTGCGCGTGTCCCGAGCCCGCATCCGCTCCAGGCGAACCGGCTTGAGACCGCAGTTACCCAGGAGCGCGGCAAGCGAACGCGGCCGGAAATAGGAGATGTGCTCGTCCCAGATCTCATGCGCAAAAAGATTGGTGATGAGCCAATCCGTGTCAGGCACTTCGATCACGGCTATTCCATCCGCCGAAAGCACGGCGGCGATGGCTGTGGTGAATTCGACAATGTCAGGCACGTGCTCGAGGGTGTGGCGGCAGATCACCACGCGCGCGCCCCCGCCACGCTGGCTACGAGTTTCCGCGGCGAGCCGCTGGTCGAAGTAGGCGCCATGGATCTCGAGGCCGGACTTTCTCGCAGTCTCGGCGAGTTGCTTCGAAGGTTCGATGCCCAGCAGGTTTCGGTACCCTTGCGCGTGAAGCTGCTTGAGGAAGGCGCCGTCGTTCGAACCGATCTCGAGAACGAGGTCGTCGCTTTTGACGCCGAACCGGGACAGGCTTGACAGGATGTCCCCGGCGTAGGGAGGCAGCGGCTCGACCGTCCGGCGGACGATACGTTCATAATTCAGTCGGATCATCTGATCGGGCGCCTGACGGATGAAGCCGCAGCTCTTGCAATATTCGAGCGTGAGGGTCGCGGGCTCCGTCGGTGTGGGCTGGTCGAAATAAAATCCCGTGACGGACGCCTCCCGGGCCCGGAAGAAGCGACCGAACAGCGCGCCCGCACAGGCGCCACAAACCGCCATGGATCAGCCTCCTGCGATTTGAGAGGAAGTCTTGAACATGATCGTGAGCTCGAAATTCACCAGGCATTGATTCGCGCTTCGCTTCGTTGTGAGGCGCGGGCGAAAACCTGTCAACGGCCGCCGGTTGGCGCGCCTTGGCAGCGCCAGCCCGATCCCATAAGTTTCCCGCCGCGCCTCATGCCAACACGAGCCGACAGCCCGGGAGAAACGCATGCAACCAATCCGCGTCTGCACCTATGACGGCCCGGGGGCGCAGCCGGTGATTCGCACCGTACCGTGGCCGAAGGTCGGCAAGAAGGCCGCGCTGATCCAGATCGGCGCCTGCGGCGTCTGCGGCACCGATCTGCACATCCTCAAAGGCCATTGGCCGAAGCCGCTGCCCTGGCCATTCACGCTCGGCCATGAGCTCGGCGGCGTCATTGTCGAATGCGGCAGCGAGTTCAATCAGGACTTCATGAGCAAGCCGCTCAAGGTCGGCCAAGCTGTCGTGGATGGATGGCGATGAAGACGGTGAAGTCGACGATTGTGCCCTGGCCGGAGCTGATGAGATAGCGGTGCGCGAAGCGCGCGCATGGATGAGAGCGAGTACGTGGGGCACTTCGCATCCCAGCGGTCGTCAATAACATGATGCGTCAGCATGTTATAAAATAACAGCAACAAACGCACCTGTCGCACGCCGACGAATTCGTGCGCTTGTCAATGCGGCTAATCCAAAAAAGATTGGCGAGACACCTCGCCGTTAACGTCTTGCGCGGACGTTGCGGCCTACCACATCCCCGCTCCGCAATTCTGGGGTGCAGGTTCGGATTGCCGAACTACCCAGTTGCGAATTGTGGAGATGGAATATGGACTTCACCGGCTTTCTTAATGGTTCAGGCTGGATTCAGCCGGCCCTTTGGGCCGCGGCAGTTGCTGTCATAATCGCGCTGCTGCGCGCTTCCAATATCTTTCGCTATATCCCGAACAACCAGGTCGGCATCGTCGAAAAGCTATGGACGACGAAAGGCTCGATCGCAGGCGGCTTCATCGCGCTCAACGGCGAAGCCGGCTACGAGCCGGAAGTGCTGCGCGGCGGCCTGCATGTGTTCTTTCCCTTCATGTACCGGATCCATAAATCGGACCTCGTGACCGTCGGACAGGGCAAGATCGCCTACGTGTTCGCGCGCGACGGCGCCCCGCTTGGCGCCTCGCAGGTGCTTGGCGCCAACGACACCGAGGACAAAGCGGACTTCCAGGACGCGCGACGGTTTTTGCTGGGCGGCGGCCAGAAGGGTCCGCAGCGGAAAATCCTGCGCGAGGGCACCTATGCGATCAACACGACCCAGTTTGCCATCATCACCGACGATCGCGTCTACGGCCACGCCCTCAGTGAGCGCGAGCGCGGCGTCCTCGAAGGCATGCAGCTCACGATATCGGAGCGATGGGGTTTCTCGCCGTTTGTGCTTGCGACCGATGCCGACCTGGTCGGAATCGTCACCGTCCACGATGGTCCGTCGCTGCCTCCGGGCGAAATCATCGCGCCCGAGGTCGGGACCGATTTGCGCGATGAGGAAACCTTTCACAACAATTTTCAGGAGCCCGAGAAATTCCTGAAGGGTGGCGGCTATCGCGGAAGGCAGCTGCAGATCATCGTCGAGGGCACCTGGTATATCAACCGGCTGTTCGCGACGGTTGAGGCGGTGCCGAAAACGGTCATTCCAGTCGGCAATGTCGGCGTCGTCATCTTCTATACCGGGCCGAGGACCGACGACGTGTCGGGCGAACAATATCGCCACGGCGAGCTTGTGCTCAACGGCAGCCGCGGCGTCTGGAAAGACCCGCTGCTGCCGGGCAAATACGCATTCAACACCTACGCCGGCAAGATCGAGATCATCCCGACCGTCAACTTCATCCTGAAATGGGTGCGCGGCGAAGTCGGCGCGATGAAGCTCGACGAGAACCTGTCGGAGATTTCGCTGATCACCAAGGACGCGTTCGAGCCGACGCTGCCGCTCTCGGTGGTGATGCATATCGACTACAAGAAGGCGCCGATGATCATCCAGCGCTTCGGCGACGTGAAGAAGCTGGTCGAGCAGACGCTCGACCCGATGGTCAGCGCGTTCTTCAAGAATATCGCGCAAAAGATGACGCTGATCGAACTGCTGCAGAACCGCGCCGCGATCCAGGAGGAATCCGCAGCCGCCATGAAGGCGAAGTTCGAGGGCTATTCGCTCGATCTCCAGGAAGTCCTGATCGGCACGCCCAGGGCGGCTGCCGGTGACCACACGATCGAGAACATCCTGATTCAGCTTCGTTCGCGCCAGGTCGCGCGCGAGCAGATCGAGACCTACCAGGAGCAGGAGAAGGCCGCGGTCCAGGAGCGCGCGCTCAACGAAGCCAAGGCGACGGCCGCGGCCCAGTCGGCGCTGACGCAGTCGCTGATCCAGGTCAAGGTCAACGAGAACGAGGGCGCCGCAGCACTGGCGCGTGCCCAGAAGGATGCCGAGACGCGCAAGGTGACGGCCGCGGCCGTCGGTGAGCAGTCGCGGCTCGAAGGACAGGGCGAGGCCGACCGGGTGCTGGCGGTCGGCGCCGCCAATGCGCAGGCGACCAAGCTTGCGGTCGATGCCTATGGTGGCCCCGAATTCCGTCTGGCGGAGCAGAATTTCGCGAAGTTCGCCGAAGCCCTGACCCGCATCAACCAGCCCCTGGTGCCGCAATTCCTGATGTCCGGCGGACAGGGCAGCGAGAGCAACAATGCCGGCCTGATCCCGACCGCGATGTTGAGCTCCATGTTCGGACAGATGATGCCCGCCGCGCTGGAGAAGCTGAAGGATGAGGCGCCAAAGGCCGGGCGGAGAACCAACGGTCAATGAGTAGCTGAAGTGAGCGGCGCGTCTCGGGAATACGGTCACCCGGACGCTTTCATAGCTTTCAACATGTGACCGGTTTAATGATGGATTCTCGTGTCCCGGACGCAGTGCAGCGTGTAACGCTGCTCCGCAGATCCGGGACCCCATCGAGCCACGCTGGACCCCGGATCAGCAGCGCACCGTTTCACGCTGCGCTGCATCCGGGGAACAATGAATGAGAGATACCATGCTGCCTTCCCAGCGCGAGCATTTCGATGTGCCGCGCGACATCTGCTACCTCAACGCCGCATCCTATAGTCCGCTGCCGCGCAAGACGCTGGAAGCGGGCCGTGCTGCCGTCGGGCGCAAGGGCCAGCCGTGGCTCGTTCCCGGCAGCTTTGCCAATGAGATTCACGAGCGTACCCGCGCCGCCGCGGCGCGGCTGATCAATGCCGATGCCGGCGATGTCGCGCTGGTTTCGTCCGTAGGCTACGGCGTATCGACCGCCGCAAAGCTCGTCACCATCCCGCGCGGCTCACGCGTGCTGGTGCTGGAGAACGACCATTCATCGCCAGTGCTGGAATGGCAGGCGCGCGCCGGAGCACAGGGTTTTTCGGTCGAGACCATTCGCCAGCCCGAGGATGGCGACTGGACTTCTGCCGCGCTCGCCGCGATCGAACGGCCGGGCGCACCGCCCGTCGCGCTCGCCTCGATCTCGTCGGTGCATTGGTCGGATGGCGGACTGATCGATGTCGAGCAGGTCGGCGTTGCGCTGAAGAAGCAGGGCGCCATGTTTCTCGTCGATGCCACCCATCACGTCGGCGTGCTGGCGCTGGACGTGAAGCGGCTCGATCCGGATTTCGTGATCTTCCCGACCTACAAATGGCTGCTCGGCCCCTATGGCCGCGCCTTCATCTATGTGGCCAAACGCCACCAGGACGGCGTGCCGCTGGAGCAGACCGCGTTCGGCCGCCGCGATGTGCGCGCCGAGAACGACGTCTATTTCGCCGATGTCAGCTACGTGACCAATGCGCGGCGCTTCGACATGGGCGAGCGCGATCATTTCATCTCGATGGAAATGGCGGCGATCGGCATGGAGATGATGGCGGAGTGGGGCACCTCCGCCGTGGTACAGCGGCTCAATATGCTGACCGAGCGGATCGCTGACGGGTTGCAAAATACCGGCGTTCGCGTGGCCGACGCCAAATATCGGGCCCCGCATATTTTGAGCCTCGGCTTTCCGAAGGGCATGCCGGCCACCCTGGTCGAGGGATTGGCGGGCGAGGGCATCTATGTCGCGCCCCGGCTAGGGCGCATGCGCATCTCGCCGCACGTCTATAATGACGAGGCGGACGCCGACCGGTTCGTGGCGGCGCTGACGCGGCGGCTGCGGGGCTAAGCGTAGCTGCTGTCATTCCGGGATGGTCCGAAGGACCAGACCCGGAATCTCGAGATTCCGGGTTCGATGCTTCGCATCGCCCCGGAATGACGTAGGCAAGCGCGCTTCCTGCATAGGAGACGGCCAAATTGACCAGTCCGCGGAGGCTGTTCCAACGGCCCCGGTTTGTGTAGGCTTCAGCCTCCGTAGACCGAGATAAGACAATCCAATCAAAGCAAACGGGTAGGGGAGACGCGGGAACTGACATGACCGATATCCGATACGTGGCACCGCGCACGCTTGATGAAGCGATTGGCGCATTCGCTGCCGCCGGGAGTGCCGCTCGCATTATGGCGGGTGGTACCGACTTGCTGGTGCAGATGCGATCCGGCCTGGTGCGGCCGGGACTGATCGTCGATATCAAGGGGATCGACGAGATGAATTCCATTGAGGAAACGGCCGACGGCGGTTTCCGCATCGGCGCCGCCGTCTCCGGCGCGGTGCTGTCCGAGCACCCGAAATTCCGCAAGGCCTGGCCCGGCGTGCTGGAGGCCGTGAACCTGATCGGTTCCAAGCAGGTGCAGGGCCGGGCGTCTGCCGGCGGCAATCTCTGCAATGGCTCGCCGGCCGGCGACAGCATCCCCGCCATGATCGCGGCAGCCGCCATCTGCACTCTCCAGGGCCCGAAGGGCCGCCGCGATCTGCCGGTCGAGAAAGTGCCGGCCGGTCCCGGCCGCACCAATCTCACGCCCGGCGAAATCCTGGTCAGCTTCACCCTGCCGCCGCGCCCGCCGGGCTCGAGCGATGCCTATCTGCGCATGATCCCGCGCACCGAGATGGACATCGCCGTCGTCGGCCTCGGCGTCAGCCTGACGCTGAAGGACGGCGTCTGCACAGCGGCCCGCGTCGGTCTCGGCGCGGTGGCGCCGACGCCGCTGCTCGTCGAAGCCGCCGGTCAGGCACTGACTGGCTCCAAGCTCGACGATGCCGCGCTGGAAAAAGCCGCGCAAGCCTGCCGCGCCGCCTGTCGTCCGATCGACGACAAGCGCGGCACCATTGCCTATCGAGTCAAAACTGCCGGCGTTCTCCTGAAGCGCACGGTTGCGATCGCCGCCAAGCGCGCGGGAGGGAAGTAGGACTATGGCGAAGGTACATGTTTCCACTACGGTCAACGGCGAGCCGATGGAGTTTCTATGCGAGCCGTATGAGACCATGCTCGACGCACTTCGCGGCGCGCTGGGTTTGACCGGCTCCAAGGAAGGCTGCTCGTCCGGTGACTGCGGCGCCTGCTCGATCACGCTCGATGGCCGACTGGTCTGCTCCTGCCTGATGCTGGCCGCCGAAGCCGAAGGCCACGAGATCCGCACCATCGAGGGCATGGCGCATGGCGAAGTGCTGCATCCGCTGCAGCAGAAGTTTCTCGAACATGCCGCCCTTCAATGCGGCATCTGCACCTCGGGCATGCTGGTCGCCTCCGAGGCGCTCCTGAAAAAGAATCCTGATCCGACCGAAGAGGAAATTCGCTTCTGGCTCGCCGGCAATCTCTGCCGGTGCACCGGTTACGACAAGATTGTCCGCGCGGTGATGGATGCCGCGGCTGAAATGCGGGAGGCGGCACGATGAATATCGTCACCAACAACAAGTGGATCGGCCAGCGTACCATTCGCCCCGACGGCGTCGACAAGGTCACGGGCCGCGCGGCATTCGCCGCCGACACCAACATGCCCGGCATGATCTGGGGCAAGGTGTTGCGTAGCCCGCATCCGCATGCGCGCATCAAGTCGATCGACACCTCGAAGGCGGAAAAGCTGCCGGGCGTGAAGGCGGTCGTCACCGCGCGCGACATCGTCGACTTCCCGCTCGAGAAGGGCGCGGTCATGCTCGGCATTCAGGACATGCGCTGGATGTGCCGCAACGTGATGGCGCGCGACAAGGCGCTGTTCCCCGGGCACCCCGTCGCGGCAGTGGCGGCCACCACGGAAGCGATCGCGGCCGAGGCCTGCAACCTGATCGAGGTCGATTACGAGGTCCTGCCCTGGGCGATCGAGATCGACGACGCGATCAAGGATGGCGCGCCGATCCTGCACGAGTGGAACAAGTTCGACGGCAAACCATCGAACATCGTCGGCAAGCTCGAGCACAAGAAGGGCGATATATCAGAGGGCTTTGCCAGGGCCGATGTCGTCATCGAGCGCACCTTCACCACGCGCCCGGTGCATCAGGGCTATATCGAGCCGCACGCCTGTCTCATCTCGGTCGCCTCTGACGGCAAGACCACGATCTGGAGCTCGAGCCAGGGCCAGTTCATGGTCCGCGCCATGACGGCCTATCTCACCGGCATTCCCCAGAGCAACATCCGCGCGATCCCGGCCGAGATCGGCGGCGGCTTTGGCGGCAAGACCATCGTCTATCTCGAACCGCTCGCAACCTTGCTTGCGAAGAAGTCCGGCCGCCCCGTGAAGATGGTGATGACCCGCGAGGAAGTGATGCGGGCGACCGGTCCCACGTCAGGCTCGAAGATGACGGTCAAGATCGGCGCGACCAAGGACGGCAGGATCGTCGCCGCGCACGGCATCTTCTACCTGCAGGCCGGCGCCTTCCCGGGCTCGCCGATCCGCGGCGCTGCGGGGTGCAGCTTTGCGCCCTACGACATCCCGCATCTGCTGTCGCAGGGTTTTGACGTCTGCTCCAACCGCTCCAAGGTCGCGGCCTATCGCGCGCCCGGCGCGCCGATCGGTGCCTATGCGGTGGAATGCGTGCTCGACGAAGTGGCCTCCGCGCTGAAGATGGATCCGCTCGACTTCCGCCTGAAGAACGCGGCGAAGGAGGGCACCAAGGCCTCGCATGGCCCGACGTTCCCACGCATCGGCTACATCGAGACGCTGGAGATGGCGAAGAACCATCCGCATTACTCCGCGCCGCTCGGCAAGTTGCAGGGAACACTAAGAGGCCGCGGCGTTGCTTCCGGCTTCTGGTTCAACGCTGGCGGCGAATCCTCGGCGCAGGTCAACATCACCGAGGACGGCAATGTCGTCGTCACCACCGGCCACCCTGACATCGGCGGCTCGCGCGCCGGCATCGCCAACATCTGCGCCGAGTTGCTCGGCATCGACTACAAGCGCGTCTCCGTCATCATCGGCGACACCCAGACGATCGGCTTCTCCAACCTCACCGGCGGCAGCCGCGTGCTGTTCGCCTCCTCGATGGTGGTGACGCAGTCGACCGAGAAGATCATCCAGACCTTGCGCGAGCGTGCGGCGAAGATCTGGAACATCGATCCTGAAGCGGTGAAGTGGGAGAACGGTGCGGCGCATCCGGCCAGCCCCAACGCCGGCGAGTTCCCTCCGCTGACGCTGGAAGAATTGGCCGAGAAGGCGCCCGCGATGGGCGGCCCGATCGGCGCCGGCGTGCAGCTCAACACCCAAGGCGCGGACGGCGGCTTCGGCACGCATATCTGCGACGTCGAGGTCGACACCGATCTCGGCATCGTGCGCGTGATCCGCTACACCGCGATCCAGGATGTCGGCCGCGCCATCCACCCTGGATATGTCGAGGGCCAGCTCCAGGGCGGCGTCGCGCAGGGCATCGGCTGGGCGCTGAACGAGGAGTACATCTACAACAAGGACGGCAAGGTCGATAATCCCGGCTTCCTCGATTATCGCATGCCGGTCTGCTCCGACCTGCCGATGATCGACTGCGGCCTCGTCGAAGTGCCGAACCCGAAACATCCGCAAGGCGTGAAGGGCGTCGGCGAGGTGCCGCTGGTGCCGGTCATGGCCGCGGTCGCCAACGCCGTCTACAACGCGCTGGGCAAGCGCTTCTACAGCCTGCCGATGTCGCCGCCGAAGGTGAGCGCGGTGCTGGATGCGCCGATGGCACAGGCGGCGGAGTAGGGCGCGTCGAGCAGGCTGATATGAGCGATGCCGAAAAGGCCGCCACAGTCCTCGAAGCCCTGAAGGCGGCCGAGCGCGAGCCGGCGCAGGCTGCGCTGTCGAGGCTGAACGAACTTATCGGCCTGGTTCAGGCCGACGGCGAGGCGCCGCTGGAAGTCGAGGAGGCGCGCGCGAGCGCCTTCATGGCCATCTGCGAAATCGGAAAGGCGCTGCATCACGGCCAGAGCGCCGATCGCCTGTGGCCGCAGGCGACCGAAGCCACGGAGCGCTGGAAGTCGTTGGCGAGGTGATCATGCCACAGGGCGGATTAGCGATGGCTGATCCGCCCCAAGCCCTGCTCATGGCCCGTACTTCGGAGCCGGCGTCTGGTTGAAGTCGTGCTCGTCGATTACGCAGGTGAAGTTCGCGGCGATGCTGGGTGAGCCGCTGCCATTGTATCTGGCGACCTTGGGGAACACGCAGAGCGGCCGCGTCATCTGCACGGCGGGCGGCGTGTCGTTGACGAATTTGGTGGCGAGGATCGTCTCCGGCGCCACGCCCTTCTCGACCCAGGCCACGAGCGGGCTAAGCGCGTCGAACACGTTGGGGCCGGGCCCGCCCGCGCAGTGAAACATTCCGGGCACCATGAACAGCCGGGCATAGCTCTGCGTCCGCTGCAGGTTCGGGTTCCTGCCCGGCTCAAAGCTCGCCTGCTCGAAGCCGTGGCCGTGGTCTGCCACCAGCACATTGAAATAATTGATGCTGCTCTGCGAGGGGATCAGCGGGTCGGCCCAGCCGTGATACATGAGGAGCTTGCCGCCGTGCTCGCGGAACTCGCCGAGATCGGTGCTGGTCGCATTCAGGACCGCCTCGAGCTGGTTGTCCACCGTCTTGATGTCGTGGTGGAAGTCGAAGTTCTGGAAGTTGTGGGGGCTTCCAGGGAAGCCGAAACTCTGGCCGAACACCCAGTAGAACAGCCCGTCGAACGCCGGCTCCGGCAGCTGCTCGGCGAATTTGAGTTCGAGCGCGGAGATATTGTCGGTCTCGTTGCCGCGCTCGGAGCCGGGATTGATGAGATCCCCGTTCACGGGGTCGCGCGTGCCGTCATAATAAGTCTGCATCGTCGTGACCTGCTCGGCGGTCAGGCACGCCGGCGGGACATTGCCGCCCTTGCACTGCAGGACCTTCGGGTCGAAACGGCAGTCGCGCGGATCGGTCAGGAACTCGTCGGTCTTGGCCCCGCCGTCCTGGCCAACGCATTGCGCGATCACCGCTTTGTTGATCAGCGTCATCTGGCCGGCCTGGATGAAGCGACCCGGGGTCGCATGGGTATTCTGCCATGCAGCTAACCCCGCCATGTGCAGATGCGTGCGGTTGAACGCCGCGGCACCAGCCAGGATGCCGTCATAGTCATGCGGGAAGCGCTGCGCTTCCATCAGCGCGTTCTGGCCGCCGGTGGAGCAGCCGGCGAAATAGGCCTTGGCCTCCTTCTTCTGATAGAACGCGCCTGCGATGTCCTTGCCGCGCTGCGTCATCAGATGGATCGCACGGTAGCCGAAATCCTTGATGCGCTCCGGGTGCCCGAACAGTCCGGGCGTCGGGTTTGGCGGATCGCCGAACGCGATCGCCAGCGGATTGCCCATGTTGCCGGCCGAGCCGCAATAGAGTGGGCTGCAGCCCGAAACCCCGGTGCCGAGATCGCTGTTGGTTGTCGCAAAGTTGGCCTGGATGCCGCTCGCGAGCGAGTTGTAGCTGATGACGCCCTGGAACCCGCCGCCGCCGGTGCCGAGAAAGCGCCCGTTCCAGGTGGTTTCCGGCAGCCAGATCTCGATCTTGATCGAGGAGTTGGCCGTCGGCGTGAGTGTTGCGGTGACGCGGCAGAACGCCGGCAGTCCGGCGATGGTTTGCGGCGGGTTGGTGTCGGGAACCACGAAGACGCCGCTGGTATTGTCGGCGGCCGATGTGATGGTGGTGTGCTCCAGTTGAAGGGATTGCAGGTTGGTGCACGGCGTCGCCATCGCGGGCGTGCAAGAGATCGCGACCGAGGCAAAAAAGCCTATGGCCGCGCCGACAAGGCACGGTCGAAACATAGTCTCCTCCCTGATTGTTATGGTCTTTGAGGGAGGACAGGGTAACCGGTCTGCATAACCGATCGATGACTTCTCGATGATGGAGGGTGCAAAATCCGTTTTACGCTCGTTTTGCTTGCCGAGCTCCCCTGCGCGTTCGCGCGCTCCGTTCGGCGTGGGCTGGTCTAGTTCGCTTGCGCCTTCGCGTGCGCGGCGACGCCAAGCCAGTCGCCGATGCGGGCAATGGTCGATCCATCGGCAGGCGCGCTGATTGCAGCCTGCTCGGTGCGGTAGCGCGGCAGATGGTCTTCCAGCGAGTAGAACACGCAAAGCGCCAGGCTCGCCCACACCGCGCCGCTGAAATAGAGCGCCATCCAGGCGAGCTCGCCCTTCCAGTGCGCGGGGTTATGCGTGACGATCCAGCGCGTGCTCACGTCATAAAGCCCCTCAAGCGGCCGCAGCAGCGGGTTGCCTTCGGCGAGATGGGCCCGCCACCGGTTCAGATACATCGGTACGTCGATGGTGATGAGGAAGGCCAGATAGAATGCGATGCAGGCGATCGCGACCACGAGCACCGCGCGAACCGGTCCGTGAAATTCCGGCAGCAGCCGGCAAAGGGCGATCCCGACCACGAAGAAGGCGACCGCCCATATCGAATTCTCGATGGCGTTGCCGAGATAGTTTCTGGTCAGCACCGCATACCAGGAGAAGCATTCCGCGATCAGGATCAGCGGCACCACCGTGCGCGCGGCGTTGAGCGTGGTTTCCGCAGCCGTCACGGCGCCGAGCTGGTAGAGCAGGATTGCCCACTGCGCGGCGAAGGCGACCTCGGCGATGGTTGCGACCGAGCGGCCAACCATGACGCTCGACAACCAGGTGTCGACCAGGCAGATGCGCTGCACATCGGCGCGCGGCAGGAACGAGCGGAACGCGCAGCCGAAGACATAGCCCGCGCACAAGAGCAGCATCAGCCCGATGCCAGGGGCGCTGCCCAGCGTGCCGGCCGGCGGTGCCCCGAACTCGCGGTACAGCACGAACCAGACCGCGATATTGGCGGCGCTCACCAGGCTCAAAAAGCCCCACCACCAGGCCAGGGGATTCGACCAGGCCAGTGATCTTGAAAGTGATTTGGACTGGGCCCGCCACTCCAGCGTCATTTCGGCTGCTCCGCGCGTAATCGAACTTACATGTGATTAACATGTGAATGTAGCAATAATGTCATAAATCAGTCACGACAAATATACGTGTGGGAGGAGGTTTTTCCGGCACATCGCCAGCCTGTCCCTCGGCGTCGCCGGCCGGCTAAAGTCGCAGTGTCATGAACAAGAGAGGTCGCGCGTGAGCGTTTCCGTCATCGAGCAAGTCAGGATCCAGGCGCAGGTGCTGGTGCCACTGGTGAAGGCGCTGCAGGCCGAACTGGGCGAGGCGCGGGCGAACGCGATCGTGAGAGGCGCCTTGCGCGACCTTTATCGCCGCTACGGCGAGGAGTTCTGGCGTGCGAAGAACGAGCCGGACCTCGGCAAGGCCGTGGCGTCCGCGTTCAAGAGCTACGCCCGCGACGACGCGCTCGCTTACAACGTGATCGAACAGTCACAGGATGCCTTCGCCTTCGACGTCACCCGATGCCGCTACGCCGAGTTCTTCAAGGAACTGGGCGAGCCCGAGCTCGGCTTCCTGCTGGTCTGCAGCGCCGACTTCGACACCGCGGCCGGATTTGGCGGCGACATCAAGCTCACGCGCACGCAGACCATCATGCAGGGCGCGAGCCATTGCGACTTCCGGTACCGGCGGGTGAGCGAGAAGAACCCTCGTGGTGAGGAGGCGCGTTAGCGCCGTCTCGAACCATGAGGCCCCGATAGTGGCCTCATCCTTCGAGACGCTTGCTAGCGCAAGCTCCTCAGGATGAGGGGATAAGAGCCGCTTGTGACGCAGAAACCGCTGCAACCGCATGCCCAAGCTTGCTCCGCGCGCCCGGCGTGGTACGCCGCCGAGCATCGACCATTTCCAGGTGCAAGATGCTCAGCGCAGCCTTTTCTTTTCTCCTCGCCGTTGCGGCAGGAATTTCCATCGTCGTTCAGCAGGCCTTGAATGCCAATCTGCGTGCGGCCCTGGGTTCCGCCGTATGGTCCGGCTTCACCAGTTACTTCATCGGCCTCGTATGCATGGCCTTGCTCGCGCTCGCCCTGGGCGATCCGATTCCTCCGACCGCCGTTCTCGCGCGCATTCCGTGGTGGGCCTGGAGCGGGGGTCTGTTCGGCGCGATCTTCATCGCCCTTGCCATCCTCCTTGTTCCCAAGCTCGGCGCCGCCACCTTCATTGCGTTGCTTGTCGCCGGCCAGATGCTGGCGTCGGTGACGCTGGATCATTTCGGATGGCTTGGTCTCCCGCAACGTCCGCTCGACCTGCCGCGCGTGATCGGAGTCTTCCTGCTCATTGGCGGCGTGGTCCTGATCCGGCGTTAGCGCACCGGCGGTGCGACGTTCCTCTCGCGGATTATTCCCCTCGGAGACAAAAAAAATCCCCCGCGCGTGAGGCGGAATAGAACGCATCGCCACGCGTCTCACCTGTGCAAGCTATTTGCTTCAATGGAGACCACGATGAAGAACAAAACTCTCGCACTCGCCGCCGCGATGTCGTTCGCGTTTGCAGTAGCGGCCTTTGCTGCGCCGCCGACCAAGCAGGCCACGACGGCCAAGGGCGCGGTACTGACCGACGCCAAGGGCATGACCCTATACACCTTCGACAAGGATTCCGGGGGCAAGTCGGCCTGCAACGGGCCCTGCGCGACCAACTGGCCGGTGCTGAAGGCCGAAGCGAGCGACAAGGCCGAGGGCGGCTATTCCATCGTCACGCGCGACGACGGCTCCAAGCAGTGGGCCTACAAGGACAAGCCGCTCTACACCTTCGCCAAGGACCAGAAGCCCGGCGACATCACCGGCGACGGCTTCCTCAACGGCGCCTGGCATCTCGCGCAGCCGTGATCATCGTCAGAACGTCGGCGGATTAGCGATAGCGTAATCCGCCGCGGTTCTGCGAACGAAGGCGAAGCGTAACCGCCGTTGCTGCGGGTTACGCCTTCGACCTCATTCGCGGAGCTGTCGCGGACGCAGATTGGACGCCCAGCTTGGCGGCCGTTAGGTCGTGGGACTTAGCACAAGCGGCACACCCCCCAGGACAGGCAGCAGCCTGCACAACCCGCGCAGCCCACACAAGCCACACAACCTATGCAGCCACCGATCCCGCAGCCACCGATCCCGATGCCGCAACCACGGCAGCCGCCGCAACCACGGCAGCCGCCGCAACCTCGGCAGCCGCCGCAACCATGGCATCCGCCGCAACCGCGGGCTAGCTGGACGCCGCTGCCAACGTTTTCTTTATCGAAGAGATGGAACGTGGCGAGACTGACGTCGGCCATTTCCTCTTCGCCAAGAACGAAGCGCTGATTGGGCGAAGTCTTGTCAGATTGCGGGACATCAGCAGTGGGCATCGTGGACGCGGATGCGCTACCCACCAGCGTAAGACCCAGTCCGGCGGTACCCAGCACCGTCAAGGCGGCAGGCTTGGATTTGCGTTTCTGCTTCGAAGCTTGCTTGACCCGCGGCATGGTCGCATTCTCCGTAAGTTCCTGTGAAACTGCTTGACGTGGCAAGCCTGCGCTCGGCGCATCCGGCGCGCAAGGGTTACCTGGGCGATAAAATGCCAAAATATCCCACCGAGTTCCCATTCATCTTCATGAACGAGATCGAGACATAGCCGCTTTTGGAATGCGCACGAAAGCGGACGTCCGACGACCACTGGGTTCGCGCCCCTGCCTAACCGGTCGCTCGAAGACGACAAAGAGAGCAGGCGCGTTTGTGTGAATGCGATGGCTTCGCTTGACGAGGCAAGCCGATCGCGGACGGCCAAGGCGTGTCGTCCTGATCCCCCGTGGCGAGCCGTCCGGCCGCCTCTCGACGCCGTGTCTGCGCACGTAGCTGATGAGGTGTCTTTACGAACAATTACGCATCAGATTCTATCTTCACCAGAACTTCCCCGGCGATGATTTCGGGCTCTCCAAGATTAAGGTCAAGCAGGCTTGCTTGAACAAACTCCAGTACCCGATCGTTCGCCGCATTGGCGCTTTCGCGGTCTTCGAATATCATCACAGCGACACCGACGCCTTCGCCCCCATCCAGTATATAATAAGACCTGAATCCGTGCGATTTCCTCAGGATCTGACCGATGCCGCTTTTGGCGCGGCGGGCAGCATCCGCAACCGAACGAACCTTGGTGTACTTTCGAACGAACATGTACATAAGGTCACCCATGCGTCTCAGTTCCAGCCCCACGCATCAAAGTATATCGGGCCGCTCCCGAACTGGGACCATCTTCCGGGATGGGTTCAAGAGCGCAGTTCTGACAGCCGGCCGTTCACCTCCGGTCTGCCCGATAATCGGACCTACATGGTGTCGGCTGCCGCTTCGCAAAAGGGCCGCAAGCGGCCATCTCCGTCGTCCTCACTCGACGTTTGGTCGGTGATTGGCGCACAATACAATGGTCCGGCTTGTCGAAGACTTGGATTGGGCAGACCCACTTCCCGATCTGCCTATCCTTGTTGGCCACAATTGAAATTCAAATTCTGCCTGGTCTGAGCGCCCAACTTTTCTGAAACGCCATCGCGCCGCGCCCGTAGCTTTAGCAGGGAACTACCCGCGCTTAGGCACTATCAGCCGCTGGAAATCGCAAAGCTTCCGTCGTTAGGCAACCGCGCCAAGATCAAGCTGCGAGCATTCGTGCAAAAAAATGGGAGTGGTCATGTTGAAGAATTGGATAATGCTGACCGGCCTGTTGTTCCTTGGCTTTGAGGGAACTTCGCAAGCCCATCCTTCGGACTCGCCCGATATCGTGTATATCGATGGACTGCCGTGCAACAGTGCGTGCCAGTCTTACATGGCCTGGGCCTGGTCCCGGCAACACACGTCATCCATGGCCCAGCGATCCGTACCCGTGAAACCCTTACCCGTGCAACCCGTACCTGCGAAGCCTGAGCTTCGTTCGGCGTACACTACGCTTCATGCAACAGCCGTGCATCGACAAGGTTCAAAGCCCGCGGTGCCCCGTATTGCAAAACAGACTCTACCATTGCCCCCCGCAAAGATCGCAGAGCTGCAGCCTGCAGGTGACGCCGGTGTCCAATTCGAACCGGCGCCAGCCAACGTTGCGGCTCGGTCTTCCGCAGACGACGGGACTGCCACTTCCAAGGCCAGAACGGTACAAGAGCAGGTCGCGGCCGCGACGGCGCTCGCCGAGAACGTGACGGCCGCGAGCGCGGCCCCCGTGCTACAACAGCAAGCAAATAATGCCGAAGCTTCCCTTCATACCGAAGCCGTCCACCCGAGCGATACGGGACCCGCGGCATCCGCGGCGACAAGCAACCCGAACAATCTGGTTGCCCTTCTGATCGCGGGTCCAGAGATCAAATCGGTATCCGATCTTGCCGGAAGGGATGTTGCGATAGAGGACCAGCAGTCCGCATCCAGCGCGTCTATTCGGGCCGCGATCGCGTCAACTGGTGCGGCTGAGGTCCAGCTCAGAGAGGGACGCATCAAGGCTATCGATCGGCTGATCGGTGGCGAAGTGCCGGCGGCGGTTTTGACGCTGGTGTCTCCGGAAGCAGCCGAGTGGTTTCCCGACATCCCGGGCTACAGGATATTTCGCATTCCGCTCTCGCCCGGCTCGTCGAAGGCTCGCCTCTAGCCAGCGTCAAAAGCCGGTATCGACAGTACCTTCGCTGGGCGCGGCCCGTTAAAGGTTTGGACGTGATTTAACCGCTCAAACCGATGAGTTCACGCCGTGCTTGCGCCCGCGCCGTCCGGCGATTTTCCGCAATCGCTTCAACGCGATTGGCGCGGTCGGGCCTGAATTGATTTGCCCGTCGAGGCTGGGCAAGAACTCGATCGGCTCTCGACGCGCTAGAAATCCATTCGCAGTCCGACGCTATGGCACGTAGAAAATTTCTATTGCTGTGCTCGTGTGAGCAACGCAGAGAATGACTTTCTACAGGTTGACTGCCGTTCTGAATACTTGCCCAGCCACGTCGGGCTGATTTTCCGAATTCGCGTCAAGCCCTCAAGCGAAAAATATTTCGCTTTTCCAGAAACGCAAATCAGGCGTATGGTTATGCCGTCCCGCGCTCGAGAAAGAGGCGCTTCGCGGTCGTCACGAAACGTGGCGCGGGATGCGATGGAGCTTTCGCTTCACTTGACGAAGGAAGCAGATTGCGGACGGCGAAGGCGTGTGGTCCTGATCCCCCGACGCTGGGATCAAGCTGGCGGGTCGATCCGTCAGCGACGGTGGCTATCAAGCCCGGACACCGGGGAGAGTACGTTATAAGCCGGAGCACCGTCGCGTGCGGGAATGCCGGGTTGTTTCCGGTGGACCTGTGGTGACTAACTCGTGTGCTTTCTACACTGCACACGAGGCTGCGGGTGCATCGGCGCCCGGCATTCCCCACGCCCTCTGGGCGGAAGCGGATGGTAAAACTCGGGCGCAACGCGCCGCGAGAATGCAAGACTGCGTTCAGTGTCTTGGATTCGATTCGGTGTCTTGGATGTGCCTAGCGCAGCCCCTCATACACCATGAAGCCGCGGGCGATCTTGAGCTTGCGCAGCGCGCGCGGCACGATCTTTTCCGGCGGCGGATGGATGTAGCGCCACGAGGTCAATGCGAGCTCACCGAGCGCGCCGCCAGGGGTTTCGAAGGGGGCGAGCAGGCCGGTGAGGCTGATCGGCGTGTGGGCGCGGTTGTTGAAGGGGAGCAGCAGCAGCTCGAGATGGGTGGTCGCGCCACCTGCGGTCGTTGCGGTGAGGCCGGCGATCGCCGGCAGCACCTCGTCGCCGACGGCGGCGACGATCTCCCCAATCTCGCCCCGGCTTTCGCGGTCAAAAAGCGCGGCGAAGCTTTGGTCCTTCACGTCGCGGCCGAACAGGGCGCAGACGCGGGTGCCGGCAACGCGGAAGGGATAGCCGCAAGCGGCGTCAAAGGAGAGGACGAAGATGTCGCCGAGCAACTCGCGCAGCGCGCCGGGCTCGATTTCGCTGCGGTCGGGGGCGCGCGCATCGCCGCGCTTGCCGTCCCAATAGGCGAAAAACTCCCGGTTGGAAGGATGCTTCATACTGCAAACTCACCCCGGCGCGAGCCTTGGCGGGACAACTCTGTCCCGCTTTCGCGCACGCGCATTCCCGAAAACACTTGTGCCGGACGGACCGTGCAGCGTCCATGCCGCGGCGGCGTGAGTGGGCAGCTTTGCGCCGTTAAGGTTAAGTTAACTATGTGGTTGCGGCGGCCGGGCACCCCGCTACGGTCGGGCCATCGCATCTCGCCGGTTTTCTCCAGGTTGCCTGCGAGGCGCAACACAGGTGGCGTCAAACAGATTGGTCAGGCTTTCGGGGAGGGGTGGGGATGCACCCGGGCCCCGCGGCCAAAGATCAAAGCAATGAGGGAGGGTGTTCTCAGCACCCTCCCTTCACTTTTTCGAAAACGCGATGTCGCGCAGCTTCGGCTGCATTTGTGCACTTGCACAGGCGGGGCAAAGGCGCCTATCTCAAGCCTGTCTCTTTTTTGAAGCGCCGCTGAAGGTCTTCTTGTCCTTGGAATCCCCGCAAGACCCAACACAGGACAGCCTGCCAGGCCTGCCGGCAGAGCTCGCGCCGCAGCCGCCGCACGAGCCGATCCTGACATTGCCGCCGGCGCTGACGGCCTATGTGCTGCTGATCGCGATCATCCATCTGCGCATGCTGCTGCCTTTGGATTGGGAAGAATGGACCATCGACGTCTTCGGCTTCATCCCGAAGCGCTACGACACCACGCTGCTCGACGTGACATTCCCCGGCGGCGCCGGCGCCAAGGTGTGGACCTTCGTGACCTATTCGCTGCTGCACGCCAATTTCAGCCATATCGGCTTCAATGTGCTGTGGCTGTTGCCCTTCGGCAGCGCGCTGGCGCGGCGTTTTGGCGCGCTGCGGTTCTTTGTCTTCATGGCGGTGACGGCGGCGGCCGGAGCGCTCGCGCATCTCGTCACGCATGAACATGCGCTGGCGCCGATGATCGGCGCATCCGCGTCGGTATCGGGTACCATGGCGGCCGCGATCCGCTTTGCCTTCGTCAAGGGCAGTTTCCTTTCCTTCTCCCGCGGCGATGCCGATGCCGCCGCGAGAGTTCCCGCGCTGTCGCTGTGGCGTGCGCTGCGCAACGGCCGCGTGCTCGCGTTCCTTTCGATCTGGTTCGGCGTCAACATCATCTTCGGCATCGGCTCGATCGCGATCGGCATGGATGAGGGCCAGAGCGTCGCTTGGCAGGCCCATATCGGCGGCTTCTTCGCGGGGCTGCTGTTGTTTTCGCTGTTCGATCCGGTGCCGCGCAGCGAACGCGATGCTGCAGGTGCGTTGTCACATTAGGTCAGTTGCCGTGACTGATTGCGCGCTCGAGTGATTCCATTCATCATCCGGAAGGCAACGACAAGAGCCGGCCGACTTGAAGTGACGCGCCCGCAAGGGCGTCGGAAACGAAATCGGCGCCAGACTGTTGTCTTGGATCGCGAAAATGCGGCCCCATCTTTCAAACGGGGGGCAAGATTCAGGGAGGCGACTATGACGGTACGAGCAATCCTCGATACCAAGGGCCATCAGGTCGAAAGCGTGCAGCCGGGCGCAAAACTCTCGGCGGCGGTGAAACTACTCGGTGAGAAGAAGATCGGCGCCGTGCTGGTGACGAACCTCGGCCGCATCGAGGGCATCCTCTCGGAGCGCGACATCGTGCGCGTGCTGAGCGAGCGCGGAGCCGAAGTGCTGGACGAGTCCATCAGCAATGTGATGACGCGCAAGGTCGTGAGTTGCAAACAGTCCGACACCGTCGGCGCCATCATGGAGATGATGACGCTCGGCAAGTTCCGGCATCTGCCGGTCGTCGAGGACGGCAAGGTGGTCGGGCTGATCTCGATCGGCGACGTCGTGAAATGGCGCGTGCAGGAATATGAGCGCGAGCAGGAAGCGCTGCGCGAATATATCAAGACGGCTTGATTATTTGCGCATGATCTCCGCGCAAACGCTACGCGTTTGTCGCCAGGGAAAACCGGTACCCACTTTTCCGGATCATGCGCTAAGGTACTTTCGCCTTCACCGCGCCGGGGTCGGGCGGCGCCAGCACGTGGATCGCTTCCTGGATGGAATTGATCGCGCGTTCCGCCGAGCGTGCGCCGTGCTCGATCAGGTCGGCGGCGCGATGGAAATCGAACCAGCCGACCTGGCCGACGCGCGGCGAAATCAAGAGGTCCGGCGGGTCACCGGCGAGGCGGGCGCGCGTGATGCGGTCCTGCATGATGTTGAAGGCGTCCACCATCACCGTCGAGATGCCGGGCCGGCCGCCACTGCCGAAGAATTCCCGCTTCACGGTGCGCTCGGGCGAGAAGAACTTGCCGAAACGGCGCTTTGGCGGTGCCGCTTCGGTTTCCGTCTCAACCAGCTCCCCGGGCGGGACCGCGCCGTGGGCGTAGATGGTCGTGGAATGGGTGAAGATGTCGCTGGAAAGGTTGGCGGCGATGACGATTTCCGCGCCGAGCGCGCGCGCCGCCGAGACCGGCACCGGATTGACCAATGCGCCGTCGACCAGCCAGCGGTCGCCGATCAGCACCGGCGCGAAAATGCCGGGCAGAGCGTAGGAGGCGCGCATCGCTTGGACCAGGCGGCCATGGGTCAGCCAGATCTCATGCCCGGTGCGAACTTCGGTCGCGACCGTTGCGAATTTGAGCGGCAAGTCCTCGATCAGCGTGCTGCCGATCGAGGCTTCGAGCTGGGCTGCAAGCTTTTCGCCGCCGATCAGGCCCGAGCCGTTGAGACGGATG
Source organism: uncultured Alphaproteobacteria bacterium (assembly GCA_963847045.1). Taxonomy (GTDB): domain Bacteria; phylum Pseudomonadota; class Alphaproteobacteria; order Rhizobiales; family Xanthobacteraceae; genus Bradyrhizobium. The sequence continues at coordinate 116,992 of CAWJYQ010000010.1, read as the reverse complement.
TCGAGATAGCCGAGGATGTTGCGCATCTGCAGGCCGCGCGCCCATTCCTCCAAGGTGTCGAGATGCCCGGCCGCGTACGCGCCGCCGACCACCGCACCGATCGAGGTACCGACCACGACGTTGGGCACGATGCCGTGCGCAAGCAGGGTGCGCATGATGCCGATATGGGCGAATCCGCGCGCCGCGCCGCCGCCGAGCGCAAGCCCGATCACCGGCCGGCGGATGCTGCCGAGACCGACCTTGTCGCCGCCTTCTCCGTTTTGGCTACGCCGGGTCAAACGCTCAAGCACCAAAGTTCTCCTGGCGGGCCAGATTATTTGCTCCGGTCCGGCCCCGCCAGAAATGACCGCAAGCATGGTTTATGCCGCGGGTTAGGCAGGCAATATGACTGGATCGCGACCAACGCAACCAATTCCCCGGCATCGTACGGGTTCCAAAACCTGCCCAATACTTGGGCGGGGCCGGTCGATGGCTTGAATTTGCCGCGTTTTCGGTGAAAAGCAGAAACATGACAACAGGGGGTGACGGCATCTTCCGATGGCGGCGCAGCGTTTGGCTGTGGCCGGCGCTCGTACTCGCGGGAATTTTATTCTCCTTCTCCGCCTTTCCAGCCAAAGCCCAGCTCTTCAGCGACCGCCCGCCGCCGGTGCCGCCGGCTGCCGTGCCCGATCCGGGGGCTGCCGTTTCGCTTGCGCCGCCCTCGGGTCCCGGGGCCGGACCGCCGCCAAGCCTGCCGCCGACGCTGACCCAACCCTCCATTGCGACCGTGCCGCCGGCCGCGCCGCCGGGAGGCGCCCCAGCCCAGGCGGTGCTCGCGCTCTCGGCGCGCTACGGCAAGGACCTGCCGGTCATCAATGCCGGCCTGGTCTGGCGCATCTTTTCCGACCGGCCGGATGATACCGGCACCTTCAAGATGATCCGCGAGGATCGCAGCGCGACGCCGAACCTCGTGCTGCCGCCCGGCAATTATGTGGTGCATGTCGCGCTCGGCCTCGTCAGCGCCGTGCGCGCGGTGACGCTGAAGGCGGAAACCGACCGCGAGGCGTTCGTGTTGCCGGCCGGTGGCCTGCGCATCGAAGGCCGCGTCGGCACGTCGAAGATTCCGCAGAACCAGATTTCCTTTGCGATCTACAAGGGCAGCCAGTTCGAAGGCGGCGACCGCGCCTCGCTGGTGCCGAACGTCGCCGCCGGCGACGTGGTGCTGCTGCCGGAGGGCACCTACTACATCATCTCCAACTATGGCGATGCCAACTCGGTGGTCCGCTCCGACATCCGCGTGCAGGCCGGCAAGCTCACCGATGTCGCCGTCACGCATCGCGCCGCCGTCATCACGCTGAAGCTGGTTTCGGACAAAGGCGGCGAAGCGCTCGCCAACACCGCCTGGTCGGTGATCACGCCGGGCGGCGACGTGATCAAGGAGTCGATCGGCGCATTCCCGCGCGTGGTGCTCTCCGAAGGCGAATATCGCGCGATCGCCAAGAACGAGGGCAAGGTCTACGAGCGGCCCTTCAATGTCGTAAACGGCGTCGACGGCGAAGTCGAAGTCATCGCGCGCTAGCGCATCATCCGGAAAAGTGTGTAGCGGTTTTCCCTCGCGACAAGCGCGAAGCGTTTGCGCGGAGATCATGCGCCAACAAAACCGCTACAACCGGCAAGCGCTGTCATAATTCGTAACGCGTACTAACCATCACCCGACTTTAAACTGTCATAATCACCGCATCGGCGTGCCGCTCCCCGCTTTTTTACAAGCCATTAAGCCGGCCTCTCTTGGATGGCGCCGGGTGGAAGGCGCGGGGGAATGTCATGGTTGCCAAGAAGTCATCCAAGAAACTCAACTCGAAAATGTTCGACGACCTGCCTGTCCTGAAGCGCAAGTGGCAAGCGGCGGTGCGCCCGGGCGAAAGGCTTCCCCGCTATGAAGATGTGATGCTCGGCAGCCTCGGCCGGCTCGCCGATCACATCGTGCTTCTGAAGAACGCCGGCGATGCGCTCGAAGTCTCGCGCAGTGGCCGCTACATCCAGCAATGGCTCAATGACGAGCGCTGGGACATTCCCCTGAGCGCATTGTCGCCGGACTGCGCGACGGCGCTTGCCGAGTTGGCTGTGAGCGCGCTCCGCAATAACCAACCGCATCTCGCGCTGGCGCATTGCGTGCGCGACGGCATGGTCAGGACCTACGACGTGCTGGCGCTGCCCACCGCTTCGCGCTGGGGCGGCACGCTGGTCGGCACCTATGTCAACGAGCGCAACGCGCAATACAATCTGCTGGACGCGATCTTTGCCAACACCAAAGAGGGCGTGCTCTCGCTCGCCACGCTGCGCGATTTCAGGCAGAAGCCGTGCGATTTTCAGATCGTGCATCATAATCAAGCGGCCTCGGCGCTTCTGCGCGTGCCGTCGGAAAGCCTGCAATGGCGGCGGCTCAGCGAAGGCGGCAATCTGTTGTGCGCGGACGAGGTTGTGGATCGTCTGCTCCGGATTGTGGCGAGTGGCAGCCGCGATCAATTCGAGATCGACAGCGATGACCGCAATTTGCGGCTGGGCGCGACCGCCTTCGGCGACATGCTCTCGCTGACGATTTCCGACGTTACTGCGCTGAAGCGACGCGAAGCCTCGTTCCGGCTGCTGTTCGACAACAATCCGATGCCGATGTGGGTGTTCGATGTCGAGACCACACGCTTCCTCAGCGTCAACGACGCCGCTGTCCAGCACTACGGTCACACCAGCGCCAAATTCCTCAGCATGAAGCTGCAGGATATCTGGCCGCAGGATGAATGGTCGAGCCACACCGAGGCGCTGCAGCAGGTCGGCGGCTCGCACTATTCCGGGCGCAACTGGCGTCACCTCAAGGCCGACGGCAGCGAAATCCAGGTCTTGACCTATGGGCGCCGCGTCGCCTTCGACGGCCGCGATGCATTCATGGTCGCCGTCGTCGACATCACCGAACGGCGCAAGGCGGAAGCCCGCATCGCCCACATGGCCCATCATGACGGCCTGACCAATCTGCCGAACCGCGAGCTGTTCCAGGAGCGGTTGAAGCAGGCGCTGCAGGGCGACAAGCCGGTCGCCGTGCTCTGCGTCGATCTCGACCTGTTCAAGAATGTCAACGATTCGCTCGGCCATCCCATCGGCGATCGCCTCCTGAAGCTCGTCGCCGAGCGGCTGCGCGCGCAGGTCCGCGGCAACAATCTTGCCGCACGGCTCGGCGGCGATGAGTTCGCGGTGATCCTCGCTTCCGACGTGTCGCCGAACGAGGCGAGCGATTTCGCATCGCGGCTGATCAAGCTGTTGAGCGCGGCATACGAGATCGACGGCAATGAGGTGGTGATCGGCGCCTCCATCGGGATTGCGCTGTCGCCGGGCGACGGCGACACCAGCGAAGAGCTGATGCGCAACGCCGATCTCGCACTGTATCGCGCGAAGGAAGACGGCGGCGGCCTGCACCGCTTCTTCGAACGCGAGATGGATCGTCAGGCGCAGATGCGCCGCGACATGGAGCTCGACCTGCGCCGTGCCTTTGCCAACGGCGAGTTCGAACTGCATTACCAGCCGCTGGTCGATATCGCGACCGACCGGATCAGCGGCTTTGAGTCGCTGTTGCGCTGGCGGCATCCCGAAAAGGGCACGATCTCGCCGGCCGACTTCATTCCGGTGGCCGAGGATATCGGGCTGATCGTCGCGATCGGCGAGTGGGTGCTGCGCGAGGCCTGCAGCGAGGCGGTGAAATGGCCCGCCGACGTCAAGATCGCCGTCAACCTCTCGCCGGTGCAATTCCGCAGCCGCAATCTGGTTCAGGTCGTGGTTTCGGCGCTGGCGAACTCCGGCTTGTCGCCGAAGCGGCTCGAGCTTGAAATTACGGAATCGCTGTTCCTGGCGGAGACCGAGGCCAATCTCGCGATCCTGCATCAGCTCCGCGAGCTCGGTGTCAGCATCTCCATGGATGATTTCGGCACCGGTTATTCGAGTCTCAGCTATCTGCGCAGCTTCCCGTTCGACAAGATCAAGATCGACCGTTCGTTCGTGAAGGATCTCGCCAGGCGCTCCGACTGCGTCGCGATCGTGCGCGCGATCTCGGGGCTCGGCCGCAGCCTGAACATCACCACGACCGCGGAAGGTGTGGAGACCATGGATCAGCTCGACTGGCTGCGCGCCGAGGGCTGTAACCAGGTGCAGGGCTTTCTGTTCAGCGCGGCGAAACCGGCGAGTGAGGTCGAGCAGCTGTTGCTGAAATTCGGCACGCGGGCTTCCAAGGCGGCGTGAAGGCTTGCACTAGAACCGCGTGACGATGTCCGACAGCGCCGGGCGAGGGCGGTCCTCGCTCGGCTTTGACGGCGTGCCGATGTGGATCAGGCCGGCGAGCTTTTCGTCAGCCTTCAATCCGAAGCCATCGAGCACGTCGCGGTCGAACGCGAACCAGCCGGTCAGCCAGCATGCGCCGTAACCGAGCGCGGTCGCGGCGGTGACGATGTTCATCGCGCTCGCGCCGGCCGACAATTCCTGCTCCCACGGCGGCACCTTGGGATGCGGCCTGGTGAAGCTGACCACGCCGATCACGAGCGGTGCATCGGTGAGCCGCTTGTTCTCGATCTCGATCTCGGCTGCTGAGGCCTGCGGGTTCTTCCTCGCGAACACCTTTGCGATGATCTCGCCGGCGCGGACGCGCGCGTCGCCCTCGAACAGGATAAAGCGCCACGGCGCGAGCTTGCCGTGATCGGGTACCCGCGCACCGATGGTCAGGATGGTTTCGATCTCAGCCGGAGAGGGGCCGGGACCGGTCATCTCGCGCGGCTTCATCGAGCGGCGGGTTTTGAGCAGTTCCAAAGCGTCGGGCATAGGGCATCCTTACTTGGCGCCGCATCGCGACGCCCAGCCTATATCGTGCGGTCGCGCGAAGTTGGCAAGAAGATCGGCCAGGGCGCCCGTATTAGAATCGAACTACTAATGCTTGCGCAACACGGGCGGCCGCTCGATCGGACAGCGGCAAGCGGGTATTGCTGTAGCCGCAAAATTGCCGTGCTCGTCGATGGTCACCATCAGCACCTTGCCCTGCTGCGCCGCCTTGCTCGCCGCCGACACGATGCCGGGCGCGGCCAGGATATTGGTCGCCGTGCCGAACATCATCTGGTTGGCGACGGTTGCCTGTGCGCCATAGCCCAGCGCCGTGCTCGATGGCTGCGCGGCCGAGGTGCTGGCGCCGATAGCGGTTGCGAAATTGCCGCTCGCGGTCGCGGTGTCGCCGACTGCGACAGTGTCGTTGGCCAGCGCGCGCGCCGCAAAGCCGATGCCGGTCGCGGCAAAGCCGTTGGAGTTGGCGCCTTGGCCGACTGCGACGCTGCCCTGGTTGGTCGCGCTGGCATCCTTGCCGAACGCCATCGCCGCAATCGAGCTTGCGTTGGCGTTGTAGCCAAAACCAATCGCGGCATCTGCCGTACCTTTCGCGTTGATGCCGATCGCAGTGGCGCCGGTGCCGGGCGCCGCCGTCGCGCCCGAGCCACACGCCAGTTCGCCGTTAGGGCCGTTTTCCACGCAATGTGCGGCGGCGCCTGAGCCCATCACGGTTTGCGCCCGCGCGGGGATCGCGGCGAGGACAAACAACAGAGCAGACGCTGATCGAACCAACCCAAAATCGCGGAACATGTCACCCTCCCTGTGTCGCCTCGAAGGTTGTAGTTCGAGGCCAATAAAACCGGAGGGTATCTTCACGCGCGGCGCTTGGCCATGCCCGGACGCGCGACATAGAAGAACTCGGCGTTTCCGCCGAGTTCTTGATCACAATCAAATGTTGTCTAGGCCACCGCGGCCAGCTTCGCCCGCTTGATATCGGGCGGGGTGGCTTCATCCACCAGGGCGGCGATCGCCTCTTCCGTCGACATCACCTTCTGGCCTTCGCTGCCGAGCCGGCGGACGGAGACGGTGTGCGTCTCGGCTTCCTTCTTGCCGACCGCAAGCAGTGCCGGGATTTTCGCCAGCGAATGTTCGCGGACCTTGTAATTGATCTTCTCGTTGCGCAGATCGATCTCGACGCGCAGGCCGGCGCGGCGCGCCGCAGCCACCACCGTCTTGGCGTATTCGTCGGCCTCCGAGGTGATGGTGGTGACGACGGCCTGCGTCGGCGCGAGCCAAAGCGGGAAGTTGCCGGCATAGTGCTCGATCAGGATGCCGATGAAGCGCTCCATCGAGCCGCAGATCGCGCGATGCACCATCACAGGCGGCTTCTTCGAGCCGTCGTGGTCGATGTAGAACGCGCCGAACCGCTCCGGCAGGTTGAAATCGACCTGCGTGGTTCCGCACTGCCAGTCGCGTCCGATGGCGTCGCGCAGCACATATTCGAACTTCGGTCCGTAGAACGCGCCTTCGCCCGGATTGATCGAGGTCTTGATCCTGTTGTTCTTCGCCTGGATTTCGCGCAGCACCGTCGCCATCACGCGCTCGGCATGGTCCCACATCGCGTCGGTGCCGACGCGCTTCTCCGGCTTGGTCGAGAGCTTGATCGTGAGGTCGCCGGTAAAGCCGAAGTCCTCGTAGACCGAGAGGATCAGATCGTTGATCGTCAGGCATTCGTCGGCGAGCTGCTCTTCGGTGCAGAAGATATGCGCATCGTCCTGGGTGAAGCCGCGCACGCGCATCAGGCCGTGCATCGCGCCCGACGGCTCGTAGCGGTGTACCACGCCGAACTCGGCCAAACGTAACGGCAGGTCGCGATAGCTCTTCAGGCCGTGCTTGAAGATCTGCACGTGCCCCGGACAGTTCATCGGCTTCAGCGCAAACCAGCGCTTGTCCTCGGCCTCGTCACCGGCTGATTGCGCCGCGAACATGTTCTCGCGATACCAATCCCAGTGGCCGGAGGTCTCCCACAACACCTTGTCGAGGATCTGCGGTGCATTGACCTCGCTGTAATCGCCGGTCAGGCGCCGGCGCATATAGGCGATGACGGCCTGGAAGATGGTCCAGCCCTTGGCGTGCCAGAACACTACGCCCGGGCCTTCCTCCTGAAAGTGGAACAGGTCGAGCTCGCGGCCGAGCTTGCGATGGTCGCGCTTCTCGGCTTCCTCGATCTGCTTCAGATACGCGTCGAGCTCATCCTGCTTCGCAAACGCCGTGCCGTAGATGCGGGTCAGCATCGGATTGTTGGAATCGCCGCGCCAATAGGCGCCGGCCACCTTCATCAGTTTGAACGCGTTGCCGATCTTGCCCGTCGAGGTCATGTGCGGGCCGCGGCAGAGGTCGAACCAGTCGCCCTGGAAATAGATCTTGATCGGCTCATCGCCGGGAATGGCGTCGACCAGCTCGACCTTGAAGGCCTCGCCCTTGTCGCGGAACACCTGCTTGGTCTTTTCGCGATCCCAGACTTCCTTGGTGAACGGCTTGTCGCGCGCGATGATCTCGCGCATCTTCTTTTCGATCGCGGCAAAGTCTTCCGGCGTGAACGGCTCGTTACGGAAGAAGTCGTAATAGAATCCGTTCTCGATCACCGGGCCGATCGTCACCTGCGTGCCCGGCCACAGCGACTGGACGGCTTCGGCCAGCACATGTGCGGCGTCATGCCGGATCAGTTCGAGCGCACGGGGCTCTTCGCGGTTGACGAACTCGATCTTCGCATCCTGCATGATGGGATCGTTGAGGTCGGCGAGCTCGCCGTCGAGCGCCATCGCCACCGTGCGCTTGGCAAGCGAGGGCGAAATGCCCTTGGCGATCTCGAGGCCGGTGATGTCCTTTGGAAATTCGCGCCTGGCGCCATCGGGGAAGGTGAGGGTGATCTTGTGGACCGGTTCGACGGGCCTCAAATTCGTAAGCGAGTACTGGAATCCGGATTCGGATTTGTGGTCGGACATGTCGGTCTCCTGAGGCTCACTCCTGCGAACGGGCGCAGGTAAGCGGGAACGGGAGCCATATAGCAGGGGAATCGGGCGTTGCAATCATTGCGATCGGGAAAATCCGCCGGTAACGGCCATTTCACCGGGCTGGCATCGATGCCACACTTCACAGCCCGTGGTTGCCGGCGCATGGACTTGCCGCCGCCGGCTTGTTAAACTCGCCAAAATCCTTCCTCTGCCTGTTCCGGCCGCTCCCATGTCTCCGCGCTTCGCTCTGGTCGCAGCTCTCATCCTTGTCTGCGGTCCGGCGTCGGCGGCTTCGTTCGGCGCGCGGCCAGCGCCAGGAATGGCCACGGCGGCTCCGATGGCGTTCTATGTGGTCAGGGGGGCGGCGGATGCCTGCGGCCGCGGCTGCGAGCGCTGGATCGCGGTGGAAGGGCAGGTCGACTCCAACGCCGCCGCACGCTTCAGGAAATTCCTGTCGCTGCAGAAGGATCGCACGCTGCCGATCTATTTCTATTCGCCCGGCGGCAACCTCGACCAGGCGGTCGCGATGGGCAACATGCTGCGCGAAAAGCCGACGGTCGCCCGCGTCGGACGAAGCGTGGTGCGGGAATGCGGCTTCGAGGCGCAGGACAGCGAGGTCTGCATCAAGCTGAAACAGTCAGGCCGCGAACTTCACGGCGATCTCTTCACCCATAACGCGATGTGCGCGTCCGCCTGTCCCTATCTGATCCTGGGCGCAACCACGCGCGAAATCGCGCCCGATGCGGCGCTGGCCGTGCACTCGCCCAAGGTCGTCGTCTCCTTCCGCGGCGTGGTCAAGCCGACGCAGGCGATGGTGACGGCGGCAACCGAGCGCGGCCGCGAGCGTGGCGACCGCCTGCTGTCGGGCTATTTCGCCAGGATGGGAGCGGATGCCGGACTGCTCGATCTCTCCAGGAGCGTCAAGTTCGAGGACATGCACGTGCTCACGCGCGAGGAGATCGTCCGTTTCGGGATCGATCGGCGCGAATTCGCTGAGACCTCATGGTCGTTCGAAAACAACGGGCGCAGCACCGTGCGCAAGGTCGTGGTCCAGCGCAACCCGGGCGAAAAATCCTTCCGCCTGATGCAGTGGCGGCTGATCTGTTTCGACAGCGACCGCTTCGAGCTGGATGTTCAGCGCCCTTCAACCGCGAACCCGACCTTTTCCTCGGTTGCGGTTGTGGGGAGCGGCGCGAGGCCGCTGTACTTCTCCTATCCGCCGGCGAAGGCGTCGGGCTTCGAAGTATGGGGCATGCGGATGGCGAAAGCCTCGTTGCGGTCGCTTCTCGACCTGTCGCAAGTCGAGTTCACGGAGTCGTCGGTTGCCGCGGACGGACACCGCGTTCCGCAAACCACAAAACTCTCCAGCGAAGGATTGTCGGGCGCGCTGGACAGTTTGATCGCCACCTGTCCGCCGTCGAAGAATCCGACGCCATCGCAGGCCGCTGCCTCGCGCGATCGCGCGGAGAAATAGGCGCTAACCCTGCATTCTCCCGCCAGCTCCCGATGGCCTTCGTCGCGCTGGGTGATCGCAAGCCAGCCTCGGCCGGCTGCGGCAAGCTAGCCGTTCCAGGCCCCCACGGGGCTGGCCAATCGGCCGCCGGCGCGTTAAATCGCTTCGGCAAAGATGCCGGTTCCGGCCTTCCGTTTTTCCATCACCGACAAAACGAAAGTAGACTGACATGAGAATGATGTTGGCATTCGCAGCAGTGCTTTATTCCGCCGCGGCACTCGCGCAATCTGCCGCGCCGGCGGCGGACCAGCCGGCTGCAGGCGCCAAGCCCGCAAAGCAGGCCAAGGGAACGCCCAAGGGAACGCCCAAGGGATCGATCGCGGTCCGCCTGCAGTCGTGCCAGGACATCGACGACGGAACCAAGGAGCGGCTGAGCTGCTACGACGAGGTGATCGCACCGGCGCCGAAGCCGAAGGCGGGCGCGGCCAAGACCGTGATGGACTGCAAGTTCACCAAGGAAGAGGACGAGCGGCTTGCCTGCTATAACGGCTTTGTCGACAGCATGCCGAAACTGCCGAAGTCGTAATCGTGTCTTCGCGCTAATCGCTGATGCGGGTCAGGATGGCCTTGAAGGCAACGCCCGGCAATTGCAGCGCAGAGCCTTCGAAGTCGACCATATCGCCGTTGTCCGTGCCCTTCAGCGTCAGCGTGATCCGGTCGGTTCCAAACAGCGGCCTGAACGCGGGATCGGCGTTGTGGCGCTCGGTCGAGACCTTGACGCTGATCCCGCTGCCTTCGTCGCGATAGCTGCCGATGAAGGCGAAGGCGGAGTTTCCGCCGCGAAGTTTCCCCGAATGGGCGTAAATCACGCCGCTGCCCGTGCCATGAACGGTATGAAATTCAACCTTGTATAAGCCTTGCTGCAATTGGTGTCCCCGGTGGTTACAACTTTTATCGACTGCACCTTAAGGCCTGCTACCCACGCGAGCAATCCCGCGCGGGCGGAAATCAGGCGACCATCAACATCACATTTTGATCGGCGATCAGATGCGCGCTGAAGGGAACTCAAGCGCGGTCTTGGAACCGGGAAGGGAGGGGAAGTCCGCAGAATTAGCGGCTCGAGGACGAGACCGTGCTGGTCGCAACCCGCATTGACGGCGCAGCCATCTTCACCAGCACCTGTTCGATCGGATTTTTCGTCCAGGCCTGCGTGACGTAATCGCGGTGCGTGATGCCTTCGCCGGTTTTGACGAAGACCACGCTGCCCGGGCGCAACGGTCCGTCCATGCTCTCGGAAACGCTGATGCCCTTGCCGCGCAGCATCGACATCAACTCGTGGTCGCGGGGAGCGGTGTAATGCGTATAGGAGCTCACGAAGAATCCGTTGCGATGGGCTTCGATCCATGAGGCGAACTTGTCGAGCTCGCCATAGATGGCATCGAGCAGGATCACGCCGCGGACGCGGTCGCTGACGCCGCCGACCTCCAGGCTCCAGGCGGTCGGCAGGAAGCCGCCGCTATAGCCGACGACGACGATCGGCATCTTCTCGAAGGCCTTGGCGCTCGCGGGATCGCCATAGAGCTTGGCAAGGTTGCCGACCAACTCGTCCATGAAGCGCTTGAAGCCGCCGGGCTGCCAGAACTTGCCGGCCGAGGAGTCGGCGGCGTCGACGGCCAGCTGCGGCGCCAGCAGCACGGCGTTGACGCCGGAATCGGAGATCTGCTGCGGCACCAATTGCCGGTCGCGCACGTCGCGCTCCAGCGTCGCGCCATTGCCGTGGAAGAACACGACGATCACGCCGGGCTTCTGCACGTCGAAACTTTCGGGGATGTGCACCAGCACGCGGTTGTCGTTGTAGGTCTGGTCCTGCCAGTAGACGCGGCCGGAATAGCTGCGGTGGCCCTTGCGGCTGCCGGAGGAAATGTTGAGGAACGGCGCTTCGGAAGCGGGATTGTTGCCGTAATAGGGGAAGGCGGAAGACTTCATGCTGACCAGCGTGGTCACTTCTTCCGCTGTGGGCTGGGGCTGGCGCTTGTAGGGAACGGTCGGCTCAAGCGAAGCGACGCGGTAGCTTTGCGTCTGCACTCGCTTGGGCGCGAAGTCGGCGAGCTGACGGAGCGGAAGCGCTTCGTTCGCGGTGGGGAAGCGGTCTCTGAATTCGGGCTTGGGGAAACGGTCGTCGAAGCTGTCAGCCGATGCGGCCTGAGTGTTTGAAGTCGCCGATACGTTGGCGGCAAGCGCGCCAGGATTGGGCGCGCGGCCGCATTGAACCAGAACCAGCGAGAGCGGCACAAAGACACACGCAACTACGGCCCAGCGCCAGCGGCGGCCAAAGCCCATCGCACCCGGTAACGCACCCCGGCGCGCAATAGCATCCACATGGTTCTTCGGATTGGCTCCGACCATCCACCCACTGCCCCAAGTCGACCCGGCAAACGGCCCATCAGAGCCCGCCGGGCGTTTAGGCGACGTTAAGCTTTCGGAAAAACTTCCCCATCCGAAAGCCGTTGAACGAACTTCGACTACAAGCCTCAAGATCAACACGAAATCGTGTCGTGATTGTGGGTGGAAAGCACGGGTTTCGCAATGCCGTAAGGGAGCGGGTAATGAAGCAGGCTGGACTTTGGTATCAAAATACCGTCAGTAATCGCGTTTCTTCAGAACTCGTTAACCTTGCTTGAATTGGGGGACGTCACCTTGCACCATGAACGCTGCGGCGGAATGCCGAAGGACCCGACATGACGGCATCAGAAACGGGGAGCGCGGTGCTACCGCCGGGCCGCCTTCTCGAAGGCGGGCACTCGGTTTCCGTCCTCGTGGCGACCGCCATCGTCGTCGCCGACATGATCGGGGTCGGCGTCTTCACGAGCCTCGGCTTCCAGGTCAAGGACATCCCGTCCGGCTTCTCCATCCTGTTGCTCTGGGTCGTCGGCGGCCTGGTCGCGCTGTGCGGGGTGTTCTCCTATAGCGAACTCGGCGCGATGTTTCCGCGCTCGAGTGGCGAGTATAATTTCCTGAGCCGTGCATATCATCCTGCTTTCGGCTTTCTGGCGGGTTGGGTGTCGGCGACCGTGGGCTTCGCCGCACCGGTCGCGCTCGCGGCAATGGCGTTCGGCGAATACGCCAAGTCGGTTGTTCCCGGTACTTCGCCGATGGCGCTCGCGCTCGGCATGGTCTGGATCGTGTCGCTGATCCAGCTTACCGGCGTGAAGCACTCCTCGACTTTCCAGCTGATCTCGACGGTGCTGAAGGTCGTGCTGATCGTGGCGTTCCTGGCGGCCGGATTTGTGATCGGCACGCCGCAGCCGGTTTCGTTCGCGCCGTCGGGCGCGGCGTTTGCGCAGGTCGTGAGCGCGCCGTTCGCGATCAGCCTTGTCTTCGTGATGTACTCGTTCTCGGGCTGGAATGCGGCGACCTACATCATCGGCGAGATGGACACCCCGCAGCAAAGCCTGCCGCGAGCGCTGCTTGCCGGGACCTTGATCGTGATGGTGCTCTATATCGCGCTCAATGCCGTGTTCCTGCACACCGCGCCGATCGACAAGCTCGCCGGCCAGCTCGATGTAGCCTCCGTCTCCGGCCGCTACATCTTCGGCGATGTCGGCGGACGCATTGTCGCGGCGATGATCTGCATCGGCCTGATCTCCTCGATCTCGGCGATGATGTGGATCGGCCCGCGGGTGATGATGACCATGGGCGAGGACATCCCGGCGATCAAGCTGTTTGCCCGCAAGTCGGGCAATGGCGCGCCGATCTATGCCATCCTGTTCCAGCTCGCCGCCGCGACGGTGATGATGCTGACCCGCTCGTTCGAGGCGGTGCTGGACTTCATCCAGTTCTCGCTCTTGTTCTGCTCGTTCTTCACCGTGCTCGGCGTGATCAAGCTGCGCATCACCCGTCCCGACCTGCCGCGGCCTTACCGCACCTGGGGATACCCGATCACGCCGCTGGTTTTCCTGCTCGTGACCGCCTTCATGATGTACTATCTCCTGACGGAGCGGCCGCTGCAGGCGTTCCTCGGTGTGTTGATCATGGTCTCGGGTCTTCTGATCTACGCTATCTTCCACAAGCGGGCCGATCCGGGCGCCGCGACTTCATCCTAGGGCCGCCTGAAAAAATGCTCCGCTCACTGAAAATGGCGGCCATGGCCGCGGGCTTTATCCTCGCCGCCACGCTTGGGGCACGCGCCGCCGATACCGCGACCGTCGACGACACCGCGCGTTTCCTCGCAGGCCTGCAGCCGTCGGAAGGCTCGCCACTGACGCCGCTGACCAAGGACCCGGCCTGGCAGCATCACGCCAGGTTCTTCGACAGCGCCTTCGCCCAGCTCGAGCAGCGCCAGCTCTCCAAGGTGCGCGCCTGGGCGGATACCAATCTCGCCGCGCCGAAGCCGACCATGTTCTACTTTTTCTCGGGGCCAGACTTCCTCTACGCCAACGCATTCTATTCGAAGGCCTCGACTTACGTGATGGCCGCGCTGGAGCCGCCGGGCTCCGTGCCCGATCTGACAAGACTGCCGCGTGGCACCGTCGATGGTGCACTCGCCAATATCGAGCATTCGCTCGGCTCGATCCTGAATTTCAGCTTCTTCATCACCAAGCACATGAAGGTTGACCTGCATGTCGGCCAGATCGGCGGCACGTTGCCGCTATTGTTCGTGTTCATGGAGCGCTCGGGCAAGAGCATCCGCGAAGTCACGCCGATCACGCTGGATGAAGATGGCAAGGTGCTTACCGGCAGCGAAGGTGCGAAGGCCAACGCGCCGCGCGGCGTGCGCATCCTCTTCGCCGGCAAGGACGGCGTCGAGAAGACGCTGTATTACTTCTCGACCGACCTCTCCAACGCCGGCGCGAAGTCGAGTGGCTTCCTGAAATTCTGCGAGACGCTCGCGCCCGGCAACAGCCTGATCAAGAGCGCGTCCTATCTCCTGCATTCCGGCAATTTCACCACGACGCGCGACTTCCTGCTCGCCAACAGCGCCACCATCATCCAGGACGATTCCGGGATTCCGCTCGGCAACTACAATGCGAAGAAATGGCGCTTCTTCCCGTTCGGCCATTATGCAGGCCCGATCAGTGAATTCCCTGGACGGTATCAGCAGTCTTACGCCGAGCTGTTCCGCCGCGCGCAGCCGATGGATTTTGGCATCGGCTATCGCTGGCGCTCCCACGAATCGAACTTGCTCTTGTCGGTGCGGCTCGGCCCCGACGAGGCACCGTCTGCGGATGCGACGGCGTCCACCGACGAGCCGCCGCCAAAGCCGCGTCCCAAAAAGCCAAAGCCCGCGCCTGGGCCGCGGCAGGGCTTCTTCTGGTTCGGGCGCTAATTCACCAGCGAACGTTTTGGCTTGGCTCGATCAGTGCCGTGTTGTTGGTCGGCGACGCGGCATATTTCGCTAGACAGCCGTAGGCGGCGACGATCACGATCAACAGCGCGATGACCGCGAGCAGGTCGATCTGCCGGGGGTCATGACCGTGATGGCTGATTTTCCAGCGCATTGTTGTTTCCTCCCGAGGGAAGCAACACGACAATGCGAGGTGAGCGGGCAGAGTTCCGGCAGGCCAGTCATGCGCGCTTATCTGGAAGCGGCGCAGCATCCACGCTCACGGCGGCGCGTTGACGCCCCGCCAGCGTCCATAGCGCCACGGCAGATACCAGCGTGCGCGCGCGGGTAACGCCGCCGGCACGAGATCGATCCCGGAGGTACCGAAGGGATGGCAGCGCAAGAGCCGCGCCAGTGTCATCCATCCGCCCGCCCACAGCCCGAAGCGTTCGATCGCCTCGTCGCCATAGACCGAGCAGGTCGGCAGATGACGGCAGTTGTAGCCGACCAGTGGCGACAGCGTGTGCCGGTAGAGCCAGATCAGCGTGCGCCCGGCCTGACGCGGCAGCCGCAGCAGCGCGCCGCCGATTCCGGAACTTTGCGGCTCTAAATCTTGCTCTGAATGTTGCTCTGAGCTTTTCATGGGCGGCGTGCTGTGATCCTGGGCGCGATTTGAGCGGTTCCGGGGCAGGGAACCAACGGCATCAGACAATTGCGCCACACTGTTCCAATTTTAGATGAGCTTTTGGTAGCAGCGCAGCAAGTCCCTATGGACGATGCGTATTCCCCCGGATACCATTTTGTGACGCCTGCATGATAGAATCATACGTATTGAGTGGGGCTTACTGTCCCTTCGTTTGGGGCTTTGTTTGGGGCTTGGGGAAGGAACCAGTTTGAGGCTTTTGACGTCTCGTGATCTTCGCGGGTGGGCGCTGTTCTGCGCCGCCGCCCTTTGTCTCGCATTGCCCGGCGCGACCGCGACGCTCGGCAGCTCGGCGCGCGCCGGCGGCAGCCTCGAAGAACGCAAGCTGCCGATGAAGTTCAACTGGGTCGCCTGCCAGCCCAATTGCCGCGGCTGGGTCAGCGCGGTGGGTGTGGTCACCGCCGACAGCCCAAGGGATTTCGAAGATTTCGCCCGCAGCCGCGATCTCGCCGGCGCGACCGTGGTGCTGGATTCGAGCGGCGGCTCCGTCAATGATTCCATTTCGCTCGGCCGCCGCTTCCGCGATCTCGGCATGCTGACCACCGTTGGCGTCAGCGTGCTGAACCACGACGCGCGGGGCGGCCGCGGCGGCGTCTCGCCGGAGGCCTATTGCGAGTCGATGTGCGTGTTCCTGTTGCTGTCCGGCAAGACGCGCTACGTGCCCGAGCAGGCGCATGTGCGGGTGCACCAGATCTGGATGGGCGATCGCGCCGATGACGCGCGGGCAGCAACCTACACCGCGCAGGACCTGACGATCGTCGAGCGCGATATCGGGCGGCTCGCCAAATACACCTTCGACATGGGCGGGGCGGGCGACCTGTTGTCGTTGTCGCTCAGCGTCGCACCCTGGGAGGAGCTGCACGAACTGACGCCGGCCGAATTGCGCCTCACCAACCTCGTGACGACGGCGAAGATCGCCGATGTTTTGCCGCCGGGCGCGACGAACTCGGTGCCGATGGCGGAACTGGGACCGAAAACGATACAGGATCACTTTGTGAGCAGCACCAGCGAGACGGATGCGCAGCCAGCAAAGTCGACCAGAACGGCCGAAGTCGTGGCTCCCACCGGCGGCGTCGCTGTGCCGGCGAAGTAACCCGAAGGGTTATTCCGGGGCGATGCGAAGCATCGAACTATGGTGAGCAATTGCGCACCTGAGAATCTCGAGATTCCCCGATGCGCAATTGCGCATCTGAGGTCTGGTCCTTCGGACCATCCCGGAATGACGGATGCAGCTTATTGGGCGGCCGCGGGCTGCTTGGACGTATCTTTCGCCCTGGCCTCGATCTGCCCGATCGCATCCACCACCGCATCGAAGGTCAGCATGGTCGAGGCGTGGCGTGCCTTGTAGTCGCGCACGGGTTCGAGCAGCGCGATGTCGGCCCATTTATGGTCCGCCGGAGGGGGGGCGCCGTTCTCCTTCAGCATCTTGCGAACGGTCTCGCGCAACTCCCGCAATTCGCTCGCGGTCGAGCCGATCACGTGGCGCGCCATGATCGAGGAGGAAGCCTGTCCGAGCGCGCAGGCCTTCACGTCATGGGCGAAGTCCGTGACCACGCCGCCGTCCATCTTGAGATCGACCTTCACGGTCGAACCGCAGAGCTTTGAATGCGCGGTGGCGCTGGCATCGGGGTGGGGAAGGCGTCCGAGCCGCGGGATATTCCCGGCCAACTCGATGATGCGCTTGTTGTAAATGTCGTTCAGCATATGATGGGGGTCCCGCCGGGCCGGCCTTGGCGGCCGGGTTTCATGGCCCTATATATGGGTGCACCCGGACGAAATACAGTCTGGTTCCTCAGGCGTCCGGCGGCTTTGGCTCCGCCCCGTCTGCCGGTGACACTCCGGTCTTTTCGACCGGTCGAACGGAGTAGACGACATGGATGGCGCCTTGATCAAACCCCTTCGCGCTGGCAAACCCGCGGAAACCCGTCCGGCCGAGCTCGATCCTTCCGAATTCCTCGCCGCTGCCGTCCGCGCGGACCAGCCGCGGCCGTCGCGCGCCGAGGCCGAAGCCGCAATACACACGCTGCTCAGTTATATCGGCGAGAATCCCCACCGCGAGGGCCTGCTCGATACGCCCCGCCGCGTGGTCGAGGCCTTTGACGAGCTCTATCAGGGCTACCATCAGTGCCCGGCCGAGGTCCTCGACCGCACCTTTGGCGAGACCGCCGGCTATGACGATTTCGTGCTGGTCCGCGACATCGAATTCACCTCGCAATGCGAACACCACATGATGCCGTTCTACGGCAAGGCCCATATCGCCTATACGCCGGTCGAGCGGGTGGTGGGCCTGTCGAAGCTGGCGCGGCTGACCGACATCTTTGCGCGGCGGCTGCAGACCCAGGAGCATCTCACTGCGCAGATCGCAGCTGCGATCGACGAGATCCTCAAACCGCGCGGCGTTGCGGTGATGATCGAAGCGGAGCATACTTGCATGTCGGTGCGCGGCGTCGCCAAGCATGGCGCGACGACCTTCACCAGCCGCTTCACCGGCATGTTCCGCGACAATCCCGCGGAGCAGGCGCGTTTCCTGTCCATGGTGCGAGGGACGCAGCGCTAGCCGCTCACCCTCGCTTCTCAAGAGCGAGGGCTATCCCGTGTCCACATCAGCAGATACCAGCCGCGAGGAAGGGCTCGAGTTTCAGCCTAAATTCGATGCGTCCGGGCTTGTGACCTGTGTCGCGACCGATGCGGCGACGGGCGAGGTGCTGATGGTCGCGCATATGAACGACGAGGCGCTGCGCAAGACGATGGCGACCGGCGAAGCCTGGTACTTCAGCCGCTCGCGCAAGGCGTTGTGGCGAAAAGGTGAGACCTCGGGTCAAACCCAGCGCGTAATCGAAATGCGCGTCGATTGCGATCAGGATGCGGTCTGGATCCGGGTCGAGCAGGTCGGTGCCGCCTGTCATACCGGGCGCAAGTCCTGCTTCTATCGCAAGGTCGAGGCAAGGGAGGGCGCAGCGAAGCTCGCCTTTGTCGACGCCGAGCGGCTGTTCGATCCGAGCACCGTGTACCGCAAGTGAGCCTCTTAACCCCCCATTAACCATAATCGCCGCAGTGTGACGCGGTCCGGCGCCCTTCGGGAGAAAAGGCGTCGCGACGCCAAGCCGGTTGTTTCCCAGGGAGCGGGGCACAAGGAATGTCGGTCGACACGTCAGGCGCCACGGCTCTCGCAGGTGTCGATCCCGCGCGCGCGCGGGTGACCGGCGCGATCAAGCAGGCCGCCAACAACACCGGCGCCAGCTTCCAATACCTGCTCACCACCGCGAAGATGGAATCGGATTTCAATCCGACCGCCGGCGCATCCACGTCGTCCGCGCGCGGGCTCTACCAGTTCATCGACCAGACCTGGCTTGCGACCGTGAAGGAAGCGGGCGGCCAACTCGGCTACGGCCAATATGCCAACGCCATCGCCAGGACCTCGTCCGGCGACTACACCGTGAGCGATCCCTCGATGTACCGCTCGATCATGAAGCTGCGCGACGATGCGGCGGCGAGCTCGGCCATGGCGGGTGTGCTGACCCAGTCCAACAGCTTTCAGCTCACCGGAAAGATCGGCCGCCGCCCGACCGATCCCGAGCTCTATATGGCGCATTTCATGGGCGTGGGCGGCGCGGCGAAACTGATCAACAGTGCCGTCGACGATCCGCAGGCCTCGGCGACCAGGATGTTTCCGAATGCCGCCGCCGCCAACCGCCCGATCTTCTACGACCGGCAGGGCAGCGCGCGCAGCGTCTCCGAGGTCTATTCGGTCCTGAGCGCGCGCTATGCCATCGCCGCCGGCTCTTCCGCCACACAGACGGCTCTGGCCATGTATGGCGCGTCACCGCCGCCCTTGACACTCGCGAGCGCCGCGCCGGCCGCGAGCCCTGTGAAAGCCGCGGCCGCCGTCGACACCGCGACCTATCTCTCGCAATTTCCCGATATCCGCGCCGCCGCGCCGGTCGTGTCGGCAGCGGATGCCGGCAACAATTCACCGCGATCAGATCCCATCTTCCGTTCGCTGTTCCAGGTCGACGGCCAGTCGCAGCCGGTCTCCTCGACGGTGCACGAATTGTGGGGCAGGTCGTCGTCGCTGACCGCGGATGCGGCGCCGCAGGCAGGCAACGCCGGCGCGCCGCGGCCGCTCGATCTCTTCAGTGATCGGGACGGCACGTTCTCCAGCTAGCGCATGATCCGGAAAAAGCCTGCCCCGCACTTGATGCGGGGTGTGTAGCGGTTTTCCCTCGCGACAAACGCGTAGCGTTTGCGCGGAGATCATGCGCAAACAAAAGGCTAAAGTGCGACGATGATTCATCCTGAAATCATCGCGCTGGTGAAGCTTCGAGACCGTCAACATCACTCACCTTCCACAAAGTGGAGCGCACATCCTGGCTTGTATCGTTCAGGGCCTGATTCCACCTGGGCCTTTGGGCCGCAAGAGTGTGATAGTTCACTTGTGCGATTTAAGGTAGAGGGCTAGTTTCCGCCCGGCGAATTTCATGCGCTGGAGGATATTATGTCCCTTAATGTGAAAGTTTACGACAACGGCGATCATACTTGCCTGGTCTGGCTGCCGGCCGATGGCAAACCAATTGCGGACTGCCGCGGCTTCACCGTCCGCCGCAAGGTGCAAGGCGTCGCCGAGGATGCTTTTTTGCACGGCTTCGTCGGATTTTCCGACGACGACAAGTTCGATCCGAATGCGCCCTGGAAGCATCCGGTGCAGCGCTTCATGTGGTGGGACTACGGCGTAAGGCCGGGGCAGACCGTGCAATATTCGGTCATCCCGGTGACCGGCGACAAGGATCACCTGCAGCTCGACGAGCATGATGCCAGCGAGCTCACCCCGCCGATGATGATCACGGGGCAGGTGACGCCCCACGTCTCCGCCTACTTCAACAAGGGGGTCGTCGCCGCGCAATGGGTTTCCCGTGCGCTCAAGAGGCTCGGCAAAAAGCCGAATTTGAAGGAGCTGATCGCCAAGACCACTGCGCCGGACAACGAACTGAGAAACGCGCTGAGCGGCCTCCTGCGCCCGCAACTGCTGGAGATGCTTCAAGAGGTCAGGAACAGTGGCGGCGAGATCTATGCGGCGTTGTACGAGCTCAATGATCCCGAACTGATCGAAGCCCTGAAAGCGCTCGGTCAGAAATGCCATCTGATCCTTGCGAACGGCGCGTTCAAGCCTGCCAATCACAACGATGAGAACAGCGATATTCGTAAGAAGCTGCATGGCGTCGTCGATTTGTATAACCGCATGGTCAAGGGCGATCACTTCGCGCACAACAAATTCGTGGTTTTCTGTGACCAACAGGGCAACGCCCAGCGCGTTCTTTCTGGCAGCACCAACTGGACCATGACCGGGCTCTGCACCCAGGCCAATAACGGCATCATCGTCGATGACCCCGCACTGGCCGAATATTTTGTCAGTGAATGGAATCTCCTGAAGAACGCCGGGGATGATTATCCGCCGGACCTCGCCGCAGCCAATTCGAAACTGAAGACATTCACGGTCGACAACACCACCATCGCACAATGGTTTGCGCCGACCAACGGCGGGCCCGATCTCGACTATGCGCGCAAGCTGATCAACAGTGCAGAACAGGGAATCCTGTTCCTGTTCTTCAATCCAGGCGCCTTCGTCGGCGAGGACAAGCCGGCCGACAAATGGACGCTGCTGCAGAACATCCTGTTCCGGCATCACGAGGGCACGCCGAACTACAACCCCAAGCTCTACATTCGTGGGGTCGTCAACCAGGAAGTCGACGGTCTCACGACCGAGTCCAAGGGCAAGGCTTCCAAGCACGCCGCCCTCGACCCGTCGACCGCCCCGCCGGTCACGCTGTTCGACGGCAGCCAGAACCCGCCGCAGCGCCTTGGCTACGAGTTGATGGTGCCGAAGAGCATCAAGGACGTGTTCCACGATTGGGAAAAGGAGACGCTGGGCACTGGCGTCCATATTCACAGCAAGGTCGTCGTGCTCGATCCCTTCGGCAAGAACCCCGTGGTGATGACCGGGTCGCACAATCTCGGCTACAAGGCGTCGACCGAGAACGACGACAATCTGATGATCGTTGAAGGCAACGCACCGCTCGCGGCAGCCTATGCGATCAATATCATCGCGATCTATCAGGCCTATCGCTGGAACGCTTACGTGGAAGCGCATCGCCAGGACCCGAAAGTTTGGCATGGCCTGGTCGACAACGACACTTGGCAGAATGACTACCTCAAGGGAGATCACCTTGCGGAGTACTTGTTCTGGTTAAGTAGTGGGTCAACCGTGCCCGCAGCCAATACGCCGCCGGCTCCGGCCAGTCCGCCAGCCTCAGGTGGCCCGCCGGCGAAAGTGGTGACCGCGGGTCCGTCGCCGGCTTCGAAGAAGCCGCGCGGCGAGAAGCCCCCTGCGAAGAAAGCCACCAAGGCCGCGGCCGCCGGGAAGAAAAAGGCGCCTTCGAAAAAGAAGACGCCGAAGAAGGCAGCCAAGAAGAAAGTGGCCAAGAAGGCGGCAAAAAAGAAATAGGCGAAGTCGAAGAAGCGATGATGAGTTGAGGGCGGCCGCAACGTTCGGCCGCCCAGACCTCATCGCGAGGCGGCGAGAGGATGCGGCGCTTCCGCCGCAACCCTTAGTGTCTGTCCGAGAACAAGTTGAATCCAGTGAATCATTTGTGATTCAAGTGTGGTGGCCTGATTCGAGGAGGGTCACCGATGTGGACGGCGAAGAATCGCAGACGATACGACCGCAGCACACTACGATATCCGAGCGATCTGACCGACGACGAATGGGCGCATGTGGAGTTGTTGATCCCACCTGCCAGGCGCGGTGGCAACAAGCGCCACGTCGACGTGCGCGAAGTGATGAACGGGATCATGTATGTGTTGAGCACGGGATGCCAGTGGCGGGCGATTCCGAAAGATCTGCCGCCACGCAGCACGCTTTTCGACTATCTTGATTTGTGGAGCTACGACGGCACGCTCGATCGCATCCATCACGCCCTATATGTGGAGTGCCGCGAGCAAGGCGAACGCGAGGCCAGTCCCACCGCCGCCATCATCGACAGTCAAAGCGTGAAGAGCGCAGAAAAAGATGCTATGGGGCAAGCGGCGAGACAGCTGTAAAATCGTCGCTTCGATCAACTTGCAATTGACGGAGCTCCGAATGCAGAAACCCCACGACAACAGTAAAGCCAGTCCCGCCGCCTTCATGCAGGATAACACACTGATCGCGGTCATTGAACTCGGTCTATCAAGCTGGCTGGTCGCCGGGCTGATACCTGGTGTTAGCCGGGAACCGCTGAAGAAATTGGAGCCGAACCCGGAAGACCTGCTGAAACTGCTGCATGGCTGGCGGGACGAAGCAATTAAGGCCGGAAGGCCGATCACCCGAATTGCCGTGGCGTACGAGACTGGGCGCGATAGCTTCTGGCTGGCTCGCTGGCTGCGGGAACGCGGCATAGATGCGCATGTCATCCACGCCACCAGCGTGGCCGTATCCCGCGAACATCGGCGAGCTAAGACGGATCGGCTCGATACGGCGATGTTGAAGCGCGGCTTCCTTGGTTGGCTACGTGGTGAGCGTGGCCATTGCACCGTGGCGATTGTCCCGACCATGGAGGAAGAGGATGCCAAACGCCCGCATCGTGAGCGCGAGGGATTGGTCCATGAACAAACCCGTGTGGTCAATCGCATGAAATCAGCCTTGATCCAGTTTGGCGTCCGCAACTTCAATCCCAAGCTACGCAAGGCAAGGGCGAAGCTGGAAACTGTTCGCACACCAGAGGGCAAGTCCTTGCCGCCCAACACGATCGCCGCCCTTCGACGGGACATGGAGCGGTTGAAGATCATCAAGGAACAAATCAAGGCAATCGAGCAGACCCGGCTGCAGCAGTTTGAACAAAAGCCGGAGGCTCTTGCGAACAGGATGGTTTATCTGCTGGTACGGATTTACGGGCTTGGTTGGGAGACGGCCGATCTTTTGGTGCATGAGCTTCTGTCCCGAACATTACGCGACCGCAAAGCTGTAGCCCGTTATGCCGGATTGACCGGCTCACCGGATGAAAGCGGTTCGAAGCGACGAGAAAAGGGCCTTTCCCGCTCGGGCAACGCGCGGGTACGTAAAATCATGATCCAGCTGGCCTGGCGCATGGTGAAGTTCCAGCCCGACAGTGCTCTGGTACAATGGTTCAAACAACGCACCGAGAATGCAAAGGGATCACGCAAGCCGATGATTGTAGCGCTTGCCCGCAAGCTCATCATTGCCCTGTGGCGCTATGCGAATGACGGCGTCATACCGGAAGGCTTCAGGCTGCATTCAGCGGCGTAATCGGCAACAGGAAGGAAGAAGAAATTTTGGCACCTCGGCGCGCATAGCGACGAAACGGCCAAAAAGCGATCCGAGGTAGCGGCAGCCCGCCGTCCCCCCATGGTTTCTGCACCGGGAAAAAGAATGGGCTGCTGCTGCTTCGGAGCCTCGCCTTCGATGCGCATAGTTGCATCATGGTTCGGATCCAACGGATCCACCGTATATAAGGATGTGGCGGTCGGTTTTTTTCAACCATCGTCAACTTGAAAGCGGGCTCCGCCTCGTGTCGCTTTGTTGTCTTTAGGTCAAGTGATCGGCCGCCGCCGCCTGACTCGTGGGGGTCGATCGGCGTCGGCCGATCACCACCAATCGCCAATACGAATGGCACGAAAAAAGGAAGCACCATGAAATTAGCACTTGACTTCAAACGTCCCATATAAGGGGGGCCTGCATCGATCCGCATGGCTATGATGCGGGCAAAAAGATCAAGGGCAAGAAGCGCCATATTCTCGTAGATACGCTGGGTTTGCTGCTGCACGCGATCGTTCATCCGGCCGATATCCAGGACCGCGACGGCGGCATTCTGCTTCTTGCGACACTGTTCGGGAAGTATCCGTTCTTGAAAAAGCTGTTTGCCGACGGCGGCTATCAAGGACCGGAATTCCAGAAGGCCTTGGCGAAAATCCTCCCTTATCTCGAAACTGAAATCGTCAAGCGCTCCGATCACGCCAAAGGGTTTGTAGTGCTTCCATGCCGTTCTGGCTCAACCGCTGCCGACGGCTCGCAAAGGATTGGGAAAATCTAAATCGCAAGGCGCTGGCGTTCTTGCGTCTCGCATCAATCCGCCTCATGCTCCGAAAACTCTGTAATCCCGTTTGATGTTCCCGGACAGACTCTTAAGGCGCGACTTCGCACCCTTAACGAAACGTCAATAGAACCAGCCAGTTATGGTGAACGCTTTGTTAAGCGTCGTGGTTTATTTTGTCTTGCGGTGGCGACAATTTGTCGTTTTTGGTTGCGTAAGCCGGCAGGACCATGATCGTACGGCAGTTCATCAGCTGGATAAGGAGCGCGCCCGCCGGTGAGCGGGCGGAGGCCACGCGGTCATTGGCGCGGGCCTGGCTCATTTCGGATCTTTCGGAAGACGATCGAGCGGCGGCGGAAGGCGCGCTGTTGATGCTGCTCGACGACGCCTCGCCACTGGTGCGGCAGGCGATGGCCGAAGTGTTTGCCCGCAGCATTGAGGCACCTGCCGCGATCGTGCAGGCGCTGTCCCTCGACCAGCCCTCGGTCGCGCTGCCCGTGCTCGAACATTCCCCGCTTCTGATCGATGCCGATCTCGTCGACATCGTCGCGACCGGAAATTCTGAGATGCAATGCGCGATCGCGCGCCGCATCAGATTGCCCGCGTCCGTCTGCGCGGCGATCGCCGAGGTCGGCACCGCCGCGGCGGCGCTGGAATTGATCGAAAACGCCCATGCGGAGCTCGCACCGTTCTCCTGGGACCGCATTGTCGAGCGCCACGGCCATCTCGCCGCGATCCGGGAATCGATGCTGGTGCTGGAAGACCTGCCGGCCGTCACGCGCGCCCAACTGGTCGCGAAACTCTCGGACACGCTGGCGCAGTTCGTGGTGGCGCGCAACTGGCTGAGCGCGGAGCGGGCAGGGCGGATTGCCAGCGAGGCGCGCGACCGCTCAACCCTCACTATCGCGGCGCGTTCGCGCGGCGAGGACATGCGCGACCTGGTCTCCCATCTGCGTGTCACGGGTCAACTCAACGCCGGTCTGATCCTGCGCGCACTGCTTTCGGGCAATCTCGAATTGTTCGATGCATCGCTGGCTGAACTCTCCGACCTGCCGCAGGCGCGCGTCTCCGCGCTGCTGCACGACCGCGGCGCGGCCGGCCTGCAGGCGCTGCTCAGGCGCGCCGGACTGCCGGAATCCACCTTCGCCGCGTTCCGCGTCGCGCTGGAAGCCCTGCACCAGACCGGTTTTGTCGACGACGCCGGCAGTGCGGCGAGATTGCGCCGGCGCATGGTCGAGCGCGTGCTGACCCATTGCGAGACCGACCGCGGCGCCACCGAGCCGCTGTTGATCCTGCTCCGCCGTTTTGCGACGGAATCGGCGCGGGAGGAAGCGCGCCTGTTCTGCGACGAATTGATGGCGGAAGCGGCGATCGCGCCGCCGCGTCAGGATCTGATCGCGGCGTAGCTCGTCAACCCGCGCTACGCGACCGCGCGTGCCGCAATCCTTTTCATGATGCTTGAGCTCCCAGCCTATAACGTCCCATGCAGGTCTCGGCGTCCATCAACGATACGGATGATCTCGACCGCGTCGATCGGTCCTTCATCGGTGTCAGGGTTAGTACGGTACAGCAGCAAGTAAGGGGCTTCCACCAGCATGCGCATCGATGGACGAATATCGGACCGGCGCACGCCCATCCGCGGCTGCGATTTGAGCAACTCTGCCTTGGCTTCGATACGATCGAAATAACGCTCGGCCGCCGCGGGCTGCTGAAGCCCGATCACCACGTAGATTTCGAATAAGTCAGTACGCGCCTGGTTCGACCAAACCAGTTCAGTCGGCATTGCCGGAGGCTTTCTTTGCACCCTCCAGCCGCTCGCGGGCCTCTTTGCGCAGCTTCTTCATGTTTAGTTCGCCGGCAGAGCCGCTCGCGACACCTTCATCCCACATCTGCCGCAGGCGCTTGATGTCTTCCTGGCGCAGCTCCCGCTTCAACTGCCAGTCACGCACGGCCTCACGCACGATCTCACTCGTGGTGGCATATTCGCCGGCGTCCACCGCTGCCTTGAGCGCGGAAATCTGCTCATTTGTCAGCGCCACGCTTACTTTCTCGACCGACGCCATGGAACCTCCGGTTCCTTATGGGAGTATATCTTACTACTTCTTGATACCATCGACAATAGCAGCGTTTTCGGCAGCGAGCAGCCCGATGAGCGCACCGATACGCGCGGGACGGCGGCGCAGAGGATTCCCGGGTATCGCTTCACTCGCCCCTGGCTACGCTTGCTAAGTTGAATTTTGGAGCGGCCTAATTCAGATTGGGTGATGCCCTACGGATCAAACGATGAGTTTTTTGAGGCGCTAAAGGCTCTCATCAACGGATGGTGCGACAAGCGATCTCTTTGGCCTCTGTCGCGCGTTCTTGGTCCTTACTTGAGTTTCAATGGCATGACGGATGGATGGGCCGAGCTAGCAACGGGCCTGAAAAGCGTTCATGCTCAAGATCACGACAAACTTTCGGCCGAAGAAATGGCCATTATCGACGACCTCATTCGGGCGACGGACAGGGTAATCAACAGAAAGTAGACGCCGCCTCAGTTGGTTGGCCTCTCTCATTTCGAATGTCACCTGTTGGCCCCGTAGCAGGCATGTCGTAGGAGCGTGCTGATCTGCGCTGCCAGGTGCGGAGCGAACACGGCGAATTGATGCGTACACGCCTTGGCACGATCCAGCGTCACTCCCCCGGCACGATGCTGGGCGCCAGGATCGCCTCGAGATGCTCGGGGCGATTGCGGTTGACGTGCATCAGATATTCGTCCGCCACGCCGCGCAGCTTGCGGCTGAGTTCAGTGGAGACCTTGGTGCTGTCGAGCCTGGTGTGATCGCGCACGATGGCCTGGATGGCGTTGATGTGGTGCTTGATCAGCTCTGCCGGCACCTTGTCGAGGTCGGGCGCATGCTCGATGATGCGGCAAAGGCTTTCAGCGGCGGCCGCCGCGGAGGGATAACCGAAGGTCGCGGCGTCGCCCTTGATGTCGTGGGCGGCGCGAAACAGCTCTTCGCTGGCCTTGTCGGAAAAGCCGTTCCTGAGGATCGCGGTGTGCGCGGCGGAGAGGCGGTCGGCCTCGATCAGCATCCAGTCCTTGAACTCGCCGGCGAGGCCGGCCAGCGCCTGCTCGGCGCGTGCCACGGGATCGTCGAGGTCCCGCTCGTCGACGCGGCGCAGCACCTTGCGCAGCGGATTGGGCTGGGTGATGACCTTGTGGGTCGAGAAGGTCTTGACCTTGATTTCCGCAGGCTTCTCTTTCCGCATGAAGGTGTCCTTTCAATCGCGATGATTTCATCATCGCGATCTAGCTTGTCGTTTGCGCATGATCCGAATCATGCGCTAGGCGCCGGAACGGGCCTTGTCGAGCAGCGACGGCTGCTGCAGCACTTCGACCTCGCCGCCGGTGCGGCGCTCCGGGCCGATATAGGCGTTGTTGGTGTTGCGCCTGCGGTCCGGACCGAAATAGGTCTTGGTCTTGATGAAGGGCCGCGGGCTCGCGACGACGTTGAGAATGCGCTGATAGAGTCCCTTGGCCGAGATCGGCTTGGCCAGGAATTCGGTGACGCCGGCGTCGCGCGCCACCGTCACCCGGCGCTTTTCGGAATGGCCGGTCAGCATGATGATCGGCGCAAACGGGTTGCCCTTGGATTCCGGCTGCCGGATCATCTGCGCGAGCTCGAGCCCGTCGAAGATCGGCATCGCCCAGTCGGTGATGACGATGTCGGGGACATAATGGGTGTACATTTCGAGCGCGCTCGCGCCGTCCTCGGCTTCATAGACCTCGCGTGCGCCGAACGAATGCAACAGCGTCCGCAGGATGCGGCGCATGTGCGGATTGTCGTCGCAGACCAGGAATCTGAGCTTGTTGAAATCAATGCGGAACATGGACCAGCCCGAACGGGGTATACCCCGCATTAACCATACGGGGATGCGGGTTAACGAAGGGTTGCGATCCGGGCAGAGAGGCCGGCCTAGTGGCCGAATTGTTCGCGCAGGATGCGCTCTTCCAGGCTGTGGCCGGGGTCGAACATCATCCGCATCGAGATCGTCTTGTCGGACAACACCTCGACGCGGCGCACATCGCGCGCCTCGTCGCGATCGGCCACCGCCGCCACCGGGCGTTTCTCCTCATCGAGCACCTCGATGACGACATAGGCGGTGTCGGGGAGCAGCGCGCCGCGCCAGCGGCGCGGCCGGAAGGCTGAGATCGGCGTCAGCGCGAGCAGTGCGGCGTTGATCGGCAGGATCGGTCCCTGCACTGAAAGATTGTAGGCGGTCGAACCGGCCGGCGTCGACACCAGGATGCCATCGGCCATCAATTCCCGCATCCGTTCGTGCTCGTCGATCAGGATGCGCAGCCGCGCGATCTGGTAGGTCTGGCGGAACAGCGCGACTTCGTTGATGGCGTGATGGATATGGACCGTGCCGTGGATGTCGGTAGCGCGCATCAGGAGCGGATGGATCACGGATTCACGCGCGGCGGCGAGCCGCGTGCGCAGGTCGTGCGTCGAGAACTCGTTCATCAGGAAGCCGATGGTGCCGCGGTGCATGCCGTAGATCGGCTTTCCCGAACGCATGTGCTGATGCAGGGTCTGCAGCATCAACCCATCGCCCCCGAGCGCCACCACGACGTCGGCCTCTTCCGGCGCGCAATTGCCGTAGAGGTTGCCGAGCTGCTCAAGCGCCGCCTGGGCCTCTTCGCCCGCGCTTGCGACAAAGGCGATCCGGTCATATCGCTTGGGCGTACTCATGAACTTCAGAGATCTCGCACATTGGCGCGGGGGATGGCTGCGCAGACCGTCTATATAGCCTTGGCCATCCTTGTCGAGATGAGGGGCAGGGCAGTTTCGTTGCCGATAAAGTAAACGGGCGGCCGTTTAAGGGCCGCCCGTCAGGATATCAGCGAATTATGTCCGCTCAGTACTTCGCCACCACCGCGCCGGGGGTGAACTTGTAGTTCACGCCGACCTTCACCTGGCTGACATACGACTTGTCGGTCAGGTAGGTAGTGTCGTCGGACGCCAGCGCCGTGTGGCGGCCGAAGGAGAGGAAGTCATACTCGGTCTTGGCAGACCAGTTCTTGCCGAGATCGAATTCGGTGCCGAAGCCCAAGGTCCAGCCCACGCGCGTATAGGTGGGCGTGCTGAAGCCGGGTGTGATGGCCAAGGCCTGGTTTCTGCAGTTGAAGCCCAGCAGCACGCCGGTCGGGCCGAAGTCGCAAGTGACGGTCGTGTGGCTGTCCTCGAACGCGGCGCCGCCCTTGGCGTAGAGCAGCGTCCGATTCCAGGCGTAGCCGACCTTGCCCGTCAGAGTGGCCATCCAGTTGGTCCGGTCCGCAACGGTGAAGAAGGCTGGGCTGAACACGCCGGGCGGTCCCGGAAGGCCATCGAACGCGCCGGCGGTGCGGCCGCCGTGCACATTGGCGGCACCGATATCGCCTTCGACGCCGATCACCCAATTGTTGGCAAATTGATAGTTGTAGCCGGCTTCGATGCCGCCCAGGCCGCCAGCGACCCACGGCCTTTCACCGGCAACCGTGACGGGCGCGCCTACGAAGCCGATGTCGGTACGCCCGGCCGCGACGCCAGCAAAGCCACCGACATAGAAGCCGGTCCAGTTGGTCGGTGCGATGTAGGGATGCGGCGGCGCCTTGACTTTGACCGGCATGACGGAGGCGATCATCTCCGGCGTGAACTGGTAACGGATGCCGGCGTTGCCGGTCCAGCCGTTAAGGTTGTCACCGTCGCGATAGTCGACGCGGACGAAACCGAGCCAGCCGGTGTTCACGACCTGCGCGGCCACGCCGAGGGAGTACTGGCCATAGGTGCCGATGCGCGAGGTCGACGTACCCTGAACGAGGGTGACCGGAGTTTGCGCGCCCACCGGTCCGATGGCAGCGCTGTTGGGAAGCGAAATGGCGTTGGTGATGACGTTCCCCGCGAACTCGTGGAACACGCTCGCCGAGGCGAAGGGTTGCCAGATCACATTGGGGGTTTCGATCACCTTGCCGACGCGCAGGCTCAACCGT
The DNA here is from genome assembly GCA_963847045.1 of uncultured Alphaproteobacteria bacterium. GTDB lineage: Bacteria > Pseudomonadota > Alphaproteobacteria > Rhizobiales > Xanthobacteraceae > Bradyrhizobium. The sequence goes on along the minus strand of CAWJYQ010000010.1, from coordinate 86,573 downwards.
CCGATCTCGCTTTCGATATCGTTGGTCTGAACGGTCGCCGGGATGCCGAGATTCGCGGCGCCGGCGGCGTTGAAATTGTCCACCGAGGTCTTTGAATAAGTGAAGCCGGCCGATGGCTCGATGAACCATCCCTGGCCGACGTCGAAATTATAGCCGGCCGACGTCGAGATCGAATAGCCGTGCGCCGAAACCGGCTGGTTGAAGAAGGTGAAGCCGGGATTGTTCAGGTTGATGTTGTAGAAGTCCTCGCGAACCATCAAATCGGCGAAGAAGCGGCCATGCGTCGCAACCACATAGGTGCCGAAGAACGGCACCTCAATCCGGTTACCGAAGAGGAAGCCATCGTTCGACTTCGAGCTGAGATAACCCGCGGTGGTCCCGAGGTGAACGTTCCAGCCGTTCCAGCTCAGCCGGGCGATATCGGCACCGGTCTGAACGCCCGCGAAATCGCTGCTCACGGAGTTGCCACACGAAGTCGTCGAGGTATTCACCGGCGCGCCGCCGGCCGTCGGCGTCACCGTTACCGTCGAGGTCGACGTCGAGCTGATGTTGACATGACCGCCGACGCCGCGCGCCCAGACGCCGCCGCCCGGCTGGTCCGGGACCGGATTGGCCGGCGCCGAAACGAAGGCGCTGCCTTGCTGGGTGAGGAAGGCGGTGCTCACATTGCCGATGGTGCCGGAAATGGCCGAGGCGGCCGCCACCGTCGGGACCGCGAATTGGTTGATGTTCGGGATAAAGGCCCCGGTCTGCGTGGTCGTGCAGTTCTGCGCCAACGCCGAGGTGGCTGAAAGCAGCACGGTCAATATAGTGCCGGCCAGCACCTTGGCCGTGCGGCTACGCGCATACGATGCAATGAAAACCGTCATCCCCATGCCCCAAAAAAGAATCGGCCACAATTCGGCAGCTGGCTAAACCTAAATCAGGCGGGTGCAGGCCGAAAGTCGGACAATGACGTTGCACGGGCTGCGCACTGTGAATTCCGGAGGCTGTACCATTCGCGCAACATCCTCAATTGGAGGTAGTCTTGGCGGTTACGGCGGTTTTCGCCTGCGACAATTTGGGCCTGCCGGCCGGCCGCGCGGCCAGTGATTTGGGTCACATGACGCACGGGGAAATCCGATAGGTTCGTCCCTGCGCCGATTGATCGGCGAGGCCGGAGCAGGGTATGTTGGGCGGCGTCCGCGAATTTTCATGACAAGCCGCCACGCATATTTGTTCGGATACTGACGAAAGGATAAGCGCGGCCGGCGACGGATTCGCGCGAAAATCGTGAGAATGATCAGGCGCCTTTTCTCCCTGGCGGCATTGATCGGGACCACCATCGCATCGATGGTTTTGGCCCCCGAGGCTGCTTGGGCGGACAAGCGCGTGGCGCTGATCGTCGGCAATTCGGGCTATCAGAGCGTGCCGCAACTGCCCAATCCGTCGCGCGATGCGAGCGCGGTCGCCAAGATGTTCCGCGATGCCGGTTTCGACACGGTCGATGTCCTGCTCAATGTCGGCAATCTGGAATTCAAGCGTGCGATCAGGAAGTTCGAGACCACCGCGGACCAGGCCGATATCGCAGTCGTCTACTATGCCGGCCATGGGCTTGAGATCGGCGGCAACAATTATCTCATTCCGGTCGATGCCAGGCTCGCGAGCGACCGCGATGCCGAAGATGAAGCGATCCCGCTGGAGCGGCTGGTATCCTCGGCCGACGGCGCCAAGCGGCTGCGGCTGGTCATCCTCGATGCCTGCCGCGACAACCCCTTTGTCGGCACCATGCGCCGCGAGCGCAGGAGCGCCAGCCGCGCCGTCACCGGCGGTCTCGGCAAGGTCGAGCCGACCTCGACCGACACCCTGATTGCCTATGCCGCGAAAGCGGGGTCTACGGCGGACGATGGCGATGGCGAGCACAGCCCGTTCACGACGGCGATCCTGAGGGATCTGCCGATTCCCGGCCTCGACGTCCGCCTCGCCTTCGGCCGGGTCCGGGACGAGGTGCTGAAATCGACCGGCAACCGCCAGGAGCCGTTCGTCTACGGTTCGCTCGGCGGCGGCAATGTTTCGATCGTCCCGGCGCCGGTGGTGCCGCAGGAAGTCCCGGTCAGCGACGTCAAGGCCGACTACGAGCTGGTGCAGAAGATCGGGACGGCGCGGGCCTGGGAGGTGTTTCTCGGCACCCATCCCGCCGGCTTTTATGCCGACCTCGCGCGCGAGCAGATCGCGAAGCTGAAGGGCCAGCCGGCGCCGCTGGTTCCGCCGCAGGCGCCCCCAGGCAATACCAACCAAGGCAATGTCAATATGGCCGCGCTGCCGCCGCAGCAGCAACCGCCGACGGCGCGCGAGACCACCTCGAAAGAGGCCCTTGAGTGGGACAAGGTCAAGGATTCGACCGATGCGGCGGTGCTGCAGAAATTCATCAAGCGCTTCCCGGATTCGCCCTTGGCACTGACGGCCAAGCAGCGCATCGACCTGTTGAACCAGCAGGCGCAGCAGCGCGAAGAAAAGGCGCGCGCCGAGCGCGAAGCGGCGCGGCAGGCGGCCGAGGAGGCGCAGCGCAAGGCGGCTGAGCTAGCGGCGCTGAAAAAACGTGAAGAGGACGAGCGTCGCGCGGCGGCGGCCGAGGCGGCCGAAAAAGCGAGAGCCGCGGCGGCGCAGGCAGCGGCGCAGAAGAAGCGCGAAGAGGATGAGCGGCGCGCTGCCGCGGCCGAAGCCGAACGGCAGGCCAAGCAGGCCGAGGCCGATCGCAAGGCGCTGGAAGCCCAGCAGAAGGCCCAGCAGGCCCAGCATGACAAGGCGGTTGCCGAAGCAGCCGCCGCGGCGGCCGCGGCCGAGAAGCAGGCCAGGGAAGCCGAAGCTGCGCGCCAGAAGGCCGCTCTCGCCGCGCAGAAGGAAGCGACCTGCAAAGACGAGCAGGCCAAGCTTGATGCGATCCTGACCAAGGGCAGCGAAGGCACGGGCGTCAACGATCTCAAGCAGTTCTCGGGGACCGTGAGCTGCGACCGGCTGGGGCCGGTGGTGGTTGCCGCACTCGACCGCTTCAATGCCGAAGCGGCCAAGCGCGCGGCGGAAGCGCCCAACTCGCTGCCGCTCGTTCGTACCGGGCAGATGGAGCTGATCAGGCTCGGCTGCTACACCGGCCGTCCCGATGGCTCGCTGACCTCGACCCAGACCGCCCTCAGCCGTTATCTCAAGCTCGGAGGCCAGCCGGCCGACAATCCCGTGGTGACCAAGGATCTGGTCGCCGAGCTCGTCAAGCATACGACCAGGGTCTGCCCGATCGAGTGCAAGAGCGGCGAAAGCCTCAAGGGCGAAGTCTGCATTGCCGACGAGAAGGCAACACCGGCGCCGGCGCCGGCGACCGCCTCCCGCAAGAACAACGACGACGATGGCAATGCGCGCGCCCGCCGGAAGCAGCAGGCGAACCGCGACCGCGACCAGGATCAGCCGCGCCGGCAGAAGCAGGTGCAGCAGCCTGAGGTGCCGCACGTGCGCCAGCAGGCGCTGGCCCGGCCGAGCATCGTCAGCGGCGGGGGCGGTGGTGGTGGCGGCAGCCACACCATGATTGGCGTTGGCTTCTAATCGCCGCATTGTTAGGATTTAAGGGTAGGAAGCCGGTCGCGAGCCCGCGTTTATTCGCGTTCCGCCAGACCATGAGGTAGCCGCATGGATTGTACCCGTACGATGTCGCGTCTGGTGGCGGCGACCGGCGTCGCCGCGATGCTCGCGATCGCAGCTCCCGCCTTTGCCGCGGATTACCATCCGCTTGGCAAATCCGCCGCTTGCGTTGTCAGCGCCAAAACCGCGTCCGCCTCCAAACGCGATCACACCTGGCTGCGGTATCGGGTTGCCTCCTGGTATGCTTCTCACTTCCGCTACTCGGACGCAGTACCGGCCGTTGTGCAACCCGCCTCCTGGAGCAGCCGGCCAGTCCCTTTGATGGTCGGGATCGCGTACTAGCTTCTTGGCGAATCGGCGTTGCAGCGCGAGCGGCACCGATCCCGCGATGGTGATTGCGGTAACTGATTTGCCTGTGACTGCAACCCGTCGCAGTTTGCCGCTAAACCCCTGGCTGCCCGGAATGCCTCGCCGCGCGAGGCCATCATGGTTGGGCTGACCGCGGGAGGCAGGGAGAAGAGCATGGGTTTTGCGTTGCCGGTTTCGTCGCGCCTCCTTTCGCGCCCCCTTGGCCTGGCGGCGGCGCTTATCGCGACGTCGCTTGTCGTGGGTGCGCGCGGCCAGGATGCCGCACCGTCGCCGCAGCCATCGCCGTCGGCGACGACCCCTGCGGGACAGAAGGCCGGCGGCCGCCGCGCGGCGGAAACCCCGGCAACGCCGGCCGCGAGCGAGCAGCACAAGCTGCCGCCGGATTCGACCACCAGGCAGACGCTCGATCTTCCCGGCCGCTCACTGTCCTTCACCGCCACCGCGGGCTCGATCCGCCTGTTCGACGACAAAGGCGAGCCGCAGGCCGACATCGCCTATACCAGCTATCAGCTCGACGGCACCGACCGCGCGAGCCGTCCAGTGACCTTCGTCTTCAACGGCGGGCCGGGCGCGGCCTCGGCCTGGCTGCAATTCGGCGACAACGGGCCGTGGCGGCTCGCGATCAACGCCGACCAGGTGACGCCGTCGGCTTCGCCGGAACTGCAGCCCAATGCCGAGACCTGGCTCGACTTCACCGACCTCGTCTTCATCGATCCCGTCGGCACCGGCTATAGCCGCTTTGTCGCCACCGGCGAGGATGTGCGCAAGAAGTTCTTCTCCGTCGACGGCGATGTCGCTGCACTCGGGGTGACGATCCGGCGCTGGCTCGAGAAATACGACCGGCTGCTTTCACCCAAATTCATCACCGGCGAAAGCTATGGCGGCATTCGCGGGCCGAAGCTGGTGCGCAATCTGCAGACCCAGCAGGGCGTCGGTGTGAAGGGACTGATCCTGGTCTCGCCGGTGCTGGACTTCCGCGAATATAACGGCTCAAGCATCCTGCAATATGTCTGGAGCCTGCCGAGCTACACGGCGGTCGCGCGCGAGGCCAGGGGCAACAAGGTGACGCGCGCCGATCTCGCCGATGCCGAGAAATATGCCAGCGGCGATTTCCTCACCGACCTGATCAAGGGTGAGGGCGATGTCGAGGCAACCAATCGCCTCGCCGACAAGGTGGCGGCACTGACCGGCATCGATCAGGCGGTCAGCCGCAGGCTTGGCGGACGCTTCGACGTCGCCGAATTCCGCCGCGAGTTCGATCGCCGCAACGGCAAGGTGACCGGCCGCTACGACGCCTCAGTGATGGGGATCGATCCGTTCCCGGATTCGAGCTTCTTCCATTTCGGCGACCAGTCGGGCGATGCGCTCGCCGCACCCCTCACCAGCGCCGCCGTCGATCTCTATTCACGCAAGCTGAACTGGCGGCCGGACGGATCCTATGAGCTCGGCAATGGCGTGGTCGAACGCGCCTGGGATTTCGGCCGCGGCTTAAGGCCCGCTGAATCCGTCACCGAGCTACGGCAGATTCTCGCGCTCGATCCGAAGCTGAGGGTGCTGGTCGGACACGGCCTGTTCGATCTCGCAACCCCATATTACGGCTCGAAGATACTGATCGATCAAATGCCGGCGCTGGGCAGCCCGCAGCGCGTGAAGCTCGTGGTCTATCCCGGCGGCCACATGTTCTATTCGCGCGAGGGCTCGCGACAGGCGTTCCGCAGCGAGGTGCAGGCGCTGATGAAGCCGTAAAGTGCGCTAGTCTAGTTTCTGTCGCGAAAGACATTTCGCCCTTTAAAATGAGGGTTATTTCGCGGTTTTCGAGCACGTTTTTTCTTGCGACGTACATGTGCATAGTATCACATTCTTCATATGAAGCATGTTGATTCGGAATCGCCTTCGGATGTTGCGCGCTGGCTGCGAAGCGAATCGACGAACCTCTGGCCTGCGCTTCTGGGTTCGCTGAGCCTGCGTCGTAGCCGGTGCATCCGCAAGAATTGCCCGGCGTGCCGGTCTGGCGAACAGCATCAAAGTTATGTGCTCTACGGTCGCGCGAACGGGCGTCGCGTTGCCGTCTACGTGCCGGAAGAGCTTGTGCCGGAGGTTCAGCGCAGCCTGGACAACGGGCGCGCTCTGCAGGATCTGCTGCACCAGGCGGCACCGCGATACATCAAGGCGCTGAAGCGAGAGCGCGCCGAAGCATCCAAAAGCAAGAAGAGCCGAGCGATGTGAGAGCGACGGTACGACAGATCAGCTTTGCCGATTGGGAGCTGATGCGGCAACGTGATCAGGGCATTCGCCTGGAGCCGCTGCTGGAGGCGATATCCGGCTTTCTCGACGACCAGCGGGAGGTCATCGAGCGTGTCCGGCGGGATCTGGTGCGTGACCTGAAGCAGCCCGATAGCGGTCGTCACGGATTGACGGCGACACAGGTTCTGCGCTCGCTGGTTCTGATGCGGCTCAAGAACTGGGACTATCGCGAGTTGCGTGAACGCATCGCAGATGGATTGACGCTTCGTCAGTTCACCGACTTCTACTGCGCACCGGTGCCGAAGCACGACGCCTTCCAGCGCGGTTTCGTCCGTCTGACTCCGCAAACGCTGAAAGCGGTCAACGACTTGGTCGTTCAGGCGGCGGTCGAGCTCGGACTGGAGGACGGCGCGAAGCTGCGGGTCGACACCACGGTGGTGCAGACTGACATTCATCATCCGACCGACAACACTTTGTTGTGGGATGTGGTCCGCGTCGTCACACGCTTGGTCCGCCGTCTGGCCAAAGCGCTGGAACTGCGACAAATCAAGGGGTTTCGCGACCGCACACGTTCGGCGAGGCGGCGGATGTATGAGATCCAGCGCATGACGACGAGGCAGCGTCACGAGCAGCAGACCCGGACATACCGGGTGCTCATCGATATCGCCGAGGAGGTCGTAGGAAACGCACGCGCAGGGCTGGAGAAGACCTGCACGATGCGCGGCAAGGACATGTTCGCCGACATGGCGATCGAGGAGCTGCGCAGACAGATCAGGCACTTCTGCCGGCTGGGAGATCGCATCATCGATCAGGCGCGTCGTCGTGTGCTCTGTGGCGAGCAGGTCGCCACCGACGAGAAGATCTATTCCATCTTCGAGCCCCACACCGACCTGATCAAGCGCGGCAAGGTGCGTACGCCTGTCGAGTTCGGCCACAAGGTCTTCCTCGCCGAAAGCGCGCAGGGGCTGATCACGCAATACGAGGTGCTGAAGGGCAACCCACCTGATGAGATGCACGTGGCATCTTCCCTTCAGCGTCACAGACAGGCCTTTGGCGAAGCCCCGCAGCTGTATGGTTCGGATCGTGGCTTCTTCAGCGAGCAGAATCTCACCTCGTGCAAGCGCGCCGGCGTGAAGGTGGTGTGCATTCCTCAGCGTGGTGGCAACAGGACGGCACGACGTGAGGCGTACGAAAAGAGTGTGGTCTTCAAGAGTGGTCAGCGCTTTCGCGCCGGCATCGAGGGACGCATCTCGGTGCTGTTCCGGGGCCGCGGCATGAAGCGCTGTCTCGCCGAAGGACGCGACCGCTTCGAATTGTGGGTCGGTGCCGCTGTGCTTGCCAACAATCTCATGAGGATCGCGGCAATGCTGATGGCGGGATCGTCGCGCAGGCGAAAAGCTGCTTGATAGACCCGTAGGCTTGCCCCGGTCACTCAAAGTGGCCACGGCTCAGCGCATCTCAAGCTGACAGCCGCACGCAATGTCTGAAACCAACCCAAAAATCATCTGTCCCGAGCTTGCCGGTCCCGGTGCTCTCCCTCATCTTGTGCCCAATCCATCGGCATAACTTGGATCGGCGCCCCCAAATCCGAGCGTTTCGCGACAGAAACTAGTCTAGCCTCGCGGCTTCCGCTTCCCCCGCGCATATTTGCGCTCCATCTCCGCCGCCAACACCCTTTCCGACTTGAAGTTGGTGCCGCCGAGCCAGATGTCGGTGACCTTGCCCGCCTTGCTGCGCGCGCGGCGCACCGGCTCGCCGAAGCTGGCATAGCCGGCCGCCGCGCTGATGCGGCCAGAGTCGCGACCGGGAATTTCAATCTCGGTCGCATCCAGGAACGGGCTGATCAGATGCGGATTGCCGACCAGCACCCGATTGCCCATCGGCACGAGATCGATCGCATTCCAGATCGTCCACCAGCGTCCGGCCCAGTCGCGCAGGCGCCGTTCCGGTGCGCCGCGGGTCTTGAAGGCGCGCAGGATGTGGAAACAGCCTTCCATCCAGAACGGCGCCCAGCCGTCGATCGCGTTGCTCAGGATCGTGACCGCGACGTCGCTTTCCGCAAGCACCGCGGTGCGCGACAGATAGCCCTGGAAGCCGCCGCCATGGCCGAACCAGTCAAAGCCCTCGCTTTTGCCGCAGGCGACGCCGAGCCCGTAATGAAGTTCGACGCTGCCGGGAACGCGCCAATGTCTGCGCGTCATCTCGCGGCGGCTCGCCGCCGAGATCACGCTCTTCTTCGCATTCGGCGCGAGCTGAGCGAAGAAGCGCGCGGTATCGGCGGCCGTCGCTACGAAGCCCGCGGCCGAAGTGATCGCGTGGGTGGAATTGTCGCCAGGAATGACCAGGCGCCGGCCGAGCGGCTGCCGTCGCGTGTGGCCGCGCGCGAACGGCGCGCCCTTCGGCAACGGCGTATTTGGCACGGTCTCCTTGAGGCCGGCCGCATCGACGATCTCGCACTTGATCCAGGCCGGATAGGGCTCGCCGGTGATGGCCTCGATCACGAGACCCAGCAACGCAAAACCGTGATTGGAATATTTGAAGCGCGTGTTGGCCTCGATCGCGGCGGGGAGCTTGAGCTCCGCCAGCAATTCATCCGCGCTCAGATACTGCCGTGCGTCGATGAACTGCCCGGAATCGGCGCCGTCGCGGGTGAGGCCTGCGCTGTGCGACAGTAGCTGCGCGATGGTCGCCTCTGCCACCTCCGAATGCAGATCCCGGACATAGTGCCCGACGGCATCATCGAGCCGCAATTTGCGTTGCTCACGCAGCTTCAGGATGCCGGCCGACGTAAAACTCTTCGAATGCGAGGCGATGCGGAAGCGATGGCGCGGCGTGAGCTTCTCGCCGGTGTCGAGATTGGCCACGCCGCACGCATGCTCGGCCGTGATCTCGCCGCGATGAGCGATCGCGATGATGACGCCCGGCTGCTGCGATGTCGTCAGTTGAAATTCGATCCAGTCGCGGATGTAATCGGCTGCGGATCGTAACCATGCGTCCATCGCTGCACCGGGAATCGCGGTCAGTTTTTTCCGATGGTACTAGGAAAAGCAAAACCGGCACAACCCTGAGGGGTTGCACCGGTTTTCGACGATTTCAGGTCGATCAGCTGAAATCAGTAGACGAGGCCGGTGCCGGGCGGGCTCTCGAGCGCCGTAGCCAGCGAGCGATACTCGCTGCTGGAGGTGCCGGCGAGCTGCGCGATCTTCTGCAGGTGATATTCCGCCTGCTCGCGGTTGCCCTGTTCGAGCTGCCACAAGCCGTAATACTGCCAGGTCCGCACATGGTTCGGATCGGCCTTTAGCGCGCGCTCGTACCAGACCTGCGACAGCTTGTAGTCGCCGAGCTTGCGGTAGGAGTAGCCGATCAGGTTGGCGACGTCGGCGCGGTTGTCCTCACCGAGCGCCTTGAGCTGATCGATCGCGCTCGCATAGTCGTGGCGGTCATAGATCGTCGAGTAGGCGTTGTGATAGCCGGCCAGGAACTTCGGGCTGTCGATGCTCGAGCTCTTGTTGCTCTTCTTGCCCTTCTTGGTGGAGGTATCCGACGGCGGCGGCTTCGGATTTTGGTCGTCGCTGGCGGCATAAGAAATCACGGGCGCCGCGACCAGCGTTGCCGACAACAACATCAACGCCAGGAATTTGCTCGAAGACTTGCGCATGCATCTCTCTCCCGATTGCATTCCGGGCACAGGCCGCGCGTGCGGACGCCACGCCCGAAGATGATCCTAACCCGATCCTGCCAACTTGAACATCTGAGCGTCCGAAATATTCCCGTGATCGGCGTCTTTCCGCGCGCGCATTTTCGCCGGCAAAACGCCAAACACCGCGCATGATCAGGAAAAGTGTGCAGCGGTTTTCCGAATAGATCATGCGCAAACAAAAAGCTGACAGCGCCGATGAACAGGCAGTCATCGAGATGAACGCAATCTGCGTGGTTGTTTCAGGGTGGGTTCAGCGCACGGCCTCTAGGCTCGCTGCCATGATCGAAGGGACCGGTCATCGAGCCGACACCTCAGAGATCCCCGAAAGAGGAGGACCACCATGTTCAAGACGATTTCCGCAGCCCTGGTTGCCGTCTCCGTTCTCGCCGCGCCTGCGTTCGCCGCGACCGGCAAGACTGCACATGCCCCCGTCATCAAGGCGACCCAGACCAAAACGACCCCGGTCAAGACCGGCGGGCTCAACGCCAACGCCAGGATGGGCAAGCATCACACCAAATACGTTCGCCATCACAACCACCACAAGAAGATGGCTGCGCACCGGAGCCACGCGAAGGTCAGCTACAAGCAAACTTCGCACGCGGTCGCCAAGCGCGGCTGACGCCATCTGCTCGGCGCGGTTCGTTCCACACATTGCCCCCGCCGCGCGGAGCGGAAAACCCGGCTCGCTCGCAACCCTCTCCCCGGTTGCCGAGCGGGCCGGTACTGCCTTGGTACTGCCTTGGCTCACGGTGAATTGCAGTTTCACTTCGGAGCGGGGAAGGTCTAGAACGGAACCGGGCGGCGGACTTTTTCGGAAGTGGGTTGGACCTTGCGGTTGGGGATTTCGGCACGATTCCTGGCAGCCCTGCTGCTGCCGGCCATGCTTGCGGCCTGCCAAACCGACGACGCCGGCAGTTCGATGTCGTTTTCCACCGACAGCAACGCCAACCAGCCTTTCCCGAGCAATTATCGCAGCGAAATGCTGTCCTTCCTGCACACCTACCTGAACAATCCGGTCGGTGTGCGCGAAGCCCTCATCGCCGAGCCGGTGCAGCGAACCGTCGGCGGACATGTGCGCTACGTCAGCTGCCTGCGCTATTCCGAACGCCAGTCGGACGGCGCCTATCGCGAGGCGCGCGATCGCGCGGTGATGTTCGTCAATGGCCGGCTCGACCGTATGATCCAGAACACCGGCGACGAATGTGCCGGCGCGGTTTATGCGCCGTTTCCGGAACTGGAAAAAATGCAGCGCTAAAGCTCACCGCGCGATCACTTTTCGGCGAGCCTTGAACCCGCAGGCGACCCGGCCCGACCAAACCAAGGACGGAAACCGCCCGGATTCCGGCCCGGTTTGCGTTCCGCGAGGGGAACTTCACGAAGTGTTTCCTCGCCGTCACAAATGCGACATTACGCCTTTGGCTTCGCCCCAGAGCAACCAAATTGAAGCCAGTTTGTTGGTTGATGTCGCACCGACGATAATGGGGATTCTGATGAAGAAACTTCTGCTTAGCGCCGCCGCTTTGACCGTTTTCGCGGCGCCCGCTTTGGCGGCGGACATGCCACCGCGGACCTACAAGGCGCCCCCGGCCTATACCGCGCCGGGGCTGATCTATAACTGGACCGGCTTCTATGTCGGCGGCCATGTCGGTGGCGCCTTCGCAGGCGACAACGGCCTGGCCGGCAGCGATGCGCGCTTCATGGGTGGCGTGCAGGGCGGCTTCGACTACCAGTTCGCGACCAACGGCGTCGTCGGCCTGGAGGCCCAGTATAGCTGGCTGAACAGCAACACCACCGGCGTGACCTTTCCGGGCGCCGTCGCGGTCACGTCGGCCAATAACCAGCTTGGCTCGGTCACCGGTCGGGTCGGCTACACCTGGGGACCAGGCCTGCTCTACGCCAAGGGCGGTTATGCCTGGCGCGACAATCCCAATATCGGCGTGACCGTCGCGGGCGCACCGGTCGCCTTCACGACTGACGGCACCCACAAGGACGGCTGGACCGTCGGCGCCGGCCTCGAATACATGTTCGCGCCGAACTGGTCGGCCAAGGCCGAGTACCAGTACTATAATTTCGGCAACACCACCTTCACCGGCGGTCCGGCGCCGATCGTCGGCTCCCGCTTCAAGGACGACGAGCACACCGTCAAGGTCGGCGTGAACTACCGCTTCGGTTGGGGCGGTCCCGTCGCCACCAAATACTGAGACGACGTCGCCTGACGTTACGCGAAGGCCGGCATACTGGCGGCCTTTGTCTTTTTCGGGCGTTATCGAAAAAAATTTTGCGCGCCCACGAAACTTGTCACGCAGTTCGGCTATTATCTTCTTCGCCGGCTGGTGGACAACAAACATGCGTATCTTGGCGTCGGTGCTGATCTCTCTCGCGGTGGCGCTGCCGTGCTCTGCCCAAACCGTCTTGAAATCCGAACCCTTGGCGCTGGCTCCCTATGAAGTCGCCTTCGTGCAGGACGCTTCCTGTCCTGCCGGCAAGGTGCTCAAGGTGACCGGCGCGATCAGGGGGCTGCATCGCAAGCGGATTTGCGTGGCGCTCGCTTCCGAGCAGGCCTCGCTCGCGACGGCGACGCCCTAAGGCGTCGCCCGTTTCCGCGAATCTCCGGCACCCGCGCTTGCGGGTGAGGCCGACGCGGCGTCGTTGTTTCATGAGCTTCAAGAAGTGAACTGCAATTCCTGCAGCGCCTGGTATTCGGCTTCGGCCTTGTTACGGGCGGGATCCTCGTGCGGCTCCGGCCGGCAGGGCCGGATCTCATAATCGTTGTCGAGTACGGGATACGGGTGCGGCTTGCCCTCGTCGGAGGCGACGTCCACCACGAGCCCGCTCAGCCGAGCGAACTTCCAGACATCCGATTCGGCCGGATAAGTCTTGCTCAGCTTGGCGTCGTTGCAGAACAGCGCGTAGGGCATCGGATGGCTCCGGTCAGGACGATTCACTAACGCCGAAGCTGGACTTGGGTTGCGGCTGGAAAGGCGCCCCGCAGGGGCCGGAATCGGGCCGATTTGGGCCGTTTTGGTACCGTCGCCCGAGTTGTAAACGAGAGATGAATCCGCGAAAAAAGAATCCCTGGGACTCCGCCGCTAGAATCGCCGGATGCTTTCGGCCATGGACACGAGCCTCCATACCTTCTGCGAACGCACGCAGCTGATGCTCGCCATCGCATTAGCGATCGCCTGCGCGGCCAACGTCGTGCTGGTATGCGTTTGGCTCTAGCCGGAGCATGATCCGGAAAAGTGGGTACCGGTTTTCCCCCGCGACAAACGCGTAGCGTTTGCGCGGAGATCATGCTCAAAAACAAAGCCGATTGACGCCGCCGCCATTCCCCTGATCATGCCATCAAGACAATAAACGGGGAGGCGGGCGATGCTCGAGGCGCTCAGGGAGCGGGTCAACGAAGATGCTGGACTGGTCCGGCGCGGCCGCTATCTGACCACGACCTTCCTCTTGCAGTCGGGCGACACCTCCTGGCTGGTCTCGATCTTCGAAGGCAAAGTCGTTTCCGTGACCCGCGGCCCATTTGTGATGCCGTCGTCGTCCTTTGCGCTGCGCGCCAGCGAGGCCGAGTGGCAAAAATTCTTCTTGGCCAAACCGCCGCCCGGCTCGAACGACCTGATGGCGCTGGTCCGGCGCAAGGTGCTGAAGGCCGAAGGCGACCTGCAGGTGTTCATGGCGCATTTGCGCTACTTCAAGGAAGCGCTCGCCAAGCTGCGGCCCGCGGCGGGAGGCGCCGCATGAGCCCGCAGTTCGAGCCGATCATCGGCCGCTACATGCATCTCGATCTCTTCGGCCGGCCGCACCGGCTTTATGTCGAGGAGGCCGGCCAGGGCACGCCGCTGTTGTGCCTGCACACTGCCGGCAGCGACGGCCGCCAGTATCGCGCGCTGATGAACGATGTGCGCATCACCGCGCGCCATCGTGTCATCGCCTTCGACATGCCCTGGCACGGCAAATCCTCGCCGCCTTCGGGCTGGCACGACGAGGAGTACCAGCTCACCTCGGCGCAATACACGCGCATGGTGCTGGCGGTGATGTCGGCGCTCGGGCTCGACAAGCCGATCGTGATGGGCTGCTCGATCGGCGGCCGCATCGTGCTGCATCTGGCGCTCGAACACCCGGAGCGCTTCCGCGCTATCATCGGGCTGCAGTCCGGCGCGCATATCGATCCTTATTACGACCTGAATTTCCTGCACCGGCCGGATGTGCATGGCGGCGAAGTCTGCGCCGCTATCGTCTCTGGCCTGGTCGGACCCGACGCGCCGGAAAAGGAGCGCTGGGAGACGCTGTGGCATTACATGCAGGGTGGTCCCGGCGTGTTCAAAGGCGATCTCTATTTCTACAAGATAGACGGCGACATCCGCGACCGCGTCGCGCAAATCGACACCAAGCGCTGTCCGCTGTTCCTGCTGTCGGGTGAGTACGATTATTCCTGCACGCCGGAAGAGACGATGGCGGTGGCGAAGAGCGTCCCGGGCAACGACGTCACCATCATGAAGGGCCTCGGGCATTTCCCGATGAGCGAGAACCCGGAAGCATTCCTGAAATATCTGCTGCCGGTGTTGGACAAGATCGGGGGCGCATGATCCGGAAAAGTGGGAACCGGTTTTCCGAAAAGATCATGCGCAAAAAAAGAGAGCTCTATTTGTCGAGGCGCGGCGGCTGCATTTCGTTGATCTCGGCCTTGAGCTTTGCCAGCGTCTGGCTGAAATATTCCTCGCGCTCGCGGTTGAACCGCTCCTGATGGGCGCGGAAGCCTGCGATGCGGGCGCGGATCTCGTTCGCCATCTCGCCGGCAACGACCGGGAGCGGCGCAGACGCCGGCATAGTCGGCGGCGGCGGTTCAGCGGTCTTAACCGGTTCGGCCGGCGTAAGGGCTGTCGGTGTTTCCAGCACTTCCAGCACCGAAAGCATGTGCAATTCGGCGCGCGACACCGCAGGCGGAAATCCGGCGTTCGGCAAGCCGGTTTCTTCCTTCCTGCCGGTCACCGACTGAACGAAGGCCATCGTCTGTGCGATCAGGGAGTCGCGTTCTTTTTTCCAGCTCATGACATACCTCGGCCACAAAAAGGTCGGGCGTGGGACGAGCGGAATCAAGAGCGAGGCCAGTGACTTCGCCGACCAGTCTCAGTTTAAGGTTAAGCGTGGCAAAGTTATCACGAGTTCCGCACCGTGGCGGGCGATGGGTCGGTGTGTGGCTACCGGTGTTCGCGCGGATCGGTATTTGGTTCGAACGGCGCACCCACCACGCGAACGGGCGTCGGGTCGGCGAGATAGGCAGGCTTGCTGTCTGAAGGCGCGGGTGCGGGATCGACCAGCGCCACGGTCCATGCAATGGCCGCCGTGAATACCGTCACAGTGGCGAGCAGGACCATGTTGCGGTTTTCTTCCGGAATGGACATGGGAAGAAAACCGGCGGCATGGGAAGTCGTTCCCGGCTAGTGCATGATCCGGAAAGGTGGGCACCGGTTTTCCCTCGCGACAAACGCCTAGCATTTGCGCGGAGATCATGCGCAAAACGAGAATCTAACGGGCGAGCGCGTCGTCGACGGCATAAAGCGCGCAGCGTGACGAATGCGATGTGCAGGCCGCAAGTGCGTCACGCGCCGTGGGAGTGCGCAAGTCTTCGCTGGAGAACTCGGCCGCCTCCGCCGCGCGCGGGATCACGCAGAACATCGCGACGGCGAGGCTTGCGAATCCACCAGCGCGTTGCGTTCATGGGTGGCCTGAAGTCGTATGAATGGTGCCGGCTGAGGGGATTGAACCCCCGACCTTTGGTTTACAAAACCACTGCTCTACCGCTGAGCTAAGCCGGCACTGGCCGCCTGTTTAACGGCGAAAACCTTCACAATCAACGAACGGTTTTGCATGAATCTCAGGTCTCTCCGACCGCACCGCTCATGCCGTTTCGCGCTGATCACGACGGCAAGGACCCGGCCAGCCTTTCCGAAACGCCCGACGCGTTCGAGATCGCAACCTTGCCCCGGGAAACGAAACGGTTAGTGTCGCCTCAGACCGCGAGCAGGGGATGCATGTTCGGAATTTTGGGCCTTGGTTTTCTGTTGGGCATGCAGCACGCGCTGGAGGCCGATCATATCGCGGCCGTCTCCTCGATCGCCGCGCGCCGCAGCGAGATCGCCGACATCGTCAAGCACGGCCTGACCTGGGGCCTGGGCCACACGCTCACGCTGTTCGTCTTTGCCGGCGCTGCCATCCTGCTTGGTCATGCGATTCCAGAGGCGCTGGCGCGGCCGCTCGAGACCGCCGTCGGCATCATGCTGGTCGGCCTCGGCGCGCATCTGTGGTGGCGGCTGTGGCGCGATCGCGTGCATTTCCATGGTCATCGCCATGACGACGGCACTGTTCACCTCCACGCCCACAGCCATGCCGGCGAAAGCGTGCCCCATGCCAACGCGCCGCACGCGCATGCGCACGGTTTCCGCTGGCGCACGCTCCTGGTCGGCCTCATGCACGGCATGGCGGGCTCCGCGGCGCTGCTGGTGCTCACGGTCACGCAAGCGCCGAGTGCCGTGGCTGGGCTCGGCTATATCGCGCTGTTCGGAGTAGGCTCGATGATCGGGATGGGGGCGCTGTCGACGGTGATCGCGGTGCCGATCGCGATCTCGGCGCGCTGGCTGACATGGGCCAACCAGACGCTGCAGGTCGCGGTCGGCCTCGTCACCATCGCAATCGGCGTCAACACCATCGTCGCCATCGCGCTGGCGTAAGCTTCCCCGCGCGCGCGTTTACATAAATCGCGCTATCTGCCGGCGCGCGCAGCGGCGGTCAAGGATGGCCCGCCTTCGGGCCACCGCTTCAGCGGCGCGAAGCGTCCTTGACGGCTGCGAGCACGACGGCATGATCGAGCGTGTCGGGGGACCGATCCGCCAGGGGTCGCTATAGTTCCGGCAACATGCAGGTGAGGACTTTGAGGCGGAAGTATTCCTCGTTTTTGAGGCCGTAGGCGCGCCGCTGGATGACGCGAATCTTGTTGTTGAGGCCCTCGACAAAGCCGAGTGATACCTTGTTCTCAGGCCGGCAATAGGCGGCGATGCCGTCCCAATGGCGTTTGATCATGGCTGCAAACTTCTCGTAAGGCTTGAGCCGCTGCCACTTCAGGCTCGATCGCCAATTCTCGAAGAAGCGCCGTGCCCAAGCTTCGCGCTCATAGTCCCAAAGCTGGCCGAAGCTCTCCTTGAGCAGATAGGCGGTGTTGAGCCGCTTGTTGGCGGCGAGCAAGGTCTTCAATGCTTTCTTGCCGTCGAGCGTGAGGTTCTCCCGCCGCGAGAGCAAAGTGTATTTCTGGCCCTTGATATAGCGTCGCTCGCGGCCCGCAAGCCGCGCATATTCGCTCTTGCGGACGTTATCAAGCGCCTCGCCGAGATGACGCATGATGTGGAACTTGTCGAATAATATCGCGGCTTTCGGCGCATGCGTAGCCGTCGCCACCCGAAACGGCTTCCACATGTCCATCACAGCAAGGCGAATACGCGCGCTCTTCTTCTTGCCAAGCCAGGCGTAGAACTGCGCCATGCTGGCTTCCGATCGGTCCTCGCCGCCAAACCAGATCGGTCGACGTCGCAGAAGATCGCTGACCACGATCCGATAGGTATGACCCTTGCGGATCGCAATCTCGTCGATCCCAATGGCCAGGGGACCCGGCGTGCCCGCGCGTGCGAGCTGCGCCTTCATGTATTGCACCTCCAGCGCCTTGACGGTGTGCCAATCAAGCGCCAATTCCTTCGCAACATCCGAGATCGACAAAAATAATTAACGCTTCGCTATCGCATTGGCGGAAATTAACGCCGGTAAATGGCTGGCAAATTAGGTTTACTGCGCATTTCGCGCGGCTTCTTAACTCTTGGTATCGTTCATTCGGTTAGATTACGCCTCAAGTAATCCGGAAACTGGATGCATGCGCCTCAAGCTGGCACTGGCGATCTTGCTCGGAATGACGCCCGCGGCCTTGGCCGAGGGATTCGAGATCGTCGTACCGAGCCATCCTGACGTGCCGATCGTCGTCAATGGCATCGATGTTTCCTACGCCGTGCTCGAAGGCGGTTATGGCCTCGGCAAGGGCGTGAACAACCAGCCGACCATCTATGGCGGCCGCCCGGTGCCGCCCGAACCCAATGTCGGCCATTACTATCCGAGCCTCGGTCTCAAGCCGGCCTATGGCCGTCTCGAAATCGAGCCGCCGGCCAACCGCAAGCTGCCACAGCCGGCCGCGAGCTATCACGAGTCCTGGCACGCGCAGTCGGCGCCAAATCCGCCGACGCTTCCGTCCACGCAGCCGGAAATCCCGTTTTATCCGCCGCCCGTGATCATGGCGCCGCCCGACCGCGACGACCACAGGCGGGGCCCGCCGCCGAATTTCCGTCCCAAGCCGCCGAGAATGCCCAACTAAAAGAGACCACTAGGAGAGTTAAGTGATGCGTCAGACGATTAAAGGATTGGTCGCGGCTCTTGCCGTGATAACCGCGGGTGCTGCGCCCGCGATGGCCTGCGGCTTCGGCGGTTGCTCGCCCTGCGCCGCGGTCAGCCCCTGCGAAAGCTATGCGCCAGCTTACACCTATGCGCCGGCCTATTCCTACAACGGCTGCGGTACCTGCGGTGCCGGCTGGGGCCATGAGCGCCTCGCCGAGCCGACCACGCAATACTACTACGTGAACCAGGGCCCGACCTATTCCGGTCCCCGCTCGTTCGCGCCCTATCCGGCCTATGAGGAGAACGCGGTGCCGAGCTACGGCTACGGCTATCGCCATCACTATCGCCCGTGGCACCACAGCTACCGTTACGGCTATGCGCCGCATCACTATGTATCTCGGCACTGGGGCCACCCGCTGGTGCGCCGCTACTACTGATACTACCGCTGGAAGAACGAAGACTGCAGCGTCCGCTCGCCCTGGCGAGCGGGCGTTTGTCTTTTTGTTTGGCGCGTATTCTTGTCGCAAAACCGGTTCCCACCCCCGGATCAAGTCCGAGGGCATGCTTTTGCAGAATACGCGCATGGGTCAGCTCATCAGTCCGAGCCGCTTGGCGCCGATGTAGAGCGCGAGCACCGCGGCATTCGAAACGTTGAGGCTCTTGATCTCGCCGGGCATGTCGAGCCGCGCGACGACGCTGCAGGTCTCGCGCGTCAATTGCCGAAGACCTTTGCCTTCGGCGCCGAGCACCAGCGCCAGCGGCTGCGTCAGCGTGAGCGCCGAAAGATTTTCGCTGCCCGTACTGTCGAGGCCGACGGTCATGAAGCCGCGTTCGTTCAGCCGCGTCAGCGCTCGGGCGAGGTTTTGCACCGTCACCAGCGGCACCAGTTCGAGCGCACCGGAGGCGGCCTTCGCCAGCACGCCGGTCGCCTCCGGGCTGTGGCGTGCGGTGGTGACGATCGCCTTCACTGCGAAGGCCGCCGCCGAACGCAGGATCGCGCCGACATTGTGCGGGTCGGTGATCTGGTCGAGCACCAGCACCATGCTCTCGAGCGGCAAGGTCTCGATGTCGGGCGAGGGCAGGGGATCGGCCTCTGCGAGCAGGCCCTGATGCACGGCGTCGGGCGTGAGCAGCCGGTCGATCTCGTTCGGCCGCACGATCTCGGGCGTGATTCGGGTCGCGATGTTCTCTTCCGCCAGCCGTCGCGCGGCGTTTTCGGTGAGGATGAGCTTCCTGATGCGGCGCTGCGGGTTCTGCAGCGCCATGGTCACGGTGTGCCAGCCATAGAGGACGGCCGGGCCGTCATGGTCGCGATCCTGCCAGATCGGCCGGCGGTCTCCGCCGGGCCGGCCCTTTTCAAAGGGTTTGCCGCCGCCACGGCGAAACGGCGGCTTTCGATCTCGCTCGCTCATGGCAGGCTTGTGTCACGGGTTCCGAATAATGGCAATTTGGCCTGATTCCGGGTGGATTTAGGGGCTTGCCTTGGTTGACTTTAGAGGCGGCTTCCCCCCATAAACGCGCCCGGCCGCGACCCCTTAAAGACGGGCGATCCGCGGTCTTCACGTCTCCATGGCCCGTTCTGCCGCCGCAAGGGGAAGCGGAACGAGCGCCATTGAAACGGGGGAGTGTCCCGAGTGGCAAAGGGAGCTGACTGTAAATCAGCCGCCTCATGGCTTCGCAGGTTCGAGTCCTGCCTCCCCCACCACTGAATTTTTATCCATTTGATTTCATTATCCTTTCTTGGTTGCGGCCCGCACCTTCCCCCGAGGTGAGGGAATAGACGTTCCGGCTTTGGACAGTTTCGTCATGTGCTCGGCGGCCAAGGCTTTACGGTCAGCAGCCCGCGTATAGAGCGCGGCCATCTTTCCACCTTCCCATCCGAAGATCGCCTCCAGCGTCGCGACTGTGGCGCCGTTATTTGCCGCCCGTGTAGCGGCCGCCTTCCGTATCCCGTGCGCCGATTTGGTGATGCCGGCGGCGCGACACGCCCTCCTTGAACAGGTTGCCAAGTACTTCTTTCCGTATTGGCTGGCCTCTCTTGCTGGCTATAATTGACAGCTCACCTGTTGGGCCCGCCGCGATGGTTTCGGCGAGCTCGGGCAGCACAGGGATCGTCACTCGCGTCCCGGTCTTCTCGGTGTCGATCGCGATCTCGCCATTGCGGATATGTTGCTTGCCAAGCTTTGCCGCGTCTCCCCGACGAAGACCGGTGTAGAGATACACATCGAACATCACGCGCTCTCGCGTCCCGATCGGCCAGCGACGCTCAAACTGCTCAAGGTCATCCTCGGTCCACACCGGGAAGCCCTTCGTCTTCGGCTTGGTCACCGCCTTGCCCGCGGTCGGGTCCGACCTGACGCGCTCGGCTGCAACGGCCCACTTGAACATCCCGCGCAGCGTGTCAACGAAATGCCGGGCTGCGAATGGTTTGCGCCGCTCAATGCCGACCTGGATTGCGCGCGGAGTTATGTTCGATAGCGGCTGCGCGCCACCGGTCGCGAGCACTTGGCGCATGATGCGCTCACGCTGCTTGCGAGTTGCGAGTGAAAGATCGGTCCATGCATTGGTCTGGCGGTAGAGCATCCAGAGCCATTCCAGACCGCCCTTGGCTGCCTTCCCGGCGCGCGCTGGTGCATCTCCGTTGATGGCTGATCGATAGGCCGCCTCAAACTCTGGTGTGCCGTAGATGCCCTTTATGCGAATCCTCGGGCCCTTGCCGACGCGGACATACCAAACCAGTTTGCCATGGCGGTTCGTCTCTCGATGGAGATGCGGCGGGCGAGGGCGAGGCATCATAGGACAACCTCTTCACATTCTGGTTCAGCCGTTGTCTTTTCCATCGACAGCGCGATGTAGATCGTCCCGTCGGGTCGCAATTCGACTGCCACGGCGCCAGCCTGCTTCGCCGCGCGGATTGATCGCGCGATATCAGCCTGGGTAACGCGGGCAGGGGTTCTGGACATTAGGCTTTAAGTCTCCATTGGGCGCCCGGTCCTGCCAAGCAACCATTAGCGTTCGTTGTTCGCATTTCGCGAAAACCGAGGCCCAATGAAACTGGATCTGGATTTCGCTAATGTCCCGCTGGCAACGGGGTATTTCTTTACGCTTGAACTAACTCAGAGCAGATAGAGGCGAAGGAAGGGCAGTCCACAACCAACCTCACTTCTCAGCATCTAATCGCCCGCAGACGCCTTTGTATTCATCGAATTAAACTATCCCCACACTATCGAAGCTTCGGGATGTTAACGGCATCACGATGTGGCGAACCGAGAGGCAAATCAGTAACTCATGGTTATACGGCGAAAGAGTCAGTTCAAGGGATTGGCGACTCTGTTCACGCCCACCCCACCTCGTCAGTTCGTGCCTGTTCGTGCGTGTTCGCGTCAGTTGGTGCGTGTTGGTGTATGTTGATGCGCGTTCGCGCTGTGAAAAATATTTTCGGATGTTCACAGACTTCCCAATCTGTGGATAGAGTTCCATACGAAGAGGGGAGCCAGCGCTAACCGACTCCCCCCACAAACAGTGACGCAAGAGAGGGTCAGGCGAACTGATCGCGCAGCTGAGCGCCGCCGACGAAGTCAAAGCCGACATCGAGTAACCGCTCGATGATGATCGCTGCCGCACGCTCCGGGTCTAGGACCTCGGCTGGAAAGTCTCCGGATCCAAGCAGGTCGGCCAGGATGGGAATGCCGGCGGCGCGCGCCAGGCGCCAGCGCATCAGCAATTGGTTGCCGCGTTCCTGTGATGTGAGAGGGCGCGGTGGTGACGTGTTTAAGCGTGGCGTGCTATGCACGCTGTCAGCCTTCGACATGGTAACCTCATGTTGCGGGTTAGGCTCGTCGCGGTGTTGATAGCGCCACGGCGGGCCGCTTGTTTTTCAAGCTTGAATAAGGTAAGACCAAACTATGAAAAAGGCAACACCAAAGATGCGAGGCGGAAAACGCCCTGGTGCAGGCCGGAAACCGACGGGTCGCGATCCGACGCGAGGCTTCCGCCTATCTGACGAATTCATTGCAACGGTTGATGCCTGGTCCGCGCGGCAGGAGCACCAGCCCAGCCGATCAGAGGCTATCCGCCGGCTGGTCGAGCTCGGCCTTACCGTCCGGACGAAATCGAAGCAAGCGCCGGTCGATCGCGCGACCCGCGCCAAAGAACTGGCCGCAAAGGCAATCGAAAAGATCAGCGATCCATCGGCAAGCCAGGAAGAGCGCACTCAAAGGCGTCGGCGGCTCACACGGGGGCCTCAAGAATTTCGCGAGGATCGTGTCGATTTGCCAGAAACGAAGCGCGAGAAATGAGCGAGCTTGAGCCCACACCCGAGCTTCCGGATAACACGCCAATCCGTGAGGTCCGATTTCCGACGCGTATTAAGGACGCGCTATTTGCAGCGGGCATAAAGACCGTCGGCGAGGTGCGGGAAATGTCGGATCAGACGTTGCTTGCCCTACCGGATTTTGGAAAAGTCTCAGTCGCCCATCTCCGCGACACGCTAGGCCTGTCGTCGAGCCATGGGGTAAGGCCGCTCGGAAAAAAGCCGATCTAAGCGCCCGCGCCATAGCGTGCCCTCTCAACCGGGCCCCCAACATCCAGCGGCTTCACTCCAGTCCCGATCGGCGGAATCCTTCGCATGACCGTCTGGATCTACATCAACACGGCGAAGGAGATAGGCGACAAGGACCATCTAAAGGTCTTCGCCAGCGAGGAAGCGGCCGATCGCTGGTTTGCCGAGCATGATCCGGAGGGCGTTGCGTTCGAGTATCCGGTGTCCGAGTAGCTGCCGAGAAGCAAACCGGAGGATCCTTCCAATGATCGAACATCATGTTGGCTCTTGGTATCGCAGGGAAGACTACGACCGCATTAGAGAAATCATGGATGATGGCCCGGCCATGCCGGCGACGTTCGATGAGTGGGAGAAGATTGCAAACAAAACCATTGCCCTAGCGAAGGCACAAGGTGCTGTGATTAAACCCGTGATTATTGACCCGGATGAATTCGTTGCGTTCTGCGAGGCAAAGAAAATCCCGCGCGGAAGTAAGGAGCGCACGGACTATGTCGTCAGTAAGGATGCGGGCTTGATCTAGGCGACTCCGCTCGGTCCATAGCTCAGCGGCCGATTGAAGTCGGACGCGCTCGCAGTCGCCCGCCATTTTTCCAGCGTCAGCCGCGCGGCAATCGCTCGTTCGTTGTCGCCCTCGCCGAGCCGATGGGTCTTGCCGGTCGGTCGGCCGCTTTCGTCGCACATTTTCAGCACGCCAGCCCTACCGTCAACAGCAGCGCTGCGATCCAGCCCAACATGCCGGCCAGGTAGCCGTTCGGAGTCCAATGCCAATGGATGTTCGAGGCAACGACCGCGAAGATGATCACGGCTTGCAAGAGAAACCACATGGTCGCTCCTCTCAATAGCGGATAAACTCTCGCTTCCTCTTTGGGCTTCGGCATGGACTTGTTTAATCCGGAAACATGGAAGCATCAGTGGGAAGCCTTTACGATGGCGCCCTACGTGCTGATGCCATTAGCGGCATCAGCGCTAGCTCTCGGCTATTGGGTCGGTAGTAAGTTTGCCGGTGCAAGGGTTGAAACGCTCCAAGCGAGAATTGAACTTCAAGAGGAACGCGTCGAATATGCTGCTGAACGCCTTCGGGATGTTGAACGCGCCCGTACTGAACTCGAAAAACAGGTTCTAGAGCTAAAGGACCAAATTGCCGCTGGCGCTTCAATTGAAAAGTTGGCTGCTACAACGGCCAAAGTTGACTTGGCAACCATCCGGTTTTCGACGGCGAACAATGCACTGGCCGTCGCATTGACGGCTGCAAATTTGACCACCAAAAGCCCAGAGTTGGGTAGGCCACCTCTAACCCCAAGATCGAACTAAAGCGCCGCTACGACCAAATCACGACATGGTGAGTTCAGGTTGGTGATCTAGCGCACATTGGTCGTGACGGAGGAATGAAGCCATGACCCAGCTCTTTCTGCGACGTCTCATCATCATCTGCCTCGCGATCGTTGTATCCGGATCGGCTATCACAGTCGCCTACGCACCCCAGGCAGCACCTATCAAGACCGGCATCCAGACCTATGTGAAACCAGTGCTCGATGTCACAGGAACCGTAGGCGGGGCGATTACCCTCGGTAAATCGGCGATCGTTCAGTTCCTCAAGCATTGGAAGCCGCGCCCAGTATGGGTCGCCAGCGACTCAGCGCGGGCCGTGGATTTGCCAGAACCTGAAGGCGCTAGGTGGGTAGCCACTCAGCCCATCCCCCATTCCGCTGCGATCTTCTCGATCTGGGCCAGGTCCAGAATTGACGGCTCGCCTTCCCGAAAGATCATGGCGTCCGGCTGCTTCTGCAAATCCCGGGTCAGCACCCGCTCAACCGCGGTTCGAAGCGTCATCAAGCCCTGACCGTGCAATGTTACGATTTCTTCCTCATCAAACGCCATCGATTGTCATTTGCCCCAGATGTTTCTGATCCGTTTGTCGGCCACCGCCGTGTAGACGACGGTATTCGCGATTGAGCGATGACCCATAAAGGCCTGCAGCGTTCTTGTATCGATCCCACGGGCTGCCAGGGCGTATCCAGCAGCATGGCGCAGCATATGGGCATGGATCGGGAACGGCAGCTCAGCGGACTCTCCAAGCCGTTCAATCAGCTTCTGGGCGCCGTCAACGGAAAGAGGAGCCTTGCGCTCGGACAAGAACACGAAGTCTGCATGAGGATGTTCGCGCCGTAGTGCCCGCAACAGCCGCAGCTCGTCACCCTGCAAGCCATGGATGCCGGGCGTGCCGTTCTTGGCGCGGCGGATATGGACGGTCGCGGTATCGAGATCAATCTGCTGCCAGCGAATGTCGACCAGTTCGCTGACCCGCAATGCATGCCGGAAGGCCATGAGGATCAGCAGCCGATCGCGAACCGGGTTGCGGCTGTTGCCGGCGGTCGTCAGCAGGCTATCGATCTCGCCCTCCGTCAGGTACTCGCGCTGCCGGTAATCGGCGTTCTTGGCCCGACCACCGCGAACTGTCGGCTTTTCAGACTGCGAGGGCCGTAATTGGACAACCGTATTCATTGGCAAATTCCCCCTCTCGCCGGCAGCCGATTTGACTCGCGGTTAAGCTTCGTTGAAGTGTTGTGCCTCGGCGATCGGCATGGTGAGTGGTACACCCATGCGCTTTGCGACCCGATATGACAAGCTCGTGGCCAACTATCTGGCCTCTCAATTGGCTATCGTTTCGGCCATCATGACGATGGAACTGAACGAATGGTTCAACAGGCTCGCGTCCGGCAAGGGGCTATGTTGTTCGTTCGCGGACGGCTCTGTTGTCAGCGATGTTGATTGGGAGTTGAAGGATGGCCATTACCGCGTCCGACTCGAGGGCCGATGGATCGACGTTCCCGACGATGCCGTAATCACCGAGCCGAACCGCGCCGGCAGAACTATGGTTTGGCCTACACGGCCGATCGCGGGACCGATCATCCGTATACTGAAATCCGGTGCTTTTGCCGGGCACCATGGGCTAGGGCGCGGGGCTTCGGTCCCGCGCCTCATCGCCTTGACGTATCGAGAAAGCGAACCGGAATAAACGGCACGTTGCGACGGGCCATCTCGTCTTCCAGTCCCTCGGCGTGATCACGCCAATCCTTCGTATCGCTGGTTCTGCAAGGCAGCGGCTCGCCGCGCTTCATCGCTACGGAATCTGCAGCGATCGCCTTGTGAACCGCGTCATGCATCATCCGAAGGCCTGTGTCCGTGAAATTATCGTATTTCATCCCATCCCCTCCGCCGCTTCAACCCGGCGGGTTTTTCTTTTGGATTTGGCAGGTGCGGCAAGCTGTTGATCTTGCCCTTCAAGTTCTTGCTTATTCGGCGCCACCGGCGCGACCGGCCGCGCAAATCCTGTTCGCGGAACCATGACGGGCTCAAATCTGAGCCGGTTAGTCCTAGAATCGTGCAGAGGCATTACCTCGGCGGGTGCAAATCGCCTAGAAGCCAGCGGCCAAGGGCCTGGGAGTGCTTGGAATCTTCATGCGCGGCCAAGAGCCGTAACTACGTGATTGCAGACAGCGCATTGAAACGTATCCAAATCGACGCCTGAGCGTTCTGGCTCGATGCTGATGAGCATCATCCGGGCTTTGCACCTCGGACAGGCGGGGCGCTCAAATGCAACCGGTGGATTGGCGGACGAGGCGGCCAGGTTTTCAACGTCGGTCATATCAGGTTTTCAACGTCGGTCATATAATGGGTCCCATTCAAACCGGTCCTTGGTGTCTTCTGCTTTTGGTGGCTGCTCATTTTTGCGGGATAGCCGGGCCGAACGCCATTCATTGGTGCAGAGAAGCCCCCGATCGCATTGATCTGCGAGCTTAAGAAGGAGGTCCGCCGTGGCGTTGTCCTCTTGGGCGAGGGCCAATCTGCGATATCGGATCGCTCGGGCGTTGCTCATGGCATCTCAAATCCCCACGCAACAGAAGGAGGATTCAACTACCGGAAAAGGATTTGGTTCCGGGCAGCGCTGGCGTGCCCCATGGTGGCCGGGATCAATCGGCACTCTCCCCCCGGAGCCCGCCGACCAAACCCGCACCAGCGGCCTTCCTGGAGTCATGCAGGGGGCATCAGGTCTTAGGGCGCGTTAGGAAATAACTAAGTCAATTTTATCACGCTCTGTAAGAATTGTCGCTTGAGGATTCCCTGAAGGGAATCAGCGGCGATAAAATCGTCGTGTGATAAGCGCTTCTGACATCAGAGCTCTTCGGAAACGTTGGAAGGCGATGGCGCCTTTGCTGGATGAGCGGAGCCGCCGGCGCTGGGCGGCTTCGGAAGCACGTATGATTGGACACGGCGGCGTGAGCGCCGTGGCTGAGGCGACGGGGCTGGCCCGGCGGACAATATATCGGGGGCTTGAAGATCTCCAAGATCGTGCCTCAGTCGGGAATGACCGGATACGCCGGCAGGGTGGCGGACGTAAATCGAGGATAACCGAGGATCCAACCCTGCTTTCCGACCTTAAGTCGCTGCTCGAACCGGCGACGCGAGGTGACCCGATGCGGCGGCAATTGTGGACGTCGCTCAGCCTGCGGAAGCTATGCGTGGAGCTGAAAGGCAAAGGGCACGAGATCAGCTATCCGGTCGTTGGGAATTGCCTGCACAAGCTGCACTATAGCTTACAGGCCAACCGAAAATCCCACGAAGGAAGCGAGCATATGGACCGGAATGCTCAGTTCGAATACATCAACAAAAAGGCTAGCCTGGATTTCCACGGAACCGAATTCGCCTAACTTCACGCCTGCTCGAGTCCATATTTTGTGGGCCTTCGCGCTATGCAGTGTTATGCGAAATGGTGCGCTGATAGCATTCCTGCGCGACGTTACTTGGCCTTCATGTCTTCATGTTTCGCGGGATTTCCGCGTTCTTCTTAGCGAAGTAGCACTGCGATGAGCCCTTATCAGCGCACCAATTGTCCTAATGGCGTGGCCAGAATTCACGAGTTTTGTGAATCCCTTAGCGACGCACATGTTAGGCGAATTTGTCGCCGTGGAAATCCAGGCTAGCAGTTTTTTGACGGACGGCCAGCCGGTCATCTCGGTCGATACGAAAAAGAAGGAGTTGGTCGGCAATTTCAAGAATGCGGGCCGCGAATGGAGACCCAAAGGCACACCCGAAGAGGTCAATGTACATGACTTCATTGATCCCAAGTTGAAACGCGCGGTGCCGTACGGCGTTTATGACATCAACAACAATACCGGCTGGGTCAGCGTGGGAACGGATCACGACACTGCCGCCTTTGCGGTTAACGCCATCCGCCGCTGGTGGAAGGCCATGGGAAAGAAACGTTATCCGAAACCCAAGGGTCTGTTGGTGACCGCTGACGGCGGTGGGTCGAATGGCTATCGCGTCCGTCTGTGGAAGATTGAACTCCAGAAGCTGGCTGACGAGCTAAAGTTTCCGATCACGGTGTGCCACTTGCCGCCTGGAACCAGTAAGTGGAACAAAATCGAGCACCGGCTTTTTTCTTTCATCAGCATCAACTGGCGCGGCAAACCCCTGCGCAGTTTTCGCACAATCGTCGAGCTCATTGCCGCTACGACAACCGAGACGGGCCTGACCGTACGTGCTGAACTCGACGAAAAGAAATATCCCAAGGGACTCAAAGTCTCCGATGCGCAACTCGCCACCGTCAACATGTTTCCTCATGACTTTCATGGGGAGTGGAACTACACAATAGCTCCGAACAGAAAGCGCTCAAAAAAGTGACTAAGTTATTTCTTAACATACCCTTAGCGTGATTTCGGCGGCGGTCCGGCCGCGCGGGTCGGCGGCGCCGGCGAATTGGCGACTGATTGCTGCAAGCCGTCGAGCCTTTCGGTTAGCTTCGCGATCTGCTCGGAAAGCCTTTTCGTCTCCGCCCGTTGAGCGACGAGTTGATCCTGAACGACCTGCAATTGATCCACGGCCTGCTGCTGCGTGATCTGAAGACCCTTGGTGGTCTCGAGAAGCTCGTCCGAAAGCCGCCGGCTCACCCCTGAAGCAGCGGGAACGTGGGGCGTCGGAGCGACCGCGGTGCTCCCACCTGCAGCCCAGAGGGTTATCCACCCCCCGCCGATGAGCACCAAGGCGGCCACCAAAGTTATTACCAAGCGCCGACGCATTGCCTGCGCGGCTTGCTGCCGCCGCTGAAGAGAAAGCGCCTCGTCGGTCATCAAAGGCCTCCTGCCAGTGATCCCTACCGTCTGCTTCCCCGCCTTGGCTGTCTCGTCCCCGCGCTTTTCGTTAGGACCACGGCGGCTCTTCGCCAGCCTCCTGTGCTGCCTGCTGGATCGAGACGCCCGCCAACCTTAAGCCGCTCAACAATACGGTTCTGACAGTAACCCTGTCGAACCCCAGATCCTTGGCGTTTGCTGGATGTGCCTCGCTGCCCTTCAACCGGATCGCCAAGTGCAATTGGTGACAGAGATGCTCGACAATGCGATCGACTTGCTCATCGGTCATATCATCACCCTCCCAACTATTCTGACGAATCGCTGACGAGAGAAAAACGACTTGAACTATCTCATATAAGCCATTGATTTTATTGGAGGCCACGTCCGGAATTGAACCGGAGTAAACGGTTTTGCAGTTCTCCGGTTGGCGTACTCGCTGATGCCAGTGAACACCTAACAGTCCTGAAAATACAGACGAAATGCAAGGGGCGGCACCATCCCGTGCCGCTCAATGACAACCCATGCCCAGCAGTTGGGTAGCAAAATGGTAGCAATCAAAGGAGAGACAAACGGCTACAGAGCTAAAGCTAATAACTCCCCGTCGTTCGCAGAGCCAGCGCCGGCCATGTGACCCTTGAGCAGTTGAAGGTGATGTCGGCGATCGCGAGTTGCCGCACGGCAGCCCCACGCATACGACGCCTACAGGCAGGATAGAAACCGCCCGGCTCTAGAAAGGCCGCTGGCGAGAGTTTAGCTCTGCTATCGGAATTCCCGATGGCGCTCCCGCAGTCGACATTTAGCCGACCCTCAGATTTTCCGCGGACGTCTTGCCACGGTTCTCAGTCTCTTCGTAGCTCACCTTGGCGGCCCTCGTTGAGGCTGCTTAGGCCGGCTCTTTCAACGGCGGAGATGTGAACAAACACGTCTTTGCCGCCTTTGTCGGGTTGAATAAATCCATATCCCTTGGTCGCGTTGAACCATTTCACAGTACCTGTCGCCACGTCTCACTCCCTTTTAGAAACCACGCGGCGACAGCTTAGGTCGGTCCTACTAAATCGCAACAAAAACCCGCTGGTTTTGGCCAGCGGGGAATAGCCCATTGCCGAGTTCTACGGAGGCCGCTAGTGAGGGTTTGCTTGGCGGGCTGTGGCCGGGCGATCCGGGTCACCGCATGGGCGAGTCCGCCGCCGCGGCGGCGGACCCCTTCTCAAAAAGACCGCCCTGTTGCCGCCATACACTACCGGAATTGTTCGGATTCGTTCCAATCTCGACATAAAGCTGGGGCGGGTAATCGGAGGGTGGCAATGGCGAGCTGCAGATCGAAGGTGCGAGTTGCGGTGCGGGCACTCGTCAAGAGGCGCGAGCGGCGTCGCGTTCGTCGGCGCACTTTGTCGGCGCATAGATAGTCGGGGCGTAGACCCGCGACTGATCAGCAGTCCGGGAAAAGCGCGGGACCGGATCCGTGAAGTCCGATTTCCGACGCGTATTAAAGACGCGCTGTTCGCCGCTGGCCTCAAGACCGTCGGCGAGGTACGGGAAATGTCGGACAAAGCGCTGCTGGCGCTCCCGGACTTCGGAAAGACCTCGGTCGCCCAGCTTCGCGAGACGTTGGGCCTGCCGTCGTGCGACGGAGTGAGGCCCTCGGGTAAGAGGCCGCCCTGAGCGATGACGCCGTGTGGTCTGGAGGAACTGTTGGCCCTCGCGGCCGGAATTGCAACACACGTCCAGTGCGCGACTACTCATCTAGGTTGTGATTGCCGTTCTGCACGGAATTTCTCCCTAAACTTGGCGCCCGTCGCGAATGGCGCGCGCTTTTTCGAGGGGCGCGCGCGTGGAAGACTATCCCTATCACCGGCTCGTCACGGGCATCTACCCGGTGACTGAGAGTGTCGCGCTCCCGCCTGATGCAAGTGCATCATGAGCACGTTTTACAAGCCACCATGTCCGAAGTGCAATACGATGACGATGCTGGCACGGATCACGCCTGGCCGGTCCGGCTTTGACATCCGAACATTCGAATGCCCCGCTTGAGATCACATTCATCAGCGCGTGGTCGAGCTTGTCGATCCGATGAAATCTCGGGAAACAGCGGGCCGGCTCCGAGGTGAATTGCGGGCGCCAACATGAGGCAAGCCTGATAGTGTAGCCGGAAATCGGAGAACGCGAGCATGTCCAGAAAGCCAATGATCGATCACGAGTATCACGCCGGCAAGGACAAGATGAAGATCACGATTGAGGGTTATTCGCCGAGCAAAAAGGCGCGCGACGCAATTATGAAGAAACTGACGCAACAGCTTGAGAGCAGTTCAGACCGCCTCGTAGCCGACGCCAAACAGAAATCCAAAAAGGCGCCTCACAATCCACAAAAGGCATCGAGATTGGTTGAAGTTGGCGACTGAGACTTTCCGACGTGAAAGAGATGTTCATCAGAATGAGGAATGACCCATGACCCTCTTATCGACGTTGGAGGCTCAGCCGCACTCTAGCATCCGGGGCGAAGTTTCGGATGACATTGGCACGAGGAAGGCGCCTGACCTTAGTCGTGTCAGTCTGGGGGGCGCCTGGGAGCCCGATTACTGGACGCACGAGCTTGGCGTCAGCAATGGCGAACTGATGCGTATAATCGGCAAGGTTGGTAATTCTGTCGCGGCTGTGCGCAAAGAGCTTGGTCTGGTGGCGACACCACCCATGAACAATCAGGCTGAAGTCAATTGACGCCTGGATCTACGTCGATTTCACCAAGCAAGTTGGCGACAACACCTCGTTGAAAAGACCAGGGAGCAGCCCTCATATGAAAACGCGGCCATAAATTGTTCCCGCGTCCGCCGATCGGGGCGTATGATTTGACCTGATCTTATCATGCTATTCCCCGCAAAACCGGTGACAGAGAGCGCCATAGCCGACATCAAGTCCTTGATTCTCTCGCCTGAGGTTGCCCCAAGCGGTATATTCCCATCTGGCACGATGACATTCACGTCCGGGAGGGAGAACCATGATTGCTGCCTCACCGCCACCACAGCGCCCCCCTATTGCGCCCGTCTCAGACGACCATTTGCCAGAGCCACATGCTGCGGTGACGGAGGCCGCGGACGAGGCGGAGATGCCGCTGCCGTCCGATCCGCGGACATTCTTTCTTGGTGGTTTGTTCGCGTTGGGCGTCTTGGCGGCGCCCTACGTGGCAAGCTCGATCATCTACCTCGAAAGGGCGCAAACGCTCCAGCATCCGCATCCCCTGGGGTTGAATTCCCAAGGGATTATTCACTGAGAACAGGGGCCAAATAATTATCTGGAAATTAGGCCGGGAATTTCCGGACGCCAGCGGGAATTAATTAGGCAATTGTTCGGCACCATTACGATAAGCGGCGCCGGGCGGCCTACACTTCCCTAGGCGCCATCTTCTTGGACGAGGGGTTAGTCATGTTCCGTAAAGTCACGATCGCGTTGTTGGCGACTGCAGCACTTGCAATGCTTGCACCCGACTTTGTGTCGGCGCGTGGTGGCGGCATGCACGGCGGAGGCGGCTTCGGCGGCATGCGCGGCGGCTTCGGCGGCGGTGTTTTCCACGGAGGTGGCGGCTTTAGTAGAGGCGGTTCTCACGCCGCCCGATTTAATGGCGGCCGTTTTCGCAGTGCGGCGATTCGTGGGCGCGGATTCCGGGCCGGATTCCGGGCCGGCCTGATCGCCGGAGCCAGCCGCATGGCGGAGCGCACGACGGCCAGAAATGGGCAGAGAACCAAGGTGCAGTGTTTCACGTCAGACTGTAGCTTATGGCATAGTTGGACGGAATAGCTCGACCGCCCGTACCCGATCTGCGACACTATCCACGTTTCGGGACCACTACGCGCGCGAGGCCCATTCGCCAAATTGTCTTCGAGAGGGCGGTCGCCCGGTTCCGCTCGGCCACGATGCCTAGGAATCGGCCCGGACTGAGCGCATATTGGTAGGATGAAAAAATCTCCCCGCGTCATCTTTTCCTGCAAGCGTATCGCCGATAACGATTGGCAAATTGAGGCCCATTGTCCCGGAGCTGAAATTCGATACATCAAGGGCCTCACAAGCAAAGCTGATACTGATGAGTGGCTGGCGGGAGAGCGCAAGATCGCGTGGTTAAGATCGCAGGGTTATGCAAAATGACCCCCAAACGCCCTAGCGAGCCCATTCCCCGAATGATCGACGAATTGTCGTCGAGAATCCCTTCCGGAATAACCGTCTAATTTCGGTAGTGGGGATTGTGGCAGGCTTCCTCACTGAAAAACGAGAGATTCGAAGCGCACATAAGGGGATGTCCGAAACCCATCATCGATCCTGTAAATGCGGCGCGGTCTATGATCGCAGCGAGCACGTAGCTGAGTTGCGCCAGATCAGCAGCTTTGAATGCGCGATGTGTGGTGCAACTATTGAGAATTGGAACTCTGCTTGGGTTCCCCGATATCGATTTATTGCCTGTCCGGCCAGGATGCTGAATGACAAGCTGCTGAGCAATGGTATTATGTAATTGAGGTCTAACCCTAGGGCTTAGACGATCCTTGATACACGGGGTCGCTCCCCAAATGTGCGGTCGAGTAGTCTGCCCGTTGTTAGGCCGAGGAGCCGTGGGTCGCTCCCCCGGCTTCCTTTATTTATGAAGCCTGCGCTTACGCCGCTTCTTTTTCGCGAAAGGGATCAAGGCGCTCCAGCATCCGCATCACCTGGACTGACGACCACTTGCTACCGCGCGCAGTCGGAATGCCCTGCTCGTTCAACCCGGCGGCAATGGCCCTGAGACTCGTTTCCCCGGCCGCCTGCAACTCTTTGATGATCGGAGCCAGATCAGCGGCTTTGGCATCAGCGCGCGCCTGTAGCACCTCTACAGCCATGGCGCGGGTCTTTTTGCTCGGCACCACGCCACGATCTCCCCCGAGCTTTGTGCCGCGCTTCTTGGCCGCCGCTAGTGCGTCCTTGGTGCGTTTCGAGATCATCCGCCGCTCTTCATCGGCAACCATGGCCATGATCCCCACGGTCAACCGGTTGGCGTTCGGCATGTCAGCGCAAACGAAGTCAACACCGGCCTTCTCGAGGCCAAGCAGGAAATGCGCGTCACGGGACAGCCGGTCCAGTTTGGCAATGACGAGTTTGGCGCCATAGACCCTGCAGGCCTTGATGGCCTCGGCCAGCTTCGGCCTATCAGCGTTCTTTCCGCTCTCAACTTCCACAAATTCCTTCACTAAGGCCCAATTGCCGCCATTCAGGTACTCGGCAACGGAATTGCGCTGCGCCTCGATGCCAAGACCGGATTTGCCCTGCCGATCGGTCGAAACCCGCAGGTAGCTGATCCATTTTCCCTCTGCCATGGCCCTGCTCCATATCTGTCAACGTCCGTTGACTGATTTGTAGCAAAGACAAGGGCGGTATTCAAGGGGGTTTTGCTCAATCTGCTTGGCATACTCAGCCCGCGATGCTGTCTCGAACACCGATGAGCGGAGGCAAGGCGTAGCGGGCGTGAAGGTGTGATCGCTGCGCGACCCCGCCGTGGGAGTTCTGGGCGTGCGGCGGGGTCACGGGGGCCCTGGCGAAGCGGGGGCATAGGCAGCAGGACTGCGTCACGAGCCACTGCTGCCTCGGTATTCATCTTGCCGACGTTGGGATTGCCGAGCAGCACACCACGGCCCTTAGCGGCCCGGAGTGCAACCTTGGTGCGTTCTGAAATCATTGTGCGTTCTTTCTCGGTCAAGCCCCGCTCGATGAGGACCTAGTATTTAGGAGCGCGATGCGTGCGACAGTCAAAAGGGCCGTCCGAGCCAGAACCTTTGATGTTGGTGTTATAGTATTGGCCCATCGACGGTGCCGTCAGAAAGGCCTCGAAGGTCGCTGCTGGCATCTCGCAATAGGGGTAATAGACCGATCTCAGTTGCACGACCATGAACTGCTGGGATTTGTCGTAGCACGCCCGGTTGATGAAGCTGCTCCGCGAAATATCGGTGCAGCTGAAAGGCGCAAGGTCTAGCTTGCCGTAATATTTTACGTCAATGGTCTCCGCGGCCGCCCAGGTGGCGCCAGCGAAAGAAGCCGTGATGAGGAAGACAGACCGAAACATGCAGGATGTCTCCTTGTAGCAGAGCCTTTGAATTGTAACCGGCAAGAGACCCCCACCTCGCCATCCTTCGGCTCGCCTGCGATACAGCCTGGCATGAGCTGATCGATGGAGGTGAAGCGATGGCAAATTCCATGCTTGATGCCAGGCAGGAAGGTGACTCCTATCGTCGCGTCGAGGTGATCACCGGGGAGCGCCGACGGCGACGGTGGACGGGCGAGGAGAAGGCCCGGATTGTGGCGGAGAGCTTTGAGGAGGGTGCGAACATCTCCGAGGTGGCGCGGCGCAAGGGCGTTTCCCGCGGGCTGCTCACGGTGTGGCGACGCCAGGTTGCGGCGGCGGTGGCCGGCAAGACGCCGAACTTCGTGCCGATCCAAATTGGCGCCGGAAGCGGTGGCGGGACAGCTGGCGAGTCCGAGCGTATTTCGCCGGCACAGACGATGCCTTTGGAGATCGCCACCCCACCAGCCAAGGCCTGCGGGGTGGTCGAGATCGAGGTGAGTGGAGCGCGCATCCGGGTCGAGCCAGGAGTGGACCTGGCGACGCTTTCGACAGTGCTATCGGCGCTTCGGGGCATCTGTTGATAGCATTACGGTCTGACCTCAAGGTGGTGCTGGCAGCGCAGCCAGTCGACTTTCGCAAGTCGGTGCACACGCTTTCGGCGCTGGTGAGCGAAGCGTTGCGCGCGAACCCGTACTGCGGCGACGTCTTCGTGTTCCGCAGCAAGCGCGCGGATAGAGTGAAGCTTCTGGCATGGGATGGCAGCGGCATGGTTCTGGTGACGAAGTGGCTGCACCAAGGACACTTCACCTGGCCGCCAATCCGGGACGGAGTGGTGCATCTAAGTGCGACACAACTCGCGATGCTGCTCGACGGGCTTGAGTGGACGCGTGTTTCACCCAAGCCTGTGAAGCAACCGGCCATTGTCGGCTGAGAGGCGAAGATTTTGCTGGAGCCCGTGATGCGCGGATATATCGTTCGGTCATGGCGATTTGTCCCGAAGCTCTTCCGACCGATGCAGCGGCTCTGACCGAGATGGTGCTCGCGCTTGACGCCGAGAACGAGAAGCTACGTGTGGCGATGCAGACGCTGAAGGAGATGATCTTCGGCAAGCGCTCGGAGCGGCTGGCGGCGATCGTGGCCGAGCAGCTCGCGCTCGAACTGGACGATCTCGCGACTGGCGTCACACCACCTGCGCCAGCCAATGACGAGTTGCCTGCGACGAAGCCGGCTGGGAAGCCGCGCAAGAAGGCGAGGCGCAACATCGGCGCGCTGCCCAAGCATTTGCCTCGCTGCGAGCAGGTGCTCGAGCCGGACACGACAGCGTGCCCGTGCTGCCGGGGCCTTCTGCACAAGATCGGCGAGGATGTGAGCGAGGTACTGGACGTGATCCCGGCGATCCTGCGGGTACTGCGCACGATTCGTCCCAAATACGCCTGCCGCGGCTGCACCGACGGCGTGGTGCAGGCGAAGGTGCTGCCGCGTCTGATCGAGAGCGGAATGGCATCGACGGCACTCGTGGCTCACGTGGTGGTCTCGAAGTTTGCCTGGTATCTGCCGCTGTACCGCCAGGTGCAGATCCTGGCCGGTCAGGGCCTTCATCTCGACCGCGCGACGCTCGCCGGCTGGGTGAAGCGTGCGGCATGGTGGCTCAAGAGTCTTTATGAGCTTCAGCTGCGGACGATCCAGGCTTCTCCGCGGCTGTTCTGCGACGAGACGCCGATGCCGGTGCTCGATCCCGGACGACATCGCACCCGCATCTGCCAGTTCTGGGCGCATGCGATGGATGATCGCCCATGGGGCGGCCCATCGCCGCCGGCGGTCGCCTATGTGTTTGCCGATGGCCGCGGCACCGAGGAGATCGCTGGGCAATTGACGGGCTTTTCCGGCATTCTGCAGGTGGATGGCTATGCCGCCTACAAAGCACTTGCCCGTGGTCATGGCGGGGCGATCCAGCTGGCGTTTTGTCTCGCCCATGCCCGACGCAAATTCGTAGAGGTGTACAAGACGATGCAGTCGCCGTTCGCTCACGAAGTGATCGAGCGCCTGCAAGCGGTTTACGCCATCGAGGCCGAGATCCGCGGCTCGAGCGCCGAACAGCGGCTTGCCGTCCGCCGCACCAGGACCGCACCGCTGATGGAGGTGCTCAAGGCGCGACTGACGGCAGTGGTCGACCAGCTCTTCTCCCAGTCGAAGCTGGCGGAGGCCATCAACTACGCGATCAATCACTGGGACGGGCTGACGCTGTTTCTCCGCGACGGCCGCGTCGAGGTTGACTCCAATACAGTCGAGCGTTCCATGCGCCCGATTGCCATGGGAAGACGCAACTCATTGTTCAGCGGCAGCGAAGGCGGAGCCGAGAGCTGGGCGATCCTGGCGTCGATCGTGAACACAGCAAAGCTCTATGAGCTCGATCCGCAGGCCTATCTGACTGACGTGCTGGAGCGAATCGTCTCCGGGCGAACCAAGAGCCATCAGCTGCACGAGCTGCTCGCCTGGAACTGGAAGGCGGCCCGCGAGCGCGCCGTACAGGCCGCCGCGTGAGCCCGCGTCGCCATAAAGCATCGTCGTCGATGGCAGCCGTCGCGATGCCGCTTGCGGAGGTCGAGCGATGGCTCCAGGCTCGCGTCGATCAGCATCCTGCCGCCACCAGTCTCCCCGTGCTCGACGGCTACGTCGCCGCGATCGTGGCCGGACCGGTGTCAATGAGCCCGCTCGACTGGATATGCCCTTTGCTCGCCATCGATGCCGATGCTTTCAACCACGGCGGCACGCCGGAGTTCGCCGCGATCTCCGCCGTCGCGCTGCGCCATAACGAGATCAGCCAGATCCTTTCGACTGCGCCTCGCCAGTTCGCCCCGATGCACCGGCGCAAACCTAATGGCGACATCGATCCGCGTCCCTGGTGCCAAGGTTTCTATGACGCGATGCGGCTCAGGCTGTCGGCGTGGGCGCCGTTGCTGGACGCCAGCAACGTCAATCACGGCCTGCTTCTGCCCATCCTGCTGCACTGTCGGGACGATCAAGGCCGTCCGCTGCTCGGACCGCCACGAAGCGGCCGTGAGACCGCGGACTTTCTGCGCAACGCCCACGCCGATATCCCAGCGGCCGCCGAGGCCGTGCGCCAATACTGGATGCCGATCCGCTACGGACGCGCCCGCTGATCACCGCGGACGTGGGAGCTCATACCGGTTACTTTGAATTTGACCTCAGGGATGTTTTTCGGTTTTGGAAGCGCGATCTTCGGCGGCTATTGCTTCCTTCTCACACATGTAGGCACCGCGCTTCGTGGTGCCGTAGCTCCTTGTTCCTGCGAAGTGATAGATCTTTGACGGCAGGTTGACCCATACGACCGTGTCGGATGGACATCGGGCTGTTGCGGAACCTTCGTCAGCAAACTGCCCCGCCTCCAGCGTTGCCTTGTCGCTGGGGGCCAAAGGCTGCGCTGGGCCGGGCGCGGGTGCCGCAGTTGTGGTGGGTGCCTGCCTTTGCGGCGCAGGCGCTGGCGCAGCTTGCGTCGGGGTTGGTGCGGGCCGACTCGGCGGGGGCGCAGCGGCTGATGGCGTTGGTTCGGGAGCGGTTGCGCTCGGCGTGGTGCCGCCGGCCCTGCACTGCTCGACAAAGGCCTTTTCGGTCACACCACGGGCTTGCATGCCCGCCTTGTCGGCTCGCCATTCGGCGGTGCACTCCTTGGCGGTTTTCTGGGAAGACGAGGTGCTGGTTGACGGTGACGGCGCTGCAAGGGGCGGAGGCGTCGCAGCGCTCGGCTTCGG
This sequence comes from uncultured Alphaproteobacteria bacterium, assembly GCA_963847045.1. Lineage (GTDB taxonomy): Bacteria > Pseudomonadota > Alphaproteobacteria > Rhizobiales > Xanthobacteraceae > Bradyrhizobium. The sequence goes on along the minus strand of CAWJYQ010000010.1, from coordinate 47,689 downwards.
CCTAGCGGAAATTGCTCATCGCAGAGAGAAACGCGCGATCAACAGCCGCGTTGTATTGCTTATCGTGTCCGGCGTCGCGCTCCTTTTCGGCCGCGCCCCTTGCTCGGACTAATCTGCTGCGCATGTCAATGGTTGTGCAAGCTGGCATATGCGAAGCCTGCAACACGGCAGTCAGCGCCGCTTCAAATTCGCTCATGATGTTTTCGGTTTGAGTCACTAGCGCCTCATCCCGCGTTAGGCCCGCCAGAAGTCCTTAAACCGGTCCGGTGCCAGCTCGGTATAGCGCACCGTGTGCTGGATATTCTTATGGCCCAGATAGGCTTGCAAGGCCCGGGTATCGTGCCCCTTATTGGCCAGAGCAAAGCCGCAGGCATGGCGCAACATGTGCGGGTGGGCCTTGAAACCAAGCTTAACGGCCTCGCCAGCGCGCTCGACCATCCTGGCAAAGCCGGCCGTGGTGAACGGCAAGCCTCGCTCTGACGTGAATACAAAGGCAGACTTCGGGTCCTGCTCCCGAGCCAGGCGACGAAGCGCCCTCAATTCGTCGCCCATGATCGGGTGAGTGCTCGGCGATCCCTTCTTGGCCCGACGCACATGCAGGTTGGCCGCGTCGAAGTCGATCTGGTCCCAGCGGAGATCCACCAGCTCACTGGCCCGGAAGCCGTGACGATAGGCCAGCAGGATCATGAGGGCGTCGCGGTGGCCATAACGGTTACCCTTAGCCGCCTCGATCAAGCGATCAACCTCCGCCTCCGTCAGATACTCCCTGGTGCGCAACTCAGCATTCGGACGACGCAACGGCGTGACTGTTCGATTTTCGGTGGCTGGCTCGACTAGCTTGAGGTGCGATTTCGCCATGACATTCAATCTCCCTGCAAATCAACTGTTCGAATAATAGTTCTTTTACGAACAGTGTCAATTCCGGTTGCCGGAGGGCACATGTTATTCAGCCTCGATCAGTTTGGACTGATCGGCACGCAATGCATTCTCAATGGTCTCCAGTACAGGCCCGATCTCGGCACCCTTGGCGTTTGCCTGGATCAGGTCGACCCGAACGGCCCGACTAGGCGGCGAGCCTAAAGATTTTCGGCCGCGCCTTTGAACCTGATCCCGCTCCTGACTTACTAACCTACGCGGGGGATTTCAGGGCCCGGTTTAAAAAAACGCCGCCGGACACGTATTTCGAGCCGGCGGCGTTCTTTCGTCGCGATGGTCCGTTAGGGTGCGGGGCAGACGCAGACTCAAGGCACGCTGGCGCGCCTCAATTCCACCACTCGACTCAGGTGCAGGCTCTATCGCGTGAAGCCGGCGTCTCGTTAGGTGACGGCTGGATCACTCTCCGTCCTGACTCTCAAGCCGACGTCCTACGAGCGGAGTCAAAGGCCCGGTCTTGTCCCCGCATCCGGGCCTTTGTGCTGGGCGGTATTCGTGAGACCGCTGGCGAACGACCCAAGAGAAAAGGCCGGCGGGCATTACGTCGCCGACCTTCTCTTGCAACTGCCGGCTCCCGGAGTGTCCGATCGTCTCGGAAGACCTGCACCGGCTCAGCCGCGCAGCCTGGACCGCAGCAATTGCGGAAGTCAGTCCGCTCGAGCGGCATGTCCGTTCCACCCCCAACAGCAGACGTTGTCGGACCACCGCGGCATGTCCGGGTTGTGCCACAGCACAAAGTCGCTTCGCTCCAGCCCGCTGCGCGGGAGCAAGAGCCGAGAGACTGGTAGCCGATGGAGAGGACACGATAGCGGGGTTGCCTCGATCAACTCGCGTATTGTGGGCGTGCAACGCATGATCAAGAACAGCAGGATCATCTGAAGCCAGCCACCCTTTCACGACGAACCACATCGACCCGGCCTATAACGCAAATACAAAAAGGCTTGACGAATAGCGCAAACCAGTTTGCTTGAATCTGCCGTAGGTATTTCTGCTCGCAAGAAATTGATTTACACTATGCCACTGAATGTGGATCAACCGATTAATCGCGCAACAGTTGTCGGATGCGCTATTTCTGCCACGCGCAACTATTTGAAATCACACCGGCCAACAAAATTAAATCCCCTATTTTGCAACAATCATGCCAAATCGCTTAAGTTGTGCACGCATTCGAGGTCACTCTTCGGATTTCCTAAGTCGAGCACCTCTCACAAATCCCCATAGCACTCGCTGCTCCGCTGGTGCCCCACCTCCCGCGACTTCGTGCCTTGGCGCTTTTCGGACGCCGGCCATCGGAGCGTGGGAATAGTCTCGGCTTGCCGGCATCCGAAAACCTCCACAACAAGAGACTCATGCACCGCAGCAATTTAACCGCCTACTCGATCATCTCGTCGGCGCGGGCGAGCAGCGATGGTGAAACAGTTAATCCGAGCGCCTTTGCGGTCTTGAGGTTAACCGCCAACCGGTACTTAGTCGGCGCCTGCGCGGGCAGATTGGCAGGCTTCTCGCCTTCGAAGATGCGATCGACATAGCCCGCGGCGCGCACGTATGGCTCGATCGTATCGGGCCCATACGAGATCAGACCGCCATCGCTGACGAAGTAGCGATACGGGTAGACGGCCGGCAACCGATACTTGGCCGCAGCAGCGATGATTACATCGCGACGAACCGCAGTTCCGCCGACCGTCACAATCAGTCCGGCATTCGGGGAGCGTGCAAATGCTGCGATCCCGCGCTCCATTTCGGCCGGATCGCCGGCATTGATTGGACTCAATTCCACGCGATGTGGCGGCGCCATGGCCTGGATCACAGCGAATTGGCCAATGCCGGGGCCCCGCGTCGCATCCCGCAGGACTGCCACCCGTGACAAATTTGGAGCTATCTCCTTGAGCAACTCCAGCCATTTTCCGGCGAGACTGTATTCGAATTGCGTAAAGCCAGTGACGTTACCGCCGGGCTGCGCCATGCTTTCGATCAAGCCTGAGCCAACCGGGTCAATACTTGCAGGAATACGATTGGAATATCGCGGGTCGCCCGCCACCATCGGACCGACGACGAGGCTACCGGAGATCACGATAACATCTGGCGCCGAGGCGACCAATTCCGCGACGAATTTGGGGATTAGGCCGAGGTCGCCTCCGGCCCAACGATAATCGATCCGAACGTTGCCGCCGCTGGTCCAACCCAATTCCTTGAGCGCTTGCTCGAAGGCCGCACGGCGTGCCACCGATTCCGGATCGTCTTCGGTAAGCGAAAAAAGCACACCTATGCGCCGCCTGCGCTCTGCCTGCTGAGCGTGCGCCGTCAACGGCCACGCCACGGCCGCGCCGCCGAGAAGTGTGATGAATGCGCGCCGTTGCATGTGGGCCCGCGGAGAAGACGCCTTGCACCACCTGAGCCTAGCACCTTGCGACCGGCGGCGAATGAGAAATGCCACACATTCCCCCTCAGAAACTGATCAGGCCAGATGTCGCAGATGGGTCGAAACCGGTCCTGACAGCCACGAAACACCACTTCCGGTCCACCCTGATGACGGACATCGCCAGACCGGCCCGGGTGGTCCGGTTCGTGCCAGATTCGGAAGTGCAGCGTCCTGATACTAAGCGGCAGCCGTTTGCCGTTTTGCATAGCCGGAGGAAAGACCCTGCGGTAGGCTCTCCCCAATGACATGTGGGAACTGAACCTACGAATATTCCTATCGTTGTTATTGAATGCCTTGTGCATGCGGGCGATCAGGTTGCGGTTCGGCAATGGAAGCTACTTCAGAGCGGAAGTCGGCGGAAACGCCTGAGGCAGCTGGGAGAGCCGGTCACGAACCGGCATCCTCCAGGACCATCAATCTGGCCCTCCAGGGGGGCGGAGCGCACGGTGCGTTTACCTGGGGTGTACTCGACCAATTCCTGGACGAGAAAGGCCTCGCCTTCGAGGGGCTCAGTGCGACCAGCGCCGGAGCGATGAATGCGGCGGTCTTTGCCTATGGGCTTGCGATCGGCGGTCGCGAAGGGGCACGCAAAGCGCTTACCGACTATTGGAAGCGCGTCAGCGATGCCGCCAGGTCGGGGCCGTTGCAACCAAGCTCTATCGACCAAATGCTGGGGGATCACAAGCTGGCCTGGTCGCCTGTTTTCTCCCTTATGGGGTTCGTGACACGCGTCCTATCGCCATATGAGTTCAACCCTTCAGACTATAACCCGCTTCGTGAAGTGGTCGAGCAATCGATCGATTTTGACGTGTTGGGGCGCCCGGACTGCCCGGTCAAGCTCTTCCTCTCTGCGACGAACGTTCGTACTGGCAAGGTGAAGGTCTTCGCCGGAAAGGAAATTTCAATCTCTGCCGTGATGGCTTCGGCATGTCTTCCCACGATGTTTCACGCGGTCGAGATCGACGGCGAAGCTTATTGGGATGGTGGCTATATGGGAAACCCAGCGCTCTTCCCGCTGATCTACGACTGCAAGAGCACCGACATTGTCATCGTTCATATCAATCCGCTGTTTCGTAATGAGGTCCCGCGCACCGCTGTCGATATTTTGAACCGCATCAACGAAATCAGCTTCAATTCGTCGCTGATGCGGGAGATGCGGGCGGTCAGTTTCGTCACCAATCTTGTCACGCAAAAACGCCTCGTCGATGAAGGGCTGAAACATATGCTGATCCACAGCATCGCCGACGACGAATTCATGGGTGCACTTAGTCCCACAAGCAAGTACAACGCCGATTGGGACTTTCTCATTTTTCTTCGCGACCAGGGGCGAAAATGTGCGGGCGACTGGCTCGCGAAAAACTTCGTCAAACTGGGCGTCGAGTCGTCGGTAGACATCGATAAATTCTACCTCTGAATCTGATAGGAAGTCGTGATCGTTGTCGCTTGATGTCCGGTGTGGGGTCAAAACCGGGTGTCGAGACCAGCGCGGCATAGGTCCGGTCTACCTCAATAAGCAGACGACTTTAGAGCCGCGCCGGACTTCGCTTCAGGGCCACACTCAGACGTCCTCGAGACAAAGTTTCAGCGAGCAGGCCCGGATTTCTGTGCGACCCGGAACGTATCGAACACCCATGAGCCGTCCCGATATATCGCGAGCGCCGTGTAGTAGAAGTGACGCAGTTCGGAGGCCGGCGCACCGGGCTTGCCTACTTCGACCTCGCCATCAAGAACGGCCATGCCGGAAGCTACGATCCGAACGGTCTCAAGGCTTGTTGCATGTCGCATATCGGCGGGCACACGTGTTGCGAAGGCTTCCTGATAGTGGAGACGAAATTCGTCCCGGCTCCGATACTGAGTGGTCCCGTAAATTCTGAAATCAACATCGGGGGCAAAGAGTTTGCTCATCGCGTCGGCGTCGCGCGCATTCCAGCGTGCATCCAGCTCGGTGACCAATGCTTTGAGCTCTGCATCGACATTGTCGGCGTGGGCGAGAGAGTAAATCATTGCCTGCATCAGCAGTAATCCGATCACGATGACAAAGGGACCACGACGCATCTGTAATCTCCCTGGTTTGCCCCCGATTTCTCCGTGAATTGTGCTCTCAAGCTTACACCTTGATTCCCGCGAGTTGGACCGGAAGATTGGAATCGCGGCGGTGGGGTCGCGCAAAGGGCCGGCACAGATCAATCGCTTCACTTTGACGGTCGGCCAGCCACTTCCGATCTTCTCTCAATTCCGGACATGTCGCTGCACCGCGCCAACCGACGCGAAGTGCCATTGCACTAAATCGCTGCGCGATAGCCCGCTGCGCGGGGAGCCCGACCGCGAGCACGGTAGCCGGGGTCAAGATCGTCGATAGCGCGCGGGTCGCCCTGTCTTGAAGATCGAGGTGTCGTAAACCTCATTCAAGACAGGAGTTTCCTATGAGTACGGATGCTGTCAGCCCGCTGCGCCAGCGCATGATCGAGGACATGAATGCGCGCAAGCTCTGTGCGGGCACGCAGAGAGGCCATATCAGCAGCTGCAAGCGGTTCGCGGTGTTTGTGAAGCGGTCCCCCGACACGGCCACACTCGAGGACATCCGCCGCTTCCAGTTGCACCTGGCCGAGATTGGCGTGAGCATCTGCAATCGCAACCGCATCATGACCGGGCTGCGGTTCTTGTTCCGCGTGACGCTGCGGCGACTGGATCTTGCCGCCGAGATCTATCACATCCGCGAGCCGCAGAAGATCCCGCTGGTGATGAGCCAGGACGAGACGCGGCGCCTGCTGGCCGTCGCCAGCAGCCTCAAGGCTCGCACACTGCTCAGTCTCGGCTATGGCTGCGGGTTGCGCGCCGGCGAGGTGGTCCGGCTCAAGATCAAGCATATCGACAGCGCGCAGAAGATCATTCGCATCGAGCAGTCCAAGGGCCGCAAGGACCGCAATGTCATGCTGTCGTCCGAGACGCTCGCTCTGTTGCGGCAATGGTGGAAGGCGCGCCCGTCTTGGCACGATGCGGAAACGCCCCTGGAAGAACGTTGGCTGTTTCCCGGCCTCCGGCGTGGCAAGCCGATGACGACCCGCCAACTCAACCGCCTGTTCCATGAGGCGGCCGCTGCGGCCGGGATCAGGAAGGGCGTGACGCTGCACGCGCTGCGCCACAGCTTCGCGACCCACCTGCTTGAGGATGGCACCGATATCAAATTCATCCAGGCGCTGCTGGGTCACGACAAATTGGACACGACGGCGCGCTATACCCGTGTCGCCACCGGCATGATCGCCGGCATCGAGAGCCCGCTCGACCGGCTGTCGCAGCCTCGCAAAAGACCCAGGAAGAGCAGGAAGGACCAGCCGCCGGCGTAACGGCTGGGAGCTGTGTCGCGTCCAGCGCTGGAGGTAGTGGATATCTTCCGCGACCACGGGGCAGCGTGGCGGCGCGCCAATGCGGGCCACGTCAGTCTCGGTCAGTTGAAGGTCATGAGTGCGATCGAGCGCTGCCGCACGGCGGCGCTCGGCGGCCATGTCGCGCGCTGCGAGAAGTGCACGCACACCCAGATATCGTACAACTGTTGCCGCAACCGGCACTGCCCGAAGTGCCAAGGCGCAGCCGCCAGGGAGTGGCTGGCCGCGCGCGAGGCCGATCTCCTCCCGGTGCCGTACTTTCATGTGGTGTACACACTGCCGGCGCAGATCGCCGACATCGCCTATCAGAACAAGACGGTGATCTACGACCTGCTGTTCAAAGCCTCGGCCGAGACCACACTCACGATCGCTGCCGATCCCAAGCATCTCGGCGCTCGCATCGGCTTCATCTCGGTGCTCCACACGTGGGGCTCCGCGCTCACCCACCACCCGCATGTCCACATGGTCGTACCGGGTGGCGGCCTGTCGCCGAACGGATCGAGGTGGATCGCGTGCCGCCCACGCTATTTTCTGACCGTGGAGGTTCTCTCGGCGTTATTCCGCCGGCTGTTGCTGCAGATGCTGGTCGTGGCCCACGACGCCGGCCGCCTGCAGTTCTTCGGCGAGTATGCGCGGCTCGCCGACAAGGCTGCATTCAAGGCCTATCTGGCGCCGCTGCGCGAGATCGATTGGGTGGTCTACGCCAAGGAGCCGTTCGCCGGGCCCAGGCAAGTGCTGCGCTATCTGTCGCGCTACACCCACCGCATCGCGATCTCCAATCGCCGGCTGGTCGCCGCCGACCACAAGGGCGTTACCTTCAAGTACAAGGATTATCGCATCGAGGGGCTCGCCCGCTACAAGACCATGACGCTGGCGACCGATGAGTTCATCCGGCGCTTTCTCATCCACGTGCTGCCGAAGGGCTTCCATCGCATCCGGCACTATGGCCTGCTCGCCACCGGCGCTCGAGCCGCAAACATTGCCCACGCGCGCGAGCTGCTCGCCGTGCCGTCCCGCCCAAAAGAACCAGAGACGCCCGAAGCAGCGATCGACGAGCCCCGCGTGCTGCCGCGTCCATGCCCGTGCTGCGGCGCCCGCATGATCGTCATCGAGACTTTTGAGCGCGGCTGCGAGCCGAGGCACCGCCCCACACCGGCACCGGCACCGGCGGCGATCAGGATCGACACATCATGAGACCATCGCCGCCGATCGACGACCGCAGTGACGAGCGCCATTCTGGCCGGCTCTCAGCCGGCAGCGCCCACGCTCGCATCGCTGTGCCGGATTCACCAGCAGTCGCGCGACCAATCTTGTCGCGCGACGCCCAGAACGCTCGTTCATACCGACGCACACCCCTGCGCGTGGCAGAAACCCGATCATCGCAACCGCTCCGGTCCAGTCTTCTCAAGCCCGAGCCCGCGGCAAAATCCCCATAGCGCCCGCTGCACCGTCAGTGCCCCACCTCCCGCGATTTCGTGCCTTGGCGCTTTTCGGACGCCGGCCGTCGGTGCGCGGGGATAGCTTCGTCATCCCGGCGTCCGAAAACCTGCACATAAGCCGAAATAAGATACCTTAAAGACCCGGTCCGCTCTAACTCTGATTGTGTTGCAAAACGCCAAAAAGGCGCTGTTGCCAATTTCCCGCCAAAGAACCAAAACAGCGACAATCGTCGATCGACAGGGCTTCAAACACGCTTCCAGAATCGCCTGTGCGTTTGGCGCTTGGTGACGTGGTCCCCCGCATCGCTATTCAATCGCCGCACCTACGGGTCGGAGAATTTAAGTCGCACCTCGCAAAAAGAGTTTTGCAACACAATCACCCTGAAAGCGGACATCGAGGCGTTTGTGGCCGAGTCAGCAAGGAAAGGAAGGCTTGGACCAGCAAGCAACTTATGCCGCGGGACTAAGAACAAGGAGGGGTGGGGTGAGCTGCGGGTCAAAGCGGGCGCTTGGACTTCAGATCTGCTAAGGGCCGCAAGGCGATCTGGATATATATTCTTCTGCGCTCTATCTACTCTCGAGGCTGGAGATGATGAAGGCACTAGAATGGCATGGAGCGCGTCAAAGCCGATAAAGGAAACCTCGGGCCGCAATCTCGACCGACGGCTATTTCAATTTGCGTTCGTGATAGCCTCGATCATTCTGGTGGCTGGGGAGGCCCGGCGCGAAGCTCGAGCAGAACCTCAAGTAGCCAGAATCGTTGGGCTGGGCGCAACGACCTGCGCGCAATTTAACGAAGATGTCAGGTCGAATCCTGCGGTCCAGAGAGACTATTTGGCGTGGGCTCAGGGCTACATGAGTGGCATTTTGGTGGGGAGACCTCTAGGTGTCGACCAAGGTCTTGATCTTAACCCGCCATCCTTTGACATGAATAATCAACTACATTTTCTGCGAGATTACTGCGCAAAAAGCGTCTCAGAGAACTTCTCAGACGCCGTCGAGGCGCTGTACAAGCGGCTTCGGCTGGAAGGCAAGACCTGATCAATTTGCAGCACAGCCGGCAGCCAGCCGAGCGCGATCCCTGGCGTTGTTCGGATGTGGCTCTACTCGGCAGCCTTGGATTTACCAGATAGGGTCGAGCTGAATTCCTCCAGCTTGCGTTCGAAGCGCCCGTAGCGGAGTGCCAGCGTCGGCAACACGATCAGGTTCAGCGCCATTGATGTTACGAGGCCGCCCAGGATGACGATTGCCATCGGTCCCTGAATTTCACGACCGGGTTCGTTCATGCCGATCGCGAGCGGCAGGATGCCGAGTCCTGTCACCATCGATGTCATCAGGATAGGCGTGAGCCGATCGGCGGCGCCTGCAATGGCGGCCTCCAATCCCCATTGCCACCCCTCGACTTCAACAAGATGTTCATAGTGTGCGATCATCAGGATCGAATTGCGAAGGCTGATGCCGAACAGCGTGATAAACCCGACCATGCCGCCCAGGGTCAAAAGTCCACCAGTCGCGAACACCGCGAGCACGCCGCCGACGAGGGCAAACGGTAGGTTTACCAGCACCAGCAGCAGGTTGCGCCAATTCCGGGTGACGACCGACAACAAAAGGATGATGCCGATCGCGGCGATCAACGAATTGACGATGAGATCGCGCTGGGACCGCGATTGCGCCTCCGCGGCGCCAGCGAACTGAATGTACGTTCCGGAGGGCATATGGATTTTCGAGGCGATCGTGGCCTTTGCCGCGCGAACAAAGGAAACCACGTCGGCGCCGATGACGTTCGCAGTCACAGTTTGCACGCGGCGCGCTCCTTCATGCACGACCTGATAGCGCCCAGAGCTTTGATGAATGTCTGCGATCTCTCTGAGCGTGACGTATGCGCCGCTTGGACTGCGCAGCGGCAGGTCGCCGACCTTGGTAAGGTTGTCCCGGCTGGCAGCGTCAAGGATCGTCATGACATCGAAAACCTGGTTGCCTTCGTAGGTCTGCCCGACGACGTCGCCCTGATAGGCGGTGCGGATCAGTTCGAGAACCTCGACCGCGTCGAAACCCCAACGCTCAAGATCGGGGTTGCGAAGGCGGATTGTGAGCTGCGGCAGGCCCGGCGGCGATTGGACTTGAACATCGGTCGCGCCAGGAATCTCATTCAACGTCTGGGCAACCTCCTGTGCCTTGCGATCGAGGAGGTCGAGATCATTGCCAAAGACGTTGACCACAACCGCCGCCGTATATCCCGAGAGCGTTTCCTCGATGCGCTCGGTCAGAAAGGTCATGACAGAGGCGTTCACGCCGACAAAGCCCGCGAATGTTCGGCGAATATCCGCTTCCGCCTTCTCGGCATCGTCTCCCGACAACCCTGGCTTCAAGTCGACTTCGAGCTCACTGTAGTGAGGCCCCCAGGTATCCTCGGACTCTTCCGCTCGCCCCGCGCGCTGCGCAACCGAACGCACCTGTGGCAATTGTCGCAGGGCCTCGGCGATATGGGCGCCAACGCGCAGCGATTCCTCGATCGACGTGCCCGGCACCGCCGCCATATGGACGACGAAGTGCCCCTCCTTCAATTCGGGAATAAGTCCACGACCGAAAAACGGCAGTGCAGCGCAGCCGGCAATCGTCAACGCGGCTGCGACCGCGATCAGCGTGCGCGGCCACTCCGCAAGCCGTCGCAACAGGGCTTGATAGCCGACGCGCATCCAGCGGATCACCGGTGGATCCCGCGCGGGGATCCTGCTTGGCAGGAGCGCCATCGACAGGGCCGGTGTCACGGTCAACGCGACAACAAGCGAGGCCATGACCGCCGTGGTGTAGGCAAGACCCAGCGGAGCAAAGAGGCGTCCGACGGTTCCCGACAATGTCATCACAGGCAGAACGACCAGAATCACGGCGAAGGTTGCATAAACGACGGCACCGCGAACCTCGAGCGTCGCTTCAAGAACGACGCGCGCAAACGGCTGCGGCTCGGGCGACCTCCGGTTCTCCCGCAGGCGGCGCACGATGTTCTCGACATCGATCACCGCATCATCGACAACAACTCCGATTGCAATGGCGAGCCCGCCGAGCGTCATCGTGTTGAGCGAGGCACCCATGCGATCGAGCACCAGCGTCGCAGCAAGGAGCGAGAGGGGGATCGCGGTGCAGGAAATCGCGGCAGTTCGCAGGTCGAACAGAAAGAGGAACAACACCACTATTACCAGAATGCCGCCCAAAACCAGCGAATCCCGGACATTGCTGGTTGCGACATTGATGAAATTTGCCGGTCGGAAGAGATCGGAGTGGATCGTGACACCGTCCGCCTCGAGACCCGGCCGCAGCTCTTCCAATGCCGCTTCGACGTTTTCCGTGATCCGGAGCGTGTCGGCGGCATATTGCTCCGCCAGATTGAGAATAACGCCGGGTTGACCCTCGATCGCGCCGCCGCCGATGGGCGGTTCGGGCGCGTTAACGATATCAGCCACGTTTCCCAATGTGACGCTCGCGGCTCCACGACTGAGTAGCACCGTCCGGGCAATTGCGTCTGGCTTCAGCGATTGTCCCTCGGTCTGGAAGACGATCCGCTGATTCCTCGTATCGACGAAACCGGAGCCGCGTACCCCGGTCGATCGGCGTGCTGCAGTCAGCACATCGTTGAGCGTCAGCCCGTATCGGATCAACTCGTCTGGATGAACCTGGACCTGGATAGAGCGCTTGTCGCCCCCGAACACCGTGACGCTGGCTACCCCTGGAACAGCGAGCAGACGCAAGCGAACCGTCCAGTCGGCCACGGTGCGGAGCTCCATCAGCGAGCGTGTCTGGGATGTCAGGCCGACCACCAGCATTCTGCTCGTCGAAGACGTGAGCGGCGTCATGATTGGTGATTAAATCCCCTGCGGAAGCTGTTGCGCTGCAGCCGCTAACCGCTCCGCGACAACCTGCCGGTCGCGATAAATGTCGCTCGACGAATCGAAAAAGACGGTCACGACGGACAGTCCCTGGATCGACGTGGAACGCACGGTTCGCACGCCGGGTACGCCGCTGATGGCGTTCTCAATGGGACGGGTGACGAGGACCTCGACCTGCTCCGGCGTCAGCCCTACGGCTTCCGTCTGGATGCTGACCTGGGGCGGCGCAAACTCGGGGAATACGTCATATTTGGCGCGGCCAAGTGCGTAAACTCCATAGGCAACCAGGACGCAGGCAAGCGCGGCGACAATGCCGCGGAATCAAATCGCCAGTCCAATGATTGCAGCCTGCGGTCCTGAGGGCAGAGCGGCTCTCACTGCGAGTCCTCGTCGACCTGAATCTGCGCGCGGCTTTCCTCGGACAGGAGCAATTGCGCGCCATGCGTGACGATCTCGGCGTCCTTGGGCGTATCGTTTGTGAAATAGCCGCCGCCTGGCGCCGGCAGATCAGTTGCGATCGCCGCGCGAGTGAAGGTCTCGGGGCCCGTGCGCTGATAGACCCAGGCTCGCCCCTGCATCCAGACAACCGCTGAGGCTGGCACGCCGACCCCCTCGATCGACTTACCGGAGGGCAGAAAGGCGAGCACATTCATCCCCGGCAGAACGCCACTTGCTGCCGCCGCCGTATAGAAAAAACTGATACCCTGAATCCTCGGGTCGATGCGCGTTGCTGGCGAGACGAAGGTGATCTCCTGCCGCGCCTTGCCCGTTTCTATCGAGGCGGTGGCAGGCGGGATGGGGAGGGTCACACCGGGCGGCAGGGTTATTTGCAACAGAAAGCTCTGACGCTCGATCAGCGTCTTGATCATCGGCAACTCGTCGACCAACGACTTGCCGAGAACGGCGCCCCACTCCTGGTACGCCGTCGCGGTGAGTGAGCGCACCTGCGCTTCGGCCGCAACCAGACTGGCCTGGTCCGTGCCAAAAGCCGCCTCCGCGGCCTGTACCTGGGCCTGTGAGACGACGTGAGTCTCGCTATTAAAGAGTTTTTGCGCACGGTCATACGCCGGCTTCGACATTGCCAGCTTGGCTTGCGCAGTCTGCACCTGCGCCTTGGCATTAGCGTAGTTGTTGCTCAGCTCGGTCAGCCGCGCGACATCGAGGACCATCCCGTAGGCGCGAAGCTCCTCGGCACGAGGCCTTGAGGGCAGGGCGGCCGTCTCGATGCCGCTGCGCTGCTGCGTCTCGGCGTCGAGCGTGATTATTGGGTCTCCGCTCTTGCCGGAAACCCGAATTGGGACCTTGACGGACCGTTCGCGCTGCGCCTCGACAGCCGCCTCGTTGCGCCCCGCAAGAATCCCCCAACCGAGGAGGACACCGCACGCGGCGACAGCTGCCGCGACCAGCAACCTCACTGACCACGATCTCGTCGATTCCGTTCGCTTGCTCATCCAAAGTACCCGACGCGCACGCAAGCCCGTTCCGGGTCACCGGTCAAGTGTCGCCCCGTTGTCCCTTCGGCGAGCCCCGAATGTTATAGCCGAAAAACGTTTGCTTGGGTCGAGTATGCGCCCCAGCGCGATATAGGCAACAGAGTCCGAACCCGACTGCGGTCCGCCAGATTGTGGACCGCTCACCCCCTGAAAGCGGACATCACGAGGCTTGCAACTAGAGTCGGGTCATTCGCGACGGTTTGACCCTTTGTCGGCGACTTCCGCTTTTGCCCGATCAACGGACATCATCCTGACCGGCCCGGTTGGTCCGTTTGGTGCCAACTAGACGATCGATTCCATGAAACCTGCATCAAGGAACCAATGGGTTGATGGCGGATTCCTTGTTTTGCGGTTGGCGAAACGAGGAGCGGCATCATGGCAGGATGGCGGCGAGTAATCGAATTGGCAATGACCTGCGAAGAGATTGAAAGATTGACGGCTCTTTCGCGGTCGCGAACCGAGCCGGCGAGCCGGGTATCGCGGGCGCAGATGCTGCTGGCCTATCGCGAGAATCCTTCGTTCTGTGCGGTGGGGCAAAGAGTTGGGGTTCACCATCAAACGGTTCAGCGCTGCGTGGAGCGGGCGCTGGGCTATGGGCCGCTGGCGGCGATCGAGGATCGGCCACGGCCGGGCAAAGAACCGGTCATCACGCCGGAGGCCAAAGCCTGGTTGGTGTCGCTGGCGTGCGACAAGGCCAAGGAGCACGGCTATCCGCATGAGTTGTGGACGACGCGGCTTTTGGTCGTCACGCACGCGAGCACGGCCCGACGGCCGGGCACCAATGTCTCGCCAGGCTGGTTCAAGGCACGGTGTGCAAGATCCTCGGCCAGGAGGAAATCAAGCCGCACAAGGTGCGCTACTATCTGGAACGTCGCGATGCCGAGTTCGAGCAGAAGATGGCCGAGGTTCTGTGCGTTTATCGCGAGGTCCAGCTTCTGAAGAGAGCCGCCGCCAAGTCGCGCAAAGCCATCAAGCGAGTGGCGATCGTTTCCTACGACGAAAAGCCGGGAATCCAGGCCATCGCAACGACAGCACCCGATTTGCCGCCCAAGCCCGGCGTCCACGCGACCTTCGCGCGGGATTACGAGTACAAACGTCATGGCACGCTGAGCCTGTTGGCCGGAATCGACCTGCTTACCGGGAAGGTCCATGCGCTCGTCAGAGACCGCCACCGCAGCCGGGAGTTCATCGAATTCCTCAAGTGTCTCGACGCCGCTTATCCGGCCAGCACCGCGATCAAGCTGATCCTCGATAATCATTCCGCGCACATATCGAGAGAAACAAGAGCCTGGCTCGACGCTCGACCGCCTGGACGCTTCGAGTTTACCTTCACGCCCAAGCATGGTTCGTGGCTCAATCTCATCGAGGGCTTCTTCTCCAAATTCGCGCGGTCGGTCCTGCGCCACATCCGGGTCACCTCAAAACACGAACTCAAAGAGCGCATTATGGCCGGCATCGACGACGTAAATCGCCACCCCGTCATCCACACTTGGTCATACAAACTCGCCGACGCCGCCTGATATGATTCGAACCAAGGAAACGCTGACCTAGGGACATGGCCAATGCAAAGGCCCGCATATTACGCAGTCCAAAGAAAAACCGGGGCGCTACTTCTCGGCGGCTTGCCAGATCGGCAGGGAAACGATCCGAGCTTCGTCCTAGAGGTCCAGTTCGGCCAGCCTCGCCCGATCCAACAGCACAATCTCCCGCTGGGTCCGGCCGACGAAGCCGAGGATACCCATGCCGCGAAGGTGTGACAGTGCCCGGGATACGGTTTCGAGCGAAAGGCCGAGATAGTCGGCGATATCGCGACGGCACATCGGAAGGGCGATCACATTGGCGGCGGTGAGGCGGCGGTCCATTTCCAGGAGGAATGTGACCACGCGCTCAAGGGATGTCTTGCGGCCCAGCAGCAGCATATGGTCCTCGGCATGCTGCAGGTTGGTGGTGGTCATATTCAGGAGGTCGAGCGCAACATGCACGTCGCCTTCTGCCACATGCTCGAGACTGCACCGCTTCATCAGACGGACCGTCGTGTCGACGATCGCTTCTGTGGCGAACCGATGGACTGGCCCGTTTTCCAGGCCAAAAATGTCGCCGACCAGATGGAAGGCGCCGATCTGGCGGCGTCCGTCGGACAGGAGCTTGTAGCTGCGAACCGCGCCGTCGGCGACCTGGTAGACATAGTCGGCCGGCTCCGTTTGTCCGTAGATTTCCGTGCCCCTGTTATATTTGAACTCGCTCTGGATGACCCGCGTGCGGGAAAGCTCGCCAAGCACTCCGAGAGCCCTCGGCATGCTGCCGGGATGGGCATTGACGTTGACAAACATGGATCTCTCCTTGTTTGGCTTCTTCCTGCCCTAGCATTCCCGGAACAGCGTCCATCCCTCTCGGACCGCTCGGTAAGCTCGCCGCATTAGGGCACGAAACGGTCGCGCAGGATGTTCTTTTTTGAACACCCCGGTTGAGTTTTCTTGCGGTCGAGCTTCAGCAACCGAAGGGAGGACAGCGATGGCGGATCGAACACCCGAGCTAGGAACTGAAAAGGGAGTAGAATGTTGCCCTCAAACACGGCTGGGCCAATGGGGCCTGGCGGAAGGGGCCTAAATGCCTTCAGTCGAACAATGCAGAGCCTATGCTGCGGAACACAAAATCCTCGGAGCTGATCCGAGGATTTCAGCCCGCCGATCTGCCGTGCTGACGAATATTTCACGTAGCTGGACAGCGCTAGCGCACCAACTTGAGAGCCTTGCCGTCATCGCGAAATCGGAAGGAAAGTAAAGAAGAACGAAAAGTCCGGTCTGATCGATGTCGAGCGGTTTCCGGAAGCAGCACGTTTGCGCGCCGGGGGTCGATATCAGAGCGGTTGTCCATCAACAGACCTCGGGCCGTTCAAACGAGACTTCGGCTTTGTCCCGTGAACGGACCTCGTCAGCCAGTCCGGCCATGTCCGGATGGTGCCAACGGTATCCTGAATTACGGACAGATCACCAACGACGTGCGGTTGCAGGACGCGAAGCTGCAACAGCTGTTGGTCGATTATCAAAACACCGTCCTCAAAGCCCAGCAACAGGTCGATGATGGCATTTCCACCTTCCTGCAGTCGCGGATCCAGGTCGGATACCTGCGCAGGAGCGCGGACGCTGCGCGCGGCGCCTTGAGAATTGGGACGGAACAGTACGAACAAGGGGCTACAGATTTTACGACCGTGCTGACTGCCGAGCAGAATTTGTTTCGGCAGAGAGCAGTGTGGCGATAGCCTCGGCCAATGTTGCGCTTGGTGCGACCGCCATCTACCGCGCGCTTGGCGGCGAATGGCAGGTACGGGAAGACAGCTATTTCGTGACGGCTGCGACGCGCGACCAGATGCGAGCGCGGACCAGCTGGGGAGAGCTGCTGCCGCCCGCCGGCGTGCCGCAGCCGCCGGCTCCCGGTCTTCCTTCTCCGGCAGATGTCGGACCGACGGTTCGGCCTCCCGAGTGGTGAATCTTGCCAGTGCAGCCTGAAACCGCAATTTATTCGACATCACGCAGGAGACGGGCAAGCTCGTTGATGTAACGCGAGGCATTAGTGGCTTCTTTCGTGCGGCCACCATGCCGGAAATTTCCGTTGCGCTTCCCTTCCGGTGCGCCACCGCGGGCACCATGCATCCGACAGACCCGATAGCCATTCACCGCCGGCGATCGGCAAGGCAAGCCGGTGCGCTTCGATTTGGCTTGGCACCTGGGAGCGGAATTGCAGCGGTGCATGGGGTTGTCGGTCATTTCGGTTTCTGCCCCCTCCCACCCTCGACCAGCTCCGGCTCGATTATCTGCTCGACTCCGACCGGCGAATTGTTTTGAAGCGCTGGCGCCGTGGTGCCGGTTGTGATGGTCTCTGCGACCATCGCCTGGTCGGCGTTGACGGTGACGTGCTTGACGGTGATCGACTGTTGCCCCCTGCCTCGATGGTGGTCGAGCCGCTCCGTCAACATCACCACCGTACGTGCCGCCTTGTCGGCAAGCTGTAGATATTTCGTCCGCGCCTGGAAATATTCCGGCGGCTGCGCCCAGCCCTTCCGGTACATGGCAAGTGCGGCCTCGTTTGCCGCCATCAATTGCGCGATCAGGACACCCTCAACCGGGTCGGCCGGCTTGATGTCTGAAGTGCCCTGCAAGATGGCCTTCAACGCGCTGGTGATAGCATCGCGGTTTGCCTGATCTATCGGCAGTGCACCGCCGACCAGGTTTACAAGCCGCATGTTCCATTCGTCGGCCCGACTGCCACCAAGATCCTTGTGCTCGCCCTTCGGGTTTGCGTCGAGAGACAGCATCCGGGTTTCCTCTTCTGGTTTCTTTTTCATGGCATACCCCGGTAACAGCGATCACAGAGATCACAGACCATCTTCATCATCCTCTCTGTGACCGGTGTGATCGGTGTGATCGGGGTAGACGGGCTCGGTCCAATATCGCTTGCCAACCTTGAACAGTTCTCCAGATTTGGCCAGTTTTCGCAGTAATTGGCGCACATTTGCCCTTGGTTGCCCCGTCGCATCGGCGATTTCGAGCGGCGACATAGGTTCGCTGTGATCGGTGATCGCGGCAATGATCACAGATCGTTCGTCCGATCGGCGGACCTCGGCAGCGTCACCGAGGACGGTCCAGGAGCCGCCGTTAAAGATCACAGCGATCACAGATTCCTCTATGTCGCGACCGCGGACATAGAGCGTCCGGCCGCTCTGGTCCTGGTCGAGCACAATTGTGGTGTCGGCACAGGCGGATAGACCGTTGGACCCGGACAGAGCCTCCAAAGGGTCGTCGGCACCGCCTTTCTTGGTGTGGTGCAGCCCGACAACTGCAACGCCGTGCGCCGTCGCCCATTCTTGAAGCGGCGCCCAGATCGTATAATCGCTCTCGTAAGCGTTCTGGCTCTTGTTACCGGGTGGCTTGATGCGTTGGAGCACGTCGATGACGACCAGCTGCGGATCCTTCACAGAAAGGCGCCAATTCTCCAGCCGATCAATAAAGCCCTTATCGAGCTGTGGGGCCTTGGTGACCCATTCCAGCCGCGACATATCCGGCAACTCTGATCCGTAGGGAAACAGAGCCTTGATCCGCGCTTGGATTTGGCGCGGGCCGTTCTCCAGGTCAATGTAGAGTACGTCGCCTTGGGTGCAGTCGATCGACCCCATCGCAACGCCTCCTGTGGCGACAGCAACGGCCCAATCGATTGCCAGCCAGGTCTTGCCGAGCTTCTGTCTGCCCGCGAGAACGGTGAACCCGCCGTAAACATAGCCGGGGACGATGTCTTTCAAGGGCGGGAATGTCGCCGCCATCAAATCGTTGGTGTTCGTACGTTTGAACCCAGGACCGAGCCGATCTTGAAGAATGGTGATGTTGTCGAGCTCGACGTTGCTCAGGATTGACGGGTTCATGGCAGCGCCCCCATCGAGACTGCGACGATATCCAGGCATCCGGGCGCGACTTCCTCGGTCCGGGCAATGGCTTGCTCCGGCGTGATCAGTCCCTTCTGGAGAGCCAGACCGATGAGGATCACTTCCTCGTCGATCAGCTTCAGCCGGCGGCTGGTGCAGCGAAGTGCGGCGAGAAGGTACTCGACGTCGGTCTTGAGGGTTGGCGGGCTCAAATGCGCATTCATCGCGGCAGCCCCCACACAAGCGAGGCGAGCGTCGCGGCCAGGTAGTAGCCGAGTGCGAAGCGTTGGCGCAGAGATCGCGCTTGAAGTCCTCGGACTACCTCGGTAGATTTATCAGCGTTCAACTTCTGGCTTGCGATCTGGGGGCTGCCTGGCAGGGCGGCCCTTCGCATTTCGGGGTCAGGCGGACCGTGCATTGACGCACCTCCGCGGCTCCGACAGGTGAGGGGAGGGCTCAAAATTCCCCTTTGACCTCAAGGAGGTTCTTTTGCCCGCACTTTCCGGTAAGGCATTGATCTCTCGGGGAAGTTCTAGAACTGCCTCCCCCACCAGCCTTCGCTCGCTTCGCGAGCTACGGCTCGGCAAGCCAGAAGAACTTTGTCGTAGCGAGACGAGCGAAGGCTGTCGCGCCGAAGCCCGCTAGGGCGTAGGCGGACTTCCGCAATCAAGTCTAACAGCCCCCACGCCATCCCGCTCGCTGCACAAGCTACGGCTCGGCAAGCAAGAACTTTATCGTCGCGAGATGAGCGAAGGCTGTCGCGCCGAAGCCTGCTAGAGCGGCGTCCGGCCGAACGTCACACGAGTTTGATCGGCATCCGGCGCGAGCAGGCTCTCCGACGGTTTTTAGTAGCAGGGTCCGTAGGGATAATATCCGCAGCGTTGCCCGTAATAACTTCCGTAAGCTCCGTAGGCAGCGGCACCGACGGCAGCAGCGCCGACGCCTACCGCCACTCCACGGCGTACGGCTGCGCCACGGTAAACACCGCCGCGATAAGCGCCGCCGTGATAAACGCCGGCGCGGCCAACACCAGCGCGCCCACCGCGATAGGCGAACGCATCATTTGAAATCATGGCAGTGCACGCGATGCCGATGATGACCGACGCAGCCAACGAGAAGATCGTTCGACGTGACATGATTACTGTCCTTCCAGGGTTGCCGATAAAGCGTATTCCTCCAGCCCCACCAGACGATTTTGGAACAAGTTGCGCCGGAGAGCTGCAACCTGCCGCCACAGCGTTGCGCCCTGTGTCATTGCTTCGTTGATTTGGATCAAGCCAGGCACCGGCGGGGCGGTGCCCCCCATCGATCATGACAACCAATTTGAAAACAATAGCAGCGCGCCGACACAGAGAAGAACAACAAGTATTGGCCAAGCGGCCTTGCGGCTGCTTTTTGGCTTAGAGGAGTTTCTGCCCGTTTTTACGAGGGGGTAATTGTCATTCGCCGGGAGGCTCCGCGCTCGAAGCAGGGCGTCAGCGATCTTTGGCGACTGGCACATCGGCACGAGAAATATCCTCCGGCGAGAATTCCCGCTTGGTTACGAGCCGCCAAACAATTCCATCGCCTATCTGAAGCTCGGTGATGCAGATCAATTGGTAAACATCACTGATCAAATTGCCCTGTGGGTGATTTATCGCCGGTTGAGCACTTTCGATGTTCGTTGCGCAGGTGTTCAGCATCTCGCCTCATTGCCCCGCACTCTCCCAAACCTTCTTGAGATCAAGCGCCTGCGCGGCCGCCGCGTAGCGGTGGTCCTTGTCGCCTCCGAGCAGGGCCTCGATCAGATCCGGCTTGTAGAGCTGCTGGCGGAAATCGGCGGATGGTCGCGCGCTCATGCCACGAACCAGGCTGAACAGCTGCCTGTCGCCGGGATTGCCGGAGTAAATTCCGCTGTCGGAGAGCGCAACCCAGTGGCCATCACTCGTCACGATGATGGTCGCCACGCTTTTGCCGGTCTCGGCGCTCCAATACCTGATGGTGCTGTCATAGCCCACTGAGACGATCCAGCGGTCGTCCGGCGAGAACGTCACGCGGGCAACGGCGTCCTGGTGGCCGCGCAGGGTGAAGCGGAGCTTTCCGGTGGCGGCATTCCAGACCCGGATGCTGCGTTCGGGACCGCTATCGCCCGAGGAGAGCGCGTGTTGGGCGAGGGCGCCGGCCACGAGCGATCCGTCATGCGAGATCGCCACGCTCGTGAAGTGAACATGGCCCGCCATGGTGTCATACTGAAACGCGCGGGGCGGTCCGCCCGCTTCGATGTTCCAGAGAAAAACGCCGCTGTCGCGGCTGCCCGCAACCAGCCGCTTGCCGTCGGCCGAAAATGCGAGAGTGCGGATTTGATCCGCAGCGTCGCCGCGGGCCATCGCGAGAGGCTTGATGCGCTTCAGCGTTTCCGTATCCCAGATCTCGGCCGTTCCATCGAAACGCCCGAGCGCCAGCCGCCGTCCATCAGGCGAGAACGCCGCCGCTGTCAGCTGGTTGTTGTCGCGATCCGAGGCAGTCTTGCTTTTCTGCTGTTTGCCGAGCTGGCTTTTGACCGTTCCGTCCGCGGTGTCGACCAGGAATGCGACTGCCTCGTCGTTGGCGTCATTGCCCAAGAGCAGTGCCTGCTTGCCGTCGCCCGACAGACGGATTTCCGAGGGGTCTTTGATCTGCTTTACCGACAGCCGGCGCAATTCGCTGCCTGTGTCCGTGGAGAACAGCACGAACTCGCCTTTTGCGATCGCGGCCGCAAGCCTGGCTGGCGGCGAAAAAGCCTGGATCGTGGTTTCGGAGGAGGCCGCAATTTGCAGAACCTTCCTGGGATCCGGCGCGCCGACTTCCCAAAACGTGAGCTGCCGAGTGTCCTTGCCGGCGGCTTGCTGTGCGAGCAGGATCGAGCGGCCGTCCGTCGACAGGACGGCGCTGTCGGCCTGGTAGGACACCTCCTCGAGCTCGCCGAGGCTTGTCCCGTTCTCGAGTTCCGCGGATCGACACCTGGTGTTCGCCGCTGTCGGCGGCCTTGCCGAATTGTTCGTCGACGCCAATCAGTTGGGGCTTTGCATCGTTGGGCCAGGTCATGGTCTTGATCACGGAACGGTTCGTGAGGTCCCATTCCTTGATCTCAGGCAATCCCTGACGGGCGATCAGGACCGTCGACCGCGCCTCCTTCGCGAACAACAAGGGATCGCCGAACGTATAACCGTCCTTATGATTGTCCTGGGGCTTGCGGCAGTTGGCGGGCTTGTCGATGAGGGCCGTGTCGTCGGGATTCTTGAGGTTGAAATAGAGCAACTCGCCGATTTCGCAGTTGGCTGTCGCATAGCGCGCGACGATTTCATCATCGCCGACGATGCTGCTTTCGAAAAAGCTGTTGTTCAACTTGCTGGGCGGGTTGGGAAGATCGAGGGCCGCAAGCCGGCCACAGTACCGATGTCGAAGATCCTGACAGTGCCTGAGGTGACCGCGATCAGTTGCTTCTGATCCGCCGTCAAGCGCAGCGCGATAATGTGAGGATGGCTTCCTCCTGCCTGCTCGCCAAAGCCAAAACTCTGCGATTTCTCGCGCGTCTTCAGGTTCCAGACGGAAATGGTGCCGAGCTTGCCCCCCGCAGCGAGAAGCGAGCCGTCCGCGCTCATAGCCAGCGCGCTGATCTCTTCGGGTTCGCCACCTGTCGTCTTGCCTTCCAGTGGAATTGCTGGCGCGCCGTTCGTCAGATTCCACAGCCTGACCTTTCCGTCCCGGTGGCCGCTGATCATCCATTGCTCGTCCGGCGACACCATCGAGACGTCGGCATAGGTCTCGTAGTCAAAGCTGCGGACCAGCTGCCGGGATGCCACATCGAAGAGGTAACCGGCCTGCCAGGAGCGAACCAGCACCTTCGATCCCCGCGAAAGGAAGGTGGCATGATCGACCTCGTAGAAATCGACGAAGTTCGTGACGGCGCCGACGGGAAGATTGTCGCTCTCGGCCTGCGCAACGACCGGCGAGATTGTCAGCAACAGCAGCGGCAGCAGCGCCTGCTTAAGCCATTTCATGCTCACAGGGATACCTCGCGCCAGGTGACCAATGAGTTATTGGTCGCCGCAGGAGCGGAAAACGATTGGCCCCGGGCCACCTTTTTTTCGCGCTATCGCGCCGGCCGAAATCATGGCAAGAGACCTCGTCGCCAGCTCAAAGCCGGACTTCCCCAGCGGGCCTTCGCCGTGACAGCACTGCTTCCCGATCATTTCGAAATGCGGCGCATGGAGTTGCTGTCCAACACCATCTTTGGCGTGGCGATGACGCTGCTCGCCTATGACCTGCCGAAGGCCAGCGAATTCTCGCAGGCGCCGGATTGGGGCGACCTCTATCACGCCTATGGCGGGCGCCTGATGGGCCTGGTCATGAGCTTCATCATCGCAGGCGTGTTCTGGTTCAGCCATAACCGGCGACTGAAGCGGCAGCCGCTGGGCGGCCGCGGCGTGGTGGTGCTGAACCTGTTGTTCCTGTTGTCGATCATCCTGCTGCCCGTGACCAACGGCCTTTATGGCAGCTTCGGCTTGAGCAGCGCGGTTGCCGTGCTCTACGGGTTGCATCTGATCCTGATCGCAAGCCTCAACGCCTGGCTGTGGCGGCTTGCGACCGGCCCGGGTCTGAATCCCGAGCTCGCCGGGGCGGCCTTTCCGCTCTTGATGTTCGTGCCGGGCACAGTGGTGGCGGCGGTCGCACCGAAATATGCGATGTATCTCTGGCTGCTCGCCTTCGGCGGATTATGGGTGCGGCGGCTGCTGAGCCCGCGCGGCGAGGCCGCCGTCTAGACTAGCGCGTCGTCGCGTTCTGCGCGGGACCGCGTTAACCCTTATTGGGGCGCGTTTGTCACCGCAATGGCAATGCCGGGAAGATAGGTGACGACGGGACGGATCTCGTAGACCGCGGTTGGATTGGCGCGACGCAGTTCGCGTGCGGCTTCGACGGCCGCATCGTCGTCGGCACAATCGAGCACGTAGAAGCCCAGCAGTTGCTCCTTGGTCTCGGCAAACGGACCGTCGATGACCGCGCCTTTGCCGGGACCGCGCAGCGTGCGCGCCTTCGCGGTTGCACCGAGCCGTGCGGCGGGGCCAAGCCGCCCATCCTGGTTCACCCGTTCATGCGCCTTCATCAGTTTGTCCATGACGCCGGCGTCCTCTTCCTTCGTCCAGGACATGACATCGGCTTCGACGTGATAGGCGAGGATCGCGTACAGCATTCTCTTTTCTCCCTGAGGCGTTCGAACCATTAGCCCAAGGACGCGCGGGAAGGGCAAATTCCGACAACTCGGTTTGTGTTGATTTCGCTGATATTTTCCGTGTGACGCCGGCCACGAAACCGTGCGGAAACACGATAAAGGCCTGTTCACCTTGAACGCGGCTGTTCGGGGAGCCGACTGATGGCCAGAACGCAGGCAACCTGCGCGAGCTTTCAGCGGAGAACGTCATGTCACGCCAGCAGCCCCGAATCATCAGCGACAGCGCCAGGGCGCCCGTCTCGTCGCAGGCCGGCGACTGGCACGATGTCATCGGCCATCACCGCTACTATGGCAGCTCGGCCATTCATGGCGAGCGCATCACCGAAACGCGCCGCGGCCCGCGTCCGCGCTCGGTCAATCTCTTCGGCTTCTAAGCCGGCAAGCTTTCAGGCTACGACCATGACTGCCGCGACCGCCGGCTGGCTCTGCTTGCTGTTTCTGCCGTTCGTGGTCTCACTGGCGCATCCCGGAATGACAAATCAAAACGCGGCGGGATTGCTCCCGCCGCGTCCAACTCTTGAACTCGCTGGTCCAGGGCTGGAAGCGCCCCGATGCCAAGCCAAAACGACGCTCAGCGGGCGATCCCAGCGAGGTGACAGCGCTTGAAACAAGACACTGGATCACCTCCTTTCGTTGATTGATGGGAGGATCAATATAGACCGCGAATTGCCGCGCGTTAAGGGCGCCACCGCTGAAATCCAATGGGAACAAGGCCTTCGGGGGCGGTTGAGGCAAGCGCCGGAGCGTGTTAGGTCAACCCGTGATGCGGGTGTAGCTCAATGGTAGAGCAGCAGCCTTCCAAGCTGAATACGAGGGTTCGATTCCCTTCACCCGCTCCAATGTTTTCAAGCACTTATTGGATTTGCTATTTTCCATTCCGACAAGCTGGCTGAATCCATTCCGACAAACGTTCACTTTTTGGCCGTCTGCTTACGTCGCTTGATGCGCTTTATTTGCGCGTCCTGCTTTGCCTCGTCGTCATGGTGTAGGTAGTGCGCCATCGCTTTGGTCGATGACCATTGGCCCTTCTTCATCAACTGCGTTTCCGTTAGTCCCGACGTGCTCGCTTCGGTGGTCCCGCCATGCCGGCCGAACGACGTGAACGTCAGCTCGGGCCGCAAGCCTGCCGCCAGAATGATCTTCTTCGAAATGCGTTCGACTTGCGTCAGCATCTCGCCTTTGCCGCCCCAGGGTAAACCACTGCCATCTCGGCGCAGCATCAGGCCGCCCGTTGGCCGCAGTGCCTTCATGGCGTCCAGCTCAGCCATCAGCAGCGGATACAGCGGCTTGCCCTTCTTATCGAACAGCGGCTCCCATGAGCCCGTGCTGGTTTTGTAGTTGATGACATAGACGTGGTTTGGGCGGCTGTCCGGCCGATAGTGCTCTGCCATGAACCGGATAAAGATATGAGCCTTGCGCTGCAGCCATTCCCAGCCGATGAGGACCCCTGTTGCCAGTGACGGGTAGCCCAGCTCGAAGGCTTTCGCGCGGAATGCCGCCAACTCGTCAAAATTTGCGTGCGGCGTTTCGCGCGAGGTCGATTGCAGGCCCATCTTTTCGAACGGGTTTTTCGGCGGAAACATGTGAGGATGCGCACGCGAGATCGTATTCCATGCGCCGCGCGCTGTTTTCATGGCGTGGTTGACGGTAGTGCGGCGTTCGACCTTCTCGCCATCCACGTCCTTATAAAGCAGCTTTTCAAACAGATCGTCTGCAAACGCTGTGTCGACGCTCGACACGCGCCGCGTGCCAAGACGTCTCCCGTCCTTCAATATGTATTCACAAATCATCTTGATGCCTGTTTCATGCACACGGCATTGGCCGGGGCTTAACGGCTGCAACCGCTTCGCGGTTTTCTGTTTCCAGGTTCGACGATATTCATGAAACATCCAGTCGAGTGTTCCAATCACCACTCCGATGCCAACTGGGTTTTCATCGTCGCCGCCCTTGAGCCAGCTATCGAATGCAGGCAGCAATATCCTTTCCGCACGTTGCACGGCTAAATCGTAATCGGTGCCGAGCGGCTCATTCTCTACCGGGCAACCTCTTTCGCGTGCCCAGGTGGGCACGTCAAAAAAATAGGCGACGCTCCCCTTCTTAAGGCGTTTGCGTCTTGTGTACCGAGGTAGTGGCAGCGCCGAACGTCCCACTCTCGTCACAGCAATCTCCTGGAGACCTCCGGATCGTCTTCCGGGTCCATCTGCGTACGTGTCTTGCCGTTGTCCTCTTTGACTGTGACAGATATTCGTCCGTCGGGCCAGATTTCGACGCTTGTAATTTCGGCGCCGCTCGCCAAAACACCCTTGATCGCGCGTCTGATTTCAGCTTCGGTGAATCTCGTCTTCGACATGGCGACCATGTGTCTGGAGAGCATTCGAACATCCAGTCAACGCCTCGAAGCTGAATTATTGAAGAGGAGATTTCGAGCATAGGGAAATCGGTGGTTCAAGCGTAAGAAAGCGGAAAAGCAAAACTCGCTCGTCGCGGTAGCGATGCAACCAAGCAACAAACTACGAATTTGAGGGTCGGACGTTCGAATCGTTCCGGGCGCGGCGTCTGTCAATGACAGGACACCATCAAAGTGTTACCCATGTCTCCGGTACGCGCCAACCCAGATTTTGGCTGAGCTATTCAAGAGCAAGGGGTACGAGGGCGTCGCATAAGGCGCATCTGGCGTGGACGGGTATAACATCGCGCTATTCGACATGAGGCTGCGGCCCAGCTATCGTGGCACGCGGCCATGATCTATTCGCGTATGCCAAGTCTCTTTGGTCGTGGCCCCAATCAAAGTCAGCGCGATAATTGTCATTCAGGCGGGTAGGTGAGCGAAACCTCCAATTGAGCAATCCATAGCGATGAGAATAGCAATCTTGGGATGGGGATCCCTCATTTGGGACCCAGGCGATCTGCTTGTTCAAGGCGGCTGGATCGCCGCAGGTCCGGTTCTGCCGATTGAATTTTCCCGGATTTCCCGGAACAAACGTCTCACGCTTGTTATTGACGAACGTGCAGGCGTCGATGTGCGCACCCGATACATTTTAAGTTCCCTGGAAGAGCTGTCCGACGCAATCGAGAACCTACGCAGACGAGAAGGTGCTATTCGCCAAGGGATCGGCGTCTTCGATAAATCCGGTCATGTTAACAACGAACACGCCAAGAACATATCCCCTATCGCATTTGAGCGTATTAGCAGTTGGGCAAAAGACACTGGATTGGATGCTGTTATATGGACAGCTCTCAGCCCGAAATTCCTTGAAGGAAGGGATTTCTCCGTTGCATCGGCGATCCTTCACCTAGCATCGTTGCAAGAACCAGAGAGAACGAGGGCATTCGACTATATTCACCGAGCTCCTGCAGAGGTGGTCACCCCCCTCAGGACCGCCTTCACTGCGGAATTTGGCTGATAACTTCATGCGGTTGTTCCGCGATTTCGCGGAGCGCATTCCTAAGATCACTGCCCGCGACAAAGTCTTGGCTTCGATGAGCGAACACAGGAAAAAGGCTTACGTGCAGCTTGTCGTTGCTCGTAAAAACCTAAGTGGCGGCCATCTTGTGTGTCTCTAGCTTGTCCGTTCCGGCACGCTCATCTGCCTTGCCAACTCAACCAACCGGCCGATCGCCTTCCGTGGTGGCCAAGAGGCGCTGGACATCTGCCCGTTTCAGCCCCTTCGGCACACCCTCGTCTCGCATGAAACGTGGAGGCATGATGCCGTTGGCTATACCCCGCACGCACCAGCCGCGCGCCTCGGCAAAGCGAAAGAACGCGCGAAGGCGCTGGGCGAAATCATGTATCGTTCGCCGATTCCAGGCTCCTCGCTTGTGCTCTGCTGCAATGACATCATCGATGTCAGTCATCCGGACGGCGCTCAGAAGAACACCCTTTCCAGCCAACCGGTAGAAGAAGTGATCGGTAGCACGGCAGTAGTCTTGTATGGTCGCCGTGGAAAGGCCGCGCTCTTGGCGCAGCCACTTCTCGAAGATCGCGACGTTTGCGTGAT
The DNA here is from genome assembly GCA_963847045.1 of uncultured Alphaproteobacteria bacterium. Classification (GTDB taxonomy): domain Bacteria; phylum Pseudomonadota; class Alphaproteobacteria; order Rhizobiales; family Xanthobacteraceae; genus Bradyrhizobium. The sequence continues at coordinate 19,482 of CAWJYQ010000010.1, read as the reverse complement.
GCGGATGGTGCTCACGTTCGGGTTCGTCGAGCCACCCCAAGAAGCGCAGCCATCGGACCGCGTGAGTGACAAAACGCGCTTTCGCTTTGGATGACGCTGACCGATCGCACCTGCGTCCCCTCGGCTGCGACCAGATTGCGGTTACGGCCTCGATCTGCGAAAGGCGCACTGTGCTGCCCTCTTTCAGCTTTAGAAGGCGCACTAAGCTCAATTGGTCGTTGGCGCATTTCCGCAAGGTCTGACGTCTTGCGCCTGTCCTCCTGAGATGAATGAGATATCGTTCCCGCTGCTCGACGAGTGGCGCTGCTCGATATCTCTCAACGGTTCGGGGAAAGAAGATTTCTTCAAGCATGATCGTGTCTCCATATCGATGGAAACGCGATCTTGCCGACAGCTTCCCGTCCGGGATTATGTTGACCGACGGCCATCCCCGCCATCCACACCAAATGACTGTGCTGCCTAGTGCACAGCGGTTTTGACTAGTTGGCGGAACAACATTGCTGGGCCCACGTCTGGGCATGGTGAGAGGCAGTCTGTTTTCGATGGACCGCATGGAGTTCACGGGCCTGCGTGACGCCTACGTGATTTGATGGGCGCTGTACCTCAGATAGCGATTACCGGGTCTGTAGAGTATAGTGTCCCCCGCAGACTGCACACTCTGTCCGGACTTAGCGAGGTTTCCATTGGTTCAAATCATCCATCCAGCAAGCAATTCGCGCGTGACCCGTGTCGAACTCGACGACCGCCTTGTGGCTCTCGCCAGGACGGTGCACGCACCTGAATTAGCAATGGAAGCGGCGCTCAAGGACAGTGCAATGAAGTGGGCGCGCTTCGGGAAAACGTGCCTCGGGCAAGCACTTTATCGGCACCGTTCTTTCTTTCAGAATCCGTCGTCATCTCCAGCGTGGAGTCATGTCGAACTGAGCTATTTTCGCGGGATGGTGCCTGGCGACGTCATCCAAGACCTCGTCGTCAATCGGCAACAGAATGACGCAAACCTTGTGCGCGCAGAAATTCTTCTGACGACCCCATCGTCCTTTATTTTGCCGCTCGATTGGCAGGGTCTGGCTGATCCGTCGGAACGGCTGGCATCGCTGGAGTTCATCCAAGTAGACCCTGCATTTCTCGGCGAGTACCGGAACGTCATGCGGGATTATTGTGGCCCTGCCGCCGCAAAGCTTGTGCGGGCGGGCAAGTTCGGAACCTTCAGGGCGATGGAGACGGCAGCGGTGCTCTATCGTGCCCCGGGGCTGACAATCGACTGGAATCAAATTCATCTTTGCGAGTTGAATCCCGACGGCTTCCACGGCTTTGGCCGGGAGTTCAAGGCCGCATTGCGGGAGGACACGCCAGACGCCGCCGACACTCCCGACGTCTTTGCCGCCCTCGAGCGCATACGCACGGTTCCCCGTTGGACATTCAACGATCCCCTTGTGGAAGCAGACACTGCAGTCGCGCAAGAGGGCAGACGGGAACCATGATTGGAGGCAGGCGAAGCGAAACGTGACGTGTTACAGCGTCTCTCTAGCGCCGCGAAATTCCTTGTAGTAGCCAACTTGGACACTTCATGCAGCGCACATTGCGTCTCGTCGCACAGATGCGCCTCCTGCAACACCACTGTTGCGCATGAGCACCAAGGTCGGCTGTGGGGTCAATGGCTACCCTCGCAAATGCGGTAGCGTCACGGTCGCTGTCTCTCAGATAGCGCCGACATATTGCACCGCGTAAGTCGGCAGAAGCGTGCAAAGCCGGCTGCGCGCTCCAGCGTCTAATTTCGACCGCAGTCCGCAACATAACCGACAACACGACAATCTGCCCAATTGTCACCGGCGCCGGAGGCCCGATCGGTCAAACCGCGCCGGCCTCAGTGAAGAGCATGAACCGAACGACATCGTGTGGCACGAGTTGGATGCGCAGTGCCGTGCGCAGCGCGCGGAGGCCGAATGCATGCAGGTCCTCGTTGAAGTCGCCTGTCCGCGGAGACAGGGCAAGCGCCTCGATGCCCGCCGCTTCGGCGCGTTCGGTCAATGCCGAGAACGCCGCATCACCCGCGGCATCGGCGTCGCGTGCGATGTAGAGCCGACACAGCGCCGACGGGAGCAGAAGGGCGGCAAGATGGTTGGCCGAGAGCGCGGCAGCCATCGGCATGGCAGGAAGCGCACAGCGCAGCGACAGCATCGTCTCGATGCCTTCGCCGACAGCGAGGACATCGTCGGCCGCGCCGAAGCGGACGGCATGGCCGAGGAGACCGCCCATGGCCCGTCGCGGTGTGTCGATCGGCGCCTTGCTAGAGCCGTCCGGCGCAAGCCAGGTGCGATGCGCGCCGGTGATGGCGCCGGCAAGATCGGTCACGGCAGCGATCATTGCCGGCCAGGTCTCAGTCGCCGATTGATCGTCCGGGCGATAGTAGCAGCGCGGATGAAACCGCAGCGCGCCCGCATCGTGGACAGTCTTGATGCCGCGATGGCGTAGGTAGGTCTCGACGAGCGTCCGGCGGATCGGCTGCGACATGGCAAAGAGCCGCTGCGCCGCTTCCGGCGATCCGGCGGGGACGGGTGTGCGAACGGGCTTTGGGCTGCGGCACGGTTCGGCGTGCGGCAGCCTCAGAAAGCGTCGTGCTTCCTCGGCGACATCGCGAAAGTCAACGAGGCCGCAGCTCTCGCGGATCACGTCGAGGAGATCGCCATGTTCGGCCGAGGCCGCATCGGTCCAATGCCCAGCGGCGCCGGGACCGGAGTCCGGTCCGCTGAGCCGGACGAACATCGACCGGCCGGGCGTATTGCGAACGTCGCCCACCATCCAGTAGCGGCCCTGGCGCCGCCCGTTGGACAGGTAATGGCGGCAGACCGCCTCGGCATCACGGGCGAGCCGGCGCGCCAGTTCGGAAGCGTCGCGGGGCATCACGCGACCTCCCGCAGCGCGCTGGCATTATGTTGCGTAGAAGCTGTCAATCGTCTGTAAGACAGCCCCCAATCGCAAATGCGCAACATAACTCTCGCCGCAACATATTCGGTCTTATGTGCAGTTGAACATAAGACCGATGCCGCGACCGGCGAGCATGGTGATCTCCTCGACATCATTCGCGAGAGCCGAGGCTTGCGCGAGTTCCGCGAGGTCGCCGAGGAGGCAAGGCGCTTTCTGAAGTTGCCCCATCCTGAACCGGAGCTCGTCACGAAACCCGCTCGTCCAGCAGCACCGGCCGGATCGCAAGAGGCCGCAAGACGGCTGTTTGCAATCTCAGGTCCGATTGAGGGCACCGTCGCTGAGACTTACTTGCAGCGTCGTGGAATAGCTCAGGTGCACCATGGTGGTAGCCTCCGCTTCCATCCGCGTTGCTACTATCGGCCTGACGAGGACCATCCGACCGAGACCTGGCCGGCGATGATCGCATGCGTCACCGACCTCGACGGCATGATCACCGGCGTGCACCGTACCTGGCTCGATCCGGACGGCTTTGATCACGTTCGGCTCGGCAAGGCCCCGATCGACACGCCCCGACGAGCCATGGGCGACCTGCTCGGCAACGCGGTTCGTTTCGGCGTGGCGGACGACGACGTGCTTGTTGCCGGCGAAGGCATCGAGACGACGCTATCACTACGCTGCGTGCTTCCGACCCTGCCGATGGCCGCTGCACTGTCGGCCAATCACCTCTCAGCCATGGCGCTGTCATCGAGTTTGCGTCGGCTTTATATCGCCCGCGACGCCGATGCCGCGGGTGATGTAGTGCAAGCTCGTTTTGTCGCAACGCGCGGAAACCGCGGGCATCGAAGCCATCCCGTTGTTACCTCGACTTGGCGACTTCAACGAGGATCTGCACGTCTTCGGCTTCGATGCCCTCCGGGCTAGCGCTGCGGATTCAGCTCGCACCGGAGGACGTCTCCCGCTTTCTGCTCTTGTCGGCCACTGTCGTATAGCGCGATTGGCTGCGATCGATGCCGACAGTTCGGTCACGACGGCCCAATGCCGGAGAGCCGCGACCACGGCCTTCTAGAGGGCGATCGGACGGCAGGCGGCCCGGGCCGGCAATGGCTGCGACCGGCTATTTTCCGCCGGCCCTTCGGGCCTTTGCATCGCGAAGCAAAATAGCCGGCCTCCGCCATCCTCCGCTGGCGCTTCGGCCCTCCGCTTCGCTTTCGGGTTCTGGCCCGTTCCGCCCGCCGTCTGGTGATCGCCACGAAGGCCGCGATGGGCGCGGCCGATCCGGCAAAGGACCTCATCCCATGACCGATCATGACGACATCGAGCCACCGCACTCGGCATCTCCGACCGACCACGTCCTCAGCGAATTGCAACTCTTTGGCTACCGTCCATTCGACGACCAGCCCGATCCAAGACCGCTGCCCGAAGGTGCGATGATCGCTGGCGCAATCGCCGACATCTTCGACGCGCTTAGTCGCCACGCTGAACGACACCCGGCTTGAGCCGGACCTTGAGGATCTGCTCTGGTCGACCGTCAACCTCTTCCACCGTGCCACGGACCGCATTGAACGCGAGCTGGATAACAACGAACAGGCGCAACGCAAGAGCCAGCGGGAGCAGAATGGCTCCGAAGTGCAATCAGTTCGAGCTCGAGCGCCTGACGGCCGAAGGCATCACACTGATCGAACGCCGCAACTGCCTCGAACTGTTCCGCGATCAGGCCATCGAACGTTTTGAGGTCCACACCGGTTCGTCCTGGCGCCCCCGATCGGGGTCGCTTGTCAACCACCGCACGCTTACCGCGGCAATGATCGACTCCCGAGACTTTATCGCAGCCAAACGTCGCGCCGAGACCGAGGTCATGATGCCGGCCGGACCGAAGATCGCGCTCACCGGGGGCCTCGACTTCAACGACCACAACTTGATCTGGGATCGCCTCGACAAGGTCCACGCCAAGCATCCCGACATGGTCCTGATCCATGGCGGCTCGCCAAAGGGCGCCGAGCTGATCGCCTCCAAATGGGCGACCACCCGGAAAGTGCCACAGATCGCTTTCAAGCCGGATTGGATCGAAGCACGCCAAGGCGGCGCCGTTCAAGCGCAACGACGCCATGCTCGAACTGCTGCCGATCGGCGTCATGCATTTCCCGGGCACGGGAATCCAGGACAACCTCGCCGACAAGGCAAAGCGGCTCGGCATACCCGTCTGGAAATTCGGCGGCGCATGAGCGCCGCCTGCCCCTTCCAACCACCAAGGCGGAGTTGCATCGCCGCAACTCCGCCTCGTTTCGATATTATGTCCAAATTCTGCGCCGCGGTGGTGGTGGAAGGCGCGACCGTTATACCTTTGCACATGGAGCCACCACCATGCTTGCCCTTGGACTTCTCCTCAACACCGTTGGCATCGGTCTGTTCTGCTGGCTGATCTTCACGCTGGCGGTTTACGCCTTGCCGTTCTTCGTGGCGATCAATGCCGGCATTTGGGCCTTTCATAGCGGCGCCGGCGTGCTCGGCACGCCGCTTGTTGCCGTCGCCGCCGGCGGCATGTCCCTTGCGATCGCTCAAATCGCGTTCGCCATGACCCGGTCTCTGATCTTGCGTGCCATCATTGCGGCGGTGTTTGCTTTGCCGGCTACATTTGCTGGCTATCATGTCGTTCTCGCGATGGCGCAAATCGGTGTGCCGTCGCTCGTTTGGCGGGAGGTCTTCGCTTGCATCGGTGCGGTCTTCATCGGCGGCACAGCGTGGACGCGATTGGCCATCTTCACGGAGCCCCGACCAGTCGAACCGGGCAGGGCGGTCGGCGACAGTCCTCAGCCAGTTCTCGCGGCCGCCACGCGAGAGGGATGATCTCTTCACCCTCGTCGTCGAACAGGTTCGCGTAAATCGGCGCGAGGGGTGTTCAGGACTTGAGCGAAAGAACGCCATTGTCTTCCCCGAAGCACCTCGACCGGGTGGCGTGGATCTCAGTTCCGCTCCGCATAGACGTGTAACGACGTTGCTCTTGGCGATCGCTCTCGGCGACGATTCCGCCATTTTCCGCACTGCGTTTCTTTCTCTTCGCCAAACCGTTCAGACCTCTTGTTCAGCCTAACCGAGATTAGCCACCTCTTCTCCCGAGATTGCGTTTTCAGCAGCGACGCACCGGGCCTCTGTGATGGCTTGATCTGGCCGAAGACCGGCTGCGCCTCGATCGTCTGAGCCGCAACGCCGTCGATGCGACTTTCTTCCCCTGGGCTTCGCCCATTCCTCGCGAGGCAAGAAAGTCGCCACGACAGCGTCCTCCGCTTCGCTCCGGCCCTTGCGGGTGCGTCGCCGATCGTCCTCGGCCTGCCGATCGCCATCGAGGCCGCGGTGGTCGCGGGCTCGAAACACAACAGGAGAAGTGACATGGCTACCATCGGTTCGTTCAAGAAGGTCGGAAACGATTACCAGGGCGAAATCGTCACCCTCAGCCTGCAGGCCAAAGGCGTCCGCATCGTCGCAGAAACCAGCCGCTCCAACGACAACGCTCCGAGCCACCGCATTTAGTGGGCCGAGCCGATTATGCGGAGCGCGGCGTTATGCGGAGTGGCGCCGTCTGAGTGACAGATTTCCAAGAGTTTTGAGATCGCGGCACTCCGCATAATCCCAAAGGGGAAAGCCGCGGCGCCTCACTGAGTGCGAGACGCCGCGGGTCTGTTCATCGCGACCAGATGAGCTTGTGCTCGCCGTCGTCGCCCTGGACGAGCGATGCGTAGATCGGCGCCGGGAAGGACGGGTCGTCGAGCTTGAGCGAGAGGTATTGAGCCCCAGTCTCGCGGGCGGTCTTGCTCCAGCCTGCGCCGAACTCGACGCCGGTGGCGGTGACCCGGTGATCGGGCGCTTTGTCGCTGTCGCGATCGCAGGGCTTGATGCTTGCCTTGACGTTGAGGGTGAGGGTCTTGATCGTCCCGGCGTAAGCGCCGTTCTCGTCGCGGGTGAAGGTGCCGATCTGAGCCATTGTCGTATCTCCTGAGTTGTCCGAAGCCGCCCGATGCGGCCTCGATGGCGGTCGAGAGGCGACGGACCGGACGTCTGCATCTGAAGGACCGCAGCGTCAGCGGAGGACGGCGGCAGCCGAGCTTGTTGCTGCGCGAGGAATGCGGCGCAGCCGCAGGGGAAGAAGGTCGGCGGAGCCGTTGCAGGCCAAGGCCGGGCCGGCGCCAGACCCGCCCCAAAAGAGAGGCCGCTTGGGAGCTTCGACCGCATTGTCAGTTGAGATCGACGTTGGCGATCGGTGCCTCATTCGGAACGTTCGGCGCTGCCGGTGCATCACCCTTCCGCAGTCAAGGCCGCCAGCCTCGCGACCCAACGACACACACTGCGCCCGACGCGGCGCTCCGGAGTTGTTGAGTTCTTGTTGAGCGAGCAAAGCAAAACCGCATATCGCATGGAATAGCGTCGAAGCCTTCGATTTGCTCGACGCGCCGGACTTCCCGGCGTGAATAAGCAACTCGAAGGGGGAACATGGTGACAAAACGAAAGCGTTGGCATCGGCGCAGCGTCGATGTCCGGATCAACTGGCTGCAGCCGCATATCGACGGCTTCAAGGATTGGCTTGCTCAGCGGAGTTACTCGCCCGCAACGATAACGGAGGTGGTGCGCCTGTTGGCATTGTGGGGCGATTGGGTGCGCGCGGCTGGCTTCGCGATCGAAACGCTCGCCGCCGGCTTCGCCGCATCGGCGTCGGTGTTTGGGGGTGGCAAGACCGCCCGCGCTCCGCAGGGCGCCGCTGCGCTGTTCATCGTCTATCTGCGCAAGAGGAACGTCTTGCCGCAGGAGCGGCTACCGTCATTGGAGGAGACCTGGCCGGCACTGGCGGCTTTCCGCCGCTGGATGCGGGAGCAACGTGGCATCAAGGACTCCACGCTCGATACCTATCAAGCGACCCTGGTTGACTTACTGGAGGCGCTCGGCGCTGATCCAGCGGCCTATACGGCTGCCGCGATCCGTGGCTTCGTGCTCGAGCGCGCGAAGCCACACGGGCGCGGACGGGCACAAGGAATTGCCGTCGCCACGCGGGCCTACCTCAGGTATCTGGTGGCGATCGGGCAATGCCCGGTCGGCCGAGAACATGCGGTTCCGAGCTTCGCAAGCTGGCAATTGGCGACAACGCCACGCTTCCTCGGGGAAGACGACCTTAATCGCCTTCTTGTCGCTTGCGACGGCGAGGAGCGCTTACGCGACCGGGCCGTCATCCTACTCCTTGCCCGGCTTGGCCTGAGGGCGAGCGAAGTCGCCAATCTCACCTTCGACCAGATCGACTGGGTGGCGGGCCGCATAACCCTTGCCGGCAAGGTCCGGCGGGAAGAGCGCTTGCCGCTGACCCAGGAGATCGGCGACGCCATCCTCGCCTATATCGAGCGGGCGCGGCCACGTATCGCGACGACACGGGTGTTCCTGACAGACACGGCGCCTGTCCGTCCACTCGGCCGCATCGCCGTGAAATGCATCGTGCGTCGCGCCCTCGACAGGGCCGGCGTCAAGAGTGCTCATCGAGGTGCCCACGTCCTGCGCCACTCCGCCGCGACAGCCATGCTGCGCAATGGCGCCACTCTTGCCGGCGTCGGCGCTGTGCTGCGGCATCGTTCGCCGTCGGTCACGGCGCTCTATGCCAAGGTCGACATTGGCCTCCTGTCGGAGATCACACAGCCCTGGGGCGGGAGGCTGCCGTGCTGAACGACGACGTGAACCGCTACATCGCTCTGCGCCGCACGCTCGGCTACAAACTGGTCAAGGCTGGACGGCATCTTCGCGCCTTCGCGCGCTTCGCTGCAGGGCGCGGCGAAACGCACATCCGCGCAGCGTCCGTTCTCGCCTGGATCGAAACGGTCGCCCGCACGCCGGGTGCCCGTGCACGGCGCCTGACGGACCTGATCCTGATTGCGCGCTTCCTTTATGCCGAAGATCCTCGGCATGAGGTCCCACGCGCCGACGTCCCTCCGAGCCGGAAAACGCGGCCGATCCCCTATATCTACACACCGGACGAGATCGCCCGCATCCTCGATGCCGCCAGCGGGCTCCGGCATCAGAAGCCCAATCCCCTGCGGCGCCAGCTCTACGTCATGCTGTTCGGTCTGATCGCGGCTACGGGAATGCGGGTCTCTGAAGCGCTCGCGCTCAGGCTCGACGACGTCCAGCCCAACGGCGTGCTGCACATCCGCGAGACCAAATTCCGCAAGAGCCGTCTCGTGCCGCTGCACGCGACGGTCGTCGAGGCGCTCGAACGCTATCTCGAGGTCCGCCGCCAGCGCGCCGGCGAGAGCGATTGGCTCTTCCCATCCGTCGAGCACCGGCAGATGTGCCCGACGATCGTGAACTATACGTTCCGCTGCATTCTGCGACGGGCGGGTATCGCGCCGGAGCGAAGCCAGCAGCCCCGTATCCATGATCTTCGCCATACCTTCGCAACCCGCGTGCTGGAACAATGTGGTGCCGAACGTGGTGCGGTCGCCCGGCACTTCGTCGCCCTGTCGACCTATCTGGGCCATGCCGATATCCGGAACACCTACTGGTATCTCCAGGCAACGCCGGAGATGATGACGGATATCGCCTCGGCGGCGGAAATGCTGGTCGGGGAGAGCGCCGCATGACGAAGCTCGCCCCTCTTATCACCGGCTTCCTGCGCGACTACATGCCCCGTCAGCGGGGTTATAGTCCGCAGAGCTGCGAGACATATGCGTTCAGCTTCAAGCTGCTGTTCAACTTCGCCGCGAAACGCCGCGGCACCCGCCCGTCGCAGCTGACGATCGAAGACCTCGACGCACCGCTGATCGTCGCCTTCCTGGCGCATCTGGAACAGGAGCGCGGCAACGGCGCTTCCACACGCAACCTGCGGCTCGCCGCCATCAAGACGTTCATGCGCTACGTCGAGAACAAGGTGCCCTCGGCCCTGGAGCAGATCGGCCGGGTTCATGCGATCCCGGCCAAACGCCATGACCAGAAACTCATCCGTCATCTGACGATGGAGGAAGTCCGCGCGATCCTCAACGCTCCAGATCTCGCGACACGATCCGGCGTGCGCGACCGGGCGATGATGCATTTGTGCTTCGCCGGCGGTTTGCGGGTCTCCGAACTGGTCGGCGTCCTGACCGAAAGCCTGTCGCTCCAGCGCGGCGCGAGCGTGACGATCCGGGGCAAGGGCCGTAAGGAACGCTGCCTGCCGCTTTGGAAAGAGACCGCACGGGATCTCCGCACCTGGTTGAGCGTCCGAGGCGCAGTCCGCGTGCCGGAGCTCTTCGTCAATGCACAGGATGAGCCGATGACCCGTGCGGGCTTCGAATATGTATTGGATAAGCACGCGAGCGCGGCTGCCGAAAACTGCCCGTCCCTGCGCGGGCGCTCCGTGACGCCGCACCAACTGCGGCACAGTTGTGCTGTGATCCTGTTGCAGGCCACTCATGATATCCGAAAGGTCGCGTTGTGGCTCGGGCATGCCGACATCCGCACGACGGAGGTCTATCTGCGTATGGATCCTTCCGAAAAGCTCGAGGCGGTAGAGGCGGTCATTCCGCCCGAGCTGCGCCGCGGGCGGTTCAAGGCGCCAGACGCATTGATCGCCTCCCTGTTGGAGGACGCATCTTTGTCTTCGGCGTGAGGAAGACCGGGCGACCTACCGTCGCGACGAAATCGCTTGGATCCGCTCCGAGGCGGCGGCATGACGACGCCATTCGCATGAGCAGCCGAGCCTTCTCCGTTGGATCGCGGCGACGGAGTAAGCCGCTGTGGCCCGATCGGGCTGCGCTGCTGTTGCCCTGGAGTTGCAAATCGTGTCGGGAGTGGGTGCATTTGAGCCGTTACTCTCCTGTCAGGCTGTTTGCGCCCACGTCCATACCGGCCTTTTGCTGGCGGATCACGCGCCACAATACGCTCGCTGCGCTCGCCGACCTTTACCCGCAATGGCTCGTTCGCGATCTTCTTCCCCTGGGCTTCGCCCATTCCTCGCGCGACAACAAGATCGCTCAGCCGCCATCCTCCGCTGCGCTGCGGGCCAAGGCTGCGGGTCGGTCGTTGCGGCGCTCAAAGATCGCCATCAAGGCCGCGATGGTCGCGGACTTGGAAAGCAGCAACAGGAGATCACCATGGCTCAGATCGGCACGTTCACACTCGGCGAAGATGGCTCGTTCACCGGCACCATCAGGACGCTCTCGCTCAACATCAAGGTGCGCTTCGTCCCCGCCGAACCTTCCGAAAACGGGAAGGCGCCCGACTTGCGCGTGCTGGCAGGCAACAATGTCGAAATCGGCGCAGCGTGGAAGCGGACCTCCAAGGAGAACACCGTGTATCACTCGGTGAAGCTCGACGATCCCTCCTTCCCGGCGCCGATCTACGCCAACCTCGTCGCAATCGATGACGGCTACGCGCTCGTCTGGTCACGCTGACCCGCACACGCCGGACGGCCGCGGCGCCGCAAGCGCCGCGGCTCTCCACCCCTGGAATTATGCGGAGCGCGGCGGCAGCGAAACACCCGAAGGAGCAGCGCTCAGGCGACGCCACTCCGCATAATCCCGCGCTCCGCATAATCCACTTTATGCGGTGCGCCGCATAAAGTGGAGATCGGGGCCGCCTGGTCGAAGCGCTCCGAGGAAGGCCGCGACTACCTCTCGCTCAAGCTCGACGATCCCTCCTTCAACGCGCCGATCTACGCGAACCTGTTCGACGACGAGGGCGGCGAAGGATACACCCTGCTCTGGTCGCGTCCGCGCAAGAACGGCGAATGAGGCTTAGTGCGCCCGAGCCCCGCCCGGTCAACCCGGGCGGGGCTTCGTAGTGCCCGAAACCGGGAAGACTAGAGTCTACTGTCATTCGCCAAAGCCCCAAGATTTCTCGATTTGCGAGGTTTCACGCGCAAGTCGTCGTGTCCGCTGCAAAACTAACTGCGAGCCCTCGACGCTTTCTCGTCCAGCAAATCCACAGGCCGCACCTCAAGCGCCTGGGCCGTTTCCCAGATCGTTAGCAGCGTCGCATTTTGCAGCCCTCGTTCCATGCTGCTGATAAAAGCGCGATCGACACCCATTCGCTCGGCGACAGCTTCTTGGCTCAGCCCCAAAGCCAAGCGGAATTTGCGCGCGTTTGCTCCAAAGACCTTGCGAATATCCATCCGCAGGATAGGAGGCAATCGCGTATTTCAACGCTACGTGTTATAATACGCGGACAACGAGTCACCCAGGATGCGGCTCCAGAAAGTGTTCCAACGATTCTTGATCCCTGAGATGCGCAAAATCCTGTAGACCGCTTGACCCGGTCGGTACGACAATAGCTTAGATGCAGCTACGGTTCGCCAAATCGAAGCTTCTCGATCAATAGGAGTTTCTTGCGTGCCACCGCTTGATCCCAAAGTTGAAGATCTGGCTCCTGATGAGCTCACGCTGACGCCCTATGATGAGCAACACGCCGTCACCTATGTGCGTCTCCTCGATGCTGAAAAAGCCAACGCCGATTGGCAAGAAGTCGCGCGTATTGTTCTCCACATCGATCCTGCCGCCGAACCAACTCGCGCCCGGAGTGCTTACGAGAGTCATTTGGCTCGCGCCAAGTGGGTGGCACGCCACGGTTATCGTGAACTCCTCGCGCGCGGATGGCCGAAGGGCGAATGATGAAGCCTGTTTGAAGCAAACGTGACGTCTTCGCTGACGAGCGATCGAAAAGACAAATTTTCTCATTTCACCAAACTGCACCAACGCAACCAGAAATGGTCACAATTGTCGTGCTGCAATCCCCATCGTTTGTGCAGTGCAGTGGGGACGTCGTCATGTCAGCTGTCGATTGGAGATCAGAGCAAGATTATGCAAACTTCGGAATGGCAGAAGGGGCCGATATTGCCTGGGAATGGCTCCGCCGCGACGGCGAGTACGAGCGAGATTTCAAAAACTTAACCGCCGCCGCGCAATCAGATGGGGCGCCTCATCATTCCGACATAAATGGGGGTTGTCTTTTCGCGGCTGATCCTGAACAGGCGTTCGACCGGCAATCCGTATTCTGGGCACCTGAAGCCCTCTCGACCGTCTTGTCGCTCCGTCAATTCGGCGCGGCCAGCGATGCGGGGCAATATGCCCTTGATTGGACCAGGCTTGCCGCTGGCGAATTTCGCCATGGGCCAGATGGCTGGCATGGAATTGTACCGCTGGAGAGGCGCAATTCATCGGCTTTACCTGCCAGCCATACCTGCCAAAGGGGCACCGCTTTCAATCGAATTGCCACTCGACGCCAATTCCGACATGCGTCTGCAGGCGGCGCACCGATTTTGGTGCGCCATCGAAGGCCGCCGTCCTGGTGCATCTCCTCTTGCGCTCTCCCTCGCAGCGTCGCCGGCGCTTCGTTTTGATGATGCGAGCCCTCGATGGCTGGTTGGCGGGACATAGTTATCGTGAAATCGCAGAGGGGTTGTTCGGCAAGGAGCGCGTTCGTGGCCGCTCCTGGAAGGACCATGATCTTCGCAGCCTAACCATCCGCCTAGTCAAGAACGGCATCGCTCTGATGCGGGGCGGCTATCGCGCCCTATTGCGTTCGCCACGTCGGAAGAAATAGGCGCCCCCCGGGGGTGTCGAAAATAGACCCCCTTATCTTCGGCATCCCCCTTCCAGGCCGTTCTCCGTCATTGTCGCCGCCAACGCGCCAGAGACCTCGCTGGCGCTCCACGCGGCAACGGAGCTTGTCAGATGTCCGACGCTAGCCTCGCTATCTCGCCACGATACCTGCGGACTGCCGAGGCAGCCCGATACTCTCAGCCTTTCACCCCGCACTCTCGAAAAACACCGAACCTACGGCACCGGTCCCGCTTACCGGAAAATCGGCGGCCGCGTCGTCTACGCGGTTGCCGATCTGAACGCATGGGCAGACATCGGCACCAGAACCTCAACCAGCGATCCAGGCACCGGCACCGTACTGCCGGCAAAGCGGCACGCTCCCATCCCCTATGCGGGAAAGGAGCGGCGCTGATCCATGAAGAGACACGCTCATACCCCCGAAAGATACCCGACCAAAGAAGTCACCGTGAGCGACCTCACGACAGTTGAACTCTTGTGGCTCGAAAAGCGCATCGAGAACCGCGTTCGGTTTGGTCGCGCCGTGTCGGAAAGCATCCTGGACCGTAATCGACGCATCCTGTCTTTCGCTCCAGGGAGCATCTTCGCGTTTGTCCGTTGGACGTCCAACGACTTTGGGACGGTTCTATCCCGCATCGATATCCTGCGAGCGGCGATACCAGGGCAGAGCTATTCGACAGTGCCGTGGATCAGGCCCGGCGGTGAAAGCCTGTTGCGACTATCAGGCTGGCCGAGGGTCGAACGCGTTCTGCAATTGATCGATGCCGTCGAGGCGCTCGACATTGATCCTGCCGACGCAGCACCCGACTATTGGCACCACGTTCATAACCGATTGTCGGTCAACGAAACACCTCGACCATATACCCGATCCCGTCACCAGGCCTGGCTCCATCGGCGGAGGGTCTCGTCATGAGCGCCCGGTGTGCGACAATTTTCACGACATTTGCAACGGCCGCTCTTCTCCTCTCGACGGTCGGAGGAGCAACACCGCACTACATATGGAACGCATCAAATAGCGTTCCGATCGGCCTTTATCGGCTTTGGCCCGTGACAAAGTTGACCGTGACCGAACTTGTTGCCGTTCAGCCACCTGATCTTCTCGCCGCATTCCTCGATCTCAATGGCTACCTGCCGATCGGCGTTCCCATGCTCAAGCGCGTGCTGGCGCTTCCTGGACAAACGGTCTGCAGGAATGGCTTAACAATCGCTGTCGACGGCATCGATATGGGCCATGCACGCGAACGCGACGGGCGAGGCCGTCCGCTTCCGGCCTGGCACGGATGCCGCGTCATCGCTGATGGCGATGTCTTTGTCATGAACTGGCAGTCACCGGACTCGCTCGACGGTCGTTACTTTGGACCGCTACCCGCATCCGCAGTGATCGGCAGGGCAATACCCGTGTGGACTGACGAGGAGTGATCATGCGCGGCATTCCCACTCCCTCGACTGATTGCGGTTCCACCGAACCGTCTCCGATCTTTCCCTACCGGCCTCGTCCAAAAACCAGAAAGCGCTCGCTCAGCCTGCAACGGAAAAGCCCTATTTGTGAGTTGGCGCGACTCAATTGCACGGCGCCGTTCGCTCCGACCCATTGCACGCATTATCGTGGCGATCGCGCCGTTCATGTGCATGATCGCGACCTCGACGCTTCTTCGAATTGAGCGCGAGCGCACAGACCGCGTCGCGTCCTCAATCCATCGACCGATTGGCCAAATTCATCGATGAAGCCTCCGATCGCTTCGCCCTGCCGGCGCGCTGGATTCGCGCCGTCCTCCAGGTTGAAAGCGGAGGTGACGAGCATGCGATCTCATCTCGCGGCGCGATGGGCCTGATGCAGCTTATGCCAGGCACCTGGGTAGAACTCAGCGTTCGCCATGGTCTCGGTCTCGACCCATTTGACCCTCACGACAACATATTGGCGGGCGCCGCCTATCTCAAAGAGATGCACGACCGCTTCGGATCAACAGGCTTCCTTGCGGCCTATCATGCGGGTCCGTCGCGGTACGGACAGCACCTCGCAACGGGCCAACCGCTTCCGTCGGAAACCGTGGCCTATGTCGCGGCGGTGATGCCATTGCTCGCCGACGAGCAGGGTGAACACGCTGCCTTTCGCATCAGGCGTGCGATTCCTTGGCGGGAAGCTCCCCTGTTTGTTGACCGCGCAGACCCCCCGTGAGTGACAATCGGTCTGCGTTCGCCGCGCAGAAGCGTCGCAATTTATCCGTCGGCTCACCGCGGGTTTTCAGACTGAAACGCCTCTCGCCCGACCGGCTTGTTCGTCAATCATGTGAGGATCCAACGCGATGACTGGAATTGCATTTTGTCGCAAGCCACCGCCAGCTCAGGCACTTTCCGAGCTCATGAGATGGGCGCTGAGAGGGAGCGACCGAGGAGGGCAGGATAAAGCGCGCAAGGTGCGTGCGGTCGGTTGTGGCTGGGTGGAGCGGAAAATTCCAGCGATCACGCAAACCTTGTGCAGCACCCGGCGCAACTTGCGTTTTTTAGCAACGCGCTATTGTCGCTCAGCTTTCGACACTCCTGTGAGCCTAACATGAGCCGGAAATGACGATTTTCGCATCCGTCCTGGCCGAATCCGCTCGACACGCTCGCCAAAGACAAAATCCTTTCTGGCGCAGGCGCTGCAAGCCGCGCAAAAGTCCGGCGGTCTCTCGCGGGGCGGCCCCACGCGCGACAGCAGGTTTGGGCGCGGCCGCGCGGCGAGCCTTGCCGCCTCGCGCCTCCTCAACAACCGCGCCCGCAGTGCCATTGTCAAAGCGCGAGTGGTGAGGCGGATGGGTTCGCCGGGCGCGATGCGCGCCCACGTCAGTTATCTCCAGCGCGACGGGGTCACCCGGGACGGGGCGCCTGGAAAACTGTTCGATGCGGCCGGAGACGAGGCCGACGGCCGAGCGTTCGTCGAACGCTGCGAGGGCGATCGGCATCATTTTCGGTTCATCGTCTCACCCGATGATGCCGGCGAATTGGGAAGCTTGCGCAGCTTCACGCGCGAACTCATGGATCAGGCCTCGCGCGATCTGGGCACCCGGCTCGACTGGGTCGCCATCGACCATTGGAACACCGAGCATCCCCATATCCATATCCTTGTGCGCGGCCGCGCCGATGATGGGAAGGACCTCGTGATTAGCCGCGACTATATCTCAAAGGGCCTGCGCGCCCGTGCCGGGGATCTCGTCACCCATGAACTCGGCCCGCGAACAGAGCTCGATGCTCGTCAACGCCTGGAGACCGATATGACAGCCGAGCGCTGGACACGGATCGATCGGGTGCTGGCCCGGCAAGCGGGGGCGGCGGATGGGGTCATTGATCTCCGGCCAGACCGGGATGGGGCGCGCGATCCCTTGCAGGATATCCGGATCGGGCGGATGCGCACGCTCGAGCGGCTGGGTCTCGCCGAACCCGCCGGGCCCGCGCGCTGGGTGCTGGCACAAGATGCAGAGCAGCGCCTGCGAGAGCTGGGCGAGCGTGGTGATATCATCAAGCGCCTGCACAAGACCCTCACCAAGGATGGCGCCGCACGCGCGCCATCGTCCTGGGCGCTGCAAGGCGAAAGCCATGGTGAACCCGTTATCGGCCGTCTCATCGCGCGGGGGCTCGACGATGAACTTAAGGCGACGGCCTTCGCCGTGGTCGACGGCATCGACGGACGGGTGCATCACCTGAAGCTCCCTGAAATCGAAGCGGCGGGCGACGGTCCGATCGGCGGCATTGTAGAGCTGCGGCGGTTTGAGGACGCGCGGGGCCGGCAGCGGATCGCGCTTGCGGTCCGCTCGGACCTCAATCTCGACCAGCAGGTGGAAGCGCGAGGGGCAACCTGGCTCGACCGTCGCCTCGTCGCTCGTGAGCCGGTCGATCTCTCGCGCGCCGGCTTCGGCGGCGAAGTCCGTGCCGCGCTCGACCGACGTATCGACACGCTGGTGGAGCAGGGGCTCGCGAGCCGGAACGGGGACAAGGTTACGCTCGGCCGCAACCTGATTGCGACCCTTCGCGACCGCGAGCTCGACAGTGTCGGCCGGCGCCTGGCCTCCGAGACGGGGCTCGCGCATTTGCCTGCCGAGGCAGGAGACTCCGTTGCGGGAGTTTACAGCCGAAGGCTCTCACTTTCCTCGGGCCGCTTCGCCATGATCGACAATGGCCTCGGTTTTCAGCTCGTGCCCTGGTTACCCTCGCTGGAGCGCGAACTTGGCAGGCAAGTGAGCGGCATTGCCGGTCCCGGGGGCGTGGACTGGAATTTTGGCCGCAAGCGAGAGCTCTCGCTCTGACCCGCCGATTCCTGCGCCATGCTGCGCGACACTGCGACGGGAAGAGACTTGCCCCTTGCGTTCCCGCTCGGCGTTGCGCACTGCCTCTCGCCATGTCAGCAACACGCATCCTTTGGGGGCAACTGCTCTTCGTCTCGATCGTCGTGCTCGGCTTCCTCTGGGCTGCGACGGAGTGGACCGCCTGGCATCTCGCTTACCAGCCGCAGCTCGGTCCCGCCTGGTTCATGATTGGCGGCTTCCCGATCTATCAACCACTTGCCTTCTTCATCTGGTGGCTCAAGTTTGATGCCTACGCGCCCGTCATCTTCATGCAGGGTGCCTGCATCGCCGCAAGCGGCGGGATCGCTGCCGTCGTGATTGCCATCGTCCTCTCGGTCTGGCGGGCGAGGGAAGCTCGGCATGTGACAACATATGGCTCGGCCCGCTGGGCGGACGCGCGCGAGATCAGGCGCGCTGGACTTCTTGGACCCGACGGCGTTGTACTTGGCCGTTTTGACGGCCGTTACCTCCGGCACAACGGTCCGGAACATGTGCTGTGTTTTGCACCGACCCGCTCGGGCAAGGGCGTTGGCCTTGTCATTCCGACGCTGCTGACCTGGCCCAGTTCCACTATCGTCCACGATATCAAGGGCGAGAACTTCCAGTTGACCTCAGGTTTTCGCGCGCGCTTTGGGACCGTACTGCTGTTTGATCCGACCAATCCTGAAAGCGCGGCCTACAATCCGCTGCTTGAGATCCGTAAAGGCGACGGCGAGGTGCGGGATGCGCAGAATATCGCGGACATCCTGGTCGATCCCGAAGGCGCGCTCGAGCGGCGCAATCATTGGGAGAAGACCAGCCATTCCCTGCTCGTTGGCGCCATCCTGCATGTTCTCTACGCGGAGGCCGACAAGTCGCTCGCCGGCGTCGCCAATTTCCTGTCTGACCCGTCGCGGCCGATCGACGCGACGCTGAATGTGATGTTGGCGACCCCGCACCTCGGCGATCGCCCTTCATCCGGTGGTCGCCTCAGCAGCGCGCGAACTGCTCGAACAAGAGCGAAAATGAACGCTCTGGCGTCTTGTCGACCACGATGAGCTTCTTGGGCCTCTATCGCGATCCCGTCGTTGCCAAGGTTACCGGACGGAGCGACTGGCGCATCCGCGACCTCGTTGACGGGCCTAGGCCCATCTCGCTCTACCTGGTGGTACCGCCATCCGATATTGCCCGCACCAAGCCCCTGATGCGGCTCGTGCTCAACCAGATCGGACGGCGCTTGACCGAAAGCCTGGATACTGGCCGACGGCGGCAGCAGCTGCTTCTGATGCTTGACGAGTTCGCAGCGCTCGGCCGGCTCGACTTCTTTGAGAGCCAGCTCGCCTTCATGGCCGGTTACGGCATCCGCAGCTTTCTGATCACCCAGAGCTTGAACCAGCTCGAACGCGCCTATGGACCGAACCACGCCATTCTCGACAACTGCCATGTCCGGATTGCGTTTTCGACGAATGATGAGCGCACCGCCAAGCGGGTGTCCGACGCGCTCGGGACCGCAACCGAGATGCGCGCCATGAAGAATTATGCCGGGCATCGCCTGTCGCCATGGCTCGGCCATCTCATGGTCAGCCGTCAGGAAACATCGCGTCCGCTGCTCACGCCCGGAGAAGTCATGCAGCTCTCGCCCAATGAGGCGATCGTGATGGTTTCGGGCGTGCACCCGGTACGTGCCCACAAGGTTCGCT